>PABI01000088.1 GCA_002699125.1 Anaerolineaceae bacterium
AGCGACAATTAGCTGGTTGGGATGAAACATATTTGGAACGTATCGTTTTCAGTTAGAAAGCGATTGCCCTGGCCGTTTCCCCCTAAACCAATCAGCGGTATCATTTAGACATGATTCTGCTGCGCATCTTCATCTTCTTCCTTGGGCTTTCCTTAGCCGCCTACACGTTTACTTCGGCCACCCGCACCTTTGTTTTACCCCGCAGTGCTTCGGTAAAGTTAACGCGGATTGTTTTTCTTTCTGTTCGCAGTCTGTTCAATCTGCTAATGAAAGCGCTGCCCACTTACGAACAAAGAGACAGCCTGATGGCCATTTATGCACCCATCAGCCTGCTGTTGATGGTGCCTGCCTGGCTCTTTATCACCACCATCGGCTTTGCCTGCATGTTTTGGGCCTTAGGCACCACTCCTTGGTCCGCAGCGTTTCTGCTAAGCGGCTCCTCCATCCTTACCCTTGGTTTTGCCACGGCCGACACGATGGCCCAGACCGTTTTGGCTTTTATTGAAGCCACAGTGGGGCTCATTCTGGTGGCGATGTTGATCTCTTATCTGCCCACGATGTATTCTGCCTTTTCGCAGCGAGAAGAGGCGGTGTCCTTGCTGCAAGTACGGGCCGGATCGCCACCAACCGCCGCCGAACTTGTCTGGCGGCTGCACGGGTTGGGCAATCCGCAGCTGGCCCACAGTTTTTGGGATTATTGGGAGCATTGGTTCACACAAATTGATGAACCCCACACGTCACTGGCGGCGCTGGTCTTTTTCCGTTCGCCGCGGGCGCAGCAAAACTGGGTCGTGGCCGCCGGGGCCGTGCTGGACGGAGCCGCTCTCTACTTGAGCTCGGTTAAGCAAACCGACAGCACATCGGTCTATTATGGGCTGGTCATACGAGCAGGGAATTTTGCGCTGCGCCACATCGCCGACACGTTTTTGGTGCCGTACAATGACGATCCCCACTACCCGGATGATCCCATCAGCGTAACGCAGGCTGAATTTAACGAGGCATATGATCGCATGCTCAGTCAGGGAGTGCCCTTGCGGCCAGATCGAGAAGCGGCGTGGCAGCATTTTGCCGGGTGGCGGGTGAATTATGACAGCGTGTTGGTGGCTCTGGCTCGCCTGACGATGGCCCCGGAGACAGACTGGTTGTCCGATTACACCTTTGTGCCGGCGAATACGGAAATGGGGGAAACAAGCGGCCGTTTGCGAAAAGTACGGTAATGTCGCAAAACGACCGCTTCGCGTACGGTATTCGGTAGGTCAGTATTCAGTGAGTTAGTCATCGGTGGACAATGAAAAAGCAACAACTCCCGTTATAATAAGCAAGCTCAATTTTATAGCGCTAAGATGAGGAAAACCCATTGAAATTTGATGATCTCACTGCACAGGAATTGATCAAAAAGTTAAGCTTCGCCGGACGAGAGCCGCATCCAGACCTGATCAACGCCATTTGGGAGCGGCGGGAAGAAACGGAACCGCTGCTGCTGGCAATGTTTCATGAATCTTTTGATGATGCCTGGCCATCTGACGACGATCCGCGTTGGTTTCGCTTCCTCCATGCGGGCAAATTCTTGCTTGCCTGGCAAAATGCAGCGGCGCTGCCTACCTTTGTCCGGCTGTACAGCTCTGATGATGACACTATCCTCAACTGGTGTGAATGGTTTGAAGAAGATTTGTTTCATTATGGTCCTGAAGCCATTCCCTATTTAGCCGAGGTTCTGAATACCGACATCAGGAATCCCCAAGAATGGCACTATGGTAAAGCATTGGCAGGCAGCACGTTGACTAAAATTGCCACCTACTATCCTGAGACCCGTGAGCAGGTAGCATCCATCTTTCGCTCTCAGCTGCCGGCAATTGAAGCCATTGCAACATTTACAGATAAGGATGCCAGTGAAATTTGGAGCAATTATGCTGGTGAGCTGGCAGAATTGGCAGATGAAGGCAGCCGGGAGCAAATTCTGGCCCTGATCGAAGCTGATGTGCTGTACGAGGATTTTTTTGATCAGAAAAACTATCTTCGAGACATGAAACAGGGCTTCAAACCACAAAACCCGCCAAAACCATATGACGTTCGTAAAGATTACCAGGGCAGATACGAGTGGGAACAGGAGCGGCTAAAACGAATAGAACGAGAGAAAGCCAAAGAGCGGGCTCAACGTATTCGCACGGCTCAACCGCGTACCGGCCCCAAAATTGGACGAAACGATCCGTGCCCCTGCGGCAGTGGCAAAAAGTACAAAAAATGCCACGGCCGTCCTGGCAGCTGAACCTATGAGACAAGAGATGATCTGGTCGGACTGTATGAGCGCAAGCCAAACGGCCGTACCCTACGACACTGATACCGAAAAAGAGCAAAGCACCCACCAGGAAGAAGACCTGGAACCGCTCTGGAAGGTAATTGCCCACGATGATCCCATTACCACGATGGAGTTTGTGGTGCGCATCATGGTGCAAATCTTCAAAAAGCCGCTCATCTTTGCCGAGGCAATCATGTGGCAGGTCCACAACGAAGGGCTGTCAGTGGTCGATACCTTGCCCAAAGCCGAGGCCGAAAGACGCGTCAAGATGGCCACGATGGCCGCCCGCCTGGAAGGCTTCCCCTTCCGCTTCACCCTCGAACCTGCTGATTAACCTTTTTCCAAAATCCGCATATAATTCCCACCGGGGAGCGACAAAACCCATCCGGTAAACAGACGCCCCTGTATCTTCTTTATCTGGAGAATTTCATGATTGCCAAACGTCGGGCGCGTCGACCTATCCGACCGGCCACTATTGGGTCAGCCTATTACGGTTTTTTCTGGCCAATGGTGGCTATGTACGGCCCCTACTTTAATGTTTATCTGCTGGAACTGGGTTTTAGCGGCACGCAGATTGGGATATTGGCGGCCGTCTTCCCCTTATTTGCCCTGGTTGTTGCTCCTTCGCTTTCTGCTTTGGCCGACCGACGCGGCTGGCGGCTGCGGCTGCTGCAAATCAGCTTGGTGGGTTGGGCGGCAGTGCTGCTGCTGTATCCGTACCTCACGGGGTTTACCACCTTTTTGCTGCTGGTCATGGTAGAGTCGGCGATGCGCAGCCCCAGCTTGCCTATTGCCGATGGGGTTATTGCCCGTATGGCTGTGCGCCACCGGCTCAACTTTGGCGATATGCGGCTGTGGGGCTCGTTTGGTTTTGCGGCCGTTTCCATTTTGAGCGGTATAGTGTGGCAGCAAGTTGGGTACCGCGCCATGTTCCTGGCTGCGGCCGTGGCCATGCTGCCCGCTTTATTTGTCGCCCGCAAGCTGGAAGAAGGGGAATTGGCGGTGACAAACGGCCGTCGTTCCGTCCTCTTTTTAGCCCAGGATAAAGGTCTCGTCATTTTGTACGTCAGCGCCTTTTTGCTGGGGATGGCCATGTTTAGCACCTTCATTTTTGGCGGCGTTTTCATCAGCCAGCTGGGCGGCAGCGAGACACATATCGGGCTGCTTTTTGGCCTGTCGGCGCTGGCAGAAGTGCCTATCATGCGCCGCAGTGGCGCGATTATCCGACGGCTGCAAGGGCCACAAACACTGCTGCTGGCCATGGGTATCCTGGCCGTTGCCATGCTCGGCTTCGCGCTGGCCTGGTCACCCACTGTGTTGATCATCGCTGGGGCCATCAAAGGCCTTGGCTACGGCCTGCTGTTTGTGGTGATGGTCCAATTACTCAACGAGCGCGCACCGGAAGGCTGGAACTCCACGGCACAGTCGGTGTTCCAGGCCGCTTTTTTAGGATTGGCACCCTTGCTCACTTCGGCGCTGAGCGGATACATTTATGATGTGTGGGGCGCGGATTTGCTGTTTGGCTTGATGACGGCCGTTATCTGCCTGAGTATTATTTTGCTGCTGTTGGCTATGCGCCAAAACTGGTTTGCCCCGCACCATTGGGAAATGAATTAGATTAGATTGGTACACAGATAAACGCTGATTTTCACAGATCGGATGCTTTTTTTCTCTCTTCTCTGTGAATCTCTGCGCCTGCTCTGCGAAACTCTGTGTTCCGCTTTTTTAAAGGAGAAACCTGCAATGAAATTGTTATTTATCGGCGGCACCGGCATTATTAGCTCCGCCTGTTCGCAGCTGGCGCTGGCACGTGGTTATGAACTGGTTCTGCTCAATCGCGGGCAATCCAGCCGCCCTATCCCCGAGGGGGCCAGGCAAATTCAGGCCGACATTCGCGACCTGGCAGCCGCCAAACAGGCGCTGGCCGATGAGCATTTCGATGTCGTGGTGAATTGGGTCACTTTTACCCCGGAACATATCGAAACAGACCTGGAACTGTTTGCCGGACGCACCGGGCAATACGTGTTTATCAGCTCGGCTTCGACCTACCAGACGCCGCCCGCCCATTTACCCGTCACCGAATCAACCCCGCTGCACAATCCATTTTGGGAATATTCGCGGCAAAAGATCGCCTGCGAGGAGCGGCTGATGCGAGCGTACCGTGAAGATGGCTTTCCGATGACCGTGGTACGGCCGTCGCACACCTACGACCAAACGCTGCTGCCCATGCGCGGCCGTTACACTGTTGTCAACCGGATGCGTCAGGGCAAGAAAGTGGTGGTCCACGGCGACGGCACCTCGCTCTGGACACTGACCCATCACCGCGACTTTGCCAAAGGGTTTGTTGGCCTGCTGGGGCATCCGGCGGCAATCGGCGATGTGTTCCACATCACCTCCGATGAGCTATTGAGCTGGAACCAGATCTTCCAGCAAGTTGCCGCTGCCGCTGGTGCAGAAGCCCAATTGGTTCACATTCCCTCTGACACGCTGGCTCAGCATGATGCCGATTGGGGCAGCGGCCTATTGGGCGACAAAGCCCACAGCATGATTTTTGACAACAGCAAAATTAAGCGGCTCGTGCCCGATTTTGCGGCCACCATTCCATTCTGGCAGGGTGCACAGGAAATCATAGCCTGGTACGATGCTGACCCGGCCCGGCAAACCATTGATCCAACTTTTGACCAACTGCTGGATGATCTCATTGCCAGATATGACCCCACCTGAAAATAACAACGCGAGGAGCAAGCATCCTCAGGCTTGTGCTGTCCGGAGCCGCATACTTCGGCTGCGCTCAGCGCCGTTCGCATCTGAGGATGCTCACTCCTCCATAGGGCCATTGCACGTCAGGTATGGCTGCGCTACACTCGCCACTTTTACAAGCACAGTTAATGCGTTAGGGAGAGAATCATTTGCTGTTACCCTTACTCAAAACGATGCGTCCACGACAGTGGACCAAGAACGGCTTTGTTTTTGTCGCCCTCTTTTTTGATGGCAAGCTGCTGGAAGTAGAATATCTACTGCCCACGATAGGCGCGTTCATTTTGCTGTGTCTCATGTCCAGCGCCGTTTACATCATGAACGATCTGGCGGATATTGAAAGTGATCGCCAGCATCCGATAAAGAAGAAACGGCCGTTACCCGCCGGCACCCTCAATCCCCAGGTTGCACTAATTGCCGCCGTCATCTTTGCGATAGGCAGTCTGGCCGCGGGCTTCCTGCTCAACTGGCAGTTTGGCCTGGTGCTGTTGGCCTATCTGCTCAGCCAGATCGCCTACTCTTTTTGGCTCAAGCACGTGGTGCTGCTGGACATTTCCATTGTGACGGCCGGTTTTGTTTTGCGCATTGCCGCCGGCGTTACCGTCATCGACGTGCAGCGTTTTTCTCCCTGGCTTTATCTGTTTGGCGGCTTTTTGGCCCTGTTTATGGTGCTGGGCAAGCGGCGGCACGAGCTGACGCTGTTGGGCAGCAAGGCAGACAGCCATCGCGCCATCCTTAAAGAGTACAATCTGGATTTGATCGACCGCCTTCTGGGGATGGTCACCACCAGTGCGGTGGTCTCTTACAGTTTGTACACATTTCTGTCTGAAGGACTGCCGGAAAATCACCTGATGATGTTGACCATTCCCTTTGTCCTCTACGGCATTTTCCGTTACCTCTATTTGATTCACGTGCAGGAGACAGGCGGCGCGCCAGAAGAAATTCTGCTGCGGGATCGTCCGTTTCAGGTGACACTGGTCTGTTTTGCCCTGGTGGTGTTTCTCACCCTTTACATTTTTGGACAATGAACGAATTCAGCGCTGTGTCCGAGGCCACAGCTCCGGGCAAGATTATTTTGTTTGGTGAACATGCGGTGGTATACGGCCGTCCCGCCATTGCCGCTCCCATTTCCCAGCTAAGAGCCATAGCGACCGTCACCTACTCCTCCAGTAACAACTGCTACCTCATCGCCCCCGACTTAAACCGGCATGACCGGCTGCAAGATTTGCCTGATGACAATGCCCTGGCGATGGCCGCCCGGCTGGTGCTGCAAGCGGCCCAGATCGACGCGCCCCCAGACGTGACGATTCACGTCAAAAGCCAGATTCCTATCGCCAGCGGCATGGGCAGTGGCGCTGCCATCGCAGCGGCGATCATTCGCGCCCTGGCGCAGCACCTCAATCGGCTCGATTTACAAAACAACGACATGGTTTCCGCGCTGACCTACGAGGTGGAGAAGATTCACCACGGCACGCCCAGCGGCATCGACAATACGGTGGTAGCCTATGAGCAGCCAATCTACTTTGTGCGGCAATCGCCCAAAAACCAGATTGAGCCGTTCAACGTCGCCGTGCCGCTGCGCTTTGTGGTGGCCGACACGGGCGTGCGCAGCAGCACCAAAGTCGCCGTAGGCGATGTGCGCCGCCAGTACAATCAGCAGCCAGCTCAATTTGCCCGGATTTTTGATGAATGCGGCCGTATCGCCCAAGCCGCCCGCCAGGCCATTGAAGCGGGTGATACAATGCAGGCAGGCAAGCTGTTGACAGAAAACCACGCCTGGCTGCAAAAAATGACGGTATCTTCACCGGAGCTGGATCATTTGGTAGATGCCGCTTTGCAGGCCGGCGCGCTGGGCGCCAAGCTGAGCGGCGCTGGGCGCGGCGGCAACATGATTGCTTTGGTGGAAGAAGGTGAGATGGAAACGGCCGTATGCTATGCCCTACAAAAAGCCGGCGCCACAGCCACTATCACCACAATTTTGGCATGAGCAGTTTCACTTTTAGCAGCACAAAAACAGGAAAGAGGTGCAGCACATGCAAAAAATACCGGTCCACATCTGGCTGATCGTTTTGGGCTTAACCCTGATCGTTAGCACGGTGACAACAACCTTGCTGTTTACGCTGGGGCTTATTCTGATTGAGTTTCTACTTTACCCGCTGGCATTGACAATCGCGGCATTGCTGACGGGGTTAACGGCCGTCTGGCTAACCAATCGACTCAGCCAAGACAATTTACAAACGCCGACTGCCGCTGTGGTGAGATGGTGTGAGGCAACGGCCGTTTCCCTCTCTCTCCTCTTGATCCTGGTAAACGCACTGGGCAGGCTGCCCTTCCCCGTCATTTACGTCAGCAGCATTACAGCCATCATTTTATCTCTTGTAGCTACCTATGCCGCCGCACAACTACGTACAGCAGCTCCTGTAGAACAGCCAACCACGCGCCGCATTGTTGCCTGGCTCGTCATCGCCTTCCTGGCTGTGCCCCTCATCTTTATTGTGGCCGCACGCTTCGGCTGGGCCGGAGCCTAGATGCCTTCCCAACAGGTTATGATACAATTGACGTTTCATACGCTGCTGATGGTGCCGTAGCTTTATTTCGGCACATTTTTCCAAGAGACAATGCAGCAATATTTTGTGGTTTACTTGGTCTTCAGGAGTTACCATGAGTGAACTAGAAGGAACCCTCGGCGTGATAGATATTTCGACAACGGCCGTTACCACCATTGCCAACCAGGCCGTCAACCAATGTTACGGCGTGGTCGGTATGGCCAACAAAAATTTAGCCAATGGCATCGCCAATTTACTCTCCCGCGACAGTAAGAAAGGGATCGACGTGCGCATTGAAAAAGATGAGATCAGCGTCGATGTCTACGTGATCGTGGAATACGGCGTCCGCATCCGGGCCGTAGCCGAAAGCATCCAGCACACCGTGAAGTTCCACGTAGAAAAAGCGTTGGGCATGACCGTTAGCGAAGTGAACGTTTTTGTCCAGGGCCTGCGGATGGGAAAGGACCAGGGCTAAGGCAGCGCCCTGTTTTGGAGGATTTTTTGTGACACAAACCCACACAAGCGAAGCCACGCAAACGGCGCCACCCCCTAAATGGCTGCAATGCAACGGCCGTCAACTACAAAAATTAGCCCAGGCCGCTCTCGTCTGGTTGGAGCACAACCACCAACACGTTAACGCGCTCAACGTTTTCCCCGTACCGGATGGGGATACCGGCACCAACATGCTGCTAACCATGCGCTCGGCTTATGACCGCATCAAAAACAGCGACGAAGAACACGTCGGCAAAGTTGCCGAGCAGTTGGCCCACGGTGCGCTCATGGGGGCGCGAGGCAACTCCGGCGTCATCCTGAGCCAGATTTGGCGCGGGTTGGCCAAAGGTCTCAAAGGCAAAGAAACATTTGATGCCAAAGACCTGGCCGAAGCCTTCCAGACCGCTTCAGACACCGCCTACGGCGGCGTGATGAAGCCGGTGGAAGGCACCATCCTCACCATCATTCGCGAAGGGGCCAGCGAAGCCGCCGACGCCGCCAAAAAGAGCCGCGACCTCCGCTTTTTGCTGGAGCGGGTGCTGGAACGGAGCAGTCAAGCCCTGGAACGCACCCCGGATCAGCTGGCCATCCTCAAACAGGCGGGCGTTGTTGATTCTGGGGGACAGGGATTGGTCTACATTTTTGAAGGAATGCTGCGCTATGTCCACGGTAAGATGAAAGAACTCAAGCTTTCTGCGGCGCCCGGCAGCAACAATGTGGGTCCCCGGCACAAAATCACGGCCCAGGAACTGGCCATGCCAGACGGAGGCGAAATAGAAAATCCATATGACGTACAGTTCATTTTAATGGGCGAAAACCTGAACGTCACCGAGGTGCGCGACCGTATCGACGCCATGGGCGATTCCACCGTGGTGGTGGGCGATGAAACTACGATCAAGGTTCACATTCATGTAAAGGATCCTGGCGTCCCTATCTCTTACGGTATCAGCCTGGGGAAAATCACCGATGTGGTGGTGGAAAACATGCAGATGCAGATGGAAGAAATTGTGCACGTGCCGGGAGCGCAAACGGCCGTTCCCAACTCCCCGCCCATCATCAAAAACACGGTCCAGCCAGGACAAATTGGCGTCGTCGCCGTGGCCGCTGGCGACGGACTGGCCGAAATCTTCCGCAGCATGAATGCTTCTTTTGTTGTCAGCGGTGGCCAGACCAACAATCCCAGCATCGAAGAACTGTTCCAGGCCATTCAGGATGTGCCCACCGACAAAGTCGTCATTTTGCCCAACAATAAAAACATTATTCTGGCCGCCGAAGCCGCCCGCGATTTGAGTCCCAAAAACGTAACTGTTGTGCCCACCAAGACAGCACCCCAGGGACTCAGCGCCATGTTGGCTCTGGACCCGGATGGCGATTTAGAGGAAACAACCGCCGCCATGCTTGAAGCGTCACAGGAAGTGTCTACCGGAGAGATTACCTGTGCCACCCGCACCGTGACGCTGGATGGCGTGGAAGTGAATGAGGGTGAGTATATTGGACTGGTCGACGGCCGTCTTTGCAGTTCTGGTTCAGAGTTAACGGCCGTGCTCAACGCCGTACTCACTGCTATGGAAATGGAAGACCGCGAACTGCTCTCCCTCTACTATGGCCAGGACATTTCTGAAGAAGCAGCCGCCGAACTCGCCGACCAAATTGAAGCACAGTACGAGGACATCGAAATTGAACTGCTCGCCGGTGGCCAACCATACTACTTTTATATTTTAGGGGCAGAGTAACCCCAGACGTACCCTCCCGCAGGTTTAGTCTATAAGCTAGCCTTTAGCAGGAACCTGCGGGAGGTTGCAAGCAAACAAACCTTCTCCATGACAATAAAAATCGTAACTGACAGCGCCTGCGATGTGCCGCCCGAACTGGCCCGCCAATTTGATATTACCGTAGTGCCTGTTTACATTAATGTGGGCGAAAAAAGCTATCTGGAAGGGATCGAACTAAGTCGCGAACAATTTTATAATCGCCTGCCCACCTTTTCCGACTATCCCACAACGGCCGCACCATCCGTAGGTGCTTTCACGCAGCTTTATGAGAAGCTAACCGCTGCCGGCGCAACCCAAATTTTATCGATGCACATCGCCCACGATTTAAGCGCTGTTTATAACACAGCACGGGTAGGCGCCGCGGCCGCCAAGTCAGCGCCGGTAACCTTGTTCGACACCCGCCAAATCACCCTGGGGGCCGGGCTGCTGGTGCTGTTGGCCGCCGAAGCTGTGGCCGCGGGTAAAACAGTGGCCGAAATCGTGACGATGCTCAATGAAAAGGTGCGCCGCACGCATGTTTTTGGCATGATCAATTCGCTGGAATCGCTGCATCGCAGCGGCCGCGTTAGCTGGCCCCAGTTTGGCATCGGTACATTGCTGCAAATCAAGCCCATCATGATGATCACCGATGGCGTTATTTCGGCAGCAGCCAAAGTGCGCACGCGCAAACGGGCGCTCAGCCAGATGCTGAAGATGGTGGCTGAGCTGGCCCCGTTTGAGCGGCTGGCCATCATTCACGTCAACGCGCAGGAGGCGGCCGAAGAGCTGTGCCAACTATCCAGCGACCTGTTTGCCGGCCTCTCAGACGCCGCACCGCTAATTCAGGGCGTGACGCCGGCTATTGGCACACATTTAGGCGTGGGGGCAGTGGGCTTTGCGGCCGTTTCCGCGCCAACAAACGATTAAAAGAAATTGGCGGTTAGAAATCCCCAATCTCAATACGACTAAATTTGATTTGGATTCATCCATTAGGATAAACTTTCTCACATGAAAAAAGCTTTAAAAAGATTGCAACGTGTATTGGATTTAGAAGCCAGCCAGGGCTACAAAAACAAAGCGGTTGTCGGTGGCATTCGTCAGTTTGCCACCTTTTGGGTGGGCCAGGCGCGGGAAGAAGCCGTGAGCGAAATGGACAAGGCGCTGGTGGAGCAGGTGGCCGAGGTGCTGTCTGACTATGCTCGCCTCCCCGGCACTGAAGCGCGCGCCAAAGCGATTGAACAGCTAAAAGACAAAGTGAAGCAGCGGCGGGCACAGGAGCCAACCGCTGCCCCGCCAGCCAAACCAGCAGAAGCACCGCGCACGGCCGTTTCCCAACCAGCCGAACCCAAAAAAGAAGTCGCTGCCCCGCCACCAGCTAAAGAACAAGCCCCACCTACACCTGCCAGCGAGAGCGAACCCGCTCCGCGCGGCAATAAAGCCAGCAAATGGAACCGGCGGCCGGCCAGCCGCAAACCCGTCGAGCCAGACCCGGAAGGATTGGCCCAGGCGGTAACGGCTATTCACGGTATTGGCCCCAAACTGGCAGAGCATCTGGCCAAGTTAGGTGCCACCACCATCGAAGAACTGCTCTACGTCTTCCCCCGCCGCTTCGACGACTACACGCTTATGAAACCAATTCACAAGCTGGCCTACGGCGAAACCGTCACCGTGATTGGCACGATTTGGGAAACGCGCGCCCGCCGTACTCGCAGTAACCAGGTGCTGGTGCAATCGGTCATCAGCGACGGCACGGGCAAGGTACAGGCCACCTGGTTCAACCAGCAGTGGCTGGCCAACAAGCTAAAGGCGGGCATGCAAATTGTCATCAGCGGCAAGGTAGAGCAATATTTAGGCCGACCCGTCTTTAACTCGCCAGAATGGGAGCCGTTGGAGCTGGAACCACTGCGCACCCGGCGCATTGTGCCCATCTATCCGCTGACGCAGGGACTAAGCAGCAACCGCATGCGCGACATCATGCGCAGCACGGTGAATCACTGGGCACCCCGCGTGCCAGACCCGCTGCCCGAAAGCGTACGCCAGCGGCAAAAGCTGGAACCATTGCCCGAAGCGCTGCTGCAACATCATTTTCCAGACAGCCAACATGCGCTGCACGAAGCACGCCGCCGCCTCATCTTTGATGAATTATTTTTGCTGCAATTAGGCATGCAGGGGTTCCGGCATGAGTGGCAGTCGCAGCCGGGGGTAGAAATTGGGGTGGACACGGCCGTACTCGACCAGTTCCACCAAAGCCTGCCCTACACCCTCACCAACGCCCAGCAGCGCGTCATCCAAGAAATTGCTGCGGATATGACCACCAACACGCCTATGAATCGGCTGCTGCAAGGGGACGTGGGCGCCGGCAAAACCGTCGTGGCAGCAGCGGCCCTGCTGCTGGCGGCCAAGGCTGGTTACCAAACTGCCCTCATGGCTCCTACCGAAATTTTGGCTGAGCAGCATTTCAACGGCTTACAGCCGCTGCTGGCCCCACTGGGCTTGCGCATCTGCCTGCTCACCGGCAGCACCAATGCTACCGAAAAAGCCCGCATCTATGCCGATCTCGCCGCCGGGGAAATCGATCTGGCCATCGGCACGCACGCACTCATCCAGGAGGCAGTCACCTTCCAAAACCTGGCCCTGGCCATTGTCGATGAGCAGCACCGCTTTGGCGTAGATCAGCGGCAGGCGCTGCGCGACAAAGGGCCATCCGGCGGCGAATACAGCCCCCACTTGCTCACGATGAGCGCCACGCCTATCCCGCGCTCGCTGGCCCTGTCCCTCTATGGTGATCTGGACCTCTCCATTTTGGATGAGATGCCGCCGGGGCGGCAGGAGATCAAAACGCGCTGGATTCGCACCCGCGAACGGGAACGTGCCTACGCCTTCATTCGCAAGCAGGTGGAAGAAGGCCGCCAGGCGTACCTCATTTACCCGCTGGTTGAAGAAAGTGACAAGGTGGAAGCCAAAGCGGCCGTAGAGGAACACGAGCGGCTGCAAAGCAAAGTTTTCCCAGATTTAGAGGTGGGGTTAATACACGGCCGTTTGTCCAGCAGCGAAAAAGAAAGCGTCATGCGTGACTTTTACGAGGGCAAGCTCAACATCCTCGTCTCCACTTCGGTCATTGAGGTGGGGGTTGACGTGCCTAACAGCACCGTCATGCTCATCGACGGAGCCAACCGCTTTGGCCTGGCCCAGCTGCACCAGTTCCGCGGCCGTGTAGGGCGCGGCGAGCACCAATCCTACTGCATCCTCGTCGCCGACAGTGACACGCCGGATGCGGAAGAAAGGCTCGGTGCGCTTACCCAAACCAACGATGGTTTTGCCCTGGCGGAAAAAGATTTAGAGATTCGTGGCCCGGGTGAATTTTTCGGCCGTCGCCAAAGCGGCCTGCCCGAACTCAAGCTCGCTTCCTTGCTAGACATGGACATGCTGCAAATTGCCCAAGCCGAGGCCCAAACCATCGCTGAAACGGACCCCGAACTTGAACTGCCAGAACATGAACTGCTGCGCCAGCGCGTGGCCCGCTTCTGGCAAGATGCTGGAGACGTTAGCTAATCTTTGAAACCTAACCTCCCGCAGGTTTTAGCCAGGAGTGTGGTTAAATGAAAAGCCTGCGGGAGGGTTTTCTCATCACAGGAGCAATCATTTGATTACAGCACTTTACACAGGCACCTTTGACCCAGTTCATTTTGGCCACCTCGATTTGATGATACGAGGCGCAGGGCTGTTTGAGAAACTCATCGTTGCCGTCTATGACCACAAAATTCCTACAAAATCGCTTCTTTTTTCCGTGGATGAGCGGGTCCAGATGATCGAGGACGCCCTAAATGACAATCGGCCAAAAAATATTATTGTCACCAGCTTCAGTGGACTGGCGGTCGATTTTGCGCGTAAAGTAGATGCCAAAGTGTTTGTGCGCGGCCTGCGTGTTTTCTCCGATTTTGAGTTTGAGTTTCGCCTGGCGCTGGCCAACAAACGATTGGACCCTGGCATTGAAACGGTTAGCCTCATTACCGATGAAGATCATACTTTTTTAAGCGGCACCACCGTGCGCGAAATTGCCTCACTTGGCGGCGATGTCAGCAGTATGGTGCCGCCCAACGTGGCGGAAGCCCTTTACAATCGCTTCAACGGCAAGGATTCAGACTCGTTTAATCGACCCGTGCCATTGCGTGATTAATCATTTAACTACTATAATAAGCAAATCACAAAAAGGGCGTGAAATAGAGAGCATGGCTGCTCGTGATTTGCTCAGGTAATTCACAAATTTCTATTTGTTTTCAGCCAGAATACTTCTTGTGAATTACAATTTGCGGTTTCCGTAAATTAGCTCTGCAAAATGGGATAACAGCATGGACATACAACATTTGGTCGATCGATTGGAACAAGCGCTCAACGATAGTCCCCGCATACCGCTCACCGCCAACCTGCTTGTAAACGAAGACCGCATTTTCAGCATTATTGACCAGATGCGCGTCGCTGTTCCCGAAGAAGTAAAACGGGCCAACCGCATCGAGGCCGAAAAAGACCGCATTCTGGCCCAGGCCAAGGAAGAAGCAGAACGCATACGCGAATTGGCCAAGCAGGAAGCCGGCGAGTTGGTTAAGCGAGATGCCATCACCATGTCATCGCAGCAGCGGGCCGACAACATTTTGGAACGCGCCCGCCGCGACGCTGAAGCCCTGCGCCACGACGCCGACGCCTACGTGATGGAAGTATTGGTTAAATTAGAAGAAGATTTACTGCGTTCGCTGTCTGTGGTGCGCAATGGCTTGAATAAAGTTGAGCGAGAGCAAGCTCCAGCAGGAACACCTGGTAGTGATTAGCACAGGACGCCTTCAATTTTTCTTGACAGAGAAACGGCGAAGGCTATAATTGCCAGTCGCGGCTTAATTGCCGCTTGTTTTTTGTTGAGTAAAAAATTATTAGCAGGCTGCTAGCCTGAATTTAGTTTAGAGAGGATGTTGTCATGGGTGCTGTACCAAAGAGACGAATTTCCAAAGCACGACGCGGACGGCGGCGGGCGCACGACGCATTAAAGACATTTCACCTGGTGGAATGCCCAGACTGCGGCAAAATGAAGCGTTCGCATCATGTTTGCCTGGAGTGCGGTAAGTATAACGGCCGTCAGGTCTTACAAATCGCCGAAGTGTAGTTTTTGGACGAGAGGCCGTATTTTGCGGCCTTTATCTTTTTTCCCTTATTTATTTTGGACATTATCAAGTGAGTAGTGCATATCTTTTCCCTGGACAAGGGTCACAGCGCGTGGGCATGGGGTTGGAACTTTACCAAAACACCCCGGAAGCACGTGCTGTTTTTGATCAGGCAGATGAACAGCTAGGCTTCGCCCTCTCCACGCTTTGCTTTGAAGGGCCAGAGGATACGCTGACCGACACAGTGAACCAGCAGCCCGCCTTGTTTGTCACCAGTATGGCAATGTGGCAGCGGATGCAGACGCAGGGCTGGGAGTTGCCCGACTACATGGCCGGGCACAGCCTGGGTGAGCTTTCGACGTTAACGGCCGCAGGCGCACTCTCTTTTAGCGACGGGCTGCGACTGGTGCGGCAGCGCGGTGAGTTGATGAAAGCGGCTGGAGAACGGGAACCCGGCGCGATGGCCGCTATTCTGGCGCTGGACATCCCCACTGTAAAAGCAATTTGTGAACAGGCCAGTGACAATAATGGTTCCGTCCAGGTAGCCAACGATAACTGCCCCGGACAGGTGGTAATCTCCGGTGATGACACCGCTCTCACCCGCGCCATGGCGCTGGCCGAAGAGGCCAAAGCACGCAAAGTCGTCAAGCTGCCCATCACCATTGCCGCCCACTCCAAACTCATGGCTTCGGCGGCGGTAGCATTTGCCCAGGCGGTGGATGCCACGCCCATTCAAGCACCCAACGTGCCGGTGATTGCCAACGTCACCGCCCAGCCGCTCACTACCCCAGACCAAATTCGCGACGAACTGAAAGCGCAGCTCACCGCTGGCGTTGCCTGGACCGATTCAATGAATTATTTATTGGCAAACGGTGTAGACACATTTGTGGAAGTTGGCCCCGGCGATACGCTGCTTAGCTTCATGAAGCGCATCGAGCGCAAGTCCAACCGGGTCAAACTAACTTTTGGCGAGAATCTATAAAAACGGAGGAAGTGTTGTGTCTTTGTTAGCAGGAAAAGTAGCAGTGGTGACGGGGGCGTCTCGGGGCATTGGCCGGGCGATTGCTGAGGATTTAGCCGGGCACGGAGCCAAAGTAGTCATCAACTACAATGCCAGCAGCAATGCCGCCGAGGAAGTGGTGGCGGTTATTCAGGCAAACGGGGGAAAGGCTACGGCCGTTCAAGCTGATGTCTCTAACTTTGAAGCCGCCCAGACGCTCGTTAAAACCGCCATTGATACCTATGGACAAATTGACATCCTGGTGAATAATGCCGGCACCACGCGCGACACGCTGCTGCTCACGATGAAGGAAGATCAGTGGGACACGGTTATCGATACTAATTTAAAAAGCGTATTTAACTGCTGCAAAGCGGCCGTTCGCCCCATGATGCGCCGTAAGCAAGGCGGCCGTATCATCAACATCTCCTCCGTGGTGGCCCTAATGGGCCAGGCGGGACAAACCAACTACGCTGCCTCCAAAGCGGGGATCATCGGTTTTTCCAAATCATTGGCCAGGGAGATTGGCTCTCGTGACATCACCGTCAATGTGATCACGCCCGGCTTTTTCCCCACCGCCCTCACCGAAGTGCTGGATGAGGCTGTGGTGGAAGATTCCAAAAAGCTGATCCCGTTAGGTCGCTGGGGAGAATTGCCCGAGGTGGCTTATCTGGTATCATTTTTAGCATCAGACAAAGCGGCCTACATCACCGGTCAAGTTATCAGTGTAGATGGCGGCATTGGCATGTAGGCAAATCACAGAAAACTTTGAACTAGAAAACAAGGTTTCTTGTGATTTGCTCAGTAAAAGCCAAATTTGAGTTCGTTTTATTTTAAATAGCTTCTTGGCTTTTACTAACAAACCAGACCAGGTACCTATTGCATACAAGTAGGGAGCAAACAATAATGGATAATGTACAGGAAAGCATTGGCCGTATCGAAGTTGCCCCGGACGTACTGGTGACAATTGCCCATTACGCGACGTTACGGGTTGAGGGGGTTGCCAAAATGGCTCCCATTCCGGCCGACGTAGCCCGCCTTTTCCGTCGGGAATCGCGGCAAGCAGGGATTTTGCTTAATTTAAGCGACGAGAATAAGGTTAAATTTGATATTTACGTTATAATGAGTCCGCACGTGAACATTATGGAGACCAGCAAACGCCTGCAAACGGCCGTTGCCGAAGCAGTAGATACGATGGTTGGCATTTCTGTAGATGCTGTCAACGTGCACGTTGAAGATGTTGTCTATACCCAGGAAGAATCAATCAACTAACCACTGCACCTAAACCCTTCCTGGCAAACGGTCAATCCGTCTGTTAACTATGAAAACAAGACGTCGCGCCAGGCGCGTAACACTGGAAACACTTTACGAATACGACATCGCCAACCATCCACCGGGCGAAGTCTTGGAGCGGCGTCTTCAGGAAAACCCGATGGAGAAGACAGGTGTTGAGTTTGCCTCTCGATTGATTCAGGGTGTTATCCAGCACCAGGATGAGATGGACACCCTCATTGCCAAATACGCCCCCGAATGGCCATTGGACCAGATGGCCGTGATAGACCGCAACATCCTCCGTATTGCCATTTTTGAATTCTTAATTGAAGGGGAAACCCCCGTAAAAGTGGCCATCAATGAAGCCGTTGAACTGGCCAAAACGTACGGCTCAGACAGCGCCCCCCGCTTTATCAACGGCGTACTCGGCACGCTAGCCGATCACATACCCCAGTTAAAAGAACAGTTTCTACCCCTCCCCGTTCCCGAATAACTTCACTTAAGCTATGGCCACCATTGTTTGCTACGACATCCACGGCAATGCAGTCCCCGTCGCTGCCGAAGCCATTACCTTTCGTCCGGCCGTTTATGGCATCTTCATTGAAAACAACCAGGTTTTGCTGCAAAAGCAAGCACAAACTGATTTGTGGCATCCGCCCGGCACCATGCTCACCACCAGCGATCCACCAACCCAGGTCATTCGCCACTATTTCCGGCAAATTACAGGGCTAACTCCGGTCATTGGCTCACTTTTGTTTGTCGAGGATCAATATTTCCTGGATGAGGAACGCCGCGCCTGGAAATTGTCGGCGATGTATTATGGCTTGGAACGGCCGTTAACCACCGCCACCTCCCTCACCGAATCCGAAGAAGCCAGCCAAACCCAGTGGGTGCCCCTCACGGAGCTCCAGCGCGAGCAGTTTCAATTTGGCTACGAAGCCGTCCAGGCCGGCAAATTGCAGCAGAAATTGTAAACTTGACACTCCCCGCTCCCGGTGCTATCATGCGCCCATCATGAACCAACAGCGATTTTTTAGCTTCTTCTTTTTTATGGACACCCGCGCCGCGCTTGCGCCGGAGATTCGTTCTGCCTGAGTAGAAGCAGCGCTAAAAACGGACTCTTTGTGAAAGACGCGGCCAACCCCGCGTCTTTTTTTGTGTCTGGCTTTTTCGGAGTTTAAATGATCCGATTCGCCCCGAAAAAGCCTTAGCCAATTCCAGAAATCTGCTCAATTTTGGCGTTTATTATTTCTGGAATTGGCCACTTTGGGCAACTGCCGCTAAACTTTTTGCTTGGGAATTGTAAGCCACAGAGAACACAGAGTTTTAGGAGTAAAATCCGCAAGCGCCATCTGCGTAATCTGTGTCAATCTGCGGATAAAAACAACATTAGGAAGTTAATTATGCTAGACGAACTGGAATCATTGTACAAAGCATCTCTAGACAAGCTGGAGGATGTGGACAGCACGGCCGTTCTTGACGAATGGTACCGTGAAACTTTAGGTCGTAAAGGTAGCATCTACCTGCTGACGCGCCAGGTGGGCCAGCTTAGCGCTGAGGAACGGCCGATTTTCGGCAAACGGATCAATGTCGTCAAAAGTGAGCTGGAAGCCGCCTACGAAGCGCGCCAGGCGGAGCTGAAAGCGGCCGAATTGGCCGATAAGATCGCCAGCTCTGCTATTGATGTGACTTTGCCAGGACGGCCGTTAACCACCGGCGGACTGCACATCATTACCCAAACGCTGCGCGACATCTACCGCATCTTCGGCGACATGGGTTTCCAAATTTACCGTTCGCCCGATGTGGAAACTGACGCCTATAATTTTGAGCTGCTCAACTTCCCGCCGCACCATCCAGCGCGAGAAATGCAGGACAGCTTCTACACCGAAAACCCGGAGGTGATTCTGCGCACCCACACCAGCGCCGGACAAATTCGGGCCATGCGCGAATATCATCCCGAACCGGTGCGCGTGATTTTGCCCGGCATGTGTTACCGCAACGAGCAGATCACTACCCGCAGCAGCATCCAGTTCACCCAGGTAGAAGGGCTGGCTGTGGGCACCAACATCACCTTCGCCGACCTCAAAGGCACGCTCACCGAGTTTGCTCGCCGCCTCTATGGGGCCGACCGGCAAACTCGCTTCCGCGCCAGCTACTTCCCCTTCACCGAACCCAGCGCCGAGATGGATATCACCTGCTTCCTGTGCAATTCAGAAGGCTGCCAGCTGTGCAAATACACGGGCTGGCTGGAGATTTTAGGCAGCGGCATGGTCCATCCTACCGTTTTACGCAATGGCGGCTACGATCCGGAAGTGTACACAGGCTTTGCCTTTGGGCTAGGGCCGGAGCGCATCGCCATTCTCAGACACGGCATCGACGATATTCGCCTGTTCTGGAACAACGATTTGCGCTTTTTACAGCAGTTCTAATTACCCAGTTACCTGATTACTCAATTACGAAATCGCAATCGAGTAATCAGGTAATTAAGCAATTTTTTGGAGTTTTTCCATGCTAGTACCACTCTCATGGCTTAAAGATTTTGTCACAATTGATAAATCCGTGGCGCAGGTAGACCGCCTGCTGACCAACGCCGGTTTGGAAGTAAAAACCATTGAATACATCGGCATCCCTGGCGCGGAACTGGAATGGGACCGCGAACTCATTGTGCTGGCCCATTTGCTCAAGGTAGAGCAGCATCCCAATGCGGACCGGCTGGTGCTGGCCACGGTAGATTATGGTAACGGCCGCAGCAAAACCGTCGTCACCGGTGCGCCTAACCTGTTCCAATATTTGGAGCAGGGAGACGTCAGCGGCTTGCAGCTGTACTCCCCTTTAGCGTTGGAAGGGTCAACGTTGTACGACGGCCACAAAGACGGCCGTGTCCAAACCAAGCTCAAAGGACGCGAGCTGCGCGGCATCTACAATGACGCCATGCTCTGCTCCGAAAAGGAATTGGGCATCAGCGAGGAACACGAGGGCATCATCCTCATCAAAAAGGATGGCCACTCGCCGGACTACAAACCAGGCACGCCCCTACAAGACGTGCTGGGTGACGCCGTTTTGGAAATAGACATCATCCCCAACATCGCCCGCTGCGCCTCCATGGTGGGCGTGGCCCGCGAATATGCCGCCCTCACCAACCAGCCCATCCGCTACCCGGATTATTCGGTGAAGATGGAAGGACCAAAGGTGGACGGCCGTATTCAACTCAGCACCGAAGAGCCCGAACTCAACCCCCGCTTCGTCGGCTATATCATTGAAGGCGTACAGCAAGTTGCCAGCCCCTACTGGATGCAGTATCGCCTGCGCCTGGCGGGGCAGCGTCCCATCAACGTGGTGGTAGACATCAGCAACTATGTCATGCTGGAGATGGGCCAGCCCAACCACACCTTCGACTACGACTTCCTGCGCCGCCGCGCCGACGAATACAATCCCGACGGCCCCATCCAGATCATCACCCGCCTGCCTGAAGACGGCGAGACGCTTACCACGCTGGACGGCATCACCCACAAGCTGGAGCCGTACAGCATTTTGGTAACAGACCCGCTGGGTAACCTGAGCTTGGGCGGTGTGATGGGTGGTGAAGATAGCGAAATCAAACCGGAAACAGAAAACGTCTTTCTAGAAGCGGCCGCCTGGAATTTCATCAACATCCGCCGCACCAGCACCAAGCTGGGCATCCATACCGACGCCGCTTTCCGCTTTAGCCGGGGCGTGCATCCCAGCCAGGCGCTGCTGGGTGCGCAACGCGCCGCCGACCTGCTGCGCCGTTTGGCCGGCGGCACCGTCGCCGATGGCGTCATCGACTACTATCCCAATCCACCGGAGCCTGTGGTGGTGACGTTAAAACTGGAGTACGCTCGACGGCTCAGCGGCCTGGACTTAAGCGGAGCCGAGATGGCTGAGCTGTTGGAACGCCTCGAATTTGCCGCCGAAGTACACGACAATCATCTTATCGTCACCGCACCCGATCACCGCATGGACATTGAAGGGCCGCATGACCTGGTGGAAGAGATTTGCCGCATGTACGGCTACGACAACATCCCCTCCACCGTGCTGGCCGATGTGCTGCCACCCCAGCGGGGCAACCCCATGCTGGAGCAGGAAGAGCGCATCAAAGATGTGCTGGTGCAGGCTGGCCTGCAAGAATTGATCACTTTCCGCCTTACCTCAAAAGCACAGGAAGCCAAATTGATTCCCAAGGGTTACCCATCTGGGCCGGATGATCGGCCATATGTCACCCTGACCAACCCCCTTTCCGCCGAACGGGCCGCCATGCGCCACAGCTTGCTGGCTTCTGTGCTGGATGTGGCTACGACCAACAGTCGCTACCAGGATCGGCTGGCGCTGTTTGAAGTTGGCCCCATTTTCATCGTTGATGAGGATGAGATTTTGCCTACGGAGCAAACGCGCCTCTCTATTTTGCTGAGCGGGCAGCGCAGCATCACTGGCTGGCAAAATGGCGAATCGGGCACGTACAACTTCTTCGATTTGAAGGGCGTTCTGGAGACGTTGTTCAAAGAGCTGCACCTCAGTATCAGCTACGAACCGCTGGAGCACCCCACCTACCGTCCTGGCCGCACGGCACGGCTGCTGCTGGGTGAAAACCAGGTGGGCGTGATGGGCGAGCTGCATCCGCTGGTAGTGGAGCAGTTTGACCTCCAATTCGAGGAAGAGCAGCCAGTCATCGCCGCGGACATCGATCTGGATGCCCTAATCGAGCATATTCCCTCACACTATCCGTACGATCCCATCTCGCCATACCCGGCCGTGCATGAGGATATCGCCGTGGTAGTGGACAAAGGGATTGCGGCAAAGGAAGTTGAAGAGGTCATCCGCAACTCTGGTGGCTTCCTGCTCAAAGACGTAGAACTGTTCGATCTGTACGAAGGTGAGCAAATTGGTGCAGGCAAGAGAAGCCTAGCTTATCATCTCACCTTCCAGGCTCCCGACAAAACCCTCACCGACAAAGTGGTGCAAAAAAGCCGCAGCAAAATTATCAGCCAGCTGAAACACCGGCTAAACGCCCAGCTCCGCGAATAAAGAATGGTGCGTGAAACGTGACGTGCGCCAGTGCAACGTCACGTTTCACGCATTACATTTCGCTCCTCGAAAGCATCACCACAAAGGTTACTCTCCCAGCGCAAATCAAGAGTCGAAATAACTAAAATTTGATGGCAAAAACTGGTTGACATGCCTAAATTTCAGTGATATAGTTGACGCATCAACAGTTGAGGTATCAACTATATTTTGGAATCCCATAACCACAAGGTCACTGATACAGCATGAGCGACAGAGAAGCGCTTTATAACTTGCTAAAGCAAACCTTCATCCTCCTTGATGATGGTGACCGTCGCTTATTTGGCCAATATGATCTCAGCCCCACCAGATATTATGCATTGCTCCATATTTCGGAAAAGCCAGGACTCTCATCCAGCGAGTTAAGTGACCGCCTGTTGTGTGATAAAAGCAACGTGACGCGCATTGTGAAAGGCCTGGAAAATACAGGGCATATTATTCGCAAACCACATGAAACAGACGGCCGTACCCTCCGCCTCTACCTCACCGAACAAGGGAAATCTGTCTGCGCTGAAATATCCGCCGCGCATCAAACTTACAACGACCTCCGACTCAGCTGCATCAGCGAAATATCACAAGGCAACCTCCTGGATAACCTTTCCCTGCTAAACAATTCCTTACAGGAAGAATTATCTAAGCCATTTCTGCCACTCAATGGACATCGTGCTGAAGAAAATTAACTTCAGATAAACCTTGCCTGGACAAGGTTCCTTAATACGCATCTTTAATTCACAACATAGCCTTAAAAAATGAAGGAGGTGGTGCCTTCAGCAAAATCGTCAAAATTCGTCAATAAGTACGCCAACATTTCAAAATAAAAATATAAAAATTTGAGGAGAGAGATGAACAATAAAAAATGGTACATCTTAACAGTTTTGTTTTTACTGGGCGCCCTGTTTTTGAGCGCTTGTGGTGGCACTGAACCTGCCGCTGAAGAAACGGCCGAAGAGCCAGCCACAACAACAGAAGAAGAAACCATGGAAGAAGAAGAGCCCATGGAAGAAGAGGCACCAGCTGAAGAAGAAGCCATGGAAGAGGAAGCCGTAGAAGAAGCACCGGCTGAAGAAGAAGCCATGGAAGAGGAAGCTCCAGCTGAAGAAGAAGCGGCCCAAGAAGAGTTTGACGTTTCTATTACCGTTTGGGCAGATGATACGCGTGCCCCAATTCTGATTGACCTGGCTGAATCGTTCCAGGCCGAATATGGTGTGGGCTTAATCGTCGAGCAGGTTGCCGACATCAATGACCAGTTCCCCATTGCCGCCCCAGCGGGCGAAGGCCCCGACATCCTGATTCTGGCCCATGATCGCATCGGCGGTTTTTATGCCAGTGGTTTGTTAGCCCCCATCGATTTAGGCGACAAGGCCGATAACTTCCATCCGGTAGCCATTGATGCCTTCACCTATGAAGGTGAACTTGTTGGCATGCCCTACGCCGTTGAAAATCTTGGCTTTTTCTACAACACAGACATGATCGAGACACCGCCGACCACCTGGGAAGAGCTAATCGAAATGGGTGGTGCCCTGGTTGACAGCGGCGAAGCCACCTATGCGCTGGCCCTCTCTGGCACAACGTATGATATCTTCCCCCTGCAAACAGCTTTCGGTGGCTACGTCTTTGGCGTTGATGACGCTGGCTACAATCCAAATGACGTCGGTATCGACAGCGAGGGAATGATTGCCGCTGGTGACTTTATTCAAGAAAACGTTGAAGCCGGCTACATCAGCAGCAGCACCGATTGGGATACAGCGCACCTACAGTTTGAAACAGGTGAGGTTCCCTTCCTCATGGCCGGTCCGTGGGCTTTGGATCGCTTGCGTGAATCTGGTGTGCCGTACGCCATCACCACCTTCCCGGCTGCGGAGCAGGTGGGCCAATCGTTCCTGGGTGTGCAGGGCTTTGCTGTAAATGCTCTGAGCGAAAATGTATTGCTGGCACAGACATTCCTGACCGAGTTTGTGGCCACCGAAGAAGTGATGCAGCAGTTGGCCAGCGCCGGTAACCGTCCTTCCGCTTTCGTTTCTGTAACCAGTGATGATCCAGACATTGCTGCATTGGGCGAATCTGGTGTAGATGCCGTCCCCATGCCCGCTATCCCGGAAATGGGTTCGGTTTGGGGCAGCTGGGGTGATGCGTTCACCTTGATCATCAATGGTGAGCAAACGGCCGAAGAAGCATTGACCAATGGTGCCGCGCAAATTCGTGACCTCATTGGTGGCTCGGCTGCCGGTATGGTAAACGTGCCTGGTTCCTGGCAGGTTGCTTCTGGTCTGTGCGAAGGCGACTGGGACCCGGCTTGCGAAGGTACAGCGCTAACCGACAACGGTGACGGCACCTTCTCGGCAACGTTCGATGTTCCGTCCGGTGAATATGAGGCCAAAGTGGCCCTCGACGGTGCCTGGACAGAGAACTACGGCGTTGATGGTGTGGCCGATGGCGACAACATCCTCTTCACCGTGGCTGAAGACGGCCCGGTGACCTTCACCTGGGATTCTGAATCCAAGATCTTAACCGTCGAAACAGGCGGATAATTTTCTGTGAGAATGAAGGGCAGAAACGGCCGTTTCTGCCCTTCATTCTTTTGCTTTACGTTCACCCCCTGGATATTAATCATCCTGCTTCTGCATTTGCCATACACAGAGAGTTTTGTTTTGGAAGAGAAAATTCTCTAAGTCTGAGGGATAGGAGGTTTGCCTTATGGCAGTTCAAGCACTCAACACGCCCCAAAAAGGGAAGACCGGGCAAAGTGCAACGCTGTTTAATGTTATCTTACGGTTAGTGCTGCTCTTAGCAATTGATGGTTTTGCCATTTGGTTCACCTTACGGGCTTTTGCCGAAGGGTTTGCCCCTCTTGGCATTGTTGTCATCCTCATTACGGCCGGCATCAACTACATTATCCTCGTGCGCGATATGTACCCGCTGCGCTGGATGTTACTTGGCCTCGTGATGATGGCCATGTTTGCCATTTGGCCCATTATCCTGACCGTATTTGTTGCCTTCACCAATTATGGGGACGGCCATCTACTCACCAAGCCGCAATCTATTGAACAAATAACCAAAGAACGCTACTTGCCGGAAGGGGGAACCACTTATTCGTGGACAGGGTATATCAACGAAGCAGGCGAGTACGCGCTTTGGCTGCAAAACAGTGCTGGCGAAAGCTTTCTGGCTTTTCCCGGCACGCCCTTAATTCCGGCCAGCGAGGCGGAGGGAATAGGCGAGCTTGATGAAAATGGCATACCAACCGAGATTGCCGGCTATGAACGTCTCAATGCGATCCAGGTCGCTTCGGACCGAACGATTTCCACCATTCGGTTTGGTTCTGAGGAAAGCGGGGTGCAGATTCGCTCGGCAAGAGAAGCCGCACAGCTACAGCCAAAGTATGTGTACGATGAAACCGAAGACGTCTTGATAGATCAGGAAACAGGGCTTGAGTACGCGCCTGTGGAGGGCCGTTGGACAGCAAGGAATGGCGCTGAACTCACCTCAGGTTATCGTGCCAATGTGGGTTTAGCTAACTTTACTCGTTTCCTCGAAAGCTCAGCCTTTCGCGGACCGTTAACGCGTATTGTCATTTGGAACTTTGCCTTTGCCTTCCTCAGCGTTTTTTCCACGTTTGCCCTTGGGTTGGGGATCGCCTACATCTTTAATGATCGTACCTTGCCCGGCCGAAAAATTATTCAATCATTTCTGCTCATCCCCTACACCATCCCCAGCCTGATCACAATTCTTATCTGGCGCGGCATGTTCAACAACGAAGTCGGGGTGATCAATCGCACCTTAAGCCAGCTTTTTAACATTGCTCCAGAATGGACCGTTGATCCCACGCTGGCAAAACTGGCCATTTTGCTCGTGAATTTGTGGCTGGGATATCCTTATTTCTTTTTGATTTGCAGTGGTGCGCTACAGGCCATTCCATCAGATTTGTACGAAGCGGCCAAAGTTGATGGAGCCAATGCCTTCCAGAGCTTCTTTAAAATCACCCTGCCGTTGCTGCTGGTTGCTGTTGGCCCCTTACTTGTTGCTTCATTTACCTTTAACTTCAACAATTTCAATATTATCTTTCTCTTCATTGAGGGGGGGCCGCCTATTGCCGGCTCGCCGACAAGGGCCGGGCACACAGATATATTAATCAGCTATGTGTACAACCTTGCCTTTGCCGCCGGGCGTGGTAAGGAATATGGGCTAGGGGCGGCCATTACAATTATTATTTTCGTCATTGTGGCCATTATTACGCTGTTCCAATTCCGCTATACAAAGATGTGGGAGGAGGTTGGTGAAGGTGTCTAATTTAACATTTAAACAACGCAAGTATCTGTCTCATACGCTGCGCTGGGTGATCGCCCTTTTCTTAATTGCTTTTGCCATGTTTCCTGTATTGTGGATATTGTCTGCCTCCTTGAATCCATCAAACACGTTGGCATCGTCTAGCCTCATTCCCCAAAATATTGGCCTGGACAATTATCGCTTACTGTTTAACACGCCGGAAACACCGTTTGGCATCTGGATTTGGAATTCAATCAAGATTTCATCGATCACGACGGTGCTATCCGTGTCTATTACAACGCTGGCGGCTTATGCATTCTCGCGTTTCCGGTTTAGCGGACGGGTTACCATGCTCAAGGCGATTTTGTTGATTCAGGTATTTCCGGGATTATTGGCTATGATCGCCATTTTTACGCTGATCACCCAATTTCAAGCGATCATTCCGGCAATTGGCTTGAATACGCACGCCGGCTTGATCCTCGTTTATTTAGGCGGCGCGATGGGTGTAAATATCTGGCTGATGAAGGGTTTCTTCGACACGATCCCGCGAGCCATTGATGAAAGTGCCAAGGTAGATGGGGCCACGCATTGGCAAACGTTTACCCAGCTTTTGCTGCCGTTAATGCGGCCGATTTTGGTGGTGATCGCTATCTTGACGTTTATCGGCACCTACGGGGACTTCATCCTGGCCCGAATCCTGCTCAAAAGCACCGAACAGTATCCCTTGATGGTTGGTCTGTTCATCTTTACCAGCGGTCAATTTTCCCAGAAATGGGGTCCGTTTGCCGCCGGCGCTTTGTTGGGTGCCCTGCCAATCATGATCGTGTATCTCTTGTTGCAGGATCAAATTGTGGGTGGCCTGACGCAAGGAGCGGTGAAAGGGTAGCGAATAATTAATTGTGAATTGTGATTAGTTAATTGTGAATGGGTGACGGCCGTTTCCAAACAGATCTACCAACAGGAAACGGCCGTTTCCATACTAAAGCCTCCATGAAAAAACGCCTGCTTCTCTTTTTCTCCATCATCCTGCTGCTGGCTGCCTGCCAGGAAACTGAACGGCCGCGGCCAACGGCCGTACCCGATGCACCTGACAACACGCCCGTAGAAACTGTTGGGGCAACGGCCGTACCCGACCCCACCAGCACCAACACCCCCAGCCACACCGCCACGCCCGATCCCTTTGAGACAGGCACCAACGGCTTCCCCTGGTGGAACGACCTCGTCTTCTACGAAATCTTCGTGCGCAGCTTTTACGACAGCGATGGTGACGGCATCGGCGACCTCAACGGCGTGATTGAAAAGCTAGACTATTTGAACGACGGCGATCCCACCACCAGCGACGACCTCGGCGTTACCGGCATCTGGCTCATGCCCATCACCGTTTCCCCCAGCTACCACGGCTACGACGTTGTTGATTACTTCCAGGTGGACCCCGAATACGGCACCAACGAAGACTTCCTGCGGCTGATGGAAGAAGCCCACGCCCGCGGCATTCGCGTCATTGTAGACCTGGTGATGAACCACACCTCAGTTGAGCACCCCTGGTTCATCGAATCGCAGGACCTGGACTCCGACATGCGCGATTGGTACATTTGGGCCGAGGAAAATCCCGGCTATCGCGGACCAGACGGGCAGGTGGTGTGGCACAGCAGCGCCAGCGGCACCTATTACGGCGTTTTCTGGAGCGGCATGCCCGACCTCAACTATGAAAATCCCAACGTCACCTTTGCCATGTTCGAGGCCGCCAAATTTTGGCTGGAAGAGATGAACGTCGATGGTTTTCGCCTGGACGCCATCAAACACATGATTGAAGAAGGCGAAGCGCAGCAAAACACGCGCAGCACCCACGACTGGCTGCAAGAGTTCTACACCTTTTACAAAGCGGTAGAACCTGAGGCGCTCACCGTGGGCGAAGCATGGACCAGCACCCAGCAGGTGGTCGACTACACCAGCGACGAAGTAGACATCGCCTTCCAGTTCGACCTGGCGCTGGACGTTCTCAACAGTGCCGGTGCAGGGCTGGCACAAATCTTTGCCGACACGCAGCAAGAAGTGGTTGACGCTTTCCCACCCAACCAGTACGCCACCTTCATCACCAACCACGACCAAAACCGGGTAATGTCCCAACTGCGCGGCGATGAAGGTCAGGCCCGCGTGGCCGCCGCCCTGCTGCTCACAGGCCCCGGCGTCCCCTTCATTTACTACGGCGAAGAAATTGGCATGACGGGCATCAAACCGGATGAAGATATTCGCCTGCCGATGCAGTGGGCCAGCAACAGCCTCACTGTCGGCTTCACTGAAGGCACGCCCTGGCGACCGGCCGCCGCCGATTTTCCCGAGCGCAGCGTGGCCCGCCAGACCGATGACCCGGATTCGCTGCTGAGCCTGTACCGCGACCTTATCCATTTGCGCAACGAGCACGAGGCGCTGCGCGTGGGTGACTGGGCGCTGGTGGAAGCCAATTCACCACGTCTGTACACCTTCCTGCGCCAGACCGAAAATGAGACGGTGTTGGTCATTATTAACGTGAACCGCAACCCGGTAACGGCCGAAAATTACAGCCTGGATTTGGAACTGGACGGAGCAGTTACGGCCGTTCCCCTCTACGGCCTTCAACCCACCACCAATCCAACCAACGGCAGCTACATTCCCTTCGACGAAATCCCGCCGCAGTCGGTGCATGTCATCCAGCTAATTCCTGAAGAATAGCAACATGAGCACAAAAAAGCTTTTCATCCTCTTGATAATCGTTTTTTTGTCCGCCTGCCAACGCGCCGAACCAGCTCCAGAAAATAGGGCGGGGGGTGGAACGGCCGTTACCACCCCACCCACCACCCTCTTCAAAGACGTCAGCCGTACCGCCGGCATCATGCACACGCGCCAGGGCAACGATCGGGCCATCGGCCAGGCGTGGGGCGACTACGACCGGGACGGCTGGGTCGATTTTTACGTCACCGACACCAAAGGCCCCAACAGCCTGTTCCGCAACAACGGCGACGGCACCTTTAGCCGCCCCGCCTTTGCCGAAACCGTGGCCCTCCCCGAGGGCTACAGCGGCGGCGCTTCTTTTGCCGACTATGACAACGACGGCTGGCTCGACCTCTACGTGGTGAACTGGGGCCAAAACGTCCTCTTCCACAACGATGCGGGCCAGGGCTTCACCGATGTCACCGCCCAGGCAGGCGTTGGCGGCGGCGAGGCCAACAGCCAGACCGCCTCCTGGGGCGACTACAATAACGACGGCTGGCTGGACCTGTACGTGGCCAACTGGGCCTGCTACCCGCGCTGCGGCCGTCCCAGCCAGGGAGACTCTGACCGCCTGTACCACAACAACGGTGACGGCACCTTCAGCGATGTGACCCGCCTACTGCAAGGCCACACCTATGGTGCCGGCTTTGTCGCCAGCTTCACCGACTACGACAACGACGGTGACCAGGATATTTATCTGGTCAACGATGAGTTCCTCTTCCCCATCGGCAACAAGCTGTGGCGCAACGACGGACCCGGTTGTGAAGATCGCCTGGAAGGCGAGCTGGCCCACTGCTTCACCGAAGTGGGCGGCGTAGCCAAAGCCGATACCCAGGTGATGGGCATGGGGCTGGCCACGGCCGATTACGACAACGACGGCGATTTTGACTTTTACTTCTCCAATGCTGGGCCGATGACCCTGCTGCAAAACCGAGGCGATGGCACCTTTGGCGATGTGGCCGAACTGGCCGGTGTGGACGTGCCCGACGGCATCGCCTGGGCGGCCACCGCGCTGGATTACAACAACGACGGCTGGCAAGATTTGTACCTGGCCGTCATGACCACCGCCAATCACGAAGGCATCGCCGCCAATCCACTGTTCCACAACAATGGCGACGGCACCTTCAGCCGCGTCAGCTCCGGCAGCGGCGCCAGCGACGTAGGCCCCACAATGGGCATCGCCACGGCCGATTTTGACAACGACGGCTGGGTCGATTTGCTCCTGGGCAACAAAGACCACGGCTACAGCCTGCTGCGCAACCAGACCGGCGCACAAACCAGCAACCATTGGTTTTCGCTAGATTTGGCCGGCGCGGGTCCAGTCAACCGGGACGCGGTGGGCACGCGCGTCACCATCCGCACGGCCGATGGCCAGACCCAGATGCGCGAGGTGCAAAACGGCGGCAGCCTGGGCGCGGGCAATGAACTAACGCTGCACTTTGGCCTGGGCCCTTCGGCAAGCTCAGGACCCGTTTCCATCGACGAACTCACGATTCAGTGGCCGGACGGCCGTAGCCAACAATTCACCAACATCCCCGCCGACCGCAAAGTGAGCCTGTCCTACCCGCTGGACGCCGCCGCCGAAGCCGCCCAACAGGCAGCCCTCTTTCCCAACACTGTCGGCCAATCAGCGACTACTCTCAATTTGCCCATCACAACGCTGCTGATCATCGCCAACGGCGTGGCCTGGCTGGGATTGCTGCTGCTCGTCTTTTATTATCGTCACAGCCTGGGAGTTCGCTGGCAAAGCGTGCGCTGGCTGGGCGTGCTGGTGCTGGTTGTTTTTGGGGCAGCCTACCTGTTCAGTAACTTGCAGGCCGCCGAAAAAACGCCAGTAGCCAACCAATCACCCCCCACGCTGGACCAACTGCTGGCCCAGGCCGGGGCCATTGTGCCATTGCAGCGGGCGGCCCCTTCTGAGGAAGAGGTGGCGTTGGGCCGGGCGCTGTTCTGGGACCCTCTCCTCAGCGGTAACAAAGACATTGCCTGTGTCACCTGCCATCATCCCGATGCCGCCACGGGCGACGATCTGTCGCTGCCGATTGGCACCGGCGGCGAGGGATTGGCCCGCGCGCGCATTTTTGTGAACGGCCGTCAAATATTGGTCCCGCGCAATGCCACCCCCATCTTTAATTTGGGGCTGGATGGCATGGACGTGCTCTTTTGGGATGGGCGCGTGTCGGGCACGGCCGTTTCCCTATTCGACAGCCCGGCCAACGACGACCTGCCGCTGGGCCTGACCAACGCCCTGGCGGCCCAGGCGATGTTCCCCGTCACCTCGCGCGACGAAATGCGCGGGCACGCGGGCGACGAAGACATTTTTGGCCAGCGCAACAGCCTGGCCACCATCAAAGATTATCAATTTACCCGTATGTGGGAAGAATTGATGGCCGAAATTTTGGCGGTGCCCGGCTACCAGGAGATGTTCCGGGCCGCTTACCCCGACGTTCCTTTAGCAGAACTGGGTTTTGAACACGCCGCCAACGCCATGGCTGCTTACCAGGCCGACATTTTCACCTTTTTAGACAGCCCCTGGGACCGTTATTTGCAGGGAAATGAAACGGCCGTCTCCGCAGAAGTGTTAGCCGGTGCAGAACTGTTCTACGGCAAAGCCGGCTGCGCCCGCTGCCACAGCGGCGCACTCATGAGCGATTTGCAGTTCCACAATATTGGCGTGCCCCAGGTGGGGCCGGGCAAGGGCAATGAAGAACCATTTGATTACGGCCGTGCCCGCGAAACCGGCGACGACAGCGATCTGTTTGCTTTCCGCACGCCGCCGCTGCGCAACGTGGCCATCACCGGCCCCTGGATGCACAACGGCGCGTACGCCACGCTGGAAGCGGCCGTTTGGCACCATCTCGATCCGGTCCAGGCTGTACAAAATTATGATTTCAGCCAGTTGACACCATTGATGTTAGAGGAAGATTCGGGGGATACGGCCGTGCACACCGCTCCCCTCAACGCCCCGTCCTTCACCCGGCCCAGCCCTGACCTGACCACCGACGAGGTAGCTACCCTACTCACCTTTCTGGAATCGCTCACCTCGCCCTCAGCACTGGACCTGAGCCATACGATTCCCAAGTCAGTGCCCAGCGGTTTGCCGGTTGGCGGCTCCATTAACTAATGGCAATCTGGGTAAATTAATTAGATTACTTGTGTCATTCCCGCGAAGGCGGGAATCCACACGCCCAACAAATCAAAGTTACACAAACAAAGAGGCGGAAGATTAAATGGATGATTTTGTATTTGGTTCCCTATCAACCACAGAAAAACGACTGAAATATTATCAGGAATGGCGGCAGGGCGTGAAGCACCACAGCCTGATTGAGCCACGCGCGCCGCAGGCAGACGATGCCCCCATTCTCACGGTGATTGTGGGCCTGCCGCAGCTAATCGAAAAGATTGAATGTGAAGTGACGCTGCCGGAAACGCCAGCTTTCCCAGAAGGGAAAGCCTACCCCCTACACCGCAGCGAAACAAAATGGGATCTGCTTAACTGGCAATATTTGCAGCATTGGCAGGTCACACTGCCGCCCCAGCCGGAAGGCACCATCGTGCGCTACACCATCAAGGCGTACCCGGCCGACGGCTCGGAACCCATTATGGCCAACGACGGCGAGGTTTTTTCTTACTATGTGGGACCCAGCGAGCCGCCCGCTTGGAGCCAGGCAGCCATTGTGTACCAGATTTTCCCTGACCGATTTTATCCGGGAGACGGACGTACTTGGAACCCCGTTCAATCCTTAAACGACATCTACGGCGGCACTCTGCGCGGCATTATCCAAAAGCTGGATTACATTGCCGGAATGGGCTTCAACGCTATCTGGCTCAATCCCTTCTTCCCCGACGACAGCCACCACGGCTACCACGCCACCGACTACTTCAGCGTCAATCCCCGGCTGGGCAGCCTGGACGACGTCCGCGATCTGGTGGAGACCGCCCACAGCAAAGGCATCCGCGTGCTGCTGGATTTTGTGGCCAACCATTGGGGGGCCGAACACCACACCTTTCAGGAAGCCATTCAAAATCCAGACAGCCCGTTTGTCAGTTGGTATCACTGGATCGATTATCCGCACGATTACGAAACCTTTTTTGGCGTGATGGATCTGCCCCAGGTTAATGTGAACCATCCCGAAGTGCGCAAATATTTGCTAGACAGCGTGCGCTTTTGGCTGGGCGATGTGGGCTTCGATGGGCTGCGGCTCGATTACGCCCTGGGGCCGACCCACGATTTCTGGACGGAGCTGCGGGCTACGGTGAAGCAAACCAGGCCCGACGCCTGGATTTTTGGCGAAGTGGTAGAGACGCCCTCAACCGTGCTGAGCTATGAAGGTCGTCTGGACGGCTGCCTGGACTTCTCATTGGCACAGGCGCTGCGCGATACGTTTGCCTTGCAGCGTATGACGCTCTCTGAATTTGCCAGCTTTCTCATCAAACACGAACGTTTTTTTCCAGCGACCTACAGCCGGCCCAGCTTTTTAGACAACCACGACATGAACCGGTTCTACTGGCTAACCCGGCACGACAAACGCAAGCTGAAGCTGGCAGCACTGTGCCAGTTCACGCTCATCGGCCCGCCCATTGTGTACAATGGCAGCGAGGTGGGCGTAGAACAAGAGCGCGGCATGCAGGAGCCAGGCAGTCAAGGTATGGAGGAAAACCGCCAGCCAATGCTGTGGGGCAAAGACCAGGATGCGGATATTCGGGAATATTTCCGCTGGCTGACTCAGTTTCGGCACGATCATCCGGTGTTGGGCCACGGCCGTTTCACCATCATCCAATCAGATAAGCATACGTTGGTTTACGCGCGCAGCAGCGACACGGAAACCATCTGGGTGGCGCTGAATGCCAGTGATGAGGTGCGGGAGGTAACGGCCGTTTCTGGCCAATATCAACACACCTTCACCCTGCAACCCTGGTCTGGCGATGTCCACTGTTTCCCCCAAAATGCTTGACAGGTCAACCAGATTCTTTATAATCCGGCAAAATTCACAAGCGCTGCATACGTGCGGCGCCATAAAAGCAACGATCAGGACGAGTAGCGGCTGAGCCTGTACCAGAGATTGGAGCGCCACCGGCTGAGAGCCTCCGAAACAAAGACAGCCCCGAAAACCTCCTGAGAGCGACTTCCTGAACAGTAATTTTGAGTAAGGAAGCACGGCTGGCCCCGTTAACGGCCGTTACAAGGGTAATCCGTCATCGGCTATCCGTAATCGGTAAATAAACGACAATACCGATTACCGTTTACCGACCACTGATTACCGAATTGGGTGGAACCGCGACGCCGTCGCCCCATAGTGGGCACGGCGTTTTTTATTTTTTCAGGTGCGACGCACTTTCGAAAGTGCGTCGCACCTCGAAGCAAAACGAGGTGAATTGTATGAACAAGAAAATTCCCGTCGGTATTCTGGCTGCCACTGGTGCAGTGGGGCAGCGTTTTATTCAACATCTGGTAGACCATCCCTGGTTTGAGATTGCCGCGCTCACCGGCTCAGAACGCACAGCGGGACGGCCGTATGGCGAAGGCGTCAACTGGCTGCTGCCCGGCGATCCGCCTGCCGCCGTGGCCGACATGATCGTGCAACCTACCGAACCCAATCTGGTACCATGCGTTCTTTTTTCGGCACTGCCTACCGCCGAAGCGCGGGAACTGGAACCAACGTTTGCCCAGGCGGGCTACATTGTCCTCACCAACGCCTCGCCGTTTCGCATGGACCCGTGCGTGCCGCTGCTCATCCCGGAGGTGAACCTGGACCACACGGCGCTCATTCCGCGCCAAAAAGAGGCATACGGCTGGGACGGCTGGATTGTGGCCAATGCCAACTGCTCGACGACAAGCATCGTTTTGCCGCTGCAAATTTTGCACAAGAATTATGGGGTGGAAACGGCCGTTGTCACCACGCTCCAGGCCATCTCTGGTGCCGGCTACCCCGGCGTGCCCTCGCTGGACATTATGGATAACGTGATTCCCTACATTGGCGGCGAAGACGGCAAGCTGGAAAGCGAACCGCGCAAGCTGTGTGGCACCTACGCCAACGGCGCGATTGAGATGGCTCCCTTTAAGGTCAGCGCTCAGGCCAACCGCGTGCCCGTCATTGATGGGCATTTGGGCAGCGTTTCCGTCAAACTCAGCCAATCCGCCTCTGCCGAAGAGGTGATTGAGCTGTTCCAAACGTGGCAGCCGCCGGAAATCGTGCGCGACCTGCCCACCATGCCCGAGTCGGTATTCATTTACCGGCCGGAAGCCAACCGCCCCCAGCCCCGCCTGGACCGCGACGCGGGCAACGGCCTGGCCTGGACCGTCGGCGGCGTACGCCAATGCCCGGTCAACGACATCCGCTTCCTTTCCATCACTCACAACACCCTGCGTGGTGCCGCCAGCGGCTCCGTCCTCAATGCGGAGTTGTTAGTAAAACAAGGGTTCATCAAACCGTAAGAAATGTAGGGGCGAGGCAGATCGGCAATGGTCTTGCCCCATGTACGACCTACCCATCGATCTGCCTCGCCCTTTGCCACACCACCCAACGTCCTAACCGCAGGTTTGCGGTTGGCCAGGTTTTGGGGCGAGGCGGCGCGAGCGACGCTTTTTTGTTTGTCCATGGTTTGATCGCGCCGCCTCGCCCCTACCGAACACCGTTTGCGGTTCACCGATTACCGATCACCCAAATCCTATGGTGAAATGGTCACCGGATCATCGTACCAGGTGGGCACCAACTGCACCCAGGTGTTGCCAATTTGCAAGGGAAATGGGTTGCCGTCGGCGTCGGTGAAGGTGAGGAGGTCGTTGCGGTTTTCGCGGTGCCAGGTTACCGGGTACTGCTGGCCGTCACGCAAAATGAAGCCCGTGCCGCTGCCCCACAGCTGAATCTGCACCGAGAGATGCGTACAGACGCCGTTGGTGATCTGTTCACAAATGGTGGCGTCCTCTACATGGAACGGGGCAATCACAACCACATTGGCGGCACTCACCTGTTCGCCCGTGCTGCCGTCCAGAAACGGTTCTCCAGCAGCCCAGCGGTAGTAACGGCCGTTCCCCTCATCATAGCGCCACTCCACCACCTCCCACTCATAATCAATCGTCACGTTGCTGGCCGGTTCACCACCGGCCGGTGTCTCGCTGGTGAAGGTGAGCAAGCCGTTGAAATTGGGCGGCGTGTTCAGGCCCAAAGCATCTAATCCCTGGCGGAACGTGGCGGGACGGCCGTACAGCGTATGCTCAAACGGCTTATCCTCTCCGGTGCGATAGTAGCCTGGATCGCTGGAGCGGATAAGGCGGCTGGCAAAGTCAGAGGCGTTAAGCCGCTGGTTGACGCCGACGCTGGCCCCGGAAAAGGCCAAAGCCGCATCGTACATGGCAGGCAGCTCCACATCAATCAGCCGGGCGCTGCGGATTGGGCCAACTTGCTCCACGTCCTTGCCGTACAAAATGAGCGTGAAGCGGGTGATGTGGCCTTCGGCCGTGTGTTCAAACACCCAGTCGGCGCTGTTAAGGCCGGACTGGGGGCGGACAAAGCTGGGGGGCGCGTTGGAGATTTTGATGGCGAGCGGCCGTCTTTGCAGTTGGGCCGGATCGTCCACCAGTTCACCGGTTAGCGGATTGCGGTCGGTGCCAAAGTCGGCAGCGGTGAGCAGGTTGGTGCCGGCAGCAGGTGGCTCGGTGGTGGGCGTGCTGGTGGCCGCAGCAATGGTAGGCGGTGGTGGCAAGGTTGTGGCTGTGGCAGTGATGACAGTAGTGGGGGTAACGGCCGTCTCCGACACATCTGTTGTAGCTGGAGGCGCAATGGGCGTTGGCGTGGCCTCATCCCCACCGCAGGCAGCAACCAGGCTGATAAAAATCAGCAAAAGTAGAAATTGCACACGTTTCTTCATCGCTTAAACGATTCTCCTTGTGGCAAAAAGTTAAAACCTCCGGGAAAGTTGCGCCGGAGGTTTGTCTTGCCAATCGAAGCGTATTTTTGCTGCTGGGCTGGGGTTTGTCAAGCGTCAGGAGGGGGATCGTTGGGTAAATATTGCCAAATTTTACTGACCAGAGAATCAACATTATACGGTTTGGCCAGGAAGCCGGTACGGCCGTTAACCATCACCTCAGGCGCGATTTGCTGCTGTGAATAGCCAGAGGAAAGAATTACCGGAATCTCTGGATTAATCTGGCGCAGTTTGTGCAGCGTTTCGATTCCGTTCATACCAGGCATAGACATGTCTAACAGTACCAGCTGAATTTCATTTTTGCGCTCGTTGAATACAGCAATGCCATCCTGGCCGTCAACGGCCGTTACCACCGCAACCCCATGCAGGTCCATAATGTCCACAACCGCTTCGCGCACCGGTTTTTCATCATCAATGACCAGAATTAGCTTTCCGGATGCATTAGCGGGCTGATTGACCTCTTGGGGGGAAACGGCCGTTTCCGTATGCTCACTCATGGGGAATAACAGACGAAACATCGTCCCCCACCCCGGTTCGCTCTCCACATGAATGCCCCCATGATGATCCCGCACAATGCCCAGTACGGATGCCAATCCTAAACCCTGGCCATCTTCCTTTGTCGTAAAAAACGGATCGAAAATACGGCTGCGAATTTCCGGCGTCATGCCCACCCCGCTGTCGCGCACCATTAAACACACATACTCACCTTCGGGCAGCTCACTCCCGGTCCAATGCCAATTATGAGTATCATAGCTCATCACCATTTCCCGCCCGGTAATCACCCAAACGTGCCCGGCAGCCGCTTCAATGGCTTCGGCTCCGTTCAGGATCAGGTTCATAATTACTTGTTGCAGCTGACTGCGATCGGCCTCAATCAAAGGTAAATCTTCGGCCAGATCGGTGTGTAAAGTGACATTTTTAGCAACCGCAGCCCGAAAAAGATGAACGTTGTTCTCAATTACCTGGTTCAAATTGACCGGGGCAATTTCTAACTGACCACCGCCGGCATAAGCCAACATTTGCCGCGTTAGCTCGGCGGCCTGTTCCGTGGCCAGCACCGCTTTTTGAATATGTTCTCGCGCAGGCGCCTCAGCAGGTAGTTGATTAATCGCTAAATTGGTTTGAACCAGCATGGCTACCAGCAAATTATTAAAATCATGGGCAATGCCGCTGGCCATGAGGCCCATGCTTTCCCGTTTTTGCGCCTGCTGCATCGCTTCTTCGGTGCGTTTGCGTTCGGCGACTTCATGCTGTAGCTGGGTATTGGCAATTTGTAATTCGGCCGTGCGCTCGGCAACGCGTGCCTCCAGTTCCTGATGCAGTTGTTTCAATGAAGCTTGACTCTGCTTTAGCTCCTCGTTGGCCACCTGCAATGCAGCCACAGCACACTGGGCATCTGCCACGCTTTCGCTTAGACCTTCGATGAGCTGCCGCAGCAGCAGCGTATGTAACACCAAAGCCACACCCAGAATAACCAGATCATCTATGGTCGGTAAGCTGTTGTAGCGGGTAATGATGATCCCATTATGCTCAGCAGCATAAACCAAAGTGAGGGCAATGACATTGAGTGCCATAAAAAAGAGGGGGGCTTTGCCGCGAATAAATAAACTGACGGCCGCCACGATGACAAAATAACCCACCACAGCCGAGCTGCGAATGCCATCAAAAACAATCATCAACAGCGTAACAACAACAAAGGCTGTGCCAGAGAGCAGCCAGGCAGTTAAACGCAAATAACCCCGATAAACAAGGCCGACACAAACCAGGGCAGTGCCTAGCAGCAACCCAAGTCCAAACAAAGCAACCAGACGTTCCAGGCCAAAAAATCGGGTGAACGGCCGTAAAATCACCAGCAACAGGAGCATGCTAGAAATAAAAGCCAGCAAATATCGATTTAGCCAATATGCCTGCCTGGTTTTTTCCGGATCATCAAATTTGGGCGGGGCAAGATAGCGCGCGAATACATTCATAACTTATGGGCCTAAACGGCCGTTTCCATTTCTAAAAACCTTTCTCAGCGATTTGTTGTTTTCTCTAGGGTAACTGCTTACCATCATTTTTGCATCTTCATTTATCGGAGAATTATCTGACGGTTCCCATATCGTTAAGAAGGTGCCTGGTAGGAAATTACAGCTAGACGAAGCACAGCCTTAATTTCTTAAATATGAGGCAAGCCGCTCAGTCTCGTGACGATTTGGCCTAATTCGGGTTTAATACCATGCATTGCAGCAACAGCTCGATGACGAACAATTAGCAATTGAGGAGCACAGCAGAATGGAAAAACGATACGGCCGTATCACCGGCTGGGGTGCGTATGTGCCCGAAAAAGTAGTCACCAATTACGATCTGGAAAACATAGTAGATACCAGCCACGAATGGATCGTACAGCGCACTGGCATTTACCAACGCCATGTGGCTGCACCCAATGAAACCACCGCCACCATGTCAGTGGAAGCCGCGCGGCTGGCTTTGCAAAAAGCCAATTTGGCCGCTTCTGAGCTTGACCTCATCATTGTGGCTACCACGACAGGCGACCATTTGACGCCGCCCGTTTCCAGCCAGGTGCAGCACATGCTGGGAGCCACCAATGTGCCCGCCTTTGTGTTAGTCACCGGCTGCACCGGTTTTCTTTATGGCTTAACCACAGCGCAGCAGTTCATCAGCAGCGGGGCTTATGACAATATTTTGGTGATTGGGGCCGAACTGCTTAGCCGCTTTATCGATTGGAACGACCGCAGCACCTGCGTGCTGTTTGGCGATGCGGCCGGCGCGTTTGTACTGCAAGCCAGCACAGAACCATGCGGCGTGCTCGGCTTTGATATGGGGTCAGATGGCAGCGGCAGCGAGCACATTATCTTGCCCGCTACCGGCTCGGCTGAACCAGTAAATGCCGCCACCTTTGCCGAGGGACGGCATTATTTGCGCATGAACGGCCGTGAAGTATTCAAATTTGCCACGCGCATTTTGGGACAAACCAGCCAGCGCAGCCTGGCCGAGGCGGGCATGACCCTGACCGATATCGACACGATTGTCCCCCACCAGGCCAACCTGCGCATTATTCAGGCCGCCGCCCGCAGCATGGGGCTGCCCATTGAGCGATTTTTGGTGAAAATACACAAATACGCCAATACGTCGGCCGCCGCCATCCCTTTAGCCATTTGTGATGGTCTCGATGCCGGAGAAATCGGTTTAGAGGATCGTTTGCTGCTGGTCAGTTTTGGCGCGGGGCTTACCTGGGCTTCGGCCGTTTTGCAGATGGCGCCGACGACAGAAACGGCATTTGCCGCCGCCAGAACAGCCTCACTAGAAATTGCCGAATTGGTATCAGCGTAACGCTGCCCTACATTGACAGCCGTCTGGCAATGGCTATAATTGCCAACTGTTAGCCCAAGTGGCGGAATTGGCATACGCGGCAGGTTGAGGGCCTGTGCCCTTATGGGCGTGGAGGTTCGAGTCCTCTCTTGGGCATGGAAACGCTAGCACAATAAGTGCTGGCGTTTTTTGTTGTCTAGCAGGAAGGTGACAGTCACCCTACCTTAAATTTTTATTGGAACCGGCTGTCTTCCCGCAAAATCTGCTGTAACCCCTCACGTAAACCAACCAGCGGCCTGAATCCTAACAGCTGCTGCGCCCGGCTGATGTCGGCCACCAGGCGCGGCACCCCGCCCGTTTTTTGCTGATTGGTTAGCTGATTCACATGCTTGCCCGTGACCTGTTCAACATGAGCTACCAACTGCTCCAGACTCGTCTCCACGCCGCTGCCGATATTGATTACCTGCCGGTTCACCGCTTTAGCAGTGGCCGCTGCCAGCAGCGCCGCCACAACATCTGCCACGTAAATGTAATCACGCGTTTGCCGCCCATTGCCGTACAGCACCACTGAACCACCAGTTACCGCCTGGTGCAAAAAACGGGGGATGACCGGCGCGTGCGAGACGGGCAGGCTTTGCTGCGGTCCATACGCATTAAAAATGCGCAGGGCCACCGTTTCAATGTCCCACAGCCGGCCGATGGTGTGAATATATTGCTCAGCAGCCCATTTGCTCACGGCGTAGGGAGAATCCGGGTTGGGGGTGTCGTTTTCGTGGACGGGTTGGGTTGGTAAACGGCCGTAAACCGCCCCCGAAGACGTAAACACGACCCGCCGCACGCCCGTATCCCGCATCGCCTCCATCAGGCTCACTGTACCGCCCACGTTTACCGCGTTGTACGCCTGCGGATGCAGCACTGATTCGGCGACAGAGACCCGCGCCGCCAGATGATAAACACAATCGACATCCCCCAACAACGACCATAATAAGGGAATATTATTAATATCCCCTTGTGTGAACACAATCTCTGGCCGGAGCTGGCTGGCATCGCCATTACTCAAATCATCCAAAACCAGTACGATATGGCCGTCAACAGCCAGCTTATTTGCCAGCGCCGCCCCCAAAAAACCAGCGCCCCCCGTTACCAAAAAACGCATACCGTTTCCTTAACCAATAAGAAAGCCCCGGCTGAAAAATCAACCGGGGCTTTTGACTTTCTCTTATATAGAATGATTAATACTCAAGCAGTTCATCGACCCGCCCTTCGATGTCTGGCTCATCAAAGTCCCCTTCTTTGGCCCAGGCAGAAAGCTCAATGGAGAAGTTATCGAAGAAGCTTTGCGGCGGCAGTGAACCTGCGCCGTACTGCATCTCTTTAATTTCTGCATTGATGATGAGGGTGGCCGTCTCCAGCACAATCACCTCATTTTCGCGGGCCAAAACGGGTTCCCCTTTGGGTGCCAGCTTCGCTTTGAGGGCTTCATCAAAGAAAGCGTGGTCACTCATCACCACTTTAGTGATGGTGCGAATGTCGTTTTTGTCAAACAGCCACACTTCAAAGGCGGTGACGTTTTTAGGTGTGTCACTGCCAATCGATTCGGCAATGCCTACGCCACATTCGCCCAGGAACTCACCGCCGGCATTTTCAATGCTGAAGGAGTCGTCGTAGTTGTCACGGCCGTATACGTAATCGCTTTGGAATCGGGCAATGGGAACAGCACTAACACCTTCTTCGCTGGCCATCGTGGGGGCGCTTTCTGGCATGTTGTCATAGTAGAGATCGACATTGTCATCTTCGGCCATCATGCTGTTGCGCCGGTTCAAGACAACAACAATGCCTGCGCCGACCAGGGCCAACACAAGCAGTAACGCCAAGATGGTACCAAGATTAGAGCCTTCTTCTTCTGGCTGTGCGGCCGGCTGTGACCCATCCTGTACGCCCGCAGCGGGTAATGCATCACAAGCCTGTCCACCACTTTGCACAACGGCAATCGCGTTCAGGCGTTCCTGCGCCCCAGGATCGGCCGTGCGGCCACGTAAATCACAAATGGCGGTGGCGGCATTGGGCCAGGAATCCAGGGCACGGGTAACGAGGCTTGTATTGCCGGGCTGCAAGGAATAGGCGTCGGCGATGGTTTGCAGATAGACATCCTGTTCAGCCTGCTCCAGATCCCCGGGACCAGCACCAGTCCACTCCACAGGGAAGAGATACCAGCCAAACACGGTTAGGCCAATGATCAGGCCAACTATAAATGCAATAAGGACGGACAACTCCGGTCGATTCTTTATAAAATCCATGTGGCACCTACCTTAAAATTGCCCCCATTTTGGGACATTATGAAAATGACATAACATCCCCTCTGCAATTCGTATCTTACCATAACTAATAAGTGCGTCAAGTTATGGGAGCATGGAAAGAAAACGTGGGAATTAGTCCAGAATATCTTTTTGTTGTTTCCTTGGCTCCCATAAATTATTGCCATACTCACAATGCTTTTCCTTCGTTTTTGCCTGTGGTATACTTTTTTAAGGTAACCAGTGGCAATAAAAGGGTTTTTGTGAACGGCCGTACAGCCAAAACCCCTCAAAATTCTACGCCAACTGTCCGGAGAATTAACACTGTGAAACATTTTCTTAGCATCGCTGATTTATCCCCTGACGAACTGCACAATTTGCTTGATTTAGCCCTTTCCTTAAAACAGGAATGGCAGAATGGTGGTAACAAACCCCTTCTTAAAGGCAAAAGCCTGGCTCTGGTCTTCCAAAAGCCGTCGCTGCGTACCCGCGTTTCTTTTGAAATGGGCATGGTGCACCTGGGCGGATATGCACTTTACCTGTCGCCTAGTGAGATAAAAATGGGTGGCCGTGAAAGCGTGGCGGACGTGGCCCGCGTGCTGTCTGGCTATGTAGATGGCATCATGGCTCGCGTCTTTGAACATGAGCATATTTTGCAGCTGGCCGAATATGGCTCGGTTCCCGTTATTAATGGCTTGTCAGATTACAACCATCCGGCTCAAGCCTTGGCCGATATTTTTACCGTTTTGGAGGCAAAAAAGCGGCTGGAAGGGTTAAAAATGGTCTATGTTGGGGATGGTAATAACGTGGCCCGTTCATTATTATTTACCTGCATGAAGGTGGGAATGCACTTTGCCATCGCCACGCCGCCCCACTATACGCTGACGGAAGATGATTATTCGCTGGGTGAACAATTCAGTACAGCAGGTGCTTCTATAGAAGTGTATGAAGATCCAAACAAAGCGGTGGCGGATGCAGATATTATCTATACAGATGTATGGACAAGTATGGGGCAAGAAGAGGAAACGGCCGTACGTCTAAAGGTCTTCCCCCCATATCAGGTAAACCAACAGCTTGTCAATCTGGCGAAACCCGATTGCCTGGTGATGCATTGTTTGCCCGCTCATCGTGGCGAAGAAATCACTGATGAGGTGGCCGATGGTCCGAATTCTGTCCTGTTCCCTCAGGCAGAAAACCGGATGCATGCGCAAAAGGCGATCCTCGTCGAGCTGTTGGGCAAGTCCTAAATAACCATTTGGAGGCTTTGGCGTGGCAGGAAACCGTGCCCGATTCGAAGAAGCATTAAATCGAGGTCATTCACATAGCTGGGATCAAAATTGGCAAGAAGCGATCCAGGAGTTTCAGGACGCCATCACCGAGATCTCCAATGAACCGGCCCCCTATGCTGGTTTGGGTATGGCTTATTTGGAGAGCAACCAGCTGAAGGAAGCGCTGGAAAATTACAAGCTGGCCGCACGCTTCTCACGCGGCGACGTGATCTACCTGCGCCAGGTTGCCGATGTGCAGGAACGGTTAAACATGTACGGCGAAGCGGGTAAAACGTACATGGCCATCGGCGAAATTGAGCTGAACCGGCGGCGGCTGACCGAAGCAATGGACAATTGGAACCGGGCGGTGCGCCTGGAACCGGATCTGCTGCGCGCTCACCAACGGCTGGCCTCTATTTATGAACGGCAAGGTTCGGTACACAACGCCATCCGCGAATATCTGGCGATTGCCCGCATCCTCAATTCACAGGGTGAAACCAGAAATGCGCTGCAAGCGTGCCAGCTGGCCCTCAAGCTGGACCCGCGCAATGCCGAGGTGCTGACCGCCATTGAGCAGCTGCGCAGCGGCGAAAAGTTGGAGGGTGAATCAGACTCCCCCACTTACCAATCCTCAGACAGCATCAGCGAAGTGGCGCAGCACATGGCGGCCGCTTTGCAACAAAAATCGGGCAACGGCGCAACGAAGGCGGCCGATGCCGCCAGCCCGGTGCAAGATGCCCGTCGTTTAGCTTCGGAAAAACTGGCAGGGGATATTTTTGACGATGAAGATGCTGAGCTGAATGCGCAAACCCTCCAGCTAAGCACGCTCATCAGCAAGGCGCTGGATTTTCAAACGCGCAACATGACCAACGAGGCCATCAGCGCCTATGAAGAGGCGATGGGAATGGGGTTGGACAATACGGCCGCACACTTCAACCTTGGCCTGCTTTATCAGGACAAACTCCGCTTTGAAGATGCCATTCGCGAATTCGAACTGTCGGTAAGGGACCACGATTTCCGGCTGGCCAGCTATTTTTCTTTGGGCGAATGCCACCGGGCGCGGGGCCGTATAGAAAAAGCAATCGAGCATTTTATTAATGTTCTCAAGATTGTTGATTTAGCCACGGTGCAGCACAGTCAGGCAGACCGGCTCATTGAACTGTATGAAAATCTGGCCGACAGCATGATGGCCCAGGGGGAACGGGATCAAGCGTCTGCCTTTGCCAATGCGCTGGTTGAGTTTTTAAGCCACAAGGGTTGGGAAGACAAGGCCAAAGAAGCACGCGGGCGTCTGGATGCCATCTCTGATTCTGGCATGATGATTTTGGGCGATATGTTAACGGCCGGATCAGAACAGGTGCTGGAGTCGCTTTATTTGAGCCAGGAATATGCCAAGCGGGGTATGTATGATACGGCCGTTGAAGAAACCTACCGCGCCATTCAACTCTCCAATGATTACCTGCCGGCGCACATGCAGCTGGGGGAACTGCTGGGAAAACAAGGTCGCCGCGAAACGGCCGCCCAAAAATTTGTGGCAGTGGCCGACACCTACCGCAACCGGGGTGACGTGAATGGCTCAATTATTTCTTATGAAAAAGCGGTAGAAATGACCCCGCTCGATCTGGCGGCTCGCGGCCGCTTAATTGATATGCTCAAGCAGCATGGCCAGATTGACCGGGCTCTGGAGCATTATATGGCGGTGGGCGATTCTTATTACCAGCTGGCACAGGTAGACAAAGCACGCGAAACCTACCAGGAAGCCTTAAAGCTGGCCCCGCGCGGTTCGGCCGACCATGCCTGGAAAGCACGCTTTTTGCGACTCGCGGCCGAGATTGACATCCAGCGGTTTGATTGGCGACGGGCGCTGACGGCCTACAAAGAGCTGCGGGCGCTCGATCCAAATGATGAGCGCACAGCCATTACGCTGGTTGATTTATATTACAAAGTCGGGCAGCCGGTGAACGCTGTGGGCGAGCTGGACAATTATTTAAAGCAGCTGGTGCGCGGCGGGCGTGGTGCCAAGGTTGTTGGTATTTTGGAAGACATGGTCCGGCAACGGCCGTCTGACAAAAATCTGGTTGACCGCCTGTCACGCCTGTACTTGCAACAGAAACGCCAGGCAGATGCCATTGAAATACTGGACAAGCTGGGCGAAGCTCAGCTAGAAGCAAATGAGACACAAGCCGCCTACGCAACAATTGAAAAAATTCTGGCGTTAAATCCCCCCAATGCTGCCAGTTACCGGCAATTGTTAGCCCAATTACGGCCTTAATTGTAACACCCATCTATGAACGTTTTTTCCTGGGAGAGTTTTGCAAATGCACTGAACCGCTCCACTAATTTATGGATCAGTGCAATTGATATTTTGTTGGTAACGGTCGTTATCTACAGCGCCTTTTTGCTCATTCGTGGCACACGCGCTGTACAAGTTTTGCGCGGCTTTGTTGGCCTGGCACTCATTGTTCTGCTGCTCTCCGCCATTCCAGGGCTGACTGCCTTTCGCCAGCTGGTAAGCTGGATTTTGCCCACACTGCTGCTCTCCATTCCCATCATTTTTCAGCCTGAGCTTAGACGCGCGTTGGAACAACTCGGCCGTACCGGCAGCTATTTCCGTTTCTTCCGCAAAAACGAGATAAGTCCAGTGGTCGTGGCGGTGAAGGATGCCAGCATTCGCCTCTCACAGCGGCGGCACGGCGCGCTCATTGTTTTTGAACGAGACACTGGCCTGCAAGAATATATCGACACCGGCATTTTGCTGAACTCTGAGGTGTCGCCGGATTTGCTGCTGACCATCTTCAACAAAAACACGGAACTGCACGACGGTGCCGTGATTATGCGAAACGACAAGCTGGCGGCGGCAGCCTGTGTCATGCCGCTCTCCACCAGCAGCCTCACAGACCGGCAGATGGGCCTGCGCCATCGTGCGGCTCTGGGCATTAGCGAAGTAAGTGATGCCGTAGCGGTGGTTGTTTCGGAAGAAACGGGACAGGTCTCGATTGCCCATAACGGCCGTGTCATTCGCCGCCAGGACCCCTCCCGGCTGGACGATATTTTGCACGCCTTTTTGTACAACCGGCAAAACAGCCAGAGGTCAGAGTCATGATGCGCCTGACCCGTTCCCTCATTGCCAATCTGGCAACGTTATTACTCTCTTTCGTTTTGGCTGTCGTCATTTGGGTCCAGGCCATGCAGGTTGAAGATCCTACCATTAAGCGAGCTTTGCAAATCCCAGCTACCTTTATCGGTTTGCCCGAAGATGTGACCCGTATTAGTCCCGAGGATGATAATCCGCCTGTGCTTGTCTCTTACGAAGGGCCAACCTCTATTGTGTCTGAATTAACTCAGGATGATTTTACAGCCATCATTGACCTGAGTGATGTGCCCTTAGGCAGTGATGTAACAGTTCCTGTGACTATTCAGGCAGAAGACACACGGGTCACGCTTGAGGACCCTATTCCCGAAACGATGGAAGTGCACTTAGAAAGATTGATCACACGGGAAATTGAAGTGGAGGCTGAGATTCGTGGGGAGGTAGCACGGGGGCACACAAGGGGCAACGAGCTTATTGATCCCCCCGTCATTACTGTAACTGGTACCGAAAGCGAGGTTGACCGTCTGGATTTTGCCCAGGTCACCGTTTTTCTAAATGATGACACCCAAACCCGTATCGAAACGCCGCAGCCGCTTTTTTATGACCGCCAGGGTCGAGTGGCCAGCGTCAGCGGCTTGCAGCTAAGTACAGACCAGGTAGAAGTAACAATTCCCATCAATGAATCGGCCGATTTTGCCAACAAGGTGATTACCGCCGATATTATTGGCCAGGTTGCACCAGGCTACCGGGTTTTAGGCGTTACCGTGGAGCCCTCCAGCGTGTTGGTGACAGGGCGTCCCACGCAGTTGGCCCTGCCTTTCCGGGTACAAACCGAACCAATTGACATAACGGGGCTGACAGAAACGTACCAGGACCAGGTCTCGTTGGTACTCCCTGAGGGCATTTCCCTAGACAGCGTCACGGAGATTACGGTGACAGTGCAAATCGAACCTTTTTCCAGCACAAAGATATATAATCTACCGATTGAGCTTTTGGGCATTAGTGAAGACTTGGAAGCCACGATTGAACCAGACACGCTGCGGGTAGTGCTTTTTGGTCCCTCCCCGGTGCTGGACACGTTAACAGAGCAAGAAGTACGGGTCTCTTTGGATTTGTTTGGCCTGGAAGAGGGTGAGTACTCGCTGGAACCAGATGTAGATGTACCGGATCGTGGTCTGGAATTACGATCTATTCAGCCATCGGTCATTGATGTGATTATTTCTGAGCCCATTACCCCAACAGATGAATTTTCAGATATTGACTCCATGTATCTCGATGTGTTATATCCGGTGGTAACAACGCACGATGGGGTACGGCCGTTCCCAATCCAATCCTATCCACCAGCTTTGCCTGGCTGCCCAGACCCATTCTTTTTTAATAGACAGATACCTTATGACAGCAAAACCTTTAGTCGCGTTGGTCGGCAGACCAAACGTGGGCAAATCAACTTTATTTAATCGCATCGTAGGCCGCCGCGTGGCGGTCGTCTCAGAGACAGCCGGTACCACGCGTGACCGGCTTTACGCCGACAGTGAATGGGCCGGCGTCGCCTTTTCGCTGGTCGATACCGGCGGCATTGAAGTCACCGCAGGCTGGCGCACGGAGCCGCTTTCTGAAGATTCAGAACAGTTTCTACCCTACATTCGCCAACAAGCCGCTATCGCCATTCGCGATGCCGAGGTGGTAGTGCTGGTCGTAGATGGCCAGGTAGGCGTCACCGCCGCCGACCAGGAAGTGGCGGATATTTTGCGCCAATCGAACAAGCCGGTGCTGGTAGCCGCCAACAAGCTGGAATCAGCCAAGATGACCGACAATGTGTATGAATTTTACGAGCTTGCCCTAGGCGAGGTGTTTCCCATTTCGGCGCTGCACGGGTATGGCACAGGGGATTTGTTGGATGCGATTGTGACGGCCGTTCCTCCCTCACCTCCCGATGACGATGAAGAAGACACCTCGATCAAAATCGCCATGCTGGGCCGCCCTAACGTGGGCAAATCCACCCTGGTAAACAAGCTCATTGGCGAAGAGCGGGTCATTGTCAGCGACATTCCCGGCACCACGCGTGACGCCATCGACACCAAAATAAAGTGGCATGGCCAGGAGTTCACCCTCATCGACACCGCCGGCATCCGGCGGCGCGGTAAAATCGACCCCGGTATTGAAAAATACAGCGTGCTGCGCGCCATGAAGGCCCTCAAGCGAGCCGATGTGGTGCTGATGCTGCTGGATGCCGAAACGGGCATCATCGCCCAGGATGCCCACGTGGCGGGCATGATCACCGACGAGACCGCCGGAGCCATTGTGCTGGTCAACAAATGGGACGCCATCGAAAAAGACAGCTACACCATGAAGGAATACGAAGACAAAGTGCGGCAGGACCTCAACTTTTTGCCTTACATGCCGGTGCTGTTTATCTCCGCCATGACGGGACAGCGCGTCAGCCGCATTTTGCCTCATGTGGTCGATGTGAACGAGGCACGCTACCAGCGCATCCCCACCAGTGCCCTCAATAAATTTATGCGCGACGCCATTACCCTGCATCCACCGCCGGGCAAAGGCGGCAAGCGAGCTAAATTTTTCTATGTCACCCAGGCTGGCGTAGCGCCGCCCACCTTTGTCTTTTTTGTAAACAATCCGGAGTGGCTCAATTTTGGCTATAAACGCTTTTTAGAAAATCGGCTGCGGGAACAGTGGCCGTTTACGGGGGTCCCCATCCGGCTCTTCTTCCGCGCCCGCAGCGAAGACCGCTTTGGCAAGTAATTGAGTAATTAATCGAGCAATTACTTGGTCTATTATTTGTCATTACTTCGGCAAGCACAGCACAAGACTGAGCGAAGCGAAGAATCCCTCTTAACATTTTCAAGCGAAAGCTTCGCTGGACAACTGTCACATGGCCAAAGATTCTGCCTAACATCGTTTAGAGGGATTCTTCATTCCGCTGCGCTTCATTCAGAATGACAGTTGTTGCTTGTCTTGGAAAAAGCTGGCGCAACAGGCCAGCATCCCTACGATTTGCACCTTAACGTAAGAACTGCAAATTCGGCTCACCGACCCAGCTCACGTCCAGCAGCACCATATCGCGGTACAAATCTTCCGGGCTTTCGCTGCCGTCTACGGGCACCCGGCGGACCTCGGTGTCGTCCAGGCCGTCTTCCATAGCGGTATAGTAGATGGAACGGCCGTCCGCCGCAAAAAACACCCCCCGGAAGCCAAACTCCGCATCATCATCCAGCTCTGTTTCCGAACTATCTTCAGCCCAGGCAATGCTGTATAAGGCCCGGTCATCATCCTCATCTTCACGTCCGGCAAAAATAAGATATTCGTCCGTGGCCGCCAAAATGGTGATGGCCGACCATTCTTCCAGCAAGAAATAGCCATCTTCCGCTGCCAGGCTGGTAACGTAAAGCGTATCTGTCCCCTCATCATCCGTAAGCTGCACCAGAAGCTGTTCGGCCGCGTTATTCATGTAGGCAAAGAGAATGTCGTAATCATCTGTCTCCAGCAGTTCAATCTCCTCATTGCCATCATTGCTTACGCTCAACAAAACATCCTCATCATCATTTTCGGTTTGCAGGAGAAAGCGATCCTCGGTAAGGAAACCTACTAAGCTAACAGACGGCTCCTCGGCTATTTCGGTCACAGTGCCTTCAGCCAAACTATAAACAAACGCCGCCATTTCATCGTCGGACTCCGTCAGGAAAACGGCATAGTCGCCATCTTCTGATTGGCCAGCCAGGGTGATGTCGTCGGCTTCAATCAGGGCATCCCCAACTGCGTTGATAAACAAGCCAACCTCGTCATCGTCCTCATCCAACATGCCAATGACGTAAATGGTTTCCCCGTCGGCGGAAAAACCAAAATTGTCGATGAAGGCAAACTCTTCACCAAACTGTTCTGCCTCTTCAGCACCGGGTTCAACCAGGTACATTTGTGCCTCGTCGCCGTCGAATTCAACGTAGGCAAACCGGGTCAGTTCTTCGTTGTAGCGCACGTTAAAAACATCTTCCACCTCATCCAAAATCACGGTCTCTTCTTCACCGTCCAAGGAAATCAAGGTGACGGTAACGCCGTCGTCAGGATCAAATTCCGTTTGAACCGCGCCGCTTGCATTCACAAAACAGGATTCACCGCGTGCCAATCGTTCCGCCTCGGCCCCATCTTGGGAAACATAGCAGCGGAAGTTGTCAAACCCTTCAGTTTCTGTGAAGTAAATAGTGGCGGATCCCGGCTCCATTTCGGTAAAGAGCCGGGCCTCGGCGTCTGCTTCAAATACCTCGGCGGGTGCCTCATCCCTTATTTCCATTTGCTCTACCCGAAGATCATTGCCATCGATATACCATAACAGAATGCGGTTTGTCTCTGGCACAAAAGCGGCCAGCTCCCCTTCAAACAAAAAGGTTCTTTGCACGTCTTCAGCCAGGGTTTGCCATTCGCTTTCTGCCTCATCCAATCCGGCCAAGAAGATCTCGGCTTCTCCGTCACTATTAAACTCGGCCAGCAGCATTTGGTCGCCGCCGGAACAGGCAGCCAACAGGGTTACGGCCGTTAACAAAAGCAGCAAAACAAGCCAGGTTCGCGTGGTCTGTTTCTTAGGCATCATGACATGGTCCTCCTTCGTGGATCAACTTTTGTGGAAACAATTTTTAATGGGCTCTCATTTCTGGAAGTGGAAACAAGCTACAGTGTAATTATTGCGCAGGGTTAATGCAACCAAATTTCAAATGATTCAGAAGAGATATGGTATCATCTACCGACTTTTGCCAAGGATATAACTATGGATGATGAAGCAACAACATATTACGTGCAAACGATGCCGGGCGTAGAAGAGATTGCCTGGCTAGAAATTCGGGACAAGCTGCCGGGAGCCAAGTTTGGCGAAACAGTTTTTGCCAAGGAGCAAAATGGGCTGCTGCTTTTTAGCTACGCTGGCGCAGCTGAGGATTTATTTCAATTACGCACAGTTGAGGACGTATTTGTTTTAGCCGTTTCAATTGAGAAGGTGCCGCGCACGCGGCAGGTGCTGCCGCAAATTACGGAGATGGTGAGCGAAACGGCCGTCTTCCAACACGCTATCGACACAGCCATGCCCATCCGCAAACAGCCGGGACGGCCGTCTTATCGCGTGATCAGTCGTTTGTACGGCAGCCACGAGATTTACCGCAAGGAGCTGGGGGAAGCGGTGGAACGGGGCATGAACAACCGCTATCCACGCTGGCGGCTGGTGGACGACCACGCCATGCTGGAAATCTGGATCAATTTACTGGGTTCCCGCCTGGTCGGCGGCATTCGCCTGACGGACCGCACGATGCGCCATCGCTTCAACAAGCCGGTGGAGCTGAAAGCGGCGTTACGGCCGTCTGTCGCCGCCGCCATGATTCATTTGACCCAGCCGGAAGATGACGACATCTTCCTGGACCCGATGTGTGGCAGTGGGACATTGCCGATGGAGCGGCGCTTTGGCGGTGCCTACGGTCAGATGATCGCCGGAGACATCGTGCGCGACCATGTTTGGGCCACACGGCAAAATGTGGAAGCGCTGCGCAAAGAGCCACCCACCGATTTCAGCACCCTGCACACCAACGCCACCCAGCTGCCGCTGGCCACGGGCAGCATCAGCAAGGTGGCCACCAATCTGCCCTTTGGCAAGCAAATCGGCTCGCCCAAGGCGCTAAAGAAGCTGTATCCGGCATTTTTTCGGGAATTGGAACGGGTGTTGGCGGGGAACGGCCGTGCTGTCGTCCTCAGCAGTGAATACGATTTGGTGAAAGATGCCGTCCGCGGATGCCCCAACCTGGAAATTTTAACCGGTTATTCCATCGCCGTGCTGGGCCAGTGGGGCCGCATCTACATCATACGTCGGGTCTGATTCGGTTAAAACAGAATACCTGCCTGCGCGGCCATAACGAGCAACATCAATACGACTGCTATAAGAAGAAAAGTTGATACCGCAGACAGGTTACGCAGGCTTTCGCTTTGTCGTTTTTGCTGTGCGGCAATGATTTCCTGCTGCTCAGCAATGATCTTCAGGTTTTTAGCGATACCAATTAATGCGCCTGCTATTTCAGAGTCCTGAGCGTTCGCCACAATAAATCCTCCTGAAACTTGAAGTCACCTACTCAATCTCCGGCGGCTGGATGTCAATCAGCTCATCGTAGTTGGAAATATCAACCTGCCAGATGCTCTCCTGTTCCTCGTGATCTGGCTCTGGCTCGCGCACCACAATGCGCACCAATTCAAACGTTTCCGGCCGAATCCAGAGCTGAATATCCACCTGCTCCGGGCCGATGAGGAAGCCGCTCATCTGGTAGATGTTTTCGCCGCTGGCAACGGCCGTTACGCTGTACAGCAGTTCATCTGGCCCCTCACTCTCCGCCAGGTTCTCCGGCTCGGCCAGGGCTACCTGCGACAAATCGGCCAGCAGCACCGCCTGGATGCCAATGTCATCGTCAAATAGGACCGCTGGATTGAAGCCCCAGTTGGGCGGCAGCTCTTCCCAGTCACCGGTGACCACATTGGTTTGCCACTGGATTTCGGCCACGCTAATCACGTCCACATCGGTGATAATGCCCGGGCCGATGACGCGCACCGTGGCCAGAGCGCGATCGGGGGCTACAAATGCCCCGGCTGCCCGCCGAAAAGAGAGCGTTTCGCCCGGATCAAGGAAAGCAGGCGCGCCGTCCCGCTCGATGGTGAATTGGAAGCCGCCGCTGTTACGCATGCGTTCGGCCGTCCGCTGCACCAGTTCCTCGGCGCTAATTTCAGGCAGGGATGGTTGGCAGGCGGTTGCGAGCAGCAGCAATCCCAAAAGGATCACCGTTTGTCCGCATCTTAGGATGCTTACTTCGTAATCTGCCAGTTTTCTTGGAATTTTAGGGGAGTTCCACCTAAGGACAGCGTCTAGAGTTGTTCCCATTGTGAGCGGCTGATCTCTGCTTGACGCAATATTCGTGCCAATAATGCTGAACTGATTTCTTTTCCATGCGGATTAGGAATAACCAATCGTACCTTTCCCTTAACCATGTATTGATGTTTGCCTCCAGAATATGGTCCTTCAAACCCCGCTTTTCGCAACGCTTTTATGAGATCACGACGTTTCACTGGGCCGAAAGCAGGCATCAAACAACCTCTGGCTCTAAGTTCAGATGACGGCCGTCAACACCCGGAAGCGTATGACCTAATTTCAAACCAAGTACGATCCAGCCCTCAAGGACTTCTTGCAATTCCTCACGACAATCTTCCAGATTTTCTGCATTCGCATAAACCCCCTGAAAACCTGGAATCTCCCCATAATATGTTCCATCTTCAATTATTTCGTACGTAGCGTGGCGCATAGCAGCACGAATATAATCAGTTAGCATAATTACTCCTCTTTGCTTTTCATTTGCAGGCATCATACCGAGAATTACATGCCAAAGTCAACAATTTTAATCAAGGGATTTGGCTGAGGCGGGATTGAAGGTTGTGAACGGCCGTTTCCCACGCATCAAACTCATCACTCTCCAGCCACAATTCACGCAGTTCCGATTTGGCCAGGACTCGGGCTACGGCTTTGCGAGCCATCTCGACGTATTCCGGCTTCACCTGCATCGGGCTGTTTTCCGCCAGCCATTCAGCCAATTCCTGCGGCGGATCGGCGGGCGGGAAGCCAGCGGCCGCAGCCACGCACTCAGCCGCCGCCAATACCTCGCTGGCTTCATCGGCGTCCAGCTCATCGACTGCCATCATGGCCGCAACACCCGCCAGCGTGCGGTCGATGAGACGAAAATCGTTCTCGCCAAAATCGTACAGCCAATCCTGAGCAGCATCATTTTCAAAATTACCGGGACCCCATGCTCCCATAAATAGCTCCTTTTCTTAACGCAGAGGCGCGGAGGCGCAGAGAATAGATAAGAAAAATCTGCGTTCATCTGCGTAATCTGCGGATAAAAAAATCTAAGCCTCTCGCTGGTCGCGAGGCAGTTTGAGCTTAGCCTCAATGAACGCCTCGCGCGGCAGGTTGAGGGTGCGGGCAATGGCTCGGATTTCCTCAATTTCATCGTAGGCGGCCAGGCCATCGGCGGCAGCAACGGCGAAAAGCACGTCCAGAAAATGCTGTCGTTCGTCTGGGGTGGTGTGTGTGGTAAACTGGCGCACCGTGCGGTGATGATCCAGCTTTTTGGCTGCTTCAGACACGGCGACCTCGGTGATGAATACGGCCGTCGCCTCATCCACCTCCCAATGCGTTTGCAGCGCCTGCACCATCGTGCCAAACTCCGCCTCAGACACATCCTGATCGACGTGGGCCACTTTAGCCATCAACCCGCCGGCCAGGCTCAGCTTGCGCAGAGCCGCCTCGGGGATGTCCAGCTCAGACTGCTCCACGTTCAAACGATGGCTGACGGCGTAGAACACCTTGTTCTTGACAAAATCTTCAAAAAATTGTTCGCGATTAGGGGCATCGGCAACGGCCGTTCGTCGAGCCATCGCCCCACCCACCATGCGGCCTAACTGCATAAACAGGTTCAAGTTCACATCGTCAATTGCCTGTTTCACCTGCTCTACGACTGCCTCTTCTTCGGGAGAAATTTGACCATCAATGTGCACCATCTCGTCCAGCGCCTGGCGCACCAGCTGCCGGTCACGTGGCGAGCGCAGCGCGTTTTGCAGATCGGCAATCAGCCGGGCGCGCTCCGCCTCGTCGATAGGCTGGTCGATATACATTTCCAGCCTGGCCCACTCCTGGCCGCTCATTTGCAGGCCGCCCTCTTTGCCAACACGCGGCAATTGATAAAGCAGATCCTTGAGGCTGTTCACCTCTTCGTGGCTCACCTGGCCATCGGCCCAGGCAGCAGCAATAATCACTTTGGCTAACGTAAAAATGAGGTTGCGATCAGACATGGTAGTTTCCTAAAACAAAATGGGACACATATTTACACAGATAGGAGAAAAATCAGTGTGTATCTGTGTTAATGTCGCAGGGCGACCGCTTCGCGTACAGTCTCCTATTATTCGATAGTGTTTGTAATTATGCGAGGGAGGGCGGGCGTTTGTCCAGCGAGGGCATGTTGGCGCGGGGATCTCTCATGCGTTGATCATAGATCAAAAAATCAGCCGTTTTTCTTGAAAGCGGAACACAGAGTTTCACAGAGGAGCCGCAGAGGGGCACAGAGAAAAATCAAATCTGCGCCAATCTGCGGATAAGTTCTTTTTAACTGCGGCGGGAACGGCCGCGGGAACGCCGCTGCTTCTTTTTTAATGTGCCAGAGGTTTGCGAATCGTCCGAACTGTCTTCTTCCACCAGGGCAGGCGGCGTGTGCAGCGACTGCTGGTACAGATCATCCAGCAGCATGGCGATGAGCTGCACGCCTTCTTCATCGTTGGCCAGCTCTTTGACCATGGGCACAAAGCGCTGCAAGCGCTCCACTTTGAGCTTATCGCGGTCGCGCATCTGGGCTTCCAGGCGCACCGTCATTCGTTCGGCGACCACTGTGGCCAGCCGCTCTTCGTCGGGAGACGGCCGTTCCTCAAACTCAATGTTGTACTGCTTGGCAATACGTTTTAACTGCACCTGCTCCGTAAAATCACCTACCAGGCTGATGGCCGTGCCCGCTGCCCCGGCACGCCCCGTGCGCCCGGCACGATGAATGTAAATTTCCGGGTCCTCCGGCAGCTCATACTGGAACACGTGGGACAAGTCAGAGATGTCAATACCCCGTGCGGCGACATCGGTGGCCACGCAGAAGCGCAGCTTGCCCTGGCGCAGCTTGCCCATCACCTGTTCGCGGTCCTTTTGCGGCAAATCACCGCTGAGCTCGTCGGCGTTGTAGCCAAAGCGCTGCAAGACCACAGCGATGTAGTGAACGCGCTGCCTGGTGTTACAAAAGATGAGGGCCGAATCGGGGTTTTCCAGCTCGATGAGCCGGATCAGCGTGCGGTCTTTTTCCATGGGCGGCACGGTAACGATCTGGTGTGAGGTGTCGGCTACATGCACATGGTCGCGGCTGAGGCTGAGGAAGTCTGGCTTGTCCATAAACTGGCGCGCCAGGCTGCGCACCGTGGGCGGAAAGGTGGCGGAGAACATGCAGGTGTACACATTTTTGTTTGGCAAATATTCCTGCACCCGGCGCATGTCAGGGTAAAAGCCCATGCTTAACATCCGGTCAGCTTCGTCAAAGACCAACACCTTGAGCTTCTTTAACGACATGGAGCCGCGCAGCAAATGGTCCAGCACGCGTCCTGGCGTACCCACGACTAAATGAGTACCTTCGCGCAAAGCCTTCAGCTGGGGACCATAGCCGACGCCGCCGTAAACGGCCGTTACCCGCAGCCCCGTATCGCCAAATAACAATTTGGCTTCCTCCACCACCTGCTTGGCCAGCTCGCGGGTGGGCACCAGCACCAGCGCCTGGGTATCATCCTGGTAGCGGTTCACCAGCTCCATGATGGGCATGATAAACGCCCCGGTTTTACCGCTGCCGGTGCGGGCCTGCACCATGAGCGGCCGTCCGGCCATAAGGTAAGGCATCGCTTTGGACTGCACCGGCGTCAGGCTGGTCCAGCCGGCGCGGGTTACGGCCTCGCTCATGCGCGGCGGCAAATGCTCCATGCGCACCGAAGGGAGGCTGTCTTCCGGTTCTTCAATTTCGTCTTCTTGTTCCAAATGGGCCGCGTTTGGCTCGTTAATTTCTTCTTCTGCTTGTTCGATTGTTTCAGTTTCACTCATTGATTTTTTCTGCGAATTGCGTCGTTCCTATTTGGCAACTTTGGTGGTTGTCAGACAAAAAAGGCAATTAGCCCTCGTAATATTTTTGTTTGGCCACAGAGAACACAGAGGTTTTTGCGATAAAAATCTGTGCTGTGGAGTTTTTCTTGTTTCGATCTGTGAGTCTAGCGCAAAACGGCCGTTTCCGCACCTTCTTTAATCTCTGTGCAGGGGCAGGCTGCAACAGCGAAACGATCCGCCGGTTTTGGGCGGATCGTCAAAGGGTAGTTCAATCACTTCCAGGCCACGCTGCCGCAGTGCAGCATTGACCCGGCTGGCGCAGGTGCGGGCAATCACCTGCGTCGGCGAGATGGAAAGCACGTTGGTCGCCAATATTTGCTGCTCTGCCTTGGTCACCTCAATCAAGTCATACGCTTCGGTGATGGCAGCGGGCATATGTGCCAGCCCGCTGGGATAAACGAGAGCGCTGTGCGGGCCAACGGGGACAAAGCTGCAATCAAGGTGCAGCACGTTTTCGCCATCGGCCAGCTGCTTAAGCGGCACGGGGATCACCTCAAAGTGGGGAAAATAGCTGGCCAGATAGGCAGCGCCTTCCGGCCCGGTCCGCTGGCTGAGACCGACGAAAATACGGCCGTTATCCACAATCACATCGCCCCCTTCCAACACAATATCATCCGGCACTTTGATGACGCGCTGGGTTTGCATCCGGTCCAAAATCGGCAGCAGGCCCAGCCACTCGTGGCGGCGGCTGTCGCGGGCCATTTGCGTCACCACAAACGTGTCGCCAATGACTACACCGATGTCGCGGGTCATGAGCTGGTCCGGCACGCCGTCCAGCGGCTCCGGTTGCAGCACTTCGACGCCGCGGCTGGTCAGCGTCTCCTTGAAGCAGCGCAGTTCAGCCATTACTTTTTCACGCGTGGGCCGGTTGGGGCCAAAATAATATTGCTTTTGGGTTTCGTTAATAATTGCCGGGGGAACTTGATGAAAATTATCGGGATAACCAATGATGACGGAACGCAGACGGCCGGTTTCTGACGTGACGCAAAGGGTGTGCATGACGGGTTGCCTCCATGTAGTTCAGCGAGTTGTGGCCGGTGGGTTAGGCCACGCTTAATATGATATGGAGACGGGAACGGCCGTCAAGTAGCACTTTCTAGGACTGGCAGTCCTGCTCCCCATAAAGCCAGCCGAGTTTAAGTTCAGGACTGCCAGTCCTTGGTTACACTATTTGCCAGGCACAAAAGAGGAGCAGACCCAAATAAGAAGCAGTTGCCAGTAACGACGGCCGTTTGGCCAGAAACCACACGCGCGGCGGGGCAAACAGCAGCACCAGCAGCACAAACGCGCCAATCGCACCCGGCCAGCCGGTGAACAGATTGGTGGATTGGAGAACGGCCGTGCCCAACAGCAGCATCCCGTTCACCCCCAACAGGCCCAACAATGCCAGCCCGGCATAGTTGCGCGACACTTCCTCAATGGTCATCCGCACCGAGGCGCTGAGCACCAGCACGTAAAACAGCGCGGCGGCAATCCACGCCCCTGGCCCATACACAAAAAAGGCGGAAGATTCCCCGGCACCCAAAATGCGGTCATCGGCCACAAAGATGGATTCCCAATAGCCCAGCTGCTGCAAAATGAGCACCGCCAGCACAAGGGCAAAAAAGATGGCCAGCAGCCGCATGGTGAGCGTTTGCGTCAGCCAGGTTGGCAGCCGGGAAACGCGTTCGGCATCGGCGGTCGGTTCCAGTTTGCGAATGAGGTAAACGGCCGCACAATACACCACAAACGCCCCGCCAATGATCAGCACGTTGATCGTCGATGGCTCGGCAAACAGACCCGAAAGCGTCGGCAGCAATAAAATTAATCCGGCCGCTCCGGCTACATCAGCCAGCAGCGGTAAAATCGTAAAAAATCTTTGTTTTTGTTTCACAATCATCCTCTCAATTTGGTCTGATCTTAGCAGAAACCTGGAAAAAGCAATCACGAATTTGACGAATGAACGAATAACACGAATCGATACCAGATTATTCGTCCCATTCGTCAATTCGTGCCATTCGTAATAAATCTTTTTTCTACACAGCCAAACGTCTTGCCAACCGTAGAACGATGTACTAATCTTGAGTCAAATCTGCGCGCAGTTTGCGCAAATCTGCGGATTTTTTAAGACAAGGACAACGTATGAGTGAGTCGTTTCCTCCCACTGGATTTGTTAAAACGCAATCGGCCGTTCCGGGGATCGAAGTGTACATGCCGCGCCCGCCGGAGGAAGACGGCCGTGAAGTCGTCGATTTTCGCTGCCCGCACTGCGACGGGGCCACCGCCTACAGCACCGACGACGGCGGCCTCACCTGCTCCTTTTGCGGCTACCACGAAGCGCCGCAGGTCGAAGTAGTGGGTAAAGGTGCCCAGGAGTTTGAGTTCACTGTCGAGACGGTGGAACGGGCAAACAACGGCTGGGGAGCAGAGCGCAAAGAATTGGTGTGCAACAGCTGCGCCGCCCATACCACGCTGTCTACCGAGATGCTCAGCCACACCTGTCCCTTTTGCGGCTCCAACGCCGTGGTGCAAACCCGCGCCCCGCAGGACGTGCTGCGTCCCCGCTTTTTGGTGCCGTTTGTCACCGCCACCGAAGATTGCCGCCAGAAAACGGCCGCATGGCTGCAAAACAGCTGGATGCTGCCCAAAGATTTGCAAAAGCTGGCCCGCAGCACCGAGTACACGCCGATCTACATCCCGTTCTGGACGTTCGATGCCCGCACCCAGGCAAGCTGGCGCGCCGAAGTGCACAATACCGATGCCAACCGCCGCCGCCATTCTACGCCAAACTGGAAATGGGAACGGCCGTTTCTCCTAAAAATCGGCAACCGCGACGGCAAACAGTGGGATTGGGAATCCGGCCAGGTGAACCTCTTCACCGATGACCTGATTATTTCCGGCAGCAGCCAGCTCAGCCTGACCCTGCTCAAGCAGATGCGCGGCTACCGGTTGACAGATCTGGTGCCCTACGAGCCTACCTTTCTGGCCGGCCTGTCGGCCCAGGCGTATGATGTTGATCTGGAAACCGCCTGGGAACGCGCCCGCAAGCTGATGCGTGCCCGCACCAAAGAAGCCTGCCAGGAGCAGGCCAGTGCCCGCTCTATGCGCAACTTCAGCATGAATTTGGACTTCAGCAAGGAAAGCTGGCGCTACATTTTGCTGCCGCTCTACCTGGCCACTTACCGCTACGGTGACAAGGTGTTCCAGGTGATGATCAATGGTCAGACCGGCGTCATTGCCGGGCAGAGGCCCGTGGACTGGAAACGGGTGGGCTGGACGCTGGCTGCGGCCTTCCTGCCCGCACTGCTGTTTGCCCTGGTCGCCGCCCTGCTGCTGGCCAACGATTACGGCATTGGTGGCCTATTTGGTTTGCTGGCTGGCGTAAGCCTGATTGTTTGGCTGGTTTTTGTGATTGATACGCTGCGCAAGGCGGGGAAGATGGCGAGCGCCTGAATAATTGTGAATGGTGAATTGTGAATAGTGAATTGCGAACGGATGGGGCGAAGTGGCTGAGCGTTTGGGGAGCGGATTGGGTGTTGGAGGGGTGTGCCAACTGTAATGGCGTGTTTGTGCTGCCGCCGGAGAAGGTGAGCCGGCGCTGTCCGTTTTGTGGGCAAGCGGCACTGGCGCAAATGGACCCTGGTGAGGATCAGCCCGTTTACATCCAGCCGCCGGAACTGGTGGTGCCGTTCCGTGCGGCCGAGAACCAGCTACGCGCCAGCCTGGGCAAGTTTGCCAAAAGTATCTGGCTGGCCCCGGCCGATCTTAACGAAAGTGCGCTGCTAAGCCGGATGCAGCCGGTTTACCTGCCGATGTGGCTGGTGGATGCTCAGGTGCAGGGCGAATGGCAGGCAGAAATGGGCTTCGACTATGAAATTGTAAGCCATCGCGAAGAATACCAGCACAACAAATGGCAAACGGAACGCGTGAAGGAGCAACGCGTGCGCTGGGAGCAGCGCCTGGGGCGGCTCAATCGTCGCTACGATAACCAGGCAGCGCCCGCGCTGGAAGAACAAGAGCAGGTGGAAGCAAAAATCGGCCGTTTTAACCTGAAAGAATCCAAACCATTTCAATCGGATGATCTGGCAGGGGTAATTGTACACCTGCCCAACCGGCCGCCGGAAGATGCCTGGAATGAGGCGGTGGTGGCTTTGAAAACGGCCGTCGCCCAGGATTGTCGTCTGGCCAGCGAAGCAGACCACACGCGCGGCTTCAAATGGTCGCCCCATTTTGCCAACCAGCAGTGGACGCAGTTGCTACTGCCCATCTACACCAGCTATTACCTGGACGACGACACCCGGGCGCAAATGGTGCTGCTGCACGGGCAAACCGGCAGGCTGCACGGAGCCAAACGGGCCTCTATGAAGCGCGCCCGCCGCGTAGCCGGAATCATTTTGGCGGTTGCGGCCGTTTTGCTGCTGATCACTCTCGTACTGCTGGGGTTGGGCTTTACGGTAGCAGAGGATGCTCTTGCCTGGGCCGGATTGGTTGGGGTGTTGGCGGTCGGTGTGGGGGGAACGGCCGTTATTCCCCCACTGTATGCCTGGTACGTCAACAACGTGCAGGCCAAAACCGGATCGCCAGTTTAAGCAGTCACGGGTTGTTTGATAAAGCGGCGGGTTAACTTCATCACCTTTTCAATATTTTCCCAATCGTGTGTGTAGGCTGAAGAATCCACAATGTGTGTTGGATCGTCAAAATAGTTGCCGCTGGTCTGGGCTACCTCGGGTGACAGAGCCAGGTAAGTGTAGGTTTGGGCCATTTCCTCAGGCGTGATGGAAAACCGGCTCTTGAGCGCGTACATTTTGCGCATCAGGGTGGGCATATTGGGATAGCGCTCATCCACATCAATGCGCACGTTGGTGACGCGAATGGCGTTGACGGTAACGGCCGTATCCCCCAAACTCTCAGCTAACCAATACGTGTACATCACCTGCGCCTGCTTAGACTGGTAGTATGCTTTTTGCACGCTGAACTTGCGCTGGCGAAACTCCGGATCGTCTAAATCCACCTTGAGGAAAGGATAGGTCACCAACCCCTTGGAAGAGATGGTGATAATCCGCCCCTGCTCACTCCGTTTCAGCGCATCCAGCAGCAGGTCCGTCAGCAAGACGGGACCAACGTGGTTGGTGGCCCAAATCTTTTCCACGCCTTCTTCTGTGAAGGCTATCTGCTTCTGGCGAATATCGAAAACGGCCGCATTGTGAATCAGCACGTCGAGCACATCGTGGCGGGCCAAAAATGCCTGGGCAAAATCGCGGATCGATGATTGCAGCGACATATCAACGAGCATCAGCTCCACGTCGTCGCTGTTGGCCTGCTGGCGGATGTCGGCCAGGGCCGCTGCGCCGCGCTGCTGGCTGCGGCAGGCGATGATGACTTTGTGCCCCTGCTGGGCAATCTGAATGGCAGCGGCTTTACCGATGCCCGAGTTACCGCCGGTAATGATGCACAGTTTTTGTTTCATTTTTTATTCCCTTGCTCCCATGCCAAACTCTAAAATGTGTAGAATCTGATCAAATAATTGTTTTGCTTCGGCTGTTTCAAAGAGAGAACGGCCGTCTTCCAACCCAGCCTCATCCTGTAAACGGTTCAGCAAATACCCACCTAATTCCGAAAAAATTACGTTGAATACAAAAGCGGCCAGGTCAGGATCAATCTCTGAATTGATGTCACCTTTTGCCTGGCCTTGTTCTACCAATTGCCGGAAGAACACGGCCGCACCAACCCTGGCCCGCGCCTGCAAATCCGCCGGCAGCGTCCCGCTGCGCGCGGCCCGGTAACCAATCTGGCTTAATTTAGGCCGGGACAGCTCAAACTTGATGCCTGCTTCGCTGAGCCAGCGAATGTAGGCAAAGGTGCCCATCTGCGGATCGGGTGCATTGCTGCCCAGAAACTGTGCCTTGGCTTCAGTGCCCAGCGCCAGCAGATAGTTGTACAAATCTTCCTTGTTCTCGAAGTATTGGTAAAAGCTGCCTTTGGCAATGCCCGCCTGGGCCACGATGCGCGAAATGGAAGCGGTGTCGTAATCATTCTCGGCAAACTCTGCCAGGGCCAGGTCGATAATGCGCTGCCGTTTTTCTTCGGGTAGATTAAAAAAAGTCTCTTTAGGCATTGCTGTTCATTCCTGATTATCTCGATGTGACCACCCGGTCACGTGACTGATCGGTCACATTATACAAAACGGCCGTTTCCCTGTCAAGCAGCAACATTTATTAACCATCAGCCAGATGTCACCCGGTGCCTGTGACATTTGTCAACAGTTCTCCAAACCGATTGACGTCACTCCGCCCCCTTTGTATAATCGCCAAAGTTGCATAGATTTGCATAGATTTTAATGGCTTTACGGTGATTTGAGGCAGAGTTTATGAGTAATTTTCTCCCCGAAACTGAGCAGTGGCTCTCCCTTTCTGACGCAGCTTCGCTGCTTGGCGTTCATGGGACCACTCTCAGGCGCTGGGCGGATAATGAGCAAATTCCCCATATGCTTACCCCCGGCGGCCATCGCCGTTTTGCCATGTCTGATCTCAATCGATTTGCCAGCAGCCGGCGGCAGGCCCAATCACCCAGCAGCATCGAGCAGCTTTGGGCCGAAAAAGCACTCACCCAAACCCGCCAGACTATTTCTGCCCACAAAGATGACGCCTGGCTGGCTCAATATGATGAGCAACTGCGGCAGGAGCACCGCCTTTTGGGCCGCCGTTTGATGGGCTTAACATTGCAATACATTTCTGATCCGGAAGCCAACGGCAGCCTGCTGAAACAGGCAGAAGAGATTGGCAAGGAGTACGGCCGTCTCTGCCACCAGACCGATATGCCGCTGACGCAGGCGCTGCAAACCACCCTGCTGTTTCGCGATATGTTGGTAGATACCGCATTTCAGCTGCCCAACTCCGCTTCCATCAAGCCAGAGGCCAATTTGCGCCTGATGCGGCGCATCAATGAGCTGCTCAATGTGGTGCATCTGGCCATCGCCCACTGCTACGAACAAGAAACATAAAGCAGTTATTTTCAAAAACGTTACGCAATTTGTTACCAATCTTCAGGGAAGCCGGAGCGTGCCGCACGGCCGTTTCTTCCGCTTGCCGGCAACCTGCACAAGGAAATATTTGTGATGAATCAGCAAACAGTTGAAATTGTCATTGTCGGCGGCGGCATTTCTGGCCTGTCCACCGCCTACTATTTGGAAAAAGAAGCGACGCAGCACAACCTGGCCGTCCACATCACCGTTTTGGAAAGAGAGGCCACGTTAGGGGGCAAGATTGCCACCCAGCGGCAGGATGGCTTCGTGTTTGAAGGCGGTCCGGAATCGTTTGTGACGCGTAAGCTCGAGGCATGGGAATTGTGCCACGAGCTGGGGCTGCAAGACCGGCTGGTGGGCACAACGCGATCCGGCAAAAATTACGTGCTGCACAACGGCCGTCCCGCCATTGTGCCCGATGGTCCCGGCAGCTTCCTTTCCACACCGCTGCTCTCGCTTGGCGGTAAGCTGCGCCTGCTCAAAGAGCCATTTGTCAAGCCGCGCACCGATTCCTCTGATGAGTCGCTGGGCAGCTTTTTGCGCCGCCGCCTGGGGGATGAGATGGTAGACAACATTGTCAAGCCGGCCATCGGCAGCGTTTATTTGGGGGATGTTGATGCCATGAGCGTGCAGGTGTCGTTCGGCCGTTTTGCCGAGATGGAGCAGCAGCACGGCAGCGTCGTCAAGGGCATGTTTGCCCTGATGAAGGAAAAGCGGGCCGAGCGCAAAGCATCCGGCGAGGCACGCCCGCCGAAAAAGCCGGCGTTTGCCACGCTGCAAGGCGGTTTAATGGAGCTGGTAAACACGTTGGCTGAGCAGATCGAAGGGGAGATTTTGCGGGAAACGGCCGTTACCAACCTGAGCCACAATCCCACCAACGCCCAACCGTACAAAGTGGAACTGAGTGACGGCCGTTCGCTAAACGCCGACATGGTTGTTTTGACCACACCCACCTTTGTAATGGCTGATTTGCTGGAAGGGGTGGTAGAAACGGCCGTCACCGAGCAACTCCGCGCCATCCCCTACAATCCTGTCACTACCGTCAACGTCGCTTTCAACCGCAGCGAAATTGAAGACCCGTTTGACGGCTTTGGCGTCGTCGTGCCCGAGAGCGAAACGTCCCAACTGCTGGCGATTGAAGGGATGTCGGCCAAGTTCCCCCACCGTGCACCGGGCGACCAGTTTGTGCTGCGGGCCTTTGTCGGCGGGCAAAGGCAGCCAGAACTGGCCGATCTGCCTGAGGCTGAGCTAATCAGCCTGGTACGGCAGGAGCTGGCCCAGATTTTTGGCATCAGCGCCCGGCCTACGCAGATTCACATCCAGCGCTGGCAGCCGGCCAATCCACAGCCGCCCGTCGGCCACCTGGCGATGATTGCCGAGGTTGAGCGCAAGCTGGCAGACCAACTGCCGCAGCTTTACCTGACCGGGGCCGGCCTGCGCGGCCAGGGCGTTCCCGACTGCATCCGCCAATCGCGCAACCTGGTCGAGCAAATCCTGGCCGATTTACAACCCGCGAGCCAAACTTTGGCCGCCTAACCGCCCTCAATTGTTGTCATGCTGAGTGAAACGAAGCATCCCTACGGAGAAATTCTTACAGAAGCCTCCTCCAATGGCAAGGCTTCTGTAAGAGAATGGTTAGAGGGATTTTTCGCTGCGCTCAAAATGACAAATGAAGGTGTTTTATGTAACCGCGCTTTCTTAGCGCGAAGAAATGAACGAGGATTGGAATCCTCGGCTACTCGTCAGCAAAAATCAACCTCCCGCAGGTTCCACACGCGAACACACTCCTGGCTTAAACCTGCGGGAGGTTTTCTCAAGGAGACTTTAGGAAATGAAGCGAAGTTTTAACTTAATTCGGCTGGCGGCCGTGCCGTTGAGCCTGACGCTGATCAGCATTTTGGCCGGCAGCGTCATTAACCGGGTGATGGTGGTGGAGCTGGGCCTGCCGGTAACGCTGGCCGGGCTGTTCCTGGCCGTGCCGCTACTGGTCGCCCCGGTGCGCGTCTGGCTGGGACACCGCTCCGACGCCTATCCGATTCGCGGACTGCGCCGGGAGCCGTACATCATCATTGGTGCGGGATTGGCTGGATTGGGTGCGGCCGTTTCCGTTTCCCTCGTTTTGCGTACAGAAGCGCTGTTTAGTCTGGGCGCGATTGTCACCCTGGTGGCCCTCATCGTGTACGGCATCGGCAAGAACCTGACGAGCAACACCTTCCAGGCGCTCCTGGCCGACAAATTTGAGCCAGGACCACCCCGCTCCCGCGCCGCCACGCTGTATGAAGTGGTCAACATGATAGGCCTCATTGCCGGGGCCGGCATTGTCGGGGCCACCTTGCAGCCGTATTCGCCGGAGCGCCTGACGACGGTGGTCGTCGTCATCGGCGCAATGGCCCTGCTGTTTGCCCTGTTTGCCGCGCCGCGCCAGGAGCCGCGCGACGTGGCCGACCGGGGCAGCCAGGCAGCCCGTTCGCAAGATTTTCAGACGATTGTGAAAACAGTCGTGCTGGGCAATCCGCACGTGCGCCGCTTTTTTGTGGTGGTGATGCTGACACTGCTGGGGACGCAAATTCAGGACGTGCTGCTGGAGCCGTATGCGGCCGTTCGCTTTGGCATGACGGTGGGCGAAAGTTCACAATTGACCGCCTTCTGGGGGGTGGGGACGCTCATTGCCATGCTGGCTTCCGGTTTGTACCTGATTAAACGATTTGGCTATCTGCGCATTTACCGCATTGGCCTGGGCGTGGTGGCGGTGATGTTTTTGCTCATCGTCGCCGCCGGATTTGTAGGCAATGCTAACTTGCTGCGGCTGCTCGTGGTTTTGCTGGGCCTGGGCACCGGCCTGTCGGCCGCCAGCCTGCTGGTGTCGATGATTGAGTTCACCACGGAAGCCCGCGCCGGTCTGCTGATTGGCGTCTGGGGCGTGGCTCACCAGCTGGGGCGCGCCCTGGCCAGCTTGATGGGCGGCGTCATTGTCGATGGCCTGCTGTCGGTTTCGGGCGGCAACGTCATGCTGGCTTACGGCACGGCGTTTGCGTTGGAAACGGTGCTCATCGTTGTGGCCATTGGGCTGATTGGCAAGGTCAGTGTAACTGAGGCGAAAGCGTCGTTGGCGGAATTTGGGACTGGGTTAACGGCCGTTCCTGCTGTAACAGACTAAAATTCAACGTCTTATCTTAGGACTGGCAGTCCTGAATCTATACTTGATTAAACTTCTAATGATTCAGGACTGCCAGTCCTTGGTTACAGTTGGTTGAGGATTTTGGCGGCGGTTTTGGCTACGGATTTACGGCCGTCGCCGCTCAATCGTTCCAGGTGGGGGACGAGCCAATGCTGTAGTTCCGGGTCGTCTTTGGCCCACTCCCCCAGCGTTTTCATCGTCTGGTTGAGGACAATCCAGTCGTTGTGGTGGGCCAAATTGCGTTTGAGCACCGCTTCCGCCTGCTGGCGCTGCGCCGGGGACATGAGCGGGGCCAGCGTTTGGCACAAATCCGCCAGCGTCCACTGCGCCGACGCCTGGTCCAGGTCGGCAATTTCCGTGAGGAAACCGTCGATGAGCGGCACCAGCCATGCCGGCTTTTCACGGGAGATGCGCTTGAGCGCGTTGGAGGTGCGCAGCCGCACCACCTCGTCATCGCTCTGGTAGCAGGCATACAGCTCCCCCAGCCGGTCCCGGTCCGCCAGAACCAGCTCCACCACCGCCACCGTCTGCCCCAGCGAGTTCGGATGGCCGCCTGTTAGCATCTCTTCAAACGATCTGCTCTTCATCATATGAAACCAAAGTTTATTCTCTGATAATCATGGGCAAGTAAGCAAATTTAGTGCCTTCGTCAAATTCATAAGCACCAATATCACAAACAAAGCCTTGCGGCCGTATGAGGCCTCGTTGATCTTGTGATGGACAATCTGCATTGGAGCCAGCGTTAATCGCCGGACTATTTTCAACCAAGGCGTGGGTTTCGGTTGGGCCGCCATTGTCTTGGAGTGGACCAATCAGCGGTGATGTGGCAGGTAAATCATTTGCTTCCGTCAATCCACAGGTGTCATCACTGTCCAAATTGTGGTCATGCGAATGAAAAAAGCCACCGCCTTCGACACAATCCTGAGGAGAATTAAGAGCAGTCAACATATTTCTTAGGCTAGCACTACTATTGTCCCCTAAGAAAATGCCACCCCCTAACGTATTAGCTGTGTTGCTGACAATTGTACTATTAGCTAAGGTAATCTCGGCAGAATTAGTAGCATATATACCACCTCCAATATAGTCAGCGCTATTTTCGCTAATAGTACTATTCACGATGGTTACTGTCTTAGTTACGCTATCACTATCTCCATTGACAAAAATCCCCCCTGCAGATCCTATAGTGGCACCACCTAAGGAAAGATTTCCACTTATCAGGCTATTTTCTATTATTAGAGAGCTGGCGCTGCTATTAATTCCTCCACCTCCAGCAGAAACGGCGCTATAAACTCCATTGTTCACAACGGCGGTATTAATAATCAGGACTTGAGCCAAATCACTTCCGTTGTCATCAACATAAATACCCCCTCCCGACGCAAAGCTTGAGGTAGTTGAGACGTAGTTATTCATTATTCGACTGTCTCGAATGATAATATCTCCCCCTCGACTATAAACACCACCGCCACTAATGGCAGAATTATTGCTGACAATCACATTATCAAGAGTAACATCAGCACTTTCAACATAAATGCCACCTCCAAATCTAGTTGGCAAGCTGGCGTTTCCATTTGTGATTGTCAGGTTCGTCAGTGTGACGGCAATGCTCCCCTCAATAGTGAAAACTGAATCGGTATCTGTACCATCAACAATCGTGCTGCTTGGGTCTGCGCCATGAATGGTAAGCGACTTGCTGATAACCACATTTTCAGCGTAAGTCTCGGCAGAAACATTAATGACGTCAAAAGGCATGGCATTATCAACGGCACTCTGAATGGTGGCGTAGGTACATCCGCTTGGGCAAACATCTAAAGGCGCGGCCACTGCTTCATTGGCGAGCCAAAACACGGTATGCAATGTCGCTACTGCAAGAAACAAGGTTATTGCTATTTTTTTGTACATGGCTGTATTGAAACTCCCTCTCGATGGATGAATGTTAAATGGAAACTGATTTTCAAGAGCCAACTGGCTGGGAGTATTTTAATTCAAAATATGTCCCTAGCCCAAAACCTGGGCCATAGTCAACCTAATCGATGTGCTCATGTAAACGAAAAACGGCCGTCTCTCGACGCAACAAAACCTCCCGCAGGCTCCGTAAATGAGCAAACCCTTTCGCGAAACCTGCGGGAGGGTCCAGGTCTTACCACACGCCAGGCAGTAGCCGGTAGCGCACTCGTTGGGCGTAATCGCGGTAGCCGGCCAATTGGTTCTGTAGGGTTGTATCCTCCAGCGCCGTGCGAATCACCAGCACAGTGCCCAGAAACAGGACCGGCAGGAAGGCCCAGGCCGCATCGAGGAAAATGGGCGTGGCCAGGTAAGCGAGCAGCGCCCCGGCATAGCCAGGGTGCCGCACCCAGCGGTACGGGCCACTGGACACAACCTTGTGATCACGTTCCGTCTGAATGCGCACCGTGCCGGAGAAGTAACGGTTTTCCATCAGCGCATAGGCTCCCAACGCGTATCCCGTCAAAAAGAGAGCCAGTGCAACCAACTTTAGCGGCAGGCTAAACGTGGGCGACCAGTTGAACAGCACATCCAGCCCGGCCACCAGGGGAATGAGCCCGCCACCCAAACCAACCAGCGGTGCCAGGATTTTGTCCCAGGAGGCGGTGTCTTCATGGTCCAAAAAGCGGGCCCGTTCGGCCAGCAAATCGGGATGTTTGCGGGCAGCCAGCGCCCGGCTGAGCATAAAACCCAGTATGACAACGAGGGCGTAGACCCACGCCTCCCACCAATCCCACTGCCGGGTAATCAGCAGCGGCAGCAGGGGGACAACAACAATAAACAGAAGCAGTTGGACAATTAAACGGGGGGTTACTGTTTGTGGCTTGTTCATCGTTTTTCTCCACTTTGGAACAAGCATAGTTTAAACGAAAAACGGCCGTTTCTCAACGCACTAAAACCTCCCGCAGGTTCCGTCTAACACCAACTTCTTGTGCGTAGCCTGCGGGAGGTTCGTCCGTCATCATCCTCATCGTTTGGGCCAGACGCTATGCCCCGTCAGATTGCTTACACAAATAGCTAAAAATGTCGTCTATGTAATTGTTGACGGTAGAAAAATGTCCACCATTTTCTACTTCTATCAAGTCGGCGTTTGGCAGCACTCCTGCCAGATACCGCCCCATGCCGATGGGCACCTGCTGGTCATACAAGCCATACCACAGCTTGAGTGGCATTGCTATATCTTTAAGCAAAAATCCCCAGGAACGCACGTACAGCTGCCACTCCCAGGCATCCCCTTGAACACCATGCCGGTGCGCTTCTTTTGCTGCCTCGGAAAATATTTCGATAACTTCCGGCCGCTCCTCTATCAACGCAATATCCGGCTGGGGCATAGCCTGCTTCATGCGCTTTAACATCTGATCTTTATTGCTATAAAACCCGGCCATTTGTCTGAGTAAAAATCGGTTTACGGTCGGGAGGTGCTTTGCTGTGGAAAATATCAGCCGTACAGGGGGCCACATCCCCCGGTATTGATCTGGCATGTCCGGTGGTGCTGTGCCGCTGACAACGGCCGTTCTATGCAAGCGTGCCGGTAACTTGTAAGCTGTCGCCAAAACATGTGGACCCCCGCCGGATAGTCCAAAAATCGAAAAGGTATCTATGGACAGCTTGTTGGCCAGCTCAAGAACATCATCGGGCCAATCAAGCAGTGCACGCCGGGGCGCAAAAGTCGACAAGCCAAATCCAGGGCGATCCGGCACAATGAGCCGAACATGATGCTTGATTGCCGCTTCGTCAAACCATTGCCCCTCAAGACGCGAGCTGTTGCCGCCTGTAAAATAAAATATAGGGAAGCCGTCCGTAGAGCCATATTCGGCAAAACCTAACGTGCGGCCATCTGGCAATTGTACTGTTTGATCTTTGCGGGTTTCTAGCATGTTTTTCCTTGTTTGATGGCAGCCCAACTTTATGTTGAGCAATATGTGGTACGCCAGACACCTATTCTGACCGGCAATCTGGGTGAAGGGATTGATTGTATACGGGAAACGGCCGTCTCTCAACGAAACAAGGTCATTGGTCATTATCACTTCGGCAAGCTCCTCTCCGCCTGGGCCAGCAGCCACTGCTCTATCTCAGGAATGTTCTCACTTAGCCGGGCCGCGGCAACGATGGGCAGCCAACGGCCGTATTCCACCCGACCACCCGGACGCAATGTGAAGTAGTGGCGTAAATAAACCGCGTGAAACAGCCGCACCATCAGCTTTTCGAGTACGTTTTGCGTTTGGGTAGTGGCGGCCGCTGCCAGCGCCAAAATGGAGGAACGGGCCAGGTCGGCCAGCGGGTTGCCGCGCGTGGCGTCGATCCAGTCGATGACAACTTCCCCCTGCGGCGTGGCCAGCACGTTGCCGGGATGAAAATCGCCGTGGCAAATGGCCGTGCCGTCGGGCATTGTTTCCAGCGCGGCCAAGGTTTTGTCCCGCAACGCTTCGGACAACACTTGCGCCTGGTTCAGTTTGCGCACCAGCCGCTGGCGCTGGTCGGGAATCTCCAGTTGAAGGGGATTGGCATGCATTTCGGCGTGCAGCGCCGCCATGCGCCGGGCATAGCGGAAAATGGTCCACGGCTTCTGCGGCATCAGTTCCCACAAAGCAACGCCGGCAAACCGCTCGTAGATGAGACCGGTACGGCCGTTCACCACCACAATCTCGCCCACCGCCGGCACCGGCAAACCACTGGCGTGAACCGCCTGCCCAATTTTGGCTTCGTACTCGATGCTCTCCCGGCCAAACCAATCGTGAAACAGCTTAAGAATATGCCCGTCGTCCCAGGCATAAATTTCGGCAGTACGGCCGTATGCAATGGGGGCACCTAACTCTTCATCCATTTTTCACCTGTTGTCGCTTCATCAACTGACCAAACAGGGCCATTGTAAATGAAAAACGGCCGTCTCTCAACGCAACAAAACCTCCCGCAGGTTTCGTAAAGGAGCATCTCCGTCTCTGAAGCCTGCGGGAGGTTGACACCGCCACCCGTACGAAAGTCTCCTTCAATACGGCCGTTTCCTGCCGCAAAATAGAGTGGGGAACGGCCGTTACGCCACAACACACTGTTGTTGGGTGGGATTGGGGAAGGGAGGAAGCGGCCGTTTCTTTCCAAAACAATAGTTCCTGTATTTTCCCGGAAACTGCACTTGAGGGAAGCAGAAATATGAGGTAAGTTTCCGGGAAAATTTGTCAAGCGCGTAAATGAGGCAAATCATGCTATCCGACATCATGCAGAAAAAATTAGCCCGGCACTTCACTTTCCGCGATCTCAACAAAGATGGCTATGTGGAGCGCAGCGATTGGGAACAGTGCGCCCGCAATCTGGCCGCGCTGCGCGGCTGGGAACCCGGCTCCGCTGAATACCAGGAAGTGATGGCCCGGCACGTCGCTATGTGGAATACTTTCTGGCTGCCGGCCGATCAGGACCAGGACGGCAAAGTCATTCTGGAAGAATATCTTTATCTGGCGGAAACCCAGCGACGGCTGGGTTTTACCTATGAAATGCGGCAGGTTATCTACCTGTTTGAGGCTATCTTCGACACCATCGACCTGGATGGTGACGGAGAGATTACGCGCGACGAGTACAAGCTGTTTTTTGAAGCGTGGGGTATTGATACAAACCTGGCAGAAGCCGCCTTTTCCCGGATGGATTTTAATGAGGACGGCCGTTTAGCTCGCAGCACATTTTTGCAGTACGGCAGCAACTTCTACATCAACGATGAACCAGATGTTGTCGGCAACTATCTGTTTGGCCCCTACCAATAAACTACCATTAATAAACCTCCGGGAGGTTCTTCAAAACGGTCTTGCCGACACAAATCCTCCCGGAGGTTAAGCTCGCAAACTTTACCAGGCGTAAGCCTGTGGCGCTTCACCCCCCGGTCCGGGGAAAATCTCATCCAGCTTTTGCAGCGTTTCCTCATCCAGTTCAATTTCGGTAGCGCGCACCGCACTTTCAAACTGTTCCATCGTGCGCGGGCCAATGATGGGCGCAGTCACAATGGGATTGTGCAGCAGCCAGGCAATCGCCACTTCCCCCGGTGGATGGCCAATCTCGCGGCACAGCGCTTCGTACTTCTCCAGCCTGTCCCGGTTTTCTTCCACCCGCTTCTCAAATTCTTCACCTTTGCGCCGTCCGGCACTCATTTTCTCCAGGGCCCCACCCAACAACCCAGCATCCAGCGGGCTCCACGGGATCAATCCCAGGCCGTAATGACGGCAGGCGGGGATCACTTCCAGCTCCACCATGCGGTTGTTTAAATGGTAGATGCTTTGCTCGCTCACCAGACCCATCATGCCCCGTTTGGAGGCTTCCTGACACGCCGTGGCAATATCCCAACCGGCAAAATTGCTGGACCCTACGTACACGACCTTGCCCTGGTCCATCAGGCTGCCAAACGCCTGCCACGTTTCATCCCAGGGGCACTCCCGGTCCACGTGGTGCATCTGGTAGATGTCGATCCACTCCGTTTGTAAGCGCTTCAAGCTGCCTTCGCAATGCTTGCGGATTTTGTAGGCGGACAGGCTGCGGTTGTCGCTGTTGACCTCCGGCAGGTTGGCTTTGCGCGTGACGGGGTTGAATACTTTGGTGGCCAACACGGTGGCTTCACGCCGCCCGCCGCCCTGGGCAAACCAGCGCCCGATGATCTCTTCGGTGTAGCCGTGCTCCACTTCCCAGCCGTAAACATCGGCCGTGTCGAAGAAGTTGATGCCCAATTCCAGGGCACGGTCCATGATTTTGTAACTCTCTTCCTCGCTGGTGTGCCAGCCAAAGTTCATCGTTCCCAGGCAAAGGTTGCTGACGACAACGCCATGTTTGCCTAACCGTTTGTGTGTAACTGCCATTTTGTAGCTCCTTTATGATGGTTGGGATGTGGCCTGGAACGGCCGTTTCCCACAAAAACAAAAAGCGACAAGCATCGAATGCCTATCGCCTTATAAAATGCTTATTATCTTTTGCTTTTTACGCGAAAAAACGTTCGTATTCATCATGGTTCCCGATCCAGAACCATGTTACCGTATCGTCTTCAAGGATGCCAACAGCGGGTAATGAGCTTTCTGTATCCTTTAGTGCACGCTCTTAACGAGTTTGATATTAGCTCGAAGCCACTCATTAATTAGTTGCTGAATATCTATGTTTTTTTCCTCAGCCAGCTTACTCATGTACTCATCTACATCAGGCTCAAGGTAAACTGGAAAATGGAATTCAGCCTCAGCGTTATAAAATTTACCTCTTTCCGCTTTAGAAAAATCGTACTCTGCTTTCATCATTTTCTTCCTTCATTGTACTGGATGGATTCGCCAGATGTTGCTTTCCTTGCGGAGATAATACGAATCTCAACCATACTTTCATTTACTTGCTCATATGTGTGCACAACTACTCTGAGCACACCGCCACTATCAATTCCTAATGTTAGCCAACGCTCTTCTTCATTGCTATGCTCATCATCAAACAATGTCAGTTGATTTGGATCACGAAAAACTGAAGCTGCACGTCGAAAATTAACCTTGTGCTTTCGAATATTGATGGCCTCTTTTGCGGGATCCCAGTCAAATTGATATCTCAAGCTAAAACCTCATTCCACGTCAACCATCATTAAAACCGAATGGTGTGAATTGTAAACGAAAAACGGCCGTTCCTCCACCCTCAGCCTAGCAATTCTGCCTCATACGGATAATGGGACAACACCTCATGCCCATCTGCGGTGATCAACACCTGGTCTTCCAGCTTCACGCCGGGGCCACCTTCCCAGCGGCCCACGTAGCTTTCCACGCATAGCAGCATACCCGGTGTCAGCACGCCATCGTAGCTCAGCTCATTCCAGTTCCAGGGGTAAGGCACGTCGGGATACTCATCACACAGGCCGACGCCGTGGTACAGGCAGGAGTAGTAGCGGAATTGATCGCGGGGATAGACAACGGCCGTATCGCTCAACTCCTTAAACGTCACCCCAGGGCGCAAAATTTCTGTGTTCTTCTGCACCTGCTCATAAGCCATCGTGTAAATCTCTTTTTGTACGGTCGTAGGCACCCCATCCCCACACAGCCAGGTGCGCGAAATATCGACACAGATGCCGTAAGGGCCAATCAAGTCCGTGTCGAATCCCATTAGCTCGCCTGATTGGATTTTGCGGCTGCTGCACTCCTGGAACCAGGGATTGGCCCGCGGTCCAGCGGCCAGCAGCCGCGTTTCGATCCATTCGCCACCGCGGGCAATGTTCTCAGCGTGAAGGTAGCTCCACAGCCGCTGCTCTGTCACACCAGGCTGGAAATGGTCACGCATCACGTCAATCGCGCGATCACAGGCTACAATCGCGCGGCGCATCGCCTTGATCTCTTCTTCATGTTTGATCAGCCGCGCCAGCTCCATGATCTCTTCGCCATTCATGATTTCCAATCCGTGGGCTTCTAAGGCGTGAATGCCAACGGCCGTTCCATGATCCAGCGCCAATCGTTTGTTTCCCCCACAATACTTTTCTACCAAATCAGCAATCTCCGCTGCCCACAGCGCCGCTTTGGCTTCATAATGTTCACCCGCGCCAAAATAGAAATGACTGGTGGCCGGTCGTATTTCCGTGACAAGCGGATTGTGGTCGCTGAGAAACTCACAGCCGTGAAACTCAAAAATGATGACCGGCCCCTCGGTGGCCACAAAGGCGTAGCGAGCCGCGTTGTGGGTAATCCACAACTGCATGTTGGTGCTGTCTGTGGCATAGCGGGTGTTCAGCGGATCGTAGAGCAGGATGCCGGCGTAATCGAAGGCGCGCAGCTGCTCACGTACGCGGTCCAATCGATACTGTCGGATCACCGGCAAATCCGGCGCGGGCAACCCCGCCGCGGCCCATTCAGACTCGGCCAGTTCGCCTGGTCCCAGCACCTGCATATGCAGACTTTTGGCGTACTCAACTGTTTCCGGTGAAGGCGGCTGCAAGGCGCTAATTTTGGCACGATGTTTGCCGGTAATGGAAGGAGAATTCATTTTGGACTCCTTGTTCGCTTTGGAACTAATCCAGTTGCCACTTATAAGATTGTTGGACTTTGGGGATAAAGAAGCGTTTTGTTGTGGAGATTATACGGAAACAACGGCCGTTTTCCCAACACCAAAACCTTCCACAGGTTCTATAAATGAGCACTTCCTGCCCATAATCCTGCGGAAGGTTGATGTTTCACCCCGTACTAAAGTCACCTTCAACACGGCCGTTTCCTAACGCACAATAAACGGTGGAGAAAGCAGAATGAGCGGCACGAACAATTTCGCCGCACAACAAGTACAAGTATAAGGAAGCGCGGCACGATGAAACAATCACATGAAAGCAACGCCCGTTCAGGGCGGATTTCCCCTTCTAAACGATTATCTGGCGAAATAGGCATATTGCTGGTTTTACTGCTCATCCTCGCCTTGCTGCTGGCCGCCAGACCGGCCCAGGGTGCCGGTACGGTTGGCAGCGGCACGTCCGGCAGCTGCACCGAGGCGGCCCTGAGTGCGGCGCTGTCCGGCGGGGGCAGCGTCGGCTTCAACTGCGGCGGCAGCCACACCATCACCCTCACCAGCCAGAAAACAATCAACAGTAACATCACTATCAACGGCGGTGGGCAAATCACCCTCAGCGGCGGCGGCAGCACCCGCCTGTTCAATCTGCAAAATGGGGCCAGCCTCACCCTGCAAAACATCACCCTGCAAAACGGCTATAGCAGCAGCGATGGCGGCGCGGTTTACGTGGAGCGGCTCAGCACACTCACCCTGACCAACAGCGCCATCAACAACTCAGTTGCCGCCAACGGCGGCGCAATTGCCCTAAACGGCTGGGGTTCCAGCGACGCGGGCGGCACGCTAATTGTCACGGACAGCAGCTTTAGCGGCAACCAATCTACGGCCGCCGCCATTCCCGGCGGGGGCAACGGTGGCGGCGCTTTGTACATCACCGGCGGCTCGACGGCTACGGTGAGCGGCAGCATTTTTAGTAACAATGTGTCGGTTAATGGCGGCGGCATCCACATTTTGGGGGCCAATCTCACTGTGAGCGACTCCACCTTCAGCGGCAACGTGGCCAACAACAGTGCCGGGGGCGGCGGTGGCGGGGCGATTTACGTTGATGGTACCAAAAATTTCAACGGCACGATTGACATCTCCACCAGCACCTTCAGCAACAATCAGAGCAACCAGCTGGGTGGGGCCATCTTTAGCTTTCCCGAAGGCAGCGGCAGCACGATCATCGACCAGTCGTTGTTCGACAGCAACTCGGCCACCGGCAGCGGTCAGGGCGGCGCAATTTATCATCAAAGCGCCACTAAAATTGGCCCGCTTACCATCAGCAACAGCACCTTCATGAATAACAATGCCCACGCTACGGACGGCAGCGCCAGTTCCGGCGGGGCGCTTTGGCTGCTGGATGCGCCCGTGACCATCACCAGCAGTACCTTTGTCGGCAACGACGCCACCACACCACTCCCTTTAGACCCTAATGATTGGCACCGTGGCTTTGGTGGGGCTATCCGCACAAGTGATAACACAACCGTTGTAAGCAGCACAATTGTGAACAATACAGCAGGCTTTTCCGGTGGTGCCATCGCCGGGCCAGCCACGGTGCGCAACACGATTATTGCTAACAACGAAGGGGACAGCGATTGGGGCATCCAGCAAAATTGCACTGTTGAATTGACCAACGGTGGCAACAATATTCAATATCCGCAAAAAACGACGGGGAACTGGAACGATTATGAATGTTTTGGAGGGCAAACGGCCGTCAACCCCCAGGTCGGCACAATCGGCGATTACGGCGGACCAACCCCCACGGTGCCGCTGCTGGCTGGCAGCCCAGCCATCAATGCGGGCAGTAACTGCCCGGCCGCCGACCAGCGCGGCTTTGCCCGCAACGGCGCTTGCGACATTGGGGCTTATGAGTTTGGCGGTGGTTTGCTCATTATCAGCATCGCCCCGCCCTGGTCTGGTCTGAACAATGTGCAGGACGTAACGTTAACGGTGCAGGGAGCGGGCTTTACGCCCAGCACGGTGGTGCGCTGGAACGGGGCCAATCGCACGACTACTTACGTGAGTCCGTTTGTGGTTACGGCCGTACTCCCCAGCACCGACCTGGACACCCTGGGCAGCTACAACGTCACCGTTTACGACCCGGACCGCAGCCTGGAAAGCGACCCGGTTAGCTTCATCGTCGTCAGCGAGCTGTACGAGACGTTTTTGCCAACGGTGCTCAATCCATAGACTCTATTGGCAAAAAAGGGAACGGGAATTCGCCTATTGGGCGAACGGCCGTTCCCTTTTCTAAATTTTCAAAACCCCACCCGTTCAGCTCAAGCGGAAGAGCGGGCGATCCCAGGGAATGCCCAAGAAAATAAGCACCATAGTTACCGTGAAATAAATGGCGATGCTCCGAAACTTCCCGGTATCATCCGGCGCTCGTTTTGCCAGAACACGAGCCACATGGGCCAATACTAAGGCAACGACCATAATGAGCAAATGCTCAACGGCAAAAAAGCGTAGCCCGCTGTTAGCCATCGCCGCCCCAAAATCTTCAAACGCGACCTCAGTTACAGGGCTAAGAAACAGGTAAAGAATGAGGCCCAAAAGAAATTGTATGTCCATAGAGATTGTAAAAATCAGGCTCAGCCGATTGTCTAAGAGGGTCCATTCTTTCTTCTGCGTCCAGCCGATAAATGCGCGAACAATTGCGGCTAACCCGGCCAAGACAATGACCCAGCGCAGAATGTTATGAATAATGATAATTGGTGTGTACACAATTCTTCCTTTTATCTTTTAGATTAACTTGTCCTGTTGACGCTTCTTAACGGGCAGCAGTGTATTGTAGTTAGGCCAATCAGTCAACGGCAGCACACATTAGGTGGCCAGATTTTTGGTTGATAACCTATAACGCCAAACGAGGCCTGCAACAGGCCTCGTCTTGTATCAACAATTCTTCCGGGCACACGTGCGGTTCGCTTCCCTGTTAGCTGGCTACGCGATCCAGCTCCTCATACCGGACGCCCGTAAGCTGCTCCGAAATCTGCCACAGACGACGGGCATCTGCTTCATTATGGGACGCCTCACTTGATTCAACCAAAACCGGATAGCCGCGCTGTTCCATAAAACCGCCGGGGCCATAATATTCTCCACCCGTAGCGCGGGGATCAACCGCAGCGCGAATCGTGGGCAATGCGCCCATGTCGGCACTTTGCATCAGAGACATCACCAGCGGTCCCAGTAATTTAACATACCAGCGCTCTTCCAGGTGGCGGGCCAGATTGGTTTGGGTGCCGCCGGGGTGAGCAGCGGTGGCCAGGGCGTCGATACCCAGTTTGTCAAAGCGGCGCTGGAGCTCATAGGTAAAAAGAAGATTGGCTAATTTGGAACGGCCGTATGCCCCCGTAGCTGAATATCCCTCGCCATCTTTATACATGAGATCGTCAAAATCCATGACCCCCATACGATGCCCGTTGCTGCTCACGTTCACTACCCGTGCCCCTGGCGTGTGCAGAATCAAATCCAGCAGCAAACCCGTCAGGGCAAAATGACCCAGGTGATTGGTGCCAAACTGGCGCTCAAAGCCATCTTTCGTGGTGCCATAGGGAACCATCATAATGCCCGCATTATTCACCAGCACATCCAGGCGGTCATATTTGGCCTTGAAGACAGCGGCGAACGCACGCACAGAATCCAGGCTGGCCAGATCAAGCTGCATAATTTCGGCAGGTGCATTGGGAATTTCGGCGATAATTTCGTCCAGGGCAGCCTCTGCCTTTTCCAGGCTGCGGCAGGCCAGAATCGTTTGTGCCCCTTTGCGAGCAAATTCCTTGGCTGCCTCAAAACCTATGCCGCTGTTCGCGCCGGTCACGATGATCACCTTACCCGTCAGGTCCGGCATATCTGCCGTTGTCCATACATCATCGGGATCATTTTCTTTGTTTTGACTGCTCACCACTTTATAAATGCCGATGCCTGCCAATAATGCGGCAAGGCCACCGATCAAACCTTTCTTTTTCATCAAATACTCCTTTTGCCAGAGGTCAATATCACTTTTCGCCTTATGCCGTTTGCTTTTCTTTTTCCGGTGAAAATTCATAGGTGACCCCGGTCAACTGTTCAGAAATTTCCCAGAACCGCTTGCGTGCCGCATCGTCATACGCTTCACTGTTAGCCTTTTTCTCGTCGGGGTAACCACGCATATTAAACCAACGCGGGCCGTAAAACACACCGCCCTTGGCGCCTTCGGCCGTCATGCCATACAGCATAGGCAGCACCCCCATTTTGATGTCTTGGGCCAGGATGGGTTGAATCAGGCGGTACATCAGCGCCTCCAATCTGGTGTCGGACTGCTCAACGCTGTTAGCCTGCAAGTTGCCAATGACAATGCCGGGGTGAGATGTATTGACAATGGTATTATACCCGGCACTGTTTAGTCGTTTTTGCAGCTCAAAAGTAAAGAAGACGTTGGCCAGCTTGCTCTGCCCATACGCTGCCCAGCGACTGTATTCTTTTTCCCCCATTAGATCGTCAAAATTAATCGTGCCCGTATAGTTAGCACTGCTGGTGACGTTGTGAATGCGGGCGTTGGGCGTTTGCCCGATCACATCCAGCAGCAAGCTAGTCAGGGCAAAATGCCCCAGGTGATTAACGCCCAGCTGCATCTCAAAGCCATCGGCCGTTTCCTGGCGGGGAATGGCCATCACGCCGGCATTGTTCAGCAAAATGTCCAACTGGTCATATTTCGCTTTGAACGCCTCGGCAAACGTCCGCACCGATTCCAGGCTGGCATTGTCTAGCTGCATCACGTCCAGCCTGGCGGTGGGGAGTTCTTGCAATACTTCTTCCTTGGCCCTTTCAGCCTTACGCAAATTACGGCAGGCCATCACCACCGTTGCCCCATTAGCCGCCATGGCTTTGGTGGATTCAAGCCCCAACCCACTGTTGGCACCGGTGATAACAACAACTTTGCCAGACAAGTCTGGCATATCGTTTTGTGTCCATTTATTACTCATTTTTTACTCTCCATGTTCGGAACGCGGGCAATCAATACGCGATCCAGATTGATTAGTCAGTCATTTTTAGGCAAAAAAATTTACGGGGTAACACCGCGCCAGAAGATTTCAAACCCCTGGGCGATGTGTCGCGTGAGGGGCATGTCGGACAGATTGTTTTCAGTGGCGTAGTAAACGGCCGCTTCCAACTGTGCGTAAAAAATCTGCCCCAAATAAGCTGGAGGCATATCGATCAACACGCCATCGGCAATCCCCTGCACGATCATGTCGTAGGCAAAAGCCAGCTCGGCCTCCTGGCTTTGCTGCACCTCCTGGCTTACCAGGTTGGACAGCTTCAGCTGGGTCATTAAGCTGTAACGTACGGGAAACCGAACACCCCAATCAATATGACGAAACCAAATATGCTCCACGCGCTCTTTCAACGCGCCATTTTGTGGATATCCCACCATAATGTGGTCCATCCATTCCTGCTTGAGCCGCTTGTACACAGCATCAATCAGCACATCTTTGGATTCAAAGTAATTAAACAGCGTTCCCGTGGCCACGCCGGCATGTTTAGCAATGCGTGAAGTCGGTGTGTTCCAAAATCCCTCTTTAGCGAAAAGGTCAATAGAGGCTTCAAGGAGCTGTTTTTCTTTCTCGTTCATGGGGCGCAGTATATAGCAGATTGACTAATCAGTCAATCTCCATTTTTAGCCACAGATCATCTAACGATTTCGGAGTGATGGCTGCCCTTTCCTGTGCCCTCTGAGGCAAATCTTAATCCAGACGCGCGTAATCTTTACGGTTCGGTCCACCTGCTTGGGCCAGCCAACGGGCAAACCGGGGCGAAAGGTTATAGATGAAGGTGAGCCATTCCAGGTAGCGCGGCAGCGTGAGGATTTGCTGCTTTTTGACGATGGCCTTGAGTACGGCCGTTGCCACCCGCTCCGGCGTCAGCGCAGGCAAAAATTGGGTAAACGGCGGCATCCGCTCGTTGGTCACATGCTTACGAAAAAAATCGGTTCCGGCCACCGCGCCCAGCCGCACGATGGTGGCATTAACGGGAGTGTCAGCCAGTTCTGCGTGCAAAGTTTGGGTGTAGGCGTCGATAGCGGCTTTGGTGGCGGCGTACGCCGCCGAGGCGCCACCGACAAAAGCCCGACCGGCCACGGAGCCAATGTTGACGATGTGTCCCCGTCCCGCTGCCTGCATCCGGGGCAGCACTGTTTTGGTGCCAATAATCATCCCATCATAGCCGACCCGCATGGTGCGCTGCGCTTCTTCGACCGTCATGTCCAGCACATCGGCCCAGCGCACAAAGGCGGCGTTGTGAATAAGGAGATCGATACGGCCGTTTCCCACCCAAATCTCATCGAGCCATGCCTCATACGCCGCCCGGTCCGTCACATCACAGCGGCTGAGATGAATCTGGCTGGCCGTGGGCAGCTTCATTCTTTCCGCCTCAGCCTTTTCCAGGCTGCTCTGCGAGAAGCCGCAAGCGTAAACGATGGCACCTTCTTCCGCCAAGGCCTGTGTCATTACCCAGCCAATCCCCTGCGTGCCACCCGTCACCACACAAACCTGATTTTGAAATCTTAATCCCATCGTGCCCTCTGTTTTAACGCAGAGACACAGAGGTGCAGAGCAAATCTGCGCAATCTGTGTAATCTGCGGCTGCTATTCTCCATGGAGCGTCACGACCAGACGACGGCTGCCGCCACGATTGCGATGTTCGCACAAATAAATGCCTTGCCAGGTACCCAGGTGGAAACGGCCGTCTTTCACCGGCACCGTCACTGAACTGCCCAACAACACGGCTTTAATGTGAGCGGGCATGTCGTCCGGCCCTTCGTCAGTGTGGACAAAATAAGGCGCATCTTCCGGGGCCAGCTCGTTAAAATGGCGCTCCATATCTTGCCGCACTGTGGGATCTGCGTTTTCGTTAAGCGCCAGCGAAGCCGAAGTGTGTTGAATAAAAACGTGCGCCAGCCCAACGCGAAAATCGCGCAATTCCGGCAGCTGTTGGCTAATTTCGGCCGTTACCAGATGAAATCCTCGGCTGCGCGCCTCCAATCGAATCTCTTTTTGTATCCATCCCATAAGTACATCTCCACAAAAAGCTGTGCAAGTCAGTTAAAAAAGAAATGAATCTTTGCAATAGTTGTGCAATAAGTGTTCATTCTGTGCTAGAATAACCGTATCTAACAATCTTACTTGGGATCAATAAAACATGAAACTAACTATTAACGGAACAGAATATGACATTGCCGAGGAGCCACCCCGGCCCCTGTTGTGGGTACTGCGCGATGAGCTGGGGCTGACCGGCACCAAATTTGGCTGCGGCGTGGGCATTTGCGGGGCCTGCACGGTGCATATCAATGGCGAGGCAGTGCGCAGCTGCGTGACGCCGCTCACGCAGGTCGATGGTGCGGTACGCACCGTTGAAGGGCTCCACACCGTGGCGGCCAATGGCACCATCGAACTTCACCCGGTACAGCAGGCGTTTTTGGAAGACCAGGTGCCGCAGTGCAGCTGGTGCATGAGCGGCCAGATGATGACTGCCGCCGCTTTCCTGGCGCAAAACTCAGCTCCCAATGAAGACGAAATCGTGGAGGCAATGCGCCATAATTACTGCCGCTGTGGCTGCTATCATCGTATCAAAGGTGCGGTGGCCAAAGCGGCGGTGCAGTTAGCCTCATTGGAGGAAACGGCCGTATGACCACCCAAAAAACACCTGAAAGCAACGTCAAAAAATGGCGTGTCTCCCGCCGCGGTTTCCTGATTGGGCTGGGGGCCACCGTTGCCGCTGTGGCCGTGGGCGTGCCGATCGGGCTGCCGCGCGCCCGCCTGGCCATCGCCGATTTTATTGCCGAAGGCGGCTCCTTTGGCGGCGTCAATGCCCCACCGACCAGCTGGTTTGAAATCACCGCCGATAATCGCATCCGCTTCTTCAACCCCAAAGTGGAGATGGGTCAGGGCGTGCACACGTCACTCACCCAAATTGCCGCCGAAGAGCTGGAAGTGGATTGGGAACAAATTGAAGTAGTGCAGGCAGGCACGGCCCAAGGGCTGAACGACAGCATGGGCACAGGCAACAGCAACTCGGTTTCCAGCACGTTCACCCCTATTCGCGAGGCCGCCGCCACCCTGCGCGAACTGCTGCGCAGTGAAGCGGCCAATCAGTTAGGCGTGTCTGCGGCCAGCCTCTCTGTGGCTGCGGGTACCTTCACCGCCAACGATGATCCGAGCAAATCAATCACTTACGGCAAGGTAGTGGCCAATGCTGACGTCGCCAGCTGGGAAATCCCCGAAGAAGCGCCCGCGCTGAAGCCCGCCAGCGAATTCCGCTATGTGGGCCAGGCAACGCCCCGGATTGATTTTCAAAGCAAGCTCACCGGCGCAGCCAAATATGGCTTTGACATGCGCCTGCCCAACATGCTGTACGGCGCGGTGGCCCGTCCCCGCACCATCGAAGGCAAGCTAACCCGTGTGGCCGCCGGCGAAGCGCCGAATCGGCCCGGCGTCATCGCTGTGGTGGCAGAGGATGATTTTGCCGGCGTCGCCGCCGAATCCCGCCTGCAAGCGTACGCCGGTGTGGGCAATTTGGACCTGGAGTGGGAAGACGGCCGTCTCTGGCAGCAGTCTGAAATTGACGAGATTGTCACCGTGGGCAACGGTACCCGCGTCGTGGCTCAAAAAGATGGTGATGTGGACGATTTGCTTGAAGGTGACGTGCTCACGGCCGAGTTCCGCACGCCGCTGGCCGCCCACGCCCACCTGGAACCGCAAGCAGCGCTGGTAGACGTGCAGGCCGACAAAGTGACGGCCTGGGTCTCCACCCAGGCAGCGTACGTGGTGCGCAGCGAGCTGGCAAGCGTGCTGGATATGGATGAAGAGCAGGTAGAGGTAATTCCCACCTACCTGGGTGGCGGTTTTGGCCGAAAGCTGAATGTTGAATCGGCACGGGAAGCGGCCATCTTGTCCAAAGCAGCCGGGCGACCCGTGCACGTAGGCTGGAACCGCACCGAAGATATGCGTTACGGTTTTTTCCGACCATCCACGCATCATGTGATGAAGGGGCGGTTGGCTGAGAACGGCCGTATCCAGGCCCTGCAGCACGAAATTGCCAGCGGCGATGTGCTCTTCTCCTTCTTCCCCGGCATCGCTTCTGCCATTGTGGGCGCTGATTTTGGCGCGTACCGCGGCGCCCGGCTGGAATATGATGGCATCCCCAACCGCCAGATGGTGAGCTATCGCACGCCGCTGCCCGTGCCCACGGGACCCTGGCGCGGCCTGGGTTTGCTGGCTAGTACCTTTGCCATCGAAAGCTTTATGGACGATCTGGCTCACGCCGCCGGGATTGACCCGCTGCAATTCCGCCTGAATCATTTGACCAACAGCGAACTAAGCGATCGCTTCCGCACCGCCCTGGAAACGGCCGCAGAGATGGCCAACTGGGGCGGCAATCTGCCAGAAGGGCACGCGCATGGTCTGGCGATCAATATCGACGCCAAGACGGTTGTGGCTCAGATTGCCGAGGTTTCTGTGGAAGCGGACCAAATTCGGGTGCACAATGTTTACTGCGCCATGGATCCCGGCTTTGTGATTAATCCGGATGGGGCAACGGCCCAGGCCCAAGGGGCCATCGTGATGGGGCTTAGCTCCACCTTTTTTGAGGAAATCACGGTGAAGGATAGCGTCATCGAGGCGGCCAACTTTGACCGATACCCATTGCTAACGATTAAGGAAACGCCAAATATTCAGGTGAAGCTGCTGCCAAGTGGTGAGGAACCGTTTGGGATTGGCGAACCGCCCATCGGCCCCATTGCTGCGGCCGTGGGCAACGGCGTCTTTGCGCTAACCGGCCAGCGGCTAACGCGCCTGCCGCTGCGGTTAAGCTAAACCAAAGCAAGCATCTTCAGGCTTGTACTTCGATTTCGCTTAGTGCAAGTCTGAAGATGCGCATAAGAACTCATTTAGATCATACGCTGTCTGTGCCCGTAACATTGGCTTCATGTTAAAATAACCTGGCTTGGCATGAACCAAATAGTTTTCACCATCTATCTTACAGGGAACGGGCAATTTATGAAGCTAAAGATCAATGGCACAGAGTACGAGGTTGCCGACGATCCGCCGCGCCCCCTACTTTGGGTGCTGCATGATGAATTGGGGTTGATCGGTACCAAATATGGCTGCGGTGTGGGTATTTGCGGCATCTGCACCATCCTCATCGACGGCAAAGCTGTACGCAGCTGCGTCACACCAATCACCAACGTCACGGGGGAAATTCGCACCATTGAAGGCTTGGCCACTGTGGCCAACGATGGCTCGCGGGTGCTGCATCCCGTGCAGCAAGCCTTTCTGGAAGACCAGGTGCCGCAATGCGGCTGGTGCATGAGCGGCCAAATGATGGCCGCCGCTGCCTTTCTCGAACAAAATCCTGCCCCCAGCGAGACCGAAATTGCAGACGCCATGAACCGTATTTACTGTCGCTGCGGCTGCTACCATCGCATTAAGGGTGCCGTGGCCAAAGCGGCGGAACAAATGGCGGTGGGGGAGAAAACGGCCGTATGACCACCAATCAACAATCACCCCAAAGCAACATCAAAAAATGGCGCATCTCCCGGCGCGGTTTTCTCATAGGCCTGGGCGCGACCGCAGCCGTGGCCGTTGGCATTCCCCTGGGCCTGCCGGCTGCCCGTCGGGCCATCGCCGACTACCTTTCCGCCAACGATCCATTCGGCGGCATCGCCGCCCCGCCCACCACCTGGTTTGAAGTCACGGCCGATAACCGCGTTCGCTTCTTTTCGCCCAAAGTAGAAATGGGCCAGGGGGTGCATACCGCTTTTGCCCAAATTGCGGCCGAAGAGCTGGAAGTTGAGTGGCAGCAGCTTGAGGTGGTGCAGGCCAGCACTGCCAAAGGACCGGGCGACGCCTTCGGCACAGCCAACAGCAACTCCGTTTCTAATAACTTTACGCCGATTCGTGAAGCAGCGGCTACCCTGCGCGAAATGCTGCGCCATGAAGCCGCCAGCCAGCTTGGCGTGGCCGCCACCACGCTCACTGTAACCGCCGGCCGCTTCACCGCCAGCGATGACCCGACCAAAACGTTGACCTACGGCGAGATCGTAACCAATGCCGATGCGTCCAGCTGGGAAGTGCCCGACGAACCGCCAGCGCTTAAACCCGTCAGCGAATTTCGCTACGTGGGTCAAGCCATCCCCCGCGTTGATTTTGAGAGCAAGCTGCTGGGTGAGGCGCAGTTTGGCTACGACATGCGTCTGCCCAACATGCTGTACGGCGCGGCCGCCCGCCCCCGCACCATTGAAGGCAAGTTAAGCCGTGCCGCTGAGGGGGAAGCGGCCAGCAGTCCCGGCGTGGTGACGGTGGTGGCCCAGGACGATTTTGCAGGGGTGGCGGCCGAATCGCGCCAACAGGCATACGCCGGGGTAGCCAAAATGGATGTGGAATGGGACGACGGCCGTCTCTGGCAGCAGTCAGAGCTGGATGAGATCGTTACCGTAGGCAACGGTACGCGCGTGGTCATCCAAAATGAGGGGGACGTGGACGATTTTCTAACCGACGATGTGATTACCGCCGAATTTCGCACGCCCATGGCCGCCCACGCCCATGTGGGACTCGCAGTCCTCAACATGCAAGTTCGACGCCACGAGGGTGCTTTCCGAGGAGAAGAT
>PABI01000089.1 GCA_002699125.1 Anaerolineaceae bacterium
AGCGCAAGTTTTGTGCAATTGGCGGCGAAATCGTAAAAAATCGCCAAAAATAAAAGTCGAACTTTAACAATCTGCTCAAATGTGACAGTCTCATAGCGATTCTTAACAACGAGGTCGCCATGAGAAATACACAAACATCACCTGATTCATCTGAAAAGCTGACGCAACACGCCATGTTAATCGTTTGGGGTTTGTACGCCCAACAAATTGGATTGGTAAAAGCCATCGAACAAGTCCAACTGCGCCAAAAGACACGCACACACCAACCGCAAACAAAAGTGCTGGAATTCTTGGTCGCCATCTTAGCCGGGTTACCCCATCTGAAAGACATCAGTCGGTCAGCGCATCCATTAGACCAAGACCCCATAACGGCTGAAGCGTGGGGACAAGCAGCCTGGGCCGACTACAGCGGGGTGAGCCGCACGCTGAAACATCTCAATGATGAGGAAGTCGCCGCACTCATCACCGCCTTGAACGATGTTGGCCAGCCATTTATTGACCAGGAAGTTGAGCGTGCCCTGGAGAGAAACGGCGAGTTGGTCTACGATGCCGACCTCACGGGCCGACCGGTATCCAGTACCAGTACGAGTTATCCCGATGCCGCCTTTGGCCACATGGGGGACACGATTAGTCTGGGGTATCAGGCAGCGTTGGTTAGTCTACACAGCCCCACCTTTGGTCGTCTCTGGCTAGCCAATCAACTCCATCCGGGCGATACGGTTAGCATGACGGAGGCGCAAGCACTGGTCATCGCTGCTGAAAACAGAACGGGACGACGGCCAAGACGACGCACCGAGTTACTGGCCTCCCGTTTGGCGCAAGCCAAAGCAGCGTGGGAAGCGGTTCATCTGAAACTGGACCGCAGTTTCGATAAACATCGGGACGCTGAAGCGACTGTCAGAGATACAGCCAGACTGTTACGTGAATGGGAACATACGGTCAGAATCTTGACGGCCGATTACGAGCGGCACAATCGCCAGCCGACATCTCATTGCCAGCTTACACGAGCCAAACGGAAGGCAGCCACCTACACCAAGCGTTTGCCGCGTTGCCAAGAAACATTGAGTGTAGCTGAAAGACGTTTAGCTCGATATGAAGCGCAATATGATGAAGCCAAGGCATTGGTTGACCGGTTAGAGACGCATTACCAGCAACTTGTGGCTGACGATGCCGCGAATCCCAACCCGATTCGAGCTACTTTCCGGCTTGATGGCGGTTTCGCCAGTCGAGAAAACATCTACTGGTTGATTGAGCTGGGCTATGACATCTACACACGCGGTCGCAGCCCAACCGTGCGTGACGCTTTGCGCAACGCGGTGACACCAGAGACAAACTGGGTACAAGTCGGCGGCAATGCTACTTTGACAGCTTGGGCCAACACAACGGTCGATGACTACTTTGCTTACCCACTGGATGTCGCTTTGGCAAACTACCAGACTGGCAACTCGATTCGTCGGGCCGTCTTGCTACATTATGGTCAGACAGATGTCACCACGGATTTGGCTGGTTGGTTTCATAGGTATAACGGCCGTCAAATCATCGAAGCGGGCATCAAAGAGGGCAAAAATGTCTTTCAGATGCATCATCTCAAAGTGCGTTCGCCACAAGCATTGCTTTTACAAGAGCATATGGCTTGTTTTGCGGCCAACTTTGTCCGCTTTGCCGCCCAATGGTTGGTGGCGGAGTCGCAACCAGCCATGATTCCAACTAAATCCGTCAAACAGATGGTTCAAGTTGGCGCTCATACCTCGGCTTGGGTATGCCGTCAGGATGATGTTTGGTTGTTAAGGTTCACGGAGCAGAGTTGTTATGCAGGGCAGTCCCTGCGAATTGGCCGAGGTGTTATTCAATTACCTCTGCCGCTTTTTAAAGACGTTCATTTTTCGCATTTTTGAGCCATTTTGGTTCTGGTTGCACAAAACTTACGTTAAGGGAGGCACAAAATGAACATGAATGAACCTTTCAATCAATCGCCACCTGTGTTAGGGAACCAGTTTGAAGACGATCGCGTACTGCGATCGTATTTGCGGCGGGTGCTGCCCCCGGAGGTGCTGGCCGAGGTGGAACCGCCGCTGCGCGAGATGGGCCGTCTGGCCGGGGGCGAACTGTACCAGATGCAGCTGGCCGACCGGCTCAATGAGCCTGTTCTGACGCAGTGGGACCCGTGGGGCAACCGCATTGACCAGATTGAGCTATCCTCCTTGTGGCAAAAGGCAGAGAAGCTGGCGGCCGAGCATGGGGTGGTGGCGGCGGCGTATGAAGGTAAACACGGCCGTTTCGACCGCATCTTCCAGTTTGCCCTGGTTTACCTCTTCCACCCCTCCACCGACGTGTACACTTGCCCTCTGGCCATGACCGACGGGGCCACCCGCACCTTGCTCAACTCCGGCAACCAGGAGCTGATCGACGCCGCGGTGCCCCATCTCACCAGCCGCGACCCGGCCAACTTCTGGACCAGCGGCCAATGGATGACCGAATCGACCGGCGGCTCGGATGTGGGACTATCGGAAACGATTGCCAAACTAAACCAAAAAGAGGAATGGTTGCTGTACGGCCGTAAATGGTTCACCTCGGCCGCCACCTCGCAAATGACGCTGACGCTGGCTCGACCGGAAGGCAATCCGCCCGGCGGCAAGGGGCTGGCGCTGTTCTACCTGGAAACACTGGAAGAAAATGGACAATTGCAAAACATCGAAGTGCTGCGGCTGAAGGACAAGCTGGGCACACGCAAGGTGCCCACGGCCGAATTGATGCTGCGCGGCACAACGGCCGTTCCCGTCATGGGCCTGAACAACGGCGTGCGCAACATCGTGCCCATGCTGCACCTGACCCGCACCTGGAACTCCATTTCAGCAGCGTCATTCATGCGGCGCGGCATGGCCCTGGCCCGCTGCTACGCCCGCAAACGCGTCGCCTTCGGCGCGCCGCTGGCCGAAAAGCCGCTGCACCTGGACACGCTGGCCTGGATGCAGGCCGAAACCGAAGCCGCTTTCCACCTCACCTTCTTTTTGGTTGAGCTAATTGGCAAGGATGAAGCCGGCGACATCAACGAAGAAGAAGCCCATCTGCTGCGGCTGCTCACTTCGCTGGCCAAGCTAACCACCGGCAAGCAAGGCGTGGCTGTCACCAGCGAGGTGCTGGAAGCGTTTGGCGGCGCGGGCTACGTGGAGGATACCGGTTTACCGGTGCTGCTGCGCGACAGCCAGGTGCTGCCCATCTGGGAAGGCACAACCAACGTGCTCTCGCTGGATGCGCTGCGGGCGCTCGGCCGGTCTGGCGAGCCGCTGCTGGCTTTGGCTAAAGAAGTGGATCGATGTGTAAACGCGGCGACGGACGGTCGTCTCAAAGCAGCCGGTGAAGTAGCCGAAACGGCCGTGGCCCAGGCGATGAACTGGCTGCAAAACAGTCTGGCCGACCGGGACGGCCTCGAAGCCGGTGCGCGCCGCTTTGCCCTGACCTTAGGACGCTCATTGGCGCTGGCAAAATTGGTCGAGCAGGCGCAATGGTCGCTGGATGTGGAGGGAGACGGCCGTCCCCGTGCCGCTGCCTGCCGCTTTGCCCAAACATCGATTAACCAAATCGCGGTCATCGACCCGGCCGACGCGGCTGCACTGGCTGACGATCTGTAAAAAGCAAATCACGAATTAAACGAATGGACGAATGGCACGAATTTTTTTCATTTGTGGGATTCGTCCCATTCGATCCATTCGTGATTCATTAAAAGTAAGGTATCATTCTGGCACCATCCCAATACAAATTTGACGACAACCTTCAAGGAGGAGACAACGGTGAAATTAAGAAGTGTGCTATTTTTGGCGGTGATACTCCTGACTTTGGCGGCTTGTGCCGAGGCACCGCCCGCGCCGGAAGCGCTGCCCACCGACTACAATTATGCTACTGGCGTCCTTAACTCTTCGGTGGTGTTAGGCGGCGTGGTGATTCAGGTGACGGATGTGGAGGTGTACGCCAGCGATGGCAACATCGCTACCGGGTATGTGTACGTGGTGCCCACTGTGAACGTGACTAATCAGAATGAAACGGCCGTTTCCAGCCGCGACTTCACCCTGGTCGATGAATACCTGAACGAGTATGAATCGTGGCAAACCAACGTCGCTTTCGAGTCTGCACTGGAAGCGATGCCCGAGTCGGTTCAGCAGGGTGAAACCGTGTCGTCAAACCATGTCTTCATCGTGCCCGCCGCCTCCTTACAAGCTAACCTAAAGCTGCGCTGGGACTCCCACCTCACGCTCTCCCGTATTGATGTCGCTCTGGGTGATTTAAGCGCTGCGGGACAATAAAAATTGCGTGTTTTATGAGACCAAAATTTCCTGATGCCACCGAACTGCTGCGGCAAATGCAAAATGGGGAGCGCACGGCCGTTTCCATCGTAGAAGAACATGTGCAGCGGCTGGAAGCCAACCATTTGCGGCTCAATGCGGCCGTTCACGTCTTCAAAGACGAGGCGCTGGCCGAAGCGCAGAATCCCCGGCCCGGCCCGCTTTCCGGCCTGCCGATTAGCGTCAAAGAGACGTTTGCTCTGGGCGGCCACAGCGTCACCGCCGGTTCGCAGCGCATGCCGCCTATCCATTGGGAGCAGGATGCCCCGGTGGTGCGCTGCCTGCGCGAGGCGGGGGCTATCGTGCTGGCGCGCAGCAACGTGCCGGAGTTTGCCATGGCGGGCGAGACGGAGAATTTTATTTACGGCCGTACCAACAATCCGCTCGATGAATCCCGCACCGCTGGCGGCTCTTCTGGTGGAGAAGGGGCGCTGGTGGCCTCCGGGTCTACTGTGCTGGGCGTGGGCACCGACCTGTTAGGCTCCATTCGCATTCCGGCTGCGTTTTGCGGCATTGTGGGCTTTAAGCCCGCTTCTGGCGCGGTGAGTAAAGATGCTATCTGGCCCGATTTGCAAGGACTTTACCTCGATAGCTGGATGGGCGTGGGACCGCTCACCCGCTCCGTGCGCGATGCCCGGCTGGTGTACAACGTTATCGCCGAGACGCCGCTGCCTGCGGCGCAAACACCGCGCGGCCTGCATCTCATCGTCCCCACGCAGTTTGAGCTGGAAGCCAAAGCTGACTGCATCAACGCCGCCTACGTGATGGCCCAAACGGTGCTGGAAATTGCCGGGATGGTGGCCAAGGAACGGCCGTTTCCCGACGTCAAAACCCACTTCCTCAACTTGCAGCAGCTGCTGGCCGCCGAGCTGGAACAGCCATTCTACGACATGCTTACCACTGCCGAGGGTCAAAAATTCAGCCTGGCGACGGAAACGCTGAAGCAGGCCATTGGCCGCGGCACCATTTACAGCGGCCTGTTCCAGCTCATGGCCGTCGTGCCTATTATGAAGCCGCGCAAGGAAGGCCGCGTGGCGGAAATTATGCAGCTGTACGAACAGGCCCGCACCGAGCTTTATCAGCTTTTGGGACGCAACGGCGTACTGTTGCTGCCCACGATTGGCGTGCTGGCCCTCAAACATGGCCAGATGAACCGCGCCTCGCTGCGTCCCGGCGTTAACGGCACGGTGACGGCCATGACCTTTTGTAACTACATGAATCTGCCCGCGATCACCGTGCCCGCCTGGAAGGACCCGGACCCGGAAACCGGTTTGGTGCCTGGCGTCATGCTGGCCTGCGCCCCCGGTGCGGAAGCCGCCTTGCTGGATGCGGCGGCGGCGCTGGAGGCGAGCATCGCATAGAAAATCTTCAATGGTATCATACCCGCGAAAGCGGGTATCCAGATGCATAACCAGAGTGGATTCCCGCCTGCGCGGAAATGACAGTTGATGGTTAAGGATGATTCCTTTGAGTATGGATGGAAAAGTTTGTATCGTAACCGGCGCAAATGCCGGCATTGGTAAGGCAACGGCCGTTGGCCTGGCACAGCGTGGGGCCACGGTGGTGATGGTCTGTCGCAGCCGCGAACGCGGTGAAGCGGCCAGGGAAGAAATTATTGAGCGCGCTGGCAGCGGAGAGGTGCATTTGCTCATTGCCGATTTGGCCTCCCTGGATGAGGTTCGCCAGCTGGCCGAGACGATTTTGGGTCGGTTCCCCCGCGTGGATGTGTTGATTAATAATGCGGCGGTTATTCCTTTGGAGCGCCAGGAGTCTCCGGATGGGCTGGAATTGCAGCTGGCGGTTAACCATCTGGCCCCATTTTTGCTCACTAATTTGCTGCTGGACCAGCTGAAAGAATCGGCTCCGGCGCGGGTTGTTAACGTTTCGTCACAAGTACACCGGAGCGGCTCGATCAACTTTGACGATCTGCAAAGCGAGCGCCGCTATCATCATACTTCTGTTTATGCAATGACCAAATTGATGAACGTGCTGTTTGCCAAAGAGCTTGCCCGACGCCTGGAAGGCAGCGGCGTCACCGCCTACTCGCTGCATCCCGGTGTGCCGTCTACTAAGCTCAACACCCATTACGCCGGGCGCGAGGGCGAGGGGCGGGCCAGCTTTACTGATTTGATGCACGCGGCGCAAACCTCCATTTATCTGGCAACCTCGCCGGAGGTGGAGGAGTTGAGTGGCGAATATTTTGCCAACAGCCGGGTGCAGGAGAGTACGGCCGTTGCCAACGACCCCGACACCGCCCAAAAACTGTGGCAAGTCAGCGCTGAGCTAACAAATTTGTAGGTCAATTTTGCAAAATTGACCTACGGGAGAGTCCCATGAAACGTACCATTTTCAACGACGAACACAACATGTTTCGTGATGCCGTGCGCCGCTTTGTGCAGAACGAAATTGTACCTTACCATGAACAGTGGGAACACGACGGCATTGTCCCCCGCGAGCTGTGGCTGAAGGTAGGTGAGCTGGGCTTTTTGTGTATGGATGCGCCAGAGGCGTACGGCGGCCTGGAGATTCAGGATTTCCGCTACAACGCCATCGTGACGGAAGAGCTAACCCGTGCCGGGGCCTCCGGCGTGGGCTTTGGCCTGCACAACGACGTGAACATGCCTTACTTCCTCAAATACACCACTGATGAACAAAAGCAGCGCTGGCTGCCCAAGATGATCAGCGGTGAGATGATTACGGCCATTGCCATGAGCGAGCCGGGGGCGGGCAGTGATTTGCAGGGGGTGCGGACAACGGCCGTGCGCCACAACGATCATTACGTGGTCAACGGCCAAAAAACGTTCATCACCAACGGCATCAACAGCGACGCCGTCATCACCGTGGTCAAAACCGACCCGGACAAGGGACACGCGGGCATCAGCCTGCTGGTGATTGAGCGGGGCATGGCGGGGTTTGAACGCGGCCGTAACCTGGAAAAAATTGGCTTGAAGGCGCAGGATACGGCCGAGCTGTTCTTCGACAACGTGAAAGTGCCTGTGGAAAATTTGATGGGGGAAGAGGGCAAGGGATTTTACTATCTCATGAGCTCGCTGCCGCAGGAACGGCTCTCGGTGGCGGTGATTGCTGTAGCGGCCTGTGAAGCGGCCCTGGAGATGACCATCACTTACTGCCAGGAGCGCACTGCCTTTGGCCGGCCCATTGGCAAGTTCCAGAACTCCCGCTTTAAGCTGGCTGAAATGAAAACAGAAATCGAGATTGCCCGCGTCTTTGTGGATCGCTGCATCATGGAACTGAACGCCGGTAATCTGACGGCCGAAGAAGCGGCCATGGCCAAATGGTGGACCACTGAGCTGCAACAGCGGGTCATGGATACATGTTTGCAGCTGCACGGCGGTTATGGCTACATGCTGGAATATCCCATCGCCCGATTTTATTTGGATGCCCGTGTCCAGACAATTTATGCCGGCACAACCGAGATTATGAAGGAAATAATCGGCCGTTCGCTAGGCTTTTAGCAAAGAATATTAAAGGTTTGTAGAACAATGACCAACAAGAAAAAACAGTTTCGTATACTCCTGGATCAATATCATGGCATGTCCTTGTTTTCAAGTCGCCATGTAAGGGAATTAAGAAAAAACGGTTTTGATCTTCTGAGAGTCAATTCAGCATTGGACAAGAACATATTGTCAGAGGCAGATGTATTAGTCATTTGGTTTACGCGTTATCATGAGAATATATTCGCTCATTTTATGCCAGAAGAACTCGATTTAATCCGCGAGTATATTGAAAGTGGAGGAGCCGCTTTCCTAATAGGCTTGGGTTGGGTTTGGACAAGTTATGAAGACACACCGGCAATTGATGATTATCCACTGAATCTTATTGCTGAACCGTTCGGGATTTTCTTTTCTGAAGCGATCATAGCGGATGTGGGCGGGGTTAGTTATGAGCAAGAACCTATCACCTTTCACAGGCCATTCTTTGCCAGTCATCCAATTACTAAAAATGTTGAAAAAATCGGGGCTTCAGATTCTGCTCCGGGCAGTTTGATTGTAGAAGAGCCTGCCATACCCGTTGTATGGGGTAATGACGAAACCTCAGATTCGGACAGATTCAAGAATCCAGTAATACTGGCTGCAAATGAGAATGCCGGGTCCGGTAGGATTGTTTGCTTGCAACACGCAAGCTACATTGAGAAATTTGAGTTTGATAATTTTGTTTTGTTACAAAATATTCTTAATTGGTTAGCCGGGAATGATGAAAATATGGATGGTGTGCCTGGAGAAAGCAAATCTATTAGCGTGCCGCTGGAGCCAGACCGACTTGAAAATGATTTGGAAATGAAAACAGTGCTTGAACTGGGTCGTATTATTGACAAATATTTCAATGAATTTGAAATAAAAACGCTTTGCATGGACTTAGAAATCGATCCTGAAAACTTGCCTCATGAGACGAAGGTACAAATGGCAATAGAATTGGTTGCTTTCATGGATAGAAGAATGGAGGCGGACAAGTTGATATTGCTTTTGAGAGATAGACGACCAAAGGTAAAAGAGTTCTCAGATGATTGGTTTAATAGAGACTGAGCGGCTGGTTTTACGGCCGTTACAACCCCACCATATCCCCGAATTGCACAAAATGTACAGCGATGCGCCAACGATGCGCTTTATGCCGTCGCTGCCGCACGCCGATGTGCCCGCCACCGAGCGGGAATTGGCGCAAAACATGCGCCAGCCCGATGCACACCATTGGGTAGTTTGCCTCAAAGGGAGCGACGAGCCGATTGGCGTGGTAAATTACCTGGGCGGCACGCGGGTGCCGGGCATGGGTTACGTGATCCGGCGCGAGTTTTGGGGGCAGGGCATTACGGCCGAAGCGTGCCGCGCCGCCCTCGGCTATGGCTTTGACGAGCTGGGCTATGATCGCGTTGAGCTGTGGATTGATCACATCAACTATGCCTCGCAGCGCGTGGCGCAAAAGCTCAACTTTCGGCTCAAGGGACGCATTCCGCTGAAATATGCCCATGAAAGCAAAGAGCACGTCATGTTGATATTTGGCCTGTGGGTGCACGAGTGGCGTGGCGAGGCAGAACCGGAGCGCCCGACCAAGTTTTACCGGACCGAACCGGTGCTGTTTGTGCATGATGTGCAGGAAACGGCCGCATTCTACCGCGACAAGTTAGGCTTTGGCATCGACTTTCTGTATGGTGCCCCACCCGTCCATGCGGGAATTTCGCGCGGCGATTGGACGGGCAGCGGCGCTGTGCTCCAGCTTTCCCAGGTGTCTTCAGACCGGGCCATCGTGCCGTCGGGTTATCTGTATATTTTTGTGGGCCGCGATATTGATGATCTGTGTGCCGAATACAAAGCCCAGGGTGTTACTATTCGCAATGAGCCGGAAAGCTATCCTTGGGGGCTGCGCGAATTTACGATTGAAGACAACAATGGCCATCTGCTGCGCTTCGGCACGCATGTTTGAGCCTCACCCGGCAGGTTTGGTACAATCGGAAGCTGAACGTTAAGCGAGTGGGTTCAAACTGGATTTGTGCCGTGTGATACGGCCGTTTTCAAAATCATCATTGACTCTGCTGAAAAATCCGCAGATTTCGCAGATTAACATAGATTTTCTTTACTGTTTTCTCTGCGCCTCCGCGCCTCTGCGTTGGCTTTTTCTGTAGACACATCATTTAACAAGGACATACAAATTATGAAAGGTATCATCCTATCTGGCGGGATGGGCACGCGCCTGTACCCGCTCACCGTTTCACTCTCCAAACAAATTCTCCCCCTCTTCAACAAACCGATGATTTATTACCCGCTCTCGGTTTTTATGCTGGCCGATATTCGGGACATTCTCATCATTTCCACGCCGCACCACATTGAGCTGTACCGCGAACTGTTTGGCGATGGTTCTCGACTGGGACTCAACATCCAGTACGCCGTCCAGGCAGAGCCGCGCGGCATTGCCCAGGCCTTTGTCATTGGCGAGGAGTTTATCAATGGCGAGCCGTGCGCCCTCATTTTGGGCGATAATTTTCTTTATGGCCCTGGCCTTTCCGAAAAATTGCAGAACGCGGGCAGGCTCAGCGACGGTGGACTGGTCTTTGCCTACTACGTGCGTGACCCGGAACGGTATGGCGTAGTCGAGTTTGACGAGAATTACAAAGCGATCACTATTGAGGAAAAACCAGCTGAGCCAAAATCCAACTACGCGGTGACGGGGCTTTATTTTTATGACAAGGACGTCGTGCAGATTGCAAAAAGCCTCAAGCCGTCGGCCCGGCACGAATACGAAATTACGGATGTAAATAACGAATATCTCAAGCGGGGCAAGCTGAATGTGCAGCTGTTGGGGCGTGGCTACGCCTGGATGGATACGGGCACACACGACAGCCTGCTGGAAGCCAGTAATTACGTGCAAACCATTGAGCACCGGCAGGGATTGAAGATTGGCTGCGTTGAGGAGATTGCTTATCGCAAAGGGTATATTGGCGCGAAGGAGCTGCTGGAGATTGCTTCTGTCTCCAAAGACAACGAGTATTGCGTTTACCTCCGCTGGTTGGCAGAGCGTCCGCGGGAAGCAAAAAACCTATGAGCGAGATCACCATCCGGCAAATGCAAAAGACGGTAGACGAGTGGGTACAGACGATTGGCGTGCGCTACTATTCGGAATTGACGAATACGGCCGTTCTCACCGAAGAAGTCGGCGAAGTAGCCCGCATCATGGCCCGGCAGTACGGCGACCAGAGCTTCAAAAAGAGCGACGAAACGGTCAACCTGGCCGACGAACTGGCCGACGTGCTCTTTGTACTGACCTGTATTGCCAACCAGACCGGCGTGGATTTAACGGCCGCTTTCCAGCAAAACATGGCCAAAAAAACCACCCGCGACAAAGACCGCCACGCCAACAATCCCAAGCTGCAATCTTGAGCTTGGTTTTTTCTTCAAATAATAGGTAGAAGGAGATGAGAAATGTCTGAAAACCGTTATGAACATGTTAGAAAAACAATGATTCATCAAGCGATTCCCCCTGGACAACCACGTTTGTATAAAGCACTGCTCGAAGCAAGTGACAAAGGTTTGACATTAGATCAGCTTTCACAATCAACTAGTTGCTCCCATAGAGAAACAGGATCAACAATTGGTGGTTTAGGAAAACGCGTTTCTCAGGCTTGCGGAAAAATCTACGAGAAACCCAGCCGTTTGCTAATTGAGCGCGACAGAAGAGGAGTTTACAAACTTTCGTCCGATCTCCTCCAATTTATACAAGAAACTCAGTCTCTTCAAAACGCGTTACATGAAAGTTCTATGGAAATGTTCTCCCTTCACACAAAGCAGGCATGGGGTTTTGAGTGGAATTCTGAAAAGTCGAATGGACAGCTTGTAAGAGTTTTGCGTGGTTAAAAACAGGAATATTTTTAATGCAGATTGATTTGGAGAAAGTGCTGGGGCACGAATACAAGCCAGCCGATTACATTTACACAGAGCGGGATGTGAGCCTGTACGCCCTGTCAGTCGGGGCAGCGGCCGATCCGGTGGACCCGGAAGAGCTGAAGTTTGTCTACGAGCTGAGCCGCGACTTTACGCCGCTGCCGACGATGGCCGTCGTGTTTCCTTTTGTCCTGTTCTGGCAAATAACCGAGGTGCAGGGACTGGAATTTAACCCGATGATGCTGCTGCACGGCGAGCAATATTTAGAACTGAAACGGCCGCTTCCCACCACTGCCACCATTCACAACACGGCTAAGATTACGGCCGTTTACGACAAAGGCAAAGGCGCCGTTGTTCTGACCGAAACCATTAGCAGCGACAGCCAGGGCAACGAAATTGCTGTCAACCAGTCATCGCTTTTCATTCGCGGCCTTGGTGGCTTTGGCGGCGAGCGTGGCCCGTCCACAGGCGAGCAAAACCTGCCGCCCATCCGCCCGCCAGACGCCGTGCACCGCCAGCAAACCCGGCCCGACCAGGCGCTGCTCTACCGCCTCAGCTCCGGTGACGGCAACCCGCTGCACGCCGACCCGCAGATGGCGGCCCTGGGCGGTTTCCGCCAGCCCATTTTGCATGGATTGTGTACCTTTGGTTTTGCCGGACGCGCCGTGCTGAAGCATTTTGCCAACAACGACCCGGCCCGCTTCAAAAGCATCAAGGTGCGCTTCAGCAAGCACGTCTTCCCCGGCGAAACCATCGTCACCGACATGTGGCGCGAATCGGATACGCGCATCATCTTCCAAAGCAAAGTGGCCGAGCGGGATGAACTGGTGTTGTCGAATGCGGCCGTTGAGCTGCATCCCTAGATTCTGTGACAGAGCAGCTGGGAATAACAACCGTACCCCGCTTGTCATTCCCGCGAAAGCGGGAATCCACATACCTGGACTCCCGCCTGCGCGGGAGTGACAAGTCGTAATTCATGGTTTGGATGAAGGAAGTAAACAGATGGGCAGATTTAACCTCAAAACGATGAACATCACCCGACTGGTGGGCGTGGGTTTCCTCTTTCTGGCGCTGATTTTTGGCGTTTCCGGTTTTTTAAACCAGCATCCCGGCCGCATCACCTTTAGCGACGTGGTGGAAGATTTCTACGCCAACATCAGTTCGGAACTGTTCAGCATTGCTACGACGGTGCTGCTCATCGACTACCTCAACGAGCGGCGCGAGGACCAGCGGCGCAAGGAGCTGCTCATTCGCGAACTGGGCAGCACCAGCAACGCCATTGCCCTGCGCGCCGTGGCTGAACTCAAGGCCGATGGCTGGCTAACCGACGGCTCGCTGAACGGCGCAAATCTGGTGGAGGCAAACCTGAGCAACGCGGTGCTGAACAACAGTTCATTTGTAGGGGCTCACTTCGAGCGCGCCCAGCTTAACCACGCTGACTTTCGCCAGGCAGATTTGACCGGCGTTACCTTTGAAGGGGCCAAAATGGAGCAGACCGACCTGCGCGGGGCGAAGCTGATCGATGCCGAGTTTGCCCGCGCCGATTTAACCGGCGTGAAGCTGACCGGCCAGGATTTGCGCAACGTCAATTTGTTTGGTGCCGAAATTAACAGTGCCAATCTCGATGAGGTGAATCTGACCGAAGCCAAAATCAACGGCCTGGATTTACGCGGTTCCAGCCTACGCAAAGCGCAACTGCGCAAGGCCAAGCTCCATTTTGTGAACCTGAAAGGGGGCACGCTCAGCGAGGCCAACCTGGAAAAAGCCAATTTAAACGGAGCCAATCTGTCCGGCGCCTACCTCAACTGGACCAATCTGCGCGGCGCTTACCTGTTCAACGCCGATCTCACCGGTGCTGACCTCAGCGGTGCCGACCTCACCGAAGCCCGCGTCACCCCAGAGCAGTTGGCCACCGTGAAATCACTGAAGAACGCGACTTTGCCGGACGGAACCAAACAGTAGTGGAGTGAAAAGTAAAAAGTGAAAAGTGGGGCACTTTTTACTTTTTACTCTCTCCCCCACTCCTCAACCTCTTCATGCACCACCTTCAATCCGCCAATTTGGGCCGCGGCCAGATGCAGGCAGCCGAGGACGGTTTGGGCCGACGGCCGTTTCTCCACCGCCGCCGAATACAAAACCAGCTTGCTGCAATTGAGGGCTTTTAACTGTTGGGCAATAGTGCTGGCCAGGGCTGCGGCCGTGGTGGAAATACCTGACTGGTCTTCCAGATCGGTGTCGGGTGCAACCAGGCCATGGGTGGCAGAAAAGAGGCGGCAGTCGGCGGTGTCGTGGCTGGCCCAATGGACAAGTTCTGCCATTTGCTGTTTTGTGCCGTAGCCGACGTAACACGGCCGTTTTTCTACATCCGTTTCCTCATCCCAGATCCATTTATTAAACCAGTCCAAATTATCTTGCATGATCTGGCGCGATTGGCGCGGCTTGCGTGGACCATGCGGCATCCCCGGGTAGGTGACCAGGCGCACCGGCACATCCATGTCGTGCAGGCCCTGGTACAGTTCGTAGGCGTTGGGTAGGGGGACGCGGGTATCTTCACGGCCGTGTTGGATTAACGTTGGCGTTTGCGCCTTTTTGATGTAGGTCATAGGAGATGTTTGGGCGTAGATTTCCATCTCATCCCACGGGGTGGCTTGCAGATAATGGCGAGTGAACGGATGCACATCTGTATTGACATAATATGTCATCCAGTTAGAAATACCGGCACCAGCCGAAACCGCTTTGAAGCGGTCGCTGTAGGTAGAAATGAACATCGAGATGTAGCCGCCCTGGCTCCAGCCCATTGCGCCAACTTTCTCTTCATCAACCCAGCCTTCGGCAATAAGTGTGTCAACGCCGCTGATGACGTCGTCGTAATCGCCTAAGCCTAGATTGCGCACGTTGTGTGCCTGAAATTGTGCGCCGTAGCCGAGGCTGCCCCGGTAGTTGGGCTGCAAGATTAAAGCGCCTTTGGCCGCCCACAGCGGCAGGGGGTAGGAACGACGGTCATAGCGAGCCAGCTTTTGCTGGAGCGAGACCCAACTAGGCCCGCCGTGAATGGCCACCAGCAAGGGATATTTTTTCTGTGGATCAAAATCGACAGGTTTGGTGAGTGTACCTTCGATGGGCGTACCGTCGGTGCTTTGCCACCGGTATGGCTCTGGCTGGCTGAGCTGCCAATCGGCTGCATCGGCGCTGAGGTTGGTGAGGTTGCGCCAGTCGCCGTTTTCCAGGTCGAGCAGCACCACTTCATTGAGTTGGCTGGCATTGTCCATGATGAGCGCAGCGAAACGGCCGTCTTCAGCCACGCTGCCGGTAAAAGCAAACGACACCCAGCCATCCTCCAAATCGGGGGTGATCTGGGTAATTTCGCCGCTTTCCGGTTGGAGCCGGTAAAAGTGGATGCTGGTGCGCTTAACGGCCGAAAAAATCACGCCAGCCTCTAACCAGATCAGCGGCTGGATGTTTTCGCCAAAGTCAAAGGGAATGTGTTGGAGTTTGCCGCTGTCGAGGTCAATCAGACACGGTTTTTCCGGTTCGTAATAAAATTCAGCAATTTGCAGGCAAAAAAGGAAACGGCCGTCTGGCGAGTAGAGAGGCGTCATGTAGCCGGCCGGTGTCAACGCCTCTAGCCGCAGCGTCGCAACGTCCAGTTGGTAGAGCTGCGTTTGCTCAAAGTTGCCCATGTCCGGGTTGGGTGGGGCCGCAAAAGCAATTTTCTGGCCATCCGGCGACCATCTGAAGCTGGAAACCGTGAACTGCTTGCCGCCCGTCAGCCGGCGCTGCTTTTTGTCGGGCAGGGTGAGCTGCCACAGGTGCGTGTATTTAAAATCCTCATCCTCCACCTGGTATTTGCCAAACGTTTTTTCGCGCTCTTTGTCGGTTTCGCTTTCGGGGTCTACGGCCGTAAACGCCAGTGATTGCCCATCCGGGGCCCACAAAAACTGCTGCACATCGGTTTTGGCTTCGCTCAGTCGCTCCGCTTCGCCCCCAACAAGCGCCAGGCGGTAAATCTGACTGGCTTTGTCCTCTTCGCGCTTGGAGATGAATGCCAGGAAACGGCCGTCTGGCGACCAGCGCGGATGGCGGCTGCCGTTGGGCGTAAAGGTAAGCCGGCGCGGTTCAGGTTTGCCCTGGGTGGCTACCAGCCAAATTTGTGAGACGTAGCTGTCCTCTTCCCAATCTGGTTGGGATTGTTCATAGGCGATGAAACGGCCGTTTGGCGAAATTTGGGCCGTTTCCAGCGTGGGTAGTTCAATCAATTCTTGGATTGTGGGGATATGCGTTGGCTTTGCCATCAATAACTTCTCCCTAATTGGTGGTCAGTTGAGGTCGTTTGAATTGTACCTTTTTTATGGTATTTGTTCATTCGTGGGATTTGTGATTCAGTTTTTATAGTGAATTGTTGCACAGACGGCCGTTTGTGCTAAAAAAGGCCCACCCACACCTGCTTCAATCGACCTCTTCAGCTCCCTTTTGGCACCAGTCCGGTGCCTCTTTTTGTAACAAAATTTTTACGGAGCAACTATGATGAACACTTTACAACAATTACAAGAGCAGTACAAAGTTGTCCAGGAGATGAATCTTAATCTCAACATGCAGCGGGGGCAACCTTCTGATGCCGATTTTGATTTGGCCAATCCGATGCTGACGATTGTGGATGAAAATGATCTTATAACTCCCAGCGGCATTGCCCTACGCAACTATCCCGGCGGGCAGGCGGGCCTGCCCGAGGCGCGTGCCCTATTTGCCACCATTCTTGGCGTTCGTCCCGAAGAGATGATTGTGGGCAACAATGCCAGCCTGAAGTTGATGAGCAATACGCTGATGTGGGCGCTGCTGCGTGGGCTGAAAGATAGTGAACGGCCGTGGGTTCAGCAATCGCCTAAAATGATCGTTACCGTGCCCGGCTATGATCGCCATTTTTCGCTGCTCGATGCTTTGGGGTTTGAGATGGTCAGCGTGGCTATAACGCCGGACGGCCCGGACATGGATGCCGTTGAAGCGTTGGCCGTGTCTGATCCAGCCATCAAGGGGATCATGTTTGTACCTACCTACAGCAATCCTACCGGCGACACCGTCTCTGATGAAACGGTACGACGATTGGCCGGCATGAAAACGGCCGCTCCCGACTTCACCATCTTTGCCGACGACGCCTACCGCGTGCATCACCTCAGCGACGATCCGGCCGAGCCGCTAAATTTGCTGCGCGCCGGCGAAGATGCGGGCAATCCTGACCGCGTTTATCTGTTTGGCTCCACTTCCAAAATCACTTTTGCCGGGGCGGGCATCGGTTTTATGGCCAGCAGCGAAGCCAACGTTGCCTATATCTCCAAACTGACCGGCTTCCAGTCGATTGGCCCCAATAAAATTGAGCAATATCGCCATGTGAAGTTTATCAATAGTTATCCTGGCGGGCTGGAGGGCCTGATGAAGGATCATGCTGCCCTGCTGCGGCCCAAGTTCCAGGCGGTGCAGGATGTGTTGGCACGGGAATTGGGCAACGGCCGTTACGCCACCTGGACCCAACCGAAAGGCGGCTACTTTGTCAGCCTGGACACCGTTTGCCCGGTAGCCGACCGCGTCGTGGAACTGGCTAAGGGCGCAGGCGTGGCCCTCACACCGGCCGGAGCCACGTATCCCCACGAAAATGACCCCAACAACAGCAACATTCGCCTCTCCCCCAGCCGCCCGCCCGTGGCCGAGGTAGCCCAGGCGATGGAAGTGGTGGCCCTTTGCGTGAAGCTGGCGACGTTAGAGTATGATGCGCCCGCGTGAGTGGAGCAGTGAAAGTGAGCGAGTAGGCGAGACTTCTTTACCATTCACTCGCCACTCGCCCCCAAATAGGTAAAATTTCCTACTGCACCCAACTTTTGCTAGACATAATGCAAGAATCGTTTACAATGGACCCTTGATGAAACGATCTCGCCTTGTGTTTGGCCTTAGCTTATTGGTATGGAGTTTGTTAATTGGCTGCCAGCTTCAGTTTGATCTGGAGCCGCTGCCGACGCGGGTGCGGCCGATTGCCCTGCCGGGCGAAGCGACGGCCATTCCGGTGACCTTTACCCCTTTGCCGGAAACGGCTGAATCCTCCGCCCAACTGGCCCAAACAGGCCTGCTTGATACCCTGCCGGCCACCACCACCCCGCTGCCCATTCCCACCAACACGCCGGTCACGCCAACCGCCACGCCCACATCTACCCCAACCGAGACCCCCATTGGTCCCACGCCGCCGGTCATTAAACCGATTGGCCAGTACAGCATGGGTGAAGTGATCCCCTTCCAGGCGTTCCCCGTGCCCGCAGGCAACAACGGCTGGGGCATGCATTGGATTCCCACGGTCAGCCAGGATCGTGGCGTAGTGGATCGCTTTGTGGCCGAAGCGGCACGGATGCACATCAAATGGGTGGTCTTTCTGAACGAGGGCACCCAAATTGGCGACAACGATTACCTGGTGGAGCGGCTGGTGGCCAACGGCATCATGCCGGTGATGCGGCTGTATCGTTCCGGCGTGCTGCCCTACGATGGCAACATTGGCCCGATGGTGGCCCATTACCGGGCCAAAGGCGTTTATTACTTTCAACTGTACAACGAGCCAAACGTCAATGTGGAAAATCATCAGGGCTTTGCCAACCCCAACCAGTACGCCCGCGCCTGGGCCAATGCGGCACGACAGGTGATTGCCAACGGCGGCTTCCCCGGCTTAGGCGCACTCAGCCCCGGTGGTGAATACAATCATTATGACTTTTTAGCGCGGACCCTTCAGGCGATTAAATTTAATGGAGACGAGGCACTGCTCAACCGCACCTGGCTGTCGGTGCACAACTATCACGGCGTGCGTGCCTATGACGATCCCGACGGCTTCCTCCTCTTCCGCAAATATGACGAGATTGTGCAAAGCCATATCGGCCGTTCCCTGCCCATGATTGGCACCGAAGGCGGCTCCTACAGCCCGGACCGCAATGTGGAGCTGGAGCTTATCCGCTACCAATACACCTACATGCGTGACGCCGAACCATACTTCCTGGCCTTTAGCTACTGGCTGCTGGCCAACAGCGAAGGCGGCGCCCACGACAGCACCTGGGAATGGCAGGCCCTCTTCCGTCCCGGCTTCGTCCATCCGGCCGTCACCGAATTTTTCTACAAAACCTCTCGTTGATAAATAACATTTCTTGAACGCATCATAAGTTAGTTGTACAATTGTCTATATGAAGATTGTGGCGGACACGAATATTTTTTTGGCGGTTGCTCTTGAGGAGCCTGAGAAAGAACACATTATTGAGTTGACAGTTGGCCATGATGTAGTTTGTCCGGAAATTTTGCCTTTTGAAATAGGTAATGCTTTGACGGCAATGGTTAAGCGGGACAGGATTTCTAGTACAAAAGCTGTGGCAATCTATGACTTAACTCAACAAATCCCCGTTCAACTGGTTTCGATAGATATCAGGCGGGCTTTGGAAATAGCTCTTCGGTTTAATATTTACGCTTACGATGCTTACTTTCTTCAAACGGCTTTGTCAATGGGTTGTCCTTTGATTACACTGGATAATCAAATGAGAAACGTTGCTGAGTCATTGAGCATAACGGTTTTGGAGTAATAAATGAAGGTTTACACCTACTCACAGGCCAGGCAGAAGCTTTCTGAATTACTGGATGAGGCTTTGACCGAAGAAGTTCTGATTCGTCGTCGAGACGGAACTGTTTTTTCGGTTGTACCAAAGCAATCGGCACGTTCGCCTTTTGATATCGAAGGAATTCCGGCGTCAATATCTACTGAGGATATTGTCAATGCCGTACGAGAATCCAGAGAACGATACAAGGAGCAAGAGAATTCTCCAGATTAGTAAGCGTGATTTTGCTGTGTGATAGTGATACGGTTCCTTTGCCTTCAAAACACAAAACAAAACTAAGATGATAGCCTTGCTAGGCGAATGTTAAGTTGCCAGAGTTGCAGGGCCAGTTCCTGGTTTTGGGTGGCTTTGGCCAGTGAGATTTCTTCTTTTTCGTTGAAATATTTGCCATGAGCGGTGGCCAGTTCCGGCGCAGTGGCCAGCCAGACGGGGGCGACCGCACCTTGCTCCGGCGTGGCCCAACTGCGCTTGACCAGCTTCATGATCCAGCCCAACGGACCGCGCATGTCGCCCAGGTTGGTGCGAATGACGCCGGGGTGGACAGCATTCAGCGTGACGCCGCTGCCTTCTAGCTGTTGGGCCTCCAGTGGAAAACACAACATGCTGCACAGCTTGGTATTGGCGTAGGTGCGCATAGGGTGGAAGTCGTGGCCGTAGGGGGTTTTGTTGAGATCAACACGGCCGTTTACATACATCCCCGCGCTAATATTCACAATCCGCGCCGGGGCGCTGGCCTTGAGACGGTCTTGTAATAGCTGGTTGAGCACAAACGGGGCCAGATGATTGACCATGAACCCCTGCTCCAGCCCATCGGCATTGATTTGCTTTTTGGTTGGCCACACCCCTGCATTGTTGATAAGAACGTGGATTTGCAGATAGCGATCGAGCAGCGTTTGGGCCAGCTGGTGGGTGGCGGCCACAGTGCCCAGGTCGCCCACAACCAGTTCCACATGGGCGTTTGGGTTGGATTGGCAGATTTCTTGTACGGCCGTTTCCCCCTGCAACCTATCCCGACTGACCAGCACCACCCGGGCCTGCTTTGCGGCCAGCGCCTGCCCAATCGCCTTGCCGATGCCCGCGTTGCCCCCCGTTACCACACAAACTCGATTATGCATTTCGTCAACCGCCACAGTTGCCTCTCTTTGCCCAAAGGAATAGACTGTCGTAAAATGAAATCCTGTTCTAGAATTGAATTCTAGAATATTATTCTAGTCTTATTTTAGGAAAGTGCAACACATGCCACAAACAGACAGACAAACCGCTACTGCTGCCCGTCAAGCCGCCGTTTTAGATGCTACATTGCAACTGGTTAGTGAAAAGGGAGTAACGGCCGTTACCATGAGCGATATTTGCGGCCGTTCCGGGGCCAGCGTTGGCAGTGTGTACCATCATTTCAAGGACCGGGAAGGGGTGCTGTACGCCCTGTACCGCAACTGTTTTGCCGATTGTTTTGACCAACTGCGGTCGGCCGTTCTCTCCAAAATGACTGCGCAAGAAGGCATTACTGCCCTGGTTCATGCGTATCTGGATTGGGTGGCAGCCAATCCCAGCCAGGCAACCTTCATTTACGAAGCGTCGCAGGGCACGCTGCTGCGCAGTTATGCAGAAGAAATTGCCGCCTTTAAGGGCGCTTTTTATACGGACATTTTTGCCTGGATGCTGCCGTTTGTCGAGGCGGGGGAGCTGCTGCGGCTGCCACCGTGGGCGTACGATGCTATCATGATGGGGCCGGCTCACGAATTTGCCCGCCGCTGGCTGGGTGGCATGCAAGAGCTGTCGATGGCCGAGGCCAAAACTATCATTGCTGCGGCCGTTTGGCGAGCGGTGCGTCTCGATTGATCTACAGGAATAAAGCCACAGAGGGTAGGAGAGAATAGAGAATGGAGTCAAACTCAAAAACCTCTGTGTGCTCTGTGGCTAATATTTGCATAGGTAGAAATTCAGTCGAGAAGGTCTTCTCCCTGAAGTTCGGCTTCGAGGTTTTTCAACAGCTTATTAAATCTTTTTAGACGCTTTTTGGCTGCCTTTTTAGCCGGTTCAGTGTGCATACTGGACACTGTTTTGGGCAGCCATTTGTTGTTGCTGCGGGCGTTCTCGATGAGGGAAGGGGTGGTACGGCCGTTTCCCTGCATCACAATCAGCGGCATAAAATGAAACAGAGACGTCAACCCAATTTTGGCCAGCTTGTCGGCATCCCACAGCACCTGTGCCTCTAAATCTTTGAGCGGCTTTTTGCGCCACAATCCCTGGTGTGAACGAATCACCTTGGCCACATGGCCAATTTTCTTTTTGGGAAAATCAGTGGTCGGCAGGATCTCGTGGGCGGCTTTGGCTCCTTCGCGAGCATGATTGGCTGCGGTGTCCTTGCGGACGTCGTGCAGCCAGGCGGCGGCTTCTACCACTTCGGCATCGGCCCCGGTCAGTTCGGCCAGTTTCAGCGCCAGGGTGACAACGGCCGTCACGTGCTCCCAGCGATAGTTAAACAGCGGATCGGCCGTGCCAAACCGCTGCTCCGCTTCCGCTTCTGTTGCTTTTTTCATTGCTTTTTTGACTGTTTTACGCCAGGGTTTCTTTTTGTTGGATGATTTCTTGTTGGATTTAGGCATGGGGGCATTTTACCTCGCCCAGTAGGTAATGCCCATTTTGTATGGAGAATTCAGTCGTGGGTCAGCTTAACAAAATGACCCATGCTCAGCTTATCTGCGTTTCAATATCTGCTGTGGTAAAATGTTCTACAAATTGACTGAAGGCTAGGGCAAATTATCCACTGCCCGTTTATAGGGAGTCATGATCAACTTATCTTTTTCTGACGTATTAGCGCAGTTTGTGAAGCGTTCTGCTTATAGCGCCGGGCAGCTTGCCGAACTGTCAGACGTTCCCAAGACAACGATTATCAGCTGGATGGACGGGCGCGTGAACCGGCCGCGCCACCATTCAGATCTGTTGCAGCTGGCCCGTGCGCTCAACCTGACAAGCCAGGAAACGGCCGTTTTGCTGGAAGCTGCCGGATATGCCAAGACCGCCGAAGATATCAGGCAGGCTCCAAAAGAGAGTGTGCAAGACAGTGCCGCACCCTTTCAGGCCATCCCCGAACTGCCTTATTTTGTCGGGCGAGAAGAGATCATCAAGGATATCCAATCTCAGCTATCTACCGCAGACGCCCAGCGCATTTGCATCATTCATGGCATGGGCGGTATCGGCAAGACAACCCTGGTCGCCCACCTGGCTTATCGCACACGTTATCTGTTTCCAGACGGCGTGCTCTGGGGTGATGTTGGTCACTCTGAACCAATGGCTATTTTGCAGGCGTTTGCTCAGGCTTACGGCGTGGACGTGAGCCATTACCGTGATCTTGCCAGCCGCAGCCAGGTTGTGCGGCAGTTGCTGGCCGATAAGCGCATCTTGCTTGTGCTGGATGACGTCTGGTACAGTGCCGATTTGCGGCATTTACTGCCACCGTCTACCGGTGCGGCCAATGTGCTGATCACCACCCGGCGCAATGACCTGCTGGCTTCAGGCGCTGTTCATCGTATTGGGCTGGGGCTGTTTGACGAAGATCGACCTGATTCGTTGGCCCTTTTCCAGCAGAGATTGGGTAGTGCCTTTGTGCGTCGTGAAGAAGAGGCGCTAAAAGAGATTGCCCATTCGTTGGGACATTTACCGCTGGCCATTGCGATAATTGCTAATCATCTCGCATTAGACCCGGACTGGTCTGTTGAATACATTTTGAAGGTGCTGCGCCAAAAACAGGGGACGCTGGCCGACCTGGCTTATGACGATCAAAGCGTGTCGCTCTCTTTCCACGTTGGCTATGATTCGCTGCCGACGGAGATGAAGCAATTTTTCATGAAGCTGGCTGTTTTTCAAGACCGGGCTTTTCGTCCGGAAACGGCCGCATTTGTTACCCAGATCTCACCAGATACTGCCCGCCGATTTTTGCGCCGCCTTTACACTTTGTCATTGGTGCAGGTGCAGGGCCAGCCGGGCGAGCATAATTGGCGCTGTTACCATCTCCATCCGCTGATGCGTGAATTTGCGCTTGAAGAGGCCCAAAAAGCAAATGTGGTTCATACGGCGCGGCAGCAGTTAGCCAGGTTACCAGATGCGCGAGTAAACGGCCGTTCCCACAACAGCGTCACGCCTTTAAAATAAAAAAAGGGGCTGACCCTTCGGCCAGCCCCTTTTCTGCTACAGTTTTTATTACGACCCGCCCATATCCAGGTCAATTTCATAGATATTGTACAGCTCAGAATTCTGCGTTGCGTCCATATTGAAGTTGAGAACCTCAGGCCGCGTTGCTGCCACCTTTAGCCGCAGGAACAGCGGAATGACCGGTACCTGATCGGAGAAAATGATCTGAGCTTCTTTGTGTGCCGATTCATAGGCTTCAGTACCCGGCAGCGAGCCTAACGCCTGCTGGCAAGCGGCGTCGAATTCTTCGTTGCGCCAGCCGGTTTCGTTTTGGCCACCCCACCCAGAGGGGTACAGTTCTGCCTGCTCCGGCGGCCCAGGAATGTTCCAGGAACCGTACAGACTGCAAGAAGGCTCCACACTGGTCAGCCAGGCAAATTCGCCCAGGTCAAACCGGCGGCCAAACAGCGGCCCGTCCGGACCATCGGCAAACCATTCACTGGCCGGCAGATATTCCAATTCGACTTCGATACCACAGGCCAGCATGTTTTCCTTGAAAATTTGGGTTAACTGCTGGCGCATGTCGTTACCGGAGGTTGTGCCCAGCGAGACAGCAAACGGTTCGCCGGCAAACTCGCCATTGGGACCACCGGGGTATTCACGAATGCCGTCGCCATCCGAATCAACAAAGCCGGCTTCATCCAACAGGGCGTTGGCGGCGGCTACGTCGAAGGGCCACTCGTTTAACTCGTCGGGATAAAGCGGATGGACGCTGGGTACGTAGGTGTGAATGACTTCGGAACGGCCGTACAAAATGCTGTCCACCATGCTCTGACGATCGGTACACATGGTCATGGCCTGGCGCACGCGGGCATCTTCAAACCAGTCCGGGCGGCCTTCGTCGTCGCCATAACCGTCTATTGAATCTACACCAAAGTCAATGTGCTCATAAACGGTACCGGTCTGGAAGTAGGGTACCAGCAGGCCGTTTTGTTCTGCTTCGATCAGGAATGGCGCCTGGCCGGCATCCATCCCGTTTTGCAGGCCGATGTCACACTGGCCCGCCAGCAGCTGAGCCATCAGCTGGTTTGTGTCTGGCACAAACTTGAAGGTAACGCTGTCCAGATACGGCAGCCCTTCTTCGGCGCGGTAATAATGCTCGTTTGGCTCCAGGTAAATGCTGCTGCCGGCTACCCATTCCACAATTTTGAACGGGCCGTCACCAATGGGCAGGCGGCTCGACGCTTCTGCCTCAAGCAGTTCAGCAGCGCTGAAATTGCCCCAGGCGTGTTCTGGCGCAGGACGCCAGAAGTTGAGGAAATAAGTAGCATCCTTGAAGCCGGGGACGCTTGTCCAGCGGGTGGATAGATCGCCAGTTGCTTCATAGTTAGCGGTGCGCTCCAATGCATAGCGGGTCCACGGGGTGTCCGGGTCTGCATTCAGGCCGAAGCTGTAGAGTGAGTCAGCGGCCGTTACCGGTGTTCCGTCTGACCAATACCGCTGCTTCATCGTGAAATCAACTACCATTTGCTCCATCGGAATTGGTGTGCCGTCGAAGGTGACTTCCTCACCGTCCGCATTCACAACAACAACACCTTCTTCCAGCGGTACAACGGCGTCGGTTGCATCCCGAACCAATGTGCCGGCCGTAACGTCCACCACGTTGATTACGGCATCGCCATCTTCCAGGCTGGGCAATTTTTCCAGGCCATCTGCCTGGTAGCCATAAGCCAGGTTAGTGTAGTCATCGGTGAAAATGGCATGCTGCACGCCACGGGAAGCTGACATCGATGTGCCATAAATGTACAGATTGTCCGGTTCCTGTGCGTCGCAAATAATCAGATCCTTGGCAACTGCTTCTGGCGAATCTTCTACAGTAACAGTTTCGATCACCGTTTCGGTGACAACGCGCGTTACTTCCACGATCTCGCCTTCTACTTCAATCGTTTCGGTGACAACGCGTGTTACTTCCACTTCAACAGTCTCTGAAGCGGGCTGGCAGGCGACTAAAGCTACTGAAACAATAGCCACCAGGCTAAGCAACAGTGCCCAGCGTTTTTTAGTAAACATAACACTCTCCATTTTGCTTTGTTTAGAGAGAAGCGAGGTAAAAAGCAAAACGCGGCATGTGCGCGCCACTCCCCCCTTCTTCTCATATTGTCCAAAGAGAAAGCTTACGCTCTTTTGGTCTGAAATCTCATACAAATCGTACGAAACTTGTACAGCAAGGCTTTTTTACTGGTAGAATCCGCCGGCGGGTGAAGGCGCATTTGAGAGAAGTGGAAGTGTCTAAATATTGCTGCGATTAATCATGGCTTCTCTACCGGACAGTAGGGATTGTGAAAAATAACCAATAGAAAAAAGAATGGTCATAGGTAAAATCCAAGGTCAGCAAAAACCATAATGGAGGATACC
>PABI01000090.1 GCA_002699125.1 Anaerolineaceae bacterium
ACCCGGAATCACGTTGTCTTCATGGCTTCAAAATCGCCCAAAGCGGCTCAATTTTCGTTTTTGGTCTCATTTATTATCGAAAGACAAGTTGAAATATTGCGAACCAAAATACCAGGTTACCCCGGCGGCCAACCCGGCAACGATTCCGTCTAAATAAGTAGGATCGGGCGAAAAGAGAAGCTCAAGCGCGATCCAAACAGCAGCGACTGTGATGCCACCCAAAATTGCCAGCGTGCGCGCTTTTTGTTGCGGATTCATCCCTGTACCTTTTCCTGGTCAACAGGTGTGCGGGCAGAAACAACCAAGATTTGGCTGACGGCATCAATGCTCTTTGTAGACATTTCATTCAGGAATTTAGATCCCAATCTAAGCCAGCAGGGCTGTTAGATTGGGTTGAGGAAAATGCCCGTATGCCCGTACTTTGCTGACTTTCAGTAAAAGATCGTAAAGGTAAATTTTAAGCAATGCCACTTTAACAAAAGAGGCAGGCAATGGAATGTACCTGTATACAGGCTGCGGGCATAATTTTTGGTATAAACGTTTCTGGCTTACGCTTTGTAGCCAATTTGGCGCAGGAAGTTCTTGCGCCAGGCGATTTCTTCGTCGTCCTCAACGCCTTTTGGTTTGTGGCCATCTATCACGCCCAAGATGCCTCGCCCCTGTTCTGTTTCGGCGACGATAACCTCTGTGGGGTTCGCTGTGGCGCAGAAAATGGTGCACACTTCGGGCACCAGCTGCACCGCCTTGAGCACATTAATCGGGAAGAAGCCTTCGCCCAGGAAGATAATAAAGCTGTGGCCGGCGGCGATGGCGATGGCATTTTCCCGCGCCAGGTCGATCATTTCCGAGTCGGTGCCGGTCCAACGAATGAGGCATTTTCCCGAGGCTTCGCAAAAGGCCAGCCCGAACTTTATGCCGGGAACGGCCGTTACCAACGCCTCATGAATATCCTCAACGCTTTTAATAAAATGGGATTGCCCCAAGATAAAGTTGATAGCTTCTGCCTTTTCGATTTTTACGGTTGTTAATTCCATCTCATTTGCCTCTCTTACGCTTGCTGCGAACGAGCAGCCGCAACAAGCTCGAAGTTCACACAATTAACTTGCCAGCTATTCTGGAGATTATCACAGATGCAGCCGATGGCACAAGCGCAGAGTTACCCATCGGCTTTATGACTTTTTTCGGCCCAGGACTGTCTTTTGTCACTTCCAACTGCCCTGTTTTTGTGCCATACTCAAATTGGGTCGGTAGACTTATCGCCGTGGGGTAATAGCCCCTGTGTGTTTTTGTGTCATCAGCGTCATCATCGACCATACTGGAGCCAATCCCCCACCGCTTGATAAAAATTGACGTGTTTCGTGGCGTTTGTGGAAGGGCCATTTGTCCTTTCTGCGACCGGAGGGTGAGAAGATGACAACGCACCGTGTTCCGCAACGAAGGCAGCACGGCCGTTCCAGTTCCTTGTGGGAACGGGTTTTATTGGTCATTTTGATTGTTCTGTTTCTAGTTTTAGCGGGGCTTGTGGCCTGGCAAATACGGGATGCGATCGTGCCGGCGCCGCTGCCCACACTGGTGCCATCGGCAACGCCTGTAGATATTGTGGCTGAGCCATTGGTGCAAATTGCCCCGGCTACAGGTGTGCAAGGTACATTAATTACCGTGCAGGGGGAGGGCTGGCCGGCAGGCGAACAGCTGATTGTTTGCCTGGATGATTTGGGGGATGATGCCGAACCGCCCATTTATGCCCAGGCAGTTGTGAATGGCGCCGGTGAGTTCTCCGCTGCTTTTACTTTTCCTGTGGGTGTTCAATGGCGTAGTTTGCCGGATATTCCCATTGTTGTGGCGTCTACCACCTCGCAGGAGAAGCAGTCGGCTATCTTCAAGCTGGTCGAAAATACCCCCACATCGGTGCCGGCAACGGCCGTTCCCGCCACGGCAACACCTGTACCCCCGTCGGCCACGCCTGTCTGCACCTACAGCATGCGTTTTGTGACTGATGTGAGTATTGCCGATGATACGGCCGTTCCCCCTGGTGCCGGCTTTATGAAGACGTGGCGCATTCAAAACAACGGTACCTGCACCTGGCCCGCCGGCACAAGCTGGGTCTTTGCCGGTGGCAGCCAGATGGGGGGCCCTGATGCTGTACCCGTCGCCGTCACCAATCCGGGCGAAACGGCCGATGTGTCCGTGTATCTGGTGGCGCCAACTGCGCCCGGCCGCTACATTGGTTACTGGACGCTGCGCCTACCCTCGGGCGTGTCGGTAAACCAACGCTACTTTGTGCGCATTGTGGTGCCTGCCCCCTCGCCGACGGCAACGCCGGTCACACCCACGCCTACGCCAGTTCCCATCACACCAACACCAGTGATTTACAATTGGCGTGGCGAATACTTCAGCAATGCGACGCTGGCGGGAACTCCTACGCTGGTACGGGACGATACGGCCGTCAACTTCAACTGGCAATCTGGCGCACCCGCGGCCAACCTGCCCGCCGATTACTTCTCAGCTCGCTGGCAGCGCAGCCTGTACTTTGAAGGCGGCAGCTACCGCTTTTACGCCACCGGCGACGATGGCCTACGCCTTTGGATCGACAATGCGCTCATCCTGGACGAATGGCACGGAGCCACAAGTGAAACTTACACCGCCGAAGTAACGCTAAGCAGCGGCAACCACGCCCTGCTTGTGGAATATTATGAAGCCACTGGGCTGGCTTCTATTCAGCTTTGGTGGCAGCGGCTGGAAAATTATCCGGACTGGCGCGGTGAATATTGGAACAATGCCACGCTGGCCGGACCGTCTACCGTGGTGCGTAATGATACGGCCGTTCTCTTCAACTGGGGCGCAGGGGCACCTGCATCTGGCTTGCCTGCCGACAATTTCTCGGCGCGCTGGACGCGGACGCTTTACCTGCCTGAGGGCAACTACCGCTTCCATGCGGCCATGGACGATGGCCTGCGCCTGTATGTGGACAATACGCTGCTCATCGACGAGTGGCGCGATGCCAGTTACCGTGAGGTCACTGCGGAGTTGTGGCTGGCGGCGGGCAACCACCAGCTCCGCGTAGAATACTACGAACATCTGGGAGATGCGCGCGTTCAGGTTTGGTGGGATACGGCTACTGAATTTACCCATTGGCGTGGTGAATATTGGGACAACAAAAACCTCACCGGCACGCCAGTGCTGGTGCGCAATGACCACAAAATTGAGTTTGATTGGGGCAATGATGCCCCGGCGCCAGGATTGCCCGTTGATCAATTCTCGGTGCGCTGGACGCGGGTGATTGAGTTTGAGCCGGACACCTACATCCTATTTGCCCGGGCTGACGATGGCGTGCGGATCTACGTGGACGGAAACAAGGTGCTTGATCGCTGGCAGCTAAGCGGTGGTGACCGCATTTACCAGAAGGAATTGGAGCTACAGGGGACGCATACTATCGTTGTGGAATATTATGATGAATTTATCGCTGCCGAAATTCATTTTTGGTACGAGCCATCTGGCGGCGAATAACGGGATGCTATGTTCCAGCATTTACTGATTCCATTGGATGGGTCTGATCTGTCTGAGCGGGCTTTGCCTTCGGCTTTAGCCATCGCTACCGCTTTTGGCAGTCGCATAGCCTTGCTGCGGGTTGTGCTTATGCCTTACGTTGTTGGCGGCCACGGCAATGATTTAACGGAGCCGTATGTTGTTTTTCTGGAAAACAGGTACCGGGAAGCTGAAGCGTATATCGATGAAAAGGTAGCTTCTCTGCAAAGAAATGGATACCAAGTCTATGGGTTAGTGCTTCAGGGAGAATCGGTGGCAAACGTTGTGCTAGAGGCGGCGGACAGGTTTGCCGTGGATGCAATTGTTATGGGGACACACGGCCGTAGCGGCCTTTCCCGTTGGCTGTTGGGCAGCGTGGCCGACAAGGTGCTGCGCTGCTCAAAATTGCCTGTATTGCTCGTCCCTACGTTGGCTAACTCCGTTCCGTCCATTCCTGACGCAGCAAGCCGTACATGATGTAGTCGTGCCAACGGCCGTCGCGAAACGCAGCCCGCCGTAGCACCCCTTCCTGCTGGAATCCCGCTGCCTGCAAAAGATGTTGTGCCGGCTCGTTTTCGCTGTCGGTAAAGGCCGCGACGCGCTCGGTGGGATAGCCAGAAAAGAGGTAGTCGAGCAACAGCATTATGGCTTCCCGGGCATATCCTTGGCCGCGTGCGGTTACATCACCAATGCCGAATCCAATTTCTGGGTAGGGCAGGTCGGCATCGGGAAAAGCTAGCAAAGTGTAGCGTACAAAGCCGACAACTTTTTGCTCCGGCAAGGTTTCAATGAGCAGAAAACCAAACTGGCGCGTGAGCAACCCGGACTTTTGGTAAGCTTCGCGTAATGCAGGAAGATGATCTAACTGAAATCGTTGGAAGGGTCCCCAGAGCGCATCGCGATCTTGCCCCCATTTTTCCATCACTTGCCAATCTTCATCTTGAAACGGCCGTAAATTAATTCTTTTTCCTCGGATCACCTTCATTTCCTTTGTTTATGAATGAATAGATGACAGCCACTTTTTTCTGGAACGCTATAAACCGGGTTTGTTTCAGGCGGCTGTCATCTTATAGAGAAGATAAATAAAGTTGGCACAATCCAAAAAAGAGCAAAGCTCTGATTGTAGGCAAACGCCAGTAATAGGAATGTGCCACATCTAAATAGTTTCTCTATTAGAACGTTAAAGAATGCCTTAAGGCAGGTTAATCTGATGAATGATGGCCCAGGCTGTATCGATGAGCGGCTGGCCCAATTCATGCGGCAACTGCCGCCGGTTCATCAAGTTACGCACCGAGGCAATGAAATCTTGCAGGCGCAGTACGGCCGTATTTTCATGCCCCACCAGCAGCGCTGTTTCCACGTTATCCAGCTTGGCCAACAGGCGCGTGCCGGCCGACAAAGCCAGCTCGCCATCGTTGATGAGCTGCTGTACCTTGCCGCGCAGCAAGGTCACCAAATAGAGCGGGTCTGCCCGGCAGTTAGAGAACTCTGATGTTCCATCGTAAACGCTGTTTAGACTGGCTGTGGCGGTGACAAACGGCCGTTCCGCTTGCTGGGGGAAAACGGCCGTAAAGGAAGCATTTCCGTTGCCATCCGTGATTACCCACAATTCTTTGGCAAAAGCCTCTCCCTCACCATAGCCGGATGCGTCACACTGTTTGTTGGTAAAGAACACCAGATCATAGTATTGATAAGGTTTGCTGTGCAGTACACCTGAAATGTTAACACTGTCGGCCGTGTGAATCACGCTTTCCAGAACCGGGTAATTTTGTAAACCATTGGGTCCCAAATCACTGTCCAACAGATCATTTGGCGTCACACCATCGTTGTTCAGATCAATCCCCAACCCACCGTTGTTAAAAATGCTGTTGGGCAAATACGTGTAATTTCTGTAGTTACTCTGGACAACGGTAAGGCCGTTCCCTTGATTGAAGGCAATTCGGTTACCGTCAATTTGCACGCTGGCATGTTCACCGGCATAGATTCCGCTGCCGTCGTTACCCAGCGGTGTTTGGCCATCGGCAGCCAGGCCAATCAGATTGCCCCGTACGATGGTGCAACCATCATTCCCTGCCAGCTCAATGCCGTGGGTGCGATTGCCGGAGATAACATTGCCTTCGCCGATCTCTAGTCCGCCAATTAATACCTGGCAGGCATCTTGCACATAAACGCCACCGCCGTTGCCCAACACGTATTGCCCAGAGACGTCTGTGCCAATGAGATTTCCTTGAACCTGGATCATGTCAGCATAGCGCGAATAAATGCCGACTTCGCCGTTGATCAAATTGCGGTCCTCGGGAGTGGGGCCACCAATGGTAATATTTTTCAATATCGGACCGCCGGCAAGTTGAATACTGTTGCCGCCTCCTTGGGCTGTGGTGCCGGCACCATTTGTGCCGATGAAGTTGCCGGCAAAGTGGGCATTGATCACGTGATACATTTCTTCGTATAGAGCACCGATGGCCCCTTGACCAAAGCTGTGAATGGCCAGGCCACGAATGACAAGGCCATCAATCGTTAGCGTATTCAGACCAAAAGTAAAGGCAAAAGAATCGCCTGCCTGGCTGCCATCCAGAACGATCATTAACTGGGTGTTCAGACCCTGGGGGGCAGGGTTACTGTTTGGTTGAGCGCCTGGTTGCGTGTAGCCATCGATGATGACGCCTTCCGTGATTGCCGGCAATGGGGCTTGCGGCCGTATCGTGTGCGGGCCGGAACCAGGAATGCTGAAAGTGATGGGATCGATTCCCTCATAGGCGTTTGCTTCCATAAGCGCAGCCCGCAGGGTACAGTGGCCGCTGCCATCGTCGCAGAGGCCATCGCCTGTCTGGGCATCTGCGCCATCACCGGTGCTGTTGACAACGAAGGAAGATGTTCGCTGCTCCCACCAGGCGATGTTATCACCAAACCCGGTTTCGTTGAAGGCCACAGCGGCTACGTCAATATCGTTGTCACCATCCATGTCTCCGGCGATTATGGCGGAAGGGTCTAGGAAACTATTATCCAGCAAAACGGCATTCCAGAGGAGGCCGGTCCCGTTTACATTTTCCCACACGGTGACTTGATTCAGACCGAACGATATACTGACCAGGTCCGCGTCACTGTCGGCATCGATGTCTACAGCCAGCATGTCACGCGCCTGGTCGTACATCTCCGCCACCACGTGCCCTTCCCAAAGCTGACCATTGCCATTGATATTGCGCCACCAGGTAATCTGGTCACCAGTACGGGCCGCACCGTAAATATCGAGCGCACCGTCGCTGTCTATATCAGCAGCGCCAACGGTATAAGGGTCGTCAAACGCACCGTCAACCAGATGCATTTGCCAGGAGAGACCACCGCCGTCGCTGTTTTCCCACCAGGCAATATCATCATCACGAGCGATTCCGCTGAGCAAATCTAGATCACCGTCACCATCAATGTCGGCGGCGGCCAGTGCATTTGGAAAATCAGGTCCCAGGGCCACGACGTGCTTGCGCCAACTGCCGGCATCTCCAAACAAGTTTTCCCACCAGGCAATTTCGTCGTTGTAGGTAAGCCCGGCCACGATATCCAGATCGTTGTCGCCGTCCAAATCAGCCGCCAGCAAGATATCTCTGTCAAACTCATGGCCAAAGATGTGATGTTTCGTCCAGGCTGTTGCCGTGCCATCAAGGTTTTCAAACCAGACAATGTCATCGTCAAGGTCCAGAGAAGCCAGTATGTCGATATCATCGTCACCATCCAGGTCGGCTGGAAGGACCGCATAGGAGCTGCTATCACAGGTAACAATGTGCTTCTCCCAGTAGCCGGTATTACCTGGTGCGTTTTCCCACCAGGCGAGGCAGGCCGAAACCCCAGCGGCAACGATGTCCAGGTCATCATCGCCGTCCATGTCGCCCAACTGGATGTCTTCAAATAACCAGTTAACATTGTCGTCTACAGAATGCCTGATGAACTGGGTATTCACGGCCGCATTTGATGCGGGTACGGCCGTCGTTAGCCACAAACCAACCGTAAGCAGCAAAAACAGAAACAGGAGGCGGCTTAACCGCCTTGCTTTTAGCAACTTTGTTGTAGACATTGTAGAGCTCTCCCGCCTTATTCAAGGACAAAGATATTTCTCTCAGCGCACATCTCCTGCAAAATTTTGGGCCAGACGGTAACGCTGACTTCGCCCAAATGGGCCTTTTGCAGCAGCAGCATAAGCGTGCGCGACTGGCCAATGCCACCGCCGATACTCAGCGGAATTTCGTCATTCATGATGGCCTGGTGATAGGGCAATTTAAGAAAGTCGAGCTGTCCGGTGATCTCTAGCTGTTTCACCAGGGAAGTTTTATCGACGCGAATGCCCATTGAGCTGAGCTCGTGGCGGCGGCGCGTGACCGGATTCCACACCAGAATATCGCCATTGAGCCCGTGGCGGGTACGGCCGTCTGCCGCCACCGTTTCCGTCACCCAATCATCGTAATCAGCAGCCCGCATTTCGTGCGGATAGCCATCCCGCAGCGTGTAGCCAATGCCGTAGATGAAAATAGCGGGGAATTCTTGTAAGACGGCCGTTTCCCGCTGTTTACGGGGTAAGCCTGGGTACATCTTCAGCATATCCTCTGCGTGAATGAATGTCAGTTCGTCTGGTAAATGGGGGTATGGACCTTGGCGCAGTTGGGGGAACAACTCATGGGCATATTCCTCTGCTCCTTTAATCACGCGCCAGATCCGCTTGACAACATCCGTCAAAAACGGCAAATTCCGCTGTGCTTCGGTTATGGCCAGCTCCCAATCCCATTGATCAACATAAACGCTGTGATCGTGGTCTAAAAAGTAATCTTTGCGCACGGCTCGCATGTCGGTGCATAGTCCCTCGCCTGGCTCCATGCCAAACTGCTTTAGCGCCATGCGCTTCCATTTTGTGGCTGCCTGGACTACCTCGGCATCAATTGGATGTTTGTCATGATCATTGGTGATGTGAAACTGGATGGGTGTGCGCGAACCATCCCGATCCAGGTAATCGTTCACGCCGCTGTGCGACTCAACAATGAGCGGCACGGTGACCATCATTAAATTGAGGGCCTGGCACAACTCTTTTTCAATGTACGCCTTGACGGCAAAAATAGCGCTTTGTGTTTCTTTGGGTGAAAGTAGTGAACTGTAATCTTCTGGCAGGATTTTTTCCAAATCATCGTAATTGCCGATCCCCGGACCGGCAAGATCTGCAACTTTATCTAACATGGTTTTGCTCCCTTTTGCGAACGGCCGTTTACGTATGCTCTCCTGGGCAAACGGCTTGCTAAGCGCAATAAAAAGGGCCGCTGCCCGGTTGTCAATTCGGGACAGCGGCCGATTCAATTAATCGTGGCTACGCTTGTTTGGTCCGCATGGTGGGTTCTTCGTAGGTGCTCCGGTCTAGCAGGCTGTAGCCAAAAGCGAGGGCAAACAGCAGGTAGAGGATGATGGGTACCCAGGTCCAGAGGTTCCCAACGCCATCCAACCTTTGCAGCAGAGCCACAACAAAGCCAACGGTGCTCATAATGAAGTTGGCGGCAATCAGCGGCCGAACATCATCGGCCACAGCGTAGTTGCGGCCCATCCAGTCTAAAATGGCAAAGCCCAAAAATGCAGCCGCCAAAAGCTGGGTCATCAGGATTCCGGCCGTGTCGAGGGAAATATCAAACAGTTCCATCGACCATACGGGGGCAAACAAGAAGCCGATTCCAAACACAAACAAGACGATGGCATCGATGATCAAAACATGCTTAACCTTCATCATTTTCCTCCTGCAAGGTGGTTTACCTTGCTACAAATGAAAAGGCCGTTCTCCGGGCGCTCCTGTATTTCATTGGGTTAAATTGGACCAAGGGGAGATGGATGCCAGCGCAGTGATACCCGGTCGCAAGGACTTCAGGATCGATTCCCAGAAGAAAGGTCTGACGCTCCTTCTACCACTTTAGATCAATGTTCAGGGCCAAAGAAGTTACAAAAAGCATGGGGGAGGGATGAGTTTATTCACCATTTGCGCAGATCGGTGGGAAACGGCCGTAAACCATGACATCCATCATTAATAAACAGTGTGTTCATCACTAGGACAGTTACCGTAGGTAAGGGATTATTTTGCTGAGATGTTGTGCCATTTTCTGGCATATGTGGAGAACAAAAAGTCTTTAGAAATAGGTTCATCCTGAAGGTGCTTTTGTTCTCCTTAACGTAAACCACTTCTTGCGTTATGGTTTTCCAAAAACCTTTTGTGGTTTACGTATTTTCCTGCTTGCGAAGGAGTTTGAAAATGAGTCATTTTGATGAGTTGGCCAAAGAATTTCTTGCTCAAAAACGCATTGCCGTTGCTGGCGTGTCGCGCAATAAAAACGAAACGGCCAACGGCATTTTTCGCACCCTGCGCGACAAAGGGTATGAAACATTTGCCGTAAATCCCAATGCCGAAACGGTGGAGGGCGTGCCTTGTTTCCCCAACATGCAGGCCATTCCCGGCGGGGTTGATGGGGCAATTTTGGTTACCGCACCGGAGGTGAGCGCCCAAATTGTGCAAGATTGCGTGACCGCTGGCGTGCCCCGTGTGTGGATGCACAACAACACGTTTATGCCTTCTAGCGTCTCAGATGAGGCAACGGCCGTTTGCCAGGAAAACGGCATTCAGGTCATTGCCGGTGGCTGCCCCATGATGTTCTTCGATCCCTTCCATAAATGTATGAAGTGGGCTTTAGGCAAGATGGGCCGTTTGCCCGCAACATAAAATGGTTGCCGTCTACTTCTTTTACGGCCTGGCTTTTTTTACTCTGGGACTGGCAGCCGGTCTTCAATCCCGCCACGGTGGCGATACGCCGTTACAAAAACAGATTCCCTGGCTGGCGGCGTTTGGCTTTGCTTACGCCGCCATCGCCTGGCTGGACATGCTTCAGACTTATAGCGCCAGCCAGGAGAGCAGCCAAGTTTTCAATGCCATCAGGATGGTTTTGCAGCCAACCAGCGGGCTGCTGCTGCTGATTTTTGGCTGGGGTGTGCTGACAAAAATTACCCCCTTACCCGCCTGGTCTCACCTGATTCCTGGCTTGTTGATTGTGCCCATCGCTTTTGTCATCACGTACGCTTCTACCACCTTCATCACGCCGTCGCCCATTGAGATTCCCATCGACATCTGGTCCCGTTATTTACTCTATTTGCCCGGCAGCATTATGGCGGGCATCGGGTTTTTGCGGCAGTGGCGCGAGCAAAAAGGGCAGGGTTATTATGATGTGGCCGGATTGATGCTGGCTACAGGGCTGGCTTTTTTGTTTGAGGCGTTTGTGGTGGGGCTGGTGGTTCCAGCCGCACCATACGGCCCAGCATCTTACTACAACTACAATCGCACCATTTATGATGCCTTTAGCGGGGAACAGGCGGAACCAGAGAAGCCATTTGGGTTGATGAATTGGCTGGATTATGATCGCGTTTTAGAAGCAACCGGGCTGCCCATTCAATTTTGGCGGATGCTTTCTGCATTTGCGGTGACGGCCTTCATTGTGCGGGGGCTAGATGTTTTTGACGCCATCCGCAAGCGGCAAATGCGTGAGCTGCAAACCGAGCGAGATCGGGCGCAGCAGCTGGCGTTTGAAGCCCAAATTGCTGCGCGGCAAACGGCCGAAAACTGGACAGACGCACTCATCAGCATAAGCCGCCACATTGCCGAGCTGGAAGATGTGGATGATATTCTGCTTTACATTGTGGATAACGGCCGTAAACTGCTCCACTCCAATTTTATGGGATTGGCCCTTTTAACCGGCGATCTACCCGATTTGGAACTGAAATGTTTTGCCAATGACGGCCAGACAAGTATTGTCGATTCCCCGGTCAAAGTCGAAAATCCGCTGATCCTGAACACCCTGTATCGTACCGGCTCTTATTGTTCCTCTACCGACGAGCCCCCAGCCAGCTTGGAAAACCTTTGCTTCTTTGGCGAAAACGTGGCCAGAACGGCCGCTATCGTTCAGCTTGATCTGGATGATAAGCCCATCGGCGCCTTGTGGATCGCTCGCCATGAGGGGGAGCCTTATTCCGAAACCGATCTCATTTGGCTAGAATGCCTGGCCGATCAGGTCGTGATCGCCATTCAGCATGGCCTGATGACCTCCCAACTACAATCATTTTCCATTATTGAAGAGCGGGGGCGTATCGCCCGTGAAATGCATGACGGGTTAGCCCAGATTTTGGGGTACCTGAATTTGCAGGTGCAAACGCTGGAGACGCTGCTCAAACGGGGCAAGCAGGAAGCGCTGCGCAAGGAGCTGGACCAGATGCGCCAGGCGGTTCAGCTGGCTCACGCTGACGTGCGTGAAAATATCCTCAGTTTGCGTACCACGCTGGCCAACGAGAAGGGGCTGGTTTCGGCCATTGATGAATATCTGAACGAATTTGGTATCCAAACCCGGATTGAAACACGGTTTGAGAATGAGGTGGAAGGTCAGCTAAACCTGGCTTCGCTGGCAGAGGTGCAGCTGGTTTGCATTTTGCAGGAAGCGTTGACCAATGTGCGGAAACATGCCCAGGCCACAGCTATACGCGTGCGCATTGTGCAAAAGCGAACAGCCAGCCAGTGTGAATATCTCCTGATGGAAGTGGTGGATGATGGCGTGGGGTTTGTCAACCAAAACGGGGGTAACCGCAGCTTCGGGTTGCAAACGATGCACGAGCGGGCGCAGGCAGTTGGTGGCGAGCTGGTCGTGAATTCGGTTCCTGATCGGGGAACCTCGATCCTGTGTCGGTTCCCTTGTTTGGCTGAGGAAAAACTGCGCAGACAAAATTTGGTGCTGCAATAGTGACAGTGCAAAACAGAGTATGAATGTTCGTGAATGGGCTTTACCGGTTTATACAATTTTGATGCAGCTGGCCGTGGGGGCCATGCTGGGCTTGTGGATTATTCGCGCGGTGGCGATTCGGCAGCACGGCCGTTCCGTTATTGACTACATCATTCGCATTCCAGTGCTGGCCGTTTTCTTGACCATTGTGGCGGCCATTATCGGCTCGCATTTTCATTTAAGCCAACCTGTTTTTTCACTGCTGGCCACGCTCAATTTACGCACCTCCTGGTTGAGCCGCGAAATTCTCTTCACGATTTCCTTTTTGGTTATGGTGGGGGGTATTGCCTACCTGCAATGGTTTACCTACGGCAATTCTCGTTTGATAACGGTCATGGGTTGGTTCGGGGCGGGGGCAGGTAGTTTAGGCGTTTATTGCATGTCCCAGATTTACCTGCTGCCCACCCACTCTTCGTGGAATTCGCCGTTGACCATCGTTTCCTTCTTGCTGTCGGCCTTGATTTTGGGGGTAACGGCCGTTGCCGTACTGCTGGTGATGGATTTAAAGGTATCGGAAGTGGCCGGGGCGGCAGAAACGGCCGTGCGCCGGCAAATTGTTCACCAATCATTTGTCTGGCTGGCGGGGGTGGCGGGGGGAACGGCCGTTATTACTCTGGTCCTCAACCTCATCCTCATAACCAACTTGAGCCACGGAGAACTATCGGCACAAACCAGCCTGGTTCTCCTGTTGGGACTTTACAGACCGCTCTTTGGGCTGCGTTACATTGCTCTGTTTACCGGTGTAGGCTGGTTTGGCCTCACCGCATTTATATTTCTGCGCGGCAAAACACCGCCGTTTGAAATGACAACGGCCATTTATTTGGCCTGTCTATTCGTATTGATCTCTGAAATTTTGGGACGCTTCTTATTTTACGCTACCCACGTTCGGACCGGGATCTGAAAATAAGGATAATAGCATGACACTTAAAGTTGTTGTCGCCGATGATCACAAACTGTTTCGCCAGGGGCTCATTGGCCTCATGCGCGCGCACGATGATCTGGTGGAAGTAATTGGCGAAGCCGCTTCCGGGCAGGAAGCTATTCAATTAGCTCATCAGCTACGGCCAGACGTCATCCTCATGGATATCCAAATGCCGGATGGCGACGGCTTAAAGGCCACGCGTGAAATTCGGCAATCTCTGCCGGACATTGCTATTGTCATGCTCACCGCGTCTGAAGAAGATGAACACCTTAAAGAAGCCGTTCGCCTGGGTGTGGCCGGTTATTTGCTGAAGGATTTGGATGCGACAGAACTCTTTGAGCTTTTGGCTGGGGTGACCCGCAATGAAGTTGCCGTGACGCGCGCCATGGCCAGCCGCCTCTTAAAAATTATGGCAAACAATGGCAACGGTGAGGCAAGCATTGCCAACGACTTAACCGAGCGTGAAATAGAGGTTCTGACCTTATTGGCGCAGGGAGCCAGTAACCCCCAAATTGCTGAAGAACTGTACATTACCATCAATACGGTCAAAACTCATATCAGCCATATCCTTACTAAATTGCAGCTGGAAAACCGCACCCAGGCAGCCACATACGCTGTGCAAAAAGGGATTGTCCCCTCCGAATAGCCATTATCCGGCAAAGATCACCCACCTGGGTGATATGAAATTCCTCTACCGCAGGATGTGTCGCCTGTCAGTCTCCCTGTATCTTAAATGTGTGACCTTAATAAAATTTGGGCATATTGACTCAATTAATAAGGAGCATCTTTGGGAGGCGGCTATTGCAGGAGATGGAACGGAGAGTTTACGGGAAGTTTGATTTGTTTAGCGAATAAGAGTTTGACAATATCATGGAGGAGCATCACATGAGTGAAAATAATTTCCTCAACAAGGCCCTCGATAACACAGTACTCAATCGGCGCAGTTTTCTCAAATGGAGTGGGGCGCTGGGTGGAACGGCCGTGTTAGCCGGGGGGATGAATTATAGTTTGAAATTAAGTGAAGCCGCTACCGAAGCGGCAGCAGGCGAGGGTGAATGGATCACTGCCGCCTGCTGGCACAACTGCGGTGGGCAGCGATGTTTGTTAAAAGCCCATGTAGTAGATGGTGTCGTGCAGAAAGTAAAAACAGACGATACGCATCCCGACACGATGGAAACACCGCAGATCCGAGCTTGTGCCCGAGGGCGCTCGCAGCAGCATCAGGTCTTTGGCGTTGATCGCTTAAAATACCCAATGAAACGCCTAAACTGGGAGCCAGGTGGCGGTAAAAAAGAATTACGGGGACAAGATGAGTGGGTCCGTATTAGTTGGGATGAGGCCCTAGATATTGTTGCCAACGAAATTAAACGCATCCAGGAAACCCATGGTAAAGAAGCGATTTTGGAAGTTGGCAATACGTTGGGCCGTACCATGACTCTTGCCGGGGGGACCGCAGGCACCTGGGGTACAACCTCGTGGGGAACCTGGTATTATACCGGCCCGAAAATTGGTTTGGGTGACGGGCTTTTTAACACCAGCAATAATGACCGCCTGGATATGCAAAATAGTGACCTGATCGTTATTTGGGGCGGGAATCCGGCCTGGAGCGCTCAGGGCAATAATATGTCCTACTATCATGCGGCCAAGAAGGCCGGGGCCAAATTCCTCTTCCTTGATCCGTACTACAATGACTCGGCCATGATATTGGCAGATGAGTGGGTGCCTGTGCGCCCAGGGACGGATCATGCTTTGGCTTTGGGAATGGCCCATACATTGCTTGTTAAAGACGATCCTGAGACAAACCCGCTAATCGATTGGGATTTCCTCCATCGTTGCACGGTGGGCTTTGACAAAGATCACATGCCAGAAGGTGCCGATCCCAAAGAAAACTTTGTAGATTATGCATTGGGCACTTACGATGGCCTGCCAAAAACGGCCGAGTGGGCTTCGAAAATTTGTGGCGTTGCACCGGGCACGATTCGCAGAATCGCTCTCCAGATTGCTACAACGCCCCGTGTCTCACTTCTTACGGCCTGGTCGGTAGCCCGCACCAATAACTCTGACTCCTGGCCACAGATGTTTATGACCATAGGTTGCATGACCGGCCACATTGGTGAATCAGGTCGTTGTACCGGTGTTAGCTGTTGGGAGAGAACGGCCGATGGTGGACCATTCCTCATTAACAGTGGCAGCAGTGGTGTTCCCGGTCTTACCAACGCTCCAGAAGAACAAGTTAATATCAAGATCAACAACAACGAGCTATGGGATGCTGTGCTGTCTGACAAATACACAGCTGGGTACCAGGATGTGCGTGATGTTAACATCCAAATGATTATGCACGACGGCAGCTCTGCCCTAAATCAGAAAGTTGGCATGACCAAGGGTATTGAAGCCCATCGTAAAGTCGAATTCGTGCTCTCTTTAAACTACGTACTTAATACGAACGCCAAATACTCCGATGTGGTTCTGCCCGTTACCACGCAGTGGGAACGCAGCGGTTACATGAAAGGTAATCGTGACCATCTTATTTGGGCCAGACAAATTACCGAGCCACTCTTTGAAGCAAAAGATGATGACTGGATTGCCGCTGAACTAGGCAAACGGCTAGGATTTGATCCCCAAGAAATTGATCCGATGCCTCTCAAACAGCAGATTTTCAACCGCTTGGCGGGATCTTGGGTCATGAAAGAAGATGGATCAGTTCAAGAGCCGCTTCTTACGATTACGGCTGAAGACATCAAGGATATGGGTGTTGAAGGTGAGCCGCAGACTGGCCGAATTCCGTTGCAAGAGTATAGAGAAAAGGGCATTTACACGGTACGCCGTACCAAAGGCGATGCCTTGACCTTTATTGCTCATGAAGCCTTCCGTACGGACCCAGAGGCAAATCCTTTGGAGACGCCTAGCGGCAAATTAGAGATTCATTGCCAAGACATTGCCGACTTTGTCAAAAATTCTGGGTTTAATGAAATCCGTCCTATTCCTACCTACAATCCACCAATCGAAGGTTATGAAGACACTTTTGCCGATTGGAATAGGGGCATAAAGGGCGAATATCCTTTGCAGCTTTTCACTATCCACTATCGTCGTCGCTCTCACTCAATTTTTGACAATGTTCCCTGGCTGCGTGAGGCTTTTCCCCAGGAGTTCATTATAAACCCCATTGATGCCAGAGCACGCGGACTTAAGCATGGCGACTACGCAAAAATCTGGAGTCGGCACGGCACGGTTGTACGGCCGGTTTATTTGTCTGAACGCATGATGCCTGGTGTTGTTGCCCTTGGTGAGGGTGCCTGGGCTGAAGTGGACGAAGAAACTGGGGTTGATATGGCAGGGGCTACAAATACCCTTAATGGTGCCATCCCTACCGGTCAAGGTCATCAGGGCTGGAATACGTGCAATGTTCAGGTGGAGCGTTACGGTGGACCTGACTCGTTGACCCCAGATTTCAAGTGGGAACAACGGATACCCATCAAGGAGGTATGAAATAATGGCCAAGCAAATGGGTTTTTACTTTGACGCGAGCGCCTGTAACGGTTGCAAAGCTTGTGTCATTGCCTGCAAGTCTAAAAATGCCTTACCTACAGGGATTAACTTCCGGCAGGTTGTTCAGTATGGCGGTGGCAGCTGGATACCTCATCCAGACGACAAGACTTTGATGATGCCAAGTAATCTCTTTGCCTATTCGATTTCGTCTGCCTGTATGCACTGCGAGGATCCAAAGTGTGTAGAGATATGTCCGACGACCGCGTTTTACAAGAGAAGTGAAGATGGTGTCGTTGTAATCGACGCTGAAAAGTGCGTTGGTTGTCGTTATTGTGAATGGGCTTGTCCTTATGGTGCACCTCAATTCGATGAAGATGCTGGCAAAATGACAAAATGTGATTTTTGCGTTGATTTGTTGGAAAAGGGTGAGCAACCATATTGCACTTCAGCATGTGTTATGCGTGCTTTGGAGTATGGTGATTTGGATGAGTTACGTGCTAAATACGGCCGTGTTAACGCCATCGAACCTTTACCGGCAGCCAACATCACAAAGCCATCTATTGTGATCACGCCTCACAAGGATGCGCAGATAAGTGGTGAGGGAACTGGCCGAATATTAGATCTGGAGGAGGTGTGAGATGGAAATTCACCAACTCTCTTTAATTACGTTTACGATCCTGATGCAAATGTCTGTTGGCGCGTTCCTGATTCTGGGCCTGGTGCACTTCTTTGTGGGACGCAAGGCGGGAGCGGAGCAGGCGGACCGGATGAGCGACCGGGCGTTGCTGGCCATTGGACCAGTTGTTGTTCTAGCAATGGTTGCCTCGTTGTTCCATCTTGGTAATCCTATGAATGCCCCCCGAGCTGTGGCCAACCTGACCACATCGTGGCTAAGCCGTGAAATTCTCCTAACCGTGAGTTTTGTCGTGCTTGGCGGCGCATTTGGGCTGATGCAATGGCGCAAGATTGCCTCTTTTGCCGTGCGTAATGTGATTGCCTGGGTCACCGCAGTAGTGGGTGTGGTCCTGGTTTACAGCATGTCGCAGATTTACATGTTGGAAACACAGCCGGCCTGGAATAGTTGGGCCACCGTCGTATCCTTCTTTGCTACCACTTTGTTGTTAGGGTTACTGGCTATGGGTGCTGCCCTGGTCGCCAACTACGCCTACGTCAAACAGCATGATACCGAATGTGCTGAGGTGCAATGTGAACTGCTGCGTGACACACTGCGTTGGATTGCGGTGACGGCCGTTCTCGTGCTCGGCGTTGAATTGGTTGTGGCCCCGGTCTACCTGGCGACGTTGTCAACAGGTGGTGTCGCTGCCCAGGAAAGCGCGCGCCTGATGATTGAGGAGTTCGGCGTTCTGCTTGGTTTGCGCCTGGTTCTGGCCTTCATCGGCGCTGGTGTGTTTGGCTTCTTCCTGTATCAGAATGCCGCCAGCCCCGGTCGGGAAAGGATCATGGGCAACCTGGTATATGCTGCTTTTGCCCTGGTGCTTGTATCTGAAGTTGTGGGACGGTTCCTGTTTTACGCCACGCGAGTCAGCATCGGTATTTAATAACTGGCCGGCTCGGACAATTAAAACAATTACCTTGGGGAGATAGTGTGATTTAGTGCATTATCTCCCCTTCATTTTGCGGCACCTTGCCTGCCTATGGACATGATCGAGGGGCCGTTATCGCCTAATATCACCCACCTGGGTGATATGAAATTCCTCCACCGCAGGATGTATTGCCTGCCCATTCCCTGTATCCTGAAAGTGTGACTCTAACTTTAATGAAAAGTGGCTTGGTCCATCGACCAAACAGCACTTTCAGGAGGCGACTATTGCAAGAGGTTAAACACGTTTTCTAAGGGAAGTTTGGATTGTTAAGAGATCAAGAGTATGACAATATCATGGAGGAGCATCACATGAGTGAAAATAATTTCCTCAACAAGGCCCTCGATAACACAGTTCTTAATCGGCGCAGTTTTCTCAAATGGAGTGGCGCGCTGGGCGGAACGGCCGTGTTAGCCGGGGGCATGAGCTACGGCTTTAAAGCAGTTGAGGCAGCCAGGGAAGCAGCGCCCGCTGAAGAAAAATGGGTGGCTGCGGCCTGCTGGCACAACTGTGGTGGGCGGTGTCTCTTAAAAGCGCAGGTGGTTGACGGTGTCGTCACTCGCGTGAAAACAGATGACACGCACCCAGATAGCCCCGATTACCCGCAGCAGAGAGGTTGTGTGCGCGGCCGTTCGCAGCGTATGCAAGTTTTTGCTGCCGACCGGCTGAAGTACCCCATGAAGCGCAAGAATTGGGAGCCGGGCGGTGGCCGCAAAGAACTGCGCGGCAAAGACGAATGGGTTCGCATCAGTTGGGACGAAGCGCTAGATATCGTTGCCAGCGAAACGAAAAGAATCGCAGAAAAATATGGTAATGAATCCATCTACGCCGTTGCCCCTGGTGAAATCCAGCGTACGCTGCGCCTCAACGGCGGCCATTCAACCGGCTGGGGCATGACGTCCTGGGGCACCTGGACCGACACGCCCAAGATTGTTGGTTCTTACACAGTCAGTTATTCCAACACCGGCAATGATCGGCTGCGTTTACGTAAGTCCAAGCTTATTATCATGTGGGGAGCAAATCCGGCCGTTAGCAGTAACGGCAGCCCCACCTACAACTACCTGCAAGCCAAGAACGCTGGCGCCAAATTTATCTTCGTTGATCCTTACTACAACGAGTCTGCCCAGGTTTTGGCCGATCAATGGATTCCCATCCGTCCGGCTACTGACCTGGCAATGTTGTTGGGCATGGCTTACGTCATGATTACCGAAGATGATCCAGTGACCAATCCCTTGATTGACTGGGAGTTTCTCAACAAATGCACCGTTGGCTTTGACGCTGAACACATGCCGGAAGGCGCCGATCCGAAGGAAAACTTCAAGGATTACGTATTAGGCACCTACGACGGTATTCCCAAGAACCCGGCATGGGCTGCTGAACGCTGCGGCACGCCGCCAGAAGTGATCCGTCAGTTAGCCATTGAGTATGCCATTACCAAACCAACCATGGTCATTTGTGGTGGTGCCAGCACTCGCATCCATCGTGGATCAAGCACTTCACAGGCCTTCATTACGTTGGCTTGCATGACCGGCAACATTGGTATTCCAGGCGCGGGCACTGGGCTAAGCTGCCATAACCGTGCTGGCAACGCCGGTCCACCGTTGGTACGCGCTGGCAGCAGTGGCGTCCCCGGCATCCCCAACCCGGTTGAAACAAACATCAACTACAACGAGGCCTGGAACGCGGTGTTGAATGGCAAATATATCGCCGGTAAGGATGACATTCGGGATGTCAATATCCAGATGATCTACCACGGCGGGTATATCACGTTGAACCAGTGCACTGGGCTGACAAAAGGCATTGAAGCACATCGCGCGGTTGAGTTTGTGGTGACGCAAGGTCACTTCTACAACACCGACGCCCGCTACTCCGACGTAGTCCTGCCTATTACTACAATGTGGGAACGGTATGGCACATTTACTAGCGGCAATCGCGAAGCTCTGTTCTTCTCCAGCCAGGTTGTTGAGCCACTGTTTGAAACTAAAGATGATATGTGGGTGGCTGCAGAGCTTGGCAAGCGCCTGGGACTCGATGCTAAGGAGATTGATCCCTTATCCAGCGAGCAGCAGGTCTTTAACCAATTAGCTGGTGCCCAGGTTATCAAAGAAAACGGTGTTGATTTTGAACCGCTGGTAACCCTCACGGCCGCTGACATCGCTGAGATGGGCGTTGAAGGTGAACCGCAAGAAGGGCGCATCAGCTACCGCGAGTTCAAGGAAAAAGGTTCCTATCAGGTACCTCGTTCTGAAGGTGACAACTTTGGGTTTACAGAGTTTGAGGATTATCGGAACGATCCGGAAACCTTTGCTCGGGAGACCCCCAGCGGCAAGATCGAGATTCACTGCCAGACCTATGCCGACACGGTTGAAGGTTATGGCTTTACGCCAAAATCGCCAATCGCTACCTGGGATCACATTGAAGAAGGCATTGAGGATACTTACGCTGATTGGGACAACAAAGTGAAGGGTGATTACCCGCTCCAGCTTTACACCATCCATTACAAACGGCGGAGTCACTCGATTTTGGATAACGTTACCTGGCTCAGAGAATTCTTCCCGCAAGAATTCATGATGAGCCCCATCGATGCCCGAGTACGCGGGCTGCGCTCAGGCGATATCGTTCAGATCACCAGCCGTCACGGCACGGTGATTCGGCCACTTTACGTGACCGAGCGAATGATTCCTGGCGTGACCACGTTGGGCGAAGGTGCCTGGGTTGAGATGGACGAAGAAACCGGCGTTGACAAAGCCGGCTCTACCAACATCCTCAATGGGCCAATTGCCACCGACCAGGGCAACCTTGGGTTTAACAGCTGTAACGTTCAGGTTACTAAATACGATGGACCAATTGACTTGAAGCCTGATGTCGAATGGCCCCAACGAATCATCTTTAAGGAGGCATAAGCAATGAGTAAACAATTGGCCTTCTACTTAGACGCAAGCGCCTGTACTGATTGCAAAGCTTGCATGGCGGCTTGCAAGGATAAAAATGATTTGCCGGTAGGTATTAACTGGCGGCGGGTCATTAAATACGGTGGCGGGCACTGGGTGCCGCATCGTAGAAATAAAGATATGTGGGTTCCTAGCAATGTGTTTAACTATGCTGTCTCAGTGGCCTGTATGCATTGCCAGAATCCATTGTGTGTCGAAGTTTGTCCCGCTGGCGGTATTTCCAAACGGGAAGATGGGGTTGTGGTCATTGACCAGGATGCGTGCATTGGCTGCCGCTACTGTGAATGGGCCTGCCCTTACGGTGCACCACAGTTTAATGAAGAAGCAGGCGTGATGACCAAATGCAACATGTGTGCTGATTTGTTAGACAAGGGCCAAAACCCGGCTTGTGTGGATGCCTGCGTAATGCGCGCGCTTGACTTTGGTGAATTGGATGAACTACGCGCCAAATATGGCGATGTGGATGCGATTGAGCCATTGCCAAGGGCCAACATTACCGAGCCAGCTATTGTGATTACGCCTCACCGTCACGCAGAAATGAGTGGTAACGGGACGGGCCGAATCATTAGCATGCCGGAGGAGGTGTGAGATGGAAGTTCATCAACTCTCTTTGATCACGTTTACGATCTTGACACAAATGTCGGTCGGTTCCTTCTTAATCCTGGGTTTGGTGCACTTCTTTGTGGCGCGTAAGGCTGATATGGCGCAAGCGGACCGGATGAGTGATCGGGCTTTGCTGGCCATTGGCCCTGTGGTGGTCCTGGCGATGTTAGCGTCTCTGTTCCATCTGGGTAATCCCATCAACGCACCACGAGCTGTGACCAACTTTGCCACTTCGTGGCTGAGCCGCGAAATCCTCTTTTCAGTGGTTTTTGTGGTGCTGGGCGGTGCTTTTGCCGTGATGCAATGGCGCAAGATTGCTTCCTTTGCCGTCCGTAATGTCATCGCCTGGATAGCAACCGTGGTAGGTTTAGGCTCTGTTTACAGCATGTCGCAGATTTACATGCTGGAGACGCAGCCGGCCTGGAACAGCTGGGCGACAGTTGTTTCGTTCTTTGCCACCATGTTGTTATTGGGTTTGCTGGCCGTGGGTGCAGCCCTGGTTGCCAATTACGCCTTTGTGAAACGGCAGGACTCTGACTGTGCTGAGGTGCAATGTGCTCTGCTTCGTGACACGCTGCGCTGGATTGCGGTGACGGCCGTTCTCGTCCTTGGCGTTGAACTGGTTGTTGCTCCTATTTACCTGACAACACTCTCGGTAGGTAGTGCCGCAGCCCAGGAAAGCGCCCGCATGATGATTGAAGATTTTGGCGTTTTGCTTGGCTTACGCCTGGGTCTGGCTTTCATCGGGGCTGGTGTGTTTGGCTTCTTCTTGTATCAGAATGCTAGCAGCCCTGGCCGCGAAAGAATCATGGGCAACCTGGTATACGCCGCGTTTGCTCTGGTGTTAGTGTCTGAACTGTTGGGACGGTTCCTGTTTTATGCCACGCGCGTTAGCATCGGCATTTAAGCAGACATTGTTCTAGTGCGGTGGCTGGTGCTCTAACGATTATTCGCTGAGTGCCAGTCACCGTTTTTTCTTTACGGGGATAAGTAGACATCGACTGCCTTGACTAAAGCAGAGGATGGCATAGCAAAATGAGAGCCGAGAAATGGGGGATGGCAGTTGTGGTTCTGGCGATTGTGGTTCCGTTGGCAACGGCCGTTGCTGCCCAAGTCTCATTCCCTAACCAACCCCATCTAGAGCCGACCGTGATGCCCATCGGGCCTGTAGCCACAGAGGAAGAGCTGGCCCAGGCACAAGCCGAATGGGAAGCGTCGGCGCACGCTGCAACTTACGACGACGGCATGGGCGCTAACACCACCTGCGCCCGTTGCAAAGCACCGGCCAACTGGGATCCAGCGCAAGATAGTGCCGCACAAGAAGCGCTAGATTGCGGCTCTTGTAAGCGCATCCCGGGCGCACCCCGCCCGGAGTTAGCCTCCGGCGTGCCGGTACCAGAAGCGGAGTGGCAGCATATCACCTGTGATATTTGCCACGTGCCGGTGGGCGACTCGTATGCCACGTCTATTGCCTTCTGGAACCAGGCGCTGGGGCAGTATGAGCCGGTTGCCGACGTGATGGAACTGTGTGCCCACTGCCATGAAGGGCAGCATGGGTTTGAGGTGGTTGAGGAGCAGGAAGCTTCTCCGGCGCATACCGGCTGGGAATGCACCCGCTGCCACGGAGCGCACGGCACACCGGTAGCCTGCACCGACTGCCACGATCCGCAAACCGGGCCTGGTGCGGCCGAACATGAGCGGCATCCGAGTGTGAACTGTACGGCCTGCCATGACAACGGCCGTCTCACCGTATGGCAAGATTCTGTGCCTGGTGCGGCGCACGAAGGCGAATATATCCCCCGCCGCTTTGCCCATACGCTTACCTCCTGGCCATCGCACAACCTGACGACCGAGATTGACTGCCTACGCTGCCACCACCCGCTAGGGCCACAGGCGGCCAGCGTGGTGCCCACAATCAGCTGTGAGGCATGTCATCAACACCAAGAAGGGGCAACAATGTTCTGGTGTGAATATTTTCAGCGAAATCCTAATCCAAATGTGGATACGGCCGTCAGCCCCGCGATGCCTTAAAAAATATTATGAGAACTCATTATCTAATTCGACACATTTGGCAGACAGGCTTGTTTTTGTTGGCAATTGCCTTGATTGGCTGCCAGGCGGAGACAACGCAGCAGGTAAGTGCGGAACCGTCAATTGAAGAAACGGCCGCAGTGCCCACTGTTTCTGTCCAGGCCGATTATTGGGCAGCCTGGGAGAGCAGCCCTCATGCCCACACGTATGCTCTGGAAAAAGGGCCGAATGATTATTGTGCCCGCTGCCATTCGCCGCAAAATTGGAATACGGCCGCAGAAATCGATCCGCCGCCTAACTGCGTCTCCTGTAAATTCCCCAATGAGCCGGAACCGCGCATCGCTGAGAGCAACGTGCTTATTCCTGAGGAAGAATGGCAGGATATTGGCTGCCCGGTTTGCCATCAGGTAGAAGATGGGGTCGCTGAGGCTGATATTGCCTGGCTGGACGTAAGCACCAATTATTACGAAACGGTCAGCACATCTACTGAGCTGTGCGAAAAGTGCCATGCTGATTCAGAAACGCTGCAACACGGCCGTCACATCAGCGACAGCGTGCACGCTGATTTTACCTGCACCGACTGCCACGACGCCCACACCACCACTGCTAGCTGTACGGCCGCCGGCTGCCACACCGATTTCACCACGCGGTACCCGGTGGACATTCCTGAACACGTTGATCAGGTAGACGAGCAGGAATGCACAGAGTGCCATTCCAGCGTGGCCGATATTCACATGAATATCTTGGACGAAACCCCAGTGGCCTGCCTGGAATGCCATGAATATCAGATGGGTGAATACGCCGCAGCGCGCTATCAGTCCGCCCACAGTAACATCCATGTCACTGTCACCTGTATCGCCTGCCACGATGGCTCCGAATTTGAAGTTGGCCTGATCCCAACTGAAGGTCAGTGGGTTACATTTCGCACGACTTCCCTGTTAGGCAGAGAGTCCTCAGCCCCGTATCAATCGCACAATGTGCAGCGCGAAGTTGCATGTATCCGCTGCCATTTCCCCGATAATGTGTGGGGCCTGCCATTGGACGTTGAGGGAACGCCTGATGAAAATCATAGTGATTAAGCGGTGGCGTTGCTTTGGGGTTGGTGTCTGCCTGCTGTTGGCGCTGGCTTTTAGTGGATACACCTTGCCTGCGGCGGCTCAAACCGATTCCCTGGCAGTTTACCTGGAATGGCCCAATGAGGGCGAAACGTTTTACGCCGGACCCACGTCGCTGTTGTACAGCATTCCAATTAAAGGGTGGGTTGAAGCGGGAGAGCTGGACCCGGCAGCCATTGCCGTGCGCCTGGAGCTGGTGCAGGCTGGAGCAGTGACCGGCGAACTATCCAGCACGCTTCAGCCGGATGGCACGTTTGAATTTTTGGTGACGGTGAATCCGGCAGGCTCAGATGGCAAGTTTCCTTCAGAACATCTAACCTGTGGTGATTACTGTCATTTACCCGGCAGTATGGATTTGCCGGCCGGAGCCGTGACGCTGCGGGTAACGGCCGTATCCAGCCAAACCAACCAGCAAGCCCAGGTGGAACGTCACATCACCGTTGATCGATCCGACTATACGGCCGTTCCCATCACGGTTTACCTGGCTGACACGCCTGACCAGCCGGTGGCCGGGGTGAAAGTGAGCGCGTCTACCTGGCTGTACCTGTGGCGCAGCCGCAGCTTTAGCGGCATCAGCAACGCCCAGGGACAGGCATTGGTTCGTGCTGAGGCGCTGGCCGAAGCGCCGACAAATTATGTTTTTCGAGTAGAGCCGACGGTGGTGGATGGCGTGCTGTATGAAGGCATTACGACCGCCGAACTGACATTGGCTCCGGGGGAAACGTCCGTTTCCACCCCGCTCACCTTAACCGTTCAGGCTCATGCCGGCCAGGTGTCAGGCACCATTTCCGGGCTGGAACAAAGTGAGCCATTATCCGTGTGGGCCGTCCGGCTGCCCACAGGTGAGAGCTACCAGACAACTGCCGAACAAGGTGCGTTCACTTTTGCCCCGCTGCCGATCGATCGTTATTTACTAACGATGGATGATGCTGACCTAACTCAAAATGGGCTGACGTGTGTTGGTGACGACGTTGATTTGCTGGCCGGTTATGAGGGAACAGCGGAAATTTCTCTGGCAGCGACGGCTGGATTGTGGGTAAACGGCCGTATCCTGGATGAAACCGGTACAACGCTGCCCTTTGCCTGGCTAACGCCAGAACAGGTGGGTGCTCCCCACTCAGTCCTGCCTGGTTCAAACAGCTATTTAGTATCGGAACTGCCACGTAAAGCCGTTTCGCTGTTGATCAATGCTCCCGGTTATTACAGCCGAGCCAAACGAGTGGACCTTTCCTCTGGGCCGGTGTCTGATGCGGACACGTCACTGACGCCACAGCCAGGCACACAGCGTGTGCCCTGGGGTGATGGTGTGGTCATCGTTCCGGCAGAGAGCCGGGCGGAGGTGGCCGATGGCGAATTTGTGCTGGAGAGCGGCTGGCTGTGGGGTCACACTGATGGTTCCGCGCCGATCGTAATCCATACGGCCGTGGCCGAGATTTCATTAGCTTCCGGGGGGTTTGCCCTGGAATATTTGCCGGGCAAGCAGGGCTGGCTGTATGTGGAAAACGGCCGTGCCCAGGTACAGTGGCGCGGCGATGAGACAATCGTCGATGTTCAGGCCGGGCAGATGGTTAACTTATTGAACGATGCTGGTTTGCAGGCTGTTTCGCTTGATCCTGTCGTCGTCGCTGCTTTGCACGCCGATCGATCATCCCCGCTGCCACTGGTTTGGGAACCAACACTTAGGGCACGAATCCGTGACCAGTTGGCCAGAGTTGGGATCAGTACAGCCCAACTCATTACGTTCATCACCTATTTTTTAGTGCTGACATCCCTATTTATCATTCCCTTTGTCACTTTATACTTGTGGTGGAAAAACAAGAAGCGAACTGTTGAACATCCAGACCCCAGGGGGTTAACCTGAGTCGATTGCATTTTTACAGGATTAAATCCTTTGGGACTTACCTTAGAAGAAGAGATTGGAGTTAATTATTATGACGATGGCCGAGAAACAAACTGTAGCAGAATGGCAAACACAGCTAACGGGCGAGATGTTGCTTTTGGGTTTGCTGGGGAAAATCCTCTATGAAGTTCCTGCCCAAGCATGGCTTCAGCCGTTGGTTGATGACGAGGTTTTTGCCGAAGCCCCATTTGCCGAGACGCAAACTGATGTGACAAAAGGTCTGGCGCTGCTGGAAAAATGGAGCCACACTTACCGGCAGGGCAATTACTCAGATGCGGTTCTTAAAGAACTGCAAGTCGATTTCACCAATCTATTTACCGGCATGAGGAAGTTCCCCGTGGCGCCCTGGGAATCGGTTTACTTCAATGAAGAACGGCTGGTTTTTCAGGAGCAAACGATGGACGTGCGTGCCTGGTATCGTCGTTACGGGCTGGAAGTTGTTAACCTGAAAAAAGAGCCAGACGATCACATTGGGTTGGAACTGATGTTTGTGGCGCATCTGGCTGGGTTGGGGGTGGCTGCTCTGGAGGCAGGCAATCAACAGGAATTCGAAGAGCTGTTGGCGGCGCAGCGCACTTTTCTGGCCAAACATTTATTCCTCTGGGCACCGCTCTGGTGCGAACAGATTTTGGAATTTGCCCGTACCGATTTTTATCGTGGGCTGGCGCTGATTGTCCGTGGTGCATTGACGGAACTGAGCCAGCTTTTGCAGACGCCTTTGCCAGTGGGTAGGTTGTCGTGAACCTGTTGGCGCTTGCCGAGCGCTGGGGCGAGGCGTTAACCAGCAAGCCGTTCGGTTTTGCAGCAGAGCGCTGCCTGCATTCGGCCGATAAATTTTCTGGATGCACAGCCTGTTTTGACGTTTGCCCGGTTGATGCCATTCAGCCGGGGGAACCACCGGTTTTTGATGGTGAGCGCTGCCAGGCCTGCCGTGCCTGCCTGCCCGTTTGCCCCACGGGAGCCTTTGCTGCGGCGGAGGATGAGGTTCAGGCACTGCTAAATTGTGCCGAGCGCATTTCCCCAAAGCCGTGCGAAGTTGTTTGTGGGCTGAATCCGTTTGTGGAAGTAGGGGTTGTGGGGGCTACGGCCGTTCGCGTACGTGGTTGTCTGGCAGGGTTAGGGGTGGCTGCCTATCTAGGTCTGGTTAGTCACGGCATCGAAAAGATTATTGTGCGGCTGGATGCCTGTGCCGACTGCCCCTGGAGCCAGCTGCGAACCCAGGTAGAAGCCCAGATACAGCAGGCCCAAAGCTTGCTGGCAATGTGGGGGAAGGCAGAATCGGTGATTTATGTGGCTCAAACGGCGGGGGATTTTGGCAAACGGCCGTTTTGGAATGCCGCTTCTCCCCCTGTCTCACGCCGAGAGCTGTTCCGCAGCCGGGCAGATGAGAAAAAGCCAGAAGCAGATGCCAGCACAGAGCCTAACCAATTTCATGAGCGGGTGCACTTTTTACGGGCCGTAAAACGGCTGCCAGCGCCAGCGGAGAACGCGGCAACCACCTCATTGGCCGGTTTGAACTTTGCCCTGCTTACCGTGAATGATACGTGCACCGCCTGCGGTGTTTGTGCCCGTGCCTGCCCGACCGGCGCGCTGCAAATGGAAACGGCCGCATCCAGCTTTCAGCTCACCTTTTCACCCCAAATCTGCATCGGCTGTGATATTTGCCAGCATGTTTGCGCTCCGGATGCCATCACCCTGAGTCACGATCCTGCCTTTGATCAGGTTTTTGCCGGGCAGGTTGATCAGATTGTGCAGCAGGGCAGCTTGAGCGCATGTAGCAAATGCCGTGCTCCGTTTGCTTCTCGGGCCGGTGCAGACTTGTGCCCGGTGTGCGAATTTCGTCGCCAAAATCCATTTGGCTCGATGATGCCGCCGGGGATGGCAGCGAACCAAAAACAACAGAACCTCGCCGGAGCGCGGAGGATAAAATTGTGATCATTGACATCACGCGAGAAACGCATAACCAGATTAAAAATCGGCGGTTGGCGGAATACGCTGCCATCTACCTGGGTATCTTTGATGATTTCATGGACCAGGTTACCGCCACGGGCATTGAAATTGATGAGCGGGATTATGGGCCAGAAACGGCCGTTCGCATCAAGAACCTGCGCCATAAGGGAGCCGTCTTACGCAACAGCGACCGCAGCATTTACATCAACGCTATCTCGCCGGCCTGCGTTGCTTGCCAGAAGGGCGTCGGCAGCGCCACCTTCTTTTCCTCGCTGCAATGCCATCGGGATTGTTACTACTGCTTCAACCCCAATCAGGTCGATTACGACTATTTCCAGCAGAACAAAGTGAATCCCGCTCAGGAACTGGCGCAAATTGGAGCCGCCGGGCACCGGGTAGATTATCTGGCGTTGACAGGGGGTGAGCCGCTTTTGCACAAAGCAGAAGCCAATGCTTTCTTCCACACCGCCAGCGAGATTTTCCCGCAGGCACACACCCGCCTGTACACCACTGGCGACCACGCCAACGAGGCGACGTTGCAAGAGCTGAAGGCCGCCGGACTGGAGGAAATTCGCTTTAGCATCCGCATGCACGATCTGGCCAAGGGCCATCGCCTGACGTTTGAGCGCATTGCCCTGGCCAAACAATACATTTCCATCGTCATGGTCGAGATGCCTATTCTGCCCGGTACGCTGGCAGAAATGAAAGAGGTGTTGCTGGAGCTGGAGCGGCTACAAATTCACAGCATTAATCTGCTGGAGTTTTGCTATCCCTTTACTCAGGCGCAGGCGTTTAGCGAGCGCGGCTTCAAGGTGAAGAAACGGCCGTTTCACATTCTAAACAATTACTGGTATGCTGGAGGGGTACCCATTTCCGAAAGCGAACTGGTTTGCCTGGACCTGATGGCATTTGCCCTGGAACAAGAGCTAACGATTGGCGTTCATTATTGCTCATTGGAAAACAAGTTGACCGGCCAGAACTACCAGCAGAATTACGGCCGTTCCTTGCCGAAAACGGCCGTCTTTTCCGAAAAAGATTATCTGCTAAAAAGTGCCAAGGTGTTTGGCAGCGATATTTCTAAAGTGCTCAACGTGTTCAATCGCAACGGCTACCGGGATTATCAACGGAATCGAGAGCATCGCTATCTGGAATTCCACGTGGACCAGATTCCAAATTTGGCCGGCCTGGACATTGAAATTGGCATCTCCACCAGTACGCTGGAAATGCGCGAAAATGATTGGGTTGTCCGTGAATTAAAAGTTGATTTAACGCGCCCGGATTTGTTTGACAGGGCTCATGATTCATAGAAAAAGGATTGAGGAAATGATTGCCACCATGGACCAAAACGTTCACCTTTTTGATCGTGAGGCTTTAGCGCCGCTGCTGGACGCCTCGGCGGAGCGACATCGTCATTTGTGTCCGCGCCAGGTGCTGGGCATTCGTATGGGGCTGTTGGGTTTGCGCCAGCTGGGCCTGCGGGCCGAGAATGAGTATCTGTACGACAATCCCAAAAAACGCCTGCTCACCATTATGGAAACGGACGGCTGTGGCGCTGATGGCGTGGCTGTAGCCACAAACTGCCACGTGGGGCGGCGTACGCTGCGTGTGGTGGACTTTGGCAAGATGGCAGCGACGTTTATCGATACCGAAACGGAGCACGCAGTTCGCATAGCCCCCAGCGTGCAGTCGCGCGAAATGGCCTGTGATTATGCCCCCGATGCCCGCAGCCGCTGGCATGCCTATCTAGAGGCTTACCAGATAATGCCCGATGCGCTGCTGTTGGAATGGCAGCCGGTGCAGTTAAACACACCCGTCAGCGAGATCGTTAGCCGCGCTGGCGTTCGGGCGCTGTGTGATGTGTGTGGTGAAGAGATCATCAATGAGCGTGAGGTGGTGGGGAACGGCCGTATCCTTTGTCGTGCCTGTGCCGGAGACGCTTACTACGTGCCATTGCAGGAAAAAATGCGGCCGTTGGCCGTTTGCCCAGAGTTTAACTGGTCGCAGCTTAAACGTGAGCAAGAAACAGCGCCTGTCTATTGACACGTCAGCACATCTTAGCAGGAAACTGAATGTGCCATTTCTTTAACTGCCAGGAAAGTAACAGGTGAGGCTTTTGGTGGAATCTAATTCTCCTCCTGCGGTGCCAACCGTTTACAACGTGCCCTCTATCGTTAGTGCCAACTGGCTTTATCTGGTCAGCATGCTCTTGATCCTTTCTATAGGAGCCGCCTTGCAGAGCGCTTCCTTTAGCTGGGGGCTTATAGGCACTGAACTCTTTCTCATCTTGCTGCCAACAATGGTGGTTTTACGTCTGAAGCGCCTGCCGCCGGCCGAAACGCTCCGGTTGCGCTGGCCGGGATGGGCGGCTGTGGGCCTGGGCCTGTTGGCCGGTATTGGCTTGTGGTTTTTCGCCGAGACGCTAGACGGCTTCATGATGGCTCTTTTTGACTATGCGCCTCCCTCACCACCAGACGCATTCCCAACGACTATCGGACAAGCTGCTCTTCTATTTGCGGCGCTGGCTATATCGGCCCCTTTGTGTGAAGAAATCATGTTTCGTGGCTACATTCAGCGTGCCTATGCTGAAGGTCGCGGACAGAAGCAGGCACTGGTCATTACCAGTTTGATGTTTGCCTTTTTCCATTTCCGCCTGCAAGGGCTTGTCGTTTTGCTGCCTCTGGCGTTTGCGTTGGGGTATCTGCGCCTGCGGAGCAATTCGCTGTGGCCGGCTGTGGCCCTGCACTTTGGTGCCAATGGTGCAGCCACGATTTTCGTCGTTATAGCTACTTTACGGGCAGATTGGCTTGCCAATTTGCCTATGGATTTTTCCTCGTTGGCCCTGGCGGGGTTGGTGGTGGCGTTGGTGTCGCTATGGTTGTTTGCCTGCCTTACCTCGGGGAAAAAATTAGCAACGGCCGTTTCCCCCTCAACCTTGTCTGCCACTTCCCGCTTTTCCTGGCAGGCACTGTTGCCATTGGTGGCTGCCGCTTTGCTCTATTTGTTTATGGGCGGGTTGGAATTTGTTTACGGCCGTATGCCCGAACGCATCGCCACAGAGCCATTAACCCTAAACGCCCTCGAATTTGAGCAAGAAAGGGAATGGGAATATGATATTCGCAATGCTTTGGACGAATCTGTTGGCCAGGCAGCCTGCACGCTAACGCCAACCGGTGCCGATTTTACGCTGCACTGCCAGACGGAAGTGCAAGCCTTTAAGGCGGAATTGCCCAGCAGCACGTTTCAAGCTGAGGCACATAGCAGCCAGCTAACGGTTCAGTGGCGCGGCGACGATCTCGAACCCGTAGCCGGACAATACCAAATCACAGGCAGTGATTTTTCTAGCTTTTGGCGTTTAGAAAGTACAGCTTCGGACCTGACCTTGGTGTCGGATGCAGCTGGTTCCTTGCAAACGCTGGACTTACCCGGGGATGTGCTGCTGCCGGAAGAATGGGTATGGCGTTTTATGGCCCTGCCGTTTACGCTGGGGCTGGGGCAGCAGGCCAACTATGCCTGGCCGGCACTCTGGCAGCAGGAAACGCAGACTAGTGTACCCACGGTTGAGGAAATGAGCGTCGTTGTTTCCCGGGCGGAACCCGTGACGACGCCAGCCGGAGATTTTATTGCCTGGCGCGTAGAGATGGGCAGGTGGACGGCCTGGTATGACGTGAACGCGCCCCACACCTTGCTGCAATATGATGCCGGTTTTGCCACTTTTATGCTGAACGCCGTTCGGTAGCGATGGCAGGCTGGTTAACTGAAATCCTTTTATGAAACACGAAGCACTCATTAGCCAGATCTCTTTGCCGGACAAAATTGCCTTTTGTTCAGGTGCCAGTTTTTTTAGCACCAAAGCTTATCCCCAATACAACATTCCCGACATTTTGATGGTAGATGGGCCGCACGGCCTGCGCAAACAGCTGTCGGCTTCTGATCATCTGGGCATTAACCGCAGCGTTCCAGCGACCAGTTTCCCAACTGCCAGCCTGACGGCTTGCTCATGGGACCGCACATTGTTGCGGGAGATGGGCGCCGCGATTGCTGAGGAAGCGTTGCAGGAGGGAGTGTCTATCGTTTTGGGGCCGGGTGCCAATATCAAGCGCAACCCGTTGTGCGGGCGGAACTTTGAATATTTTTCTGAAGATCCCTACCTGTCTGGGGAAATGGCAGCCAGTTGGATTGACGGGCTGCAAAGCAAAGGGGTGGGCGCATCGCTGAAGCATTTTGCGGCCAATAACCAGGAAAACGAGCGCATGTGTTCCGATAGCATTGTGGATGAGCGCGCCCTGCGGGAACTTTATCTCCCGGCCTTTGAGAAGGCGGTAAAACAGGGCAGGCCAGCGACGGTGATGTGCGCCTATAACATGCTAAACGGCGTGTATTGCAGCGATAATCGGTATTTGCTGCGGGAGATACTGCGTGAGGAATGGGGCTTTACCGGTGTGATTGTTACCGATTGGGGCGCGATGAATGATCGCATCGCGGCGTTTGCGGCGGGCCTGGATTTGGAAATGCCAACGAGCAACGGTTGTTTTGACACGGCCGTTTTCCAGGCCATCAAACAGGGCAAACTGCCGGAAGAACGCGTAGATGAATGCGTCGATCGGCTGCTGAGCCTGATTTTGACGGTGCCTAAACCCCAATCCACTCCGTACAGCGTCGCTGATCATCACCAACTGGCAAAGCGAATTGCGGCGGAAGCGGCCGTTTTGCTCAAAAATGACAACAACCTGCTGCCACTTGCCAGAGGGAAAACTCTTGCCCTTATCGGCGCGCTGGCCGAATTCCCCCGCTACCAGGGAGCAGGCAGTTCGCACATCAACCCCACACAGCTGGCAAATACGCTGGACGGCTTTGCTGGGCTGGGCCGGACATATGACTATTATCCAGGCTATCCGCTGCGCGGGCCGGGTGACCAGATTTTGCTGGCGGAAGCGGTCGCCGGGGCGCGCCAGGCGGACGTGGCCGTTGTTGTGGCCGGATTGCCGGAGTCGTTTGAATCGGAAGGGTTCGACCGCGCCACGATGGCTATGCCGGACAGCCACAACGAACTTATCACCCGCGTTGCCGAGGCGAATCCGAATACGATTGTCGTGCTGGTGGGCGGTGCGCCGGTGGAGATGCCCTGGCTGCCGCAGGTGAAAGCGGTGCTGAACATGTACCTCGCCGGGCAAGCCGGTGGCCTGGCAACGGCCGAACTGCTCACTGGCGTGGTGAATCCCAGCGGCAAACTGGCCGAAACTTATCCTGTGCGATATGAAGATGTACCGTCGGCGGGCATTTACGAGACTGGTGGCAAGCAGGCGCAGTACCGTGAGAGCTTCTATGTCGGTTATCGCTACTTTGACACCGCCCGGCAAGCGGTGCAGTTCCCCTTTGGGCATGGCCTCTCGTACACAAATTTTGCCTACAGTGATCTGTTGCTGTCTGCCACGGACCTGACTGCCCCGCACGAGTTGACGCTCACCGTGACCATTCAAAATAACGGTGACGTGGCGGGTGCGGAGGTGGTTCAGGTGTATGTCCGGGCGGTGGACAGTCCTGTTTTTCGTCCGGAGAAAGAGCTGAAGCAGTTTGCCAAATTGCACCTGGCTGCCGGGGAAGAACGGCAGGTGGCATTGAAGCTTGATGCACGGGCCTTTGCTATTTATGACACGGCCGTTTCCGAATGGATTGTGCCAACGGGAACTTATCAAATCTTGGTGGGCAGTTCCAGCCGGGATATTCGTTTACAGGCAGAGGTGATGGTGCGGGGAACGGCCGTTTCGCCAACACCGGCCGCAATTTCTAACTGGTATACTGCCCCTGCAGGCCAGCCCACACAAGCCGATTTTGAATCACTCCTCGGCCGCAAAATTGTGCCCATCGCCAAACCACGCAAGGGGAATTACACTGTTGCTTCTACCTTCAGCGATATGCAGGACAGCTTCATCGTGCGCCAGGTCATCAACGGGATCGAGCGGACCATTGCCAAGGATTTTGGTGGTGCGGATTACGAGAACCCTTCGTTTAAGATGATCATGTCCAGCACACTCAATACCCCACTGAAAAACTTGCACCAACTTAGCCCGGGTCAGATGTCTAAACAGACGATCAACGGCATTGTGCATCTGGCAAACGGCAAGTTGCTGCGCGGAATTACGGCGTTTTTGCAGAGACGTAAGTAGAAGGTTTCTCCTACTCTGGTTCTCGTACGCAGCGATAGCCGTGACGGGCGTTGCCAAAGGATTTGGGCTGGGAATGCACGGCGTTGCCGTTGTAGTTGATGTAGTAGGCTTCCACCAGGTTGTACTCGTCGGCTGCCCAGTAATAAACGGCCGAACTATCCGGGTCCCACAGCGGCGGTTCTTTATCTGGCGTGATGGCACATTCAGCACTGTCGGTCTTGCCATCCCAAGTGCAGCCACTGTTTGCGCCGTGCCGCGCCAGGGAGCGCACCATCTCATCCACGGTGGGCATACGCCAGATGTCCTGCGGCTCGTTCTGCAGCTGGAGGCCGTCGGCGCTTAGATAACGGCACAGACCGGTGGCGGCCATGTCTACCTGCGTGGCGCAGCCGGCATCAGTGCTGGAATCGCAGGCCAGCCCCACAAAACCTGGCTTGTCACCTACGCCGATGGGGGGACGGCCGTACAACGCAATCTCATTCCAGGACAGAACCGCGCCAGGTTGGTTAAAATTCTTCTGATCGGCACGCAGCATGCCCCGGCCCCAGCCGGGCCCAGCCGGCGCCCAAACCAGAGTCACGCCGTTGCCGATCACCAGCTGTGCCCCCCGGTCACCGTCATCAACACGGGCCAGAATGATGGGCACATTTATGGCCGATACCACAATGGCAACCAGCAGCGGCAGCCCCACTGCCAGCAGATAACGCCAGTTGCGCTGCACGAAAGCCCATCTTCCTGCACTCGATGGCGTCTGGACTTGAGGATAGTGCCGTTGAGCGCTGCCGGCCAGGACAAAGCAGACGCCCAGCAGCACCAGCAGCCCGCTGACGGGGAACATACTCAAGAAAGCCTCCCAGTTAAATCCCCAGCGCGAAAACTGAACGCTCCAATAAAATGCCGTGAACCCACCGCCCAGCAAAATGAGCAGCCAGCCGCCCAAACGAGGCCAGCGGATAATTAGCAGTGAAAGTAGTAAAAAGGCAGTTCCAGGAATCAGGTAAGGCAGGCGATTGGTCCATTCACCCCACCAGCCTTCATAATACATTTCGGCCATTCCCCAATAGGCCCAGAGGGTAGTAACCGCTACCAGCAATACAACAGCCACATTGCCGACAATCCGCCACCGATACACTTTCTTCGATTTATCTGATGTATGGACAGAAGCTGTTGGTGCGGACATTTTTCTCTCCTTACGGGGCTAACAGAATCATGACAGCCGGCGACTCCCGTTGGCGGCTGTGTCTGTCGTAAGGGACAAATTAGCATCTTTCCACCTTATTCGTCAGTAACAGATGCTGCGATTTCAAGTGATGTTTGTCATCAATTGTCTGTGATAATTGTCTGCTTTTTTGTTGATTACCTATAACGTTAGACGAGGCCTGAGCCTGTCGATGGCCGGCCTTCGACAGGCTCAGGCCTCGTCTGGTTTGTATCAATAATTCTTCCAGGCACACGGGCCGCCGGATAGACCCCAACTGTAGGGGCGCACCCTCGTGTGCGCCCTGGTGCGGGCAGACACGGGGGTCTGCCCCTACCACACGAAAAATTGCGGACCAGCATTTATTTTGCCAACGGGCAGTTAGCTGCTGCCTGACTCGCCCGCCTGGTTGTTGAGCAGCGCTTCTGCTTCAGCGGGGGAGATGTTGAGCACTGCCGCCAGCCGCGCGGGAATGGTTTCAACCGCCGCCAAGTGCGACTTACCTTCAAGGTGCGTCGCACTTTGGGTTTGGCCGGCCTGCCACACCCGCGCCAAACTACCTAACGCAATCTCTTGATTCTGGCCAGGATAATGAGCATAGATTTCAATGGCTTTGAAGAAATAATCAATTGCTGATTGCCATTGTTCTTGCGCCTCTGCCACAATCCCCAACTGGTGGTAGGTGCCGGCCTGACGGTACCGGTCGTTAAATTCAATGTAAATCGCCAAGGCTTTTTCGTAATGGGCGACGGCTGTTTTCCACTGCCACTGTGCCTGTGCCACATTCCCTAACTGGTGATAGATTCGAGCCTGATCATATCCTCCCCCAAATTCAACAGTAATTGCCAAGGCTTTTTCGTAATAGGCGACGGCCGTATCCCAATGCCGCTGGTGATGGGCCACCCTCCCCAACTGATGGTAGGTGCCTGCCTGTTCATACCGATCGTTGAATTCGAGGTAAATCGCCAACGCCTTTTCGTAATGGGCGACGGCCGTATCCCACTGCCGCTGTTCCTGGGCCACTATCCCCAACTGGTGGTAAATTCGAGCCTGATCGTACCCTCCCCCAAATTCAATCGTGATCGCTAACGCTTTTTCGTAACGGGCGACGGCCGTATCCCACTGCCGCTGTTCCTGGGCCACTCTCCCCAACTGGAAATAAGCAGGAGCCTGACTGTAGCCGTCGTTGAATTCGACGTAAATCGCCAACGCTTTTTCGTAATGGGCGACGGCTGTTTCCCACTGCCGCTGTTTCTGCGCTACTATCCCCATCTGATGGTAAGTGCTGGCCTGACCGTGCCGGTCGTTGAATTCGATTTTTAACGCCAACGCCTTTTCGTAATGGGCAGCGGCCGTTTCCCACTGCCGCTGCTCCTGGGCCACCATTCCCAACTGATGGTAAGCTTTTGCCTGTGCGTTCCAATCATTGAACTCAATGAAAATCGCCAGCGCCTTTTCGTAATGGGCCACGGCTGTTTCCCACTGTCGCTGTTTCTCTGCTACCATCCCCAACTGGTGATAAATCATGGAAGTTGCCTGTCTGTTTTTCACTGTATTTTGTAACCAGTCCAGAACCCTGTGATATGTAGACTCCGCTAATTGGTATTGTTTGCCGCTCAGGAAACGCTGGGCAACATCAAACAAAATTGAAAAATCAAGCTTTAGCGCGTCTGGGATATTATCATCATATTCTTCAATCTTTGTTACGATTAACTGTCCTACAGCTAGAGCTTCTTGGTCATTTTTTGTTGTATTCCAATAAGGTGAAAATGCGCGGTATACATTGACTATGGACAAACCTAATTGCAACCTCATCTTCAATGCCGTCATCAGGTTTTCGTATTCAAGGTTGGTCAAGGCCAGCCCGATTTGCCGCTCCTGCGGTTGTTTGGAGGTGATGAGCTGCCCCAACGCGTTGCCAACGGCGTCGTAATGGGCGCAAAAGGCGGCTTCTACTGCTTCGCGGAACGGAGCCTGCGCCGAGTGGTTCAATCGCTGGCGTAAAAAGTAGGGCAAAATCGGCTGCAGGCGCAAATAGCCGCCGCCCATCTCATGCGGGGTCAGCAAGCCCCAGTTCACTCCCTCTTGCAGTACCGTCTGCCATTCGTCAAATGGCAGGTCGGCCAATTCCGGCTGCTGCTGCAACTGCTCTGTGTATTGCGGCAGCCACTCAGCCCTAAACACCCCCGTAAACGGGGCCAGGCAGGCCAACAGTGCCTGCGCCTGCGGCGACAAATTGCTGTGGCTGTACTCTACACAGCGTAAAATACTGGCCGTCTTGTCCTGCCACACTTCCCCGCCCGCTGAGCCTGTCGCCACATCAACCCCCACATCCCCTTCGGTAAACGCCGCCAGCAATTCGGTTGGCGTTTGGCGGCTCAGGTTGGGCAGCACAATCTCCAGCGCCAGCGGGTGGCCGTCCAGCAGCTTCAGCAGTTGCGTCAAGGCGGGTCGCTCCACCTCGTCGGCTAGATAATGGTCTGTCTTATGCCGCTGCAAAATCTCTTTGGCTAAATCGCTGGCTGCTTCCCTATCCAGGCCGGGCAGTTCGTACACCTGTTCCGTCAGCCCGTCCCCCCACAACCAAGCTTCCCGCCCCCGCGACCCCAGCAGCACCAGCGTCTTGCCGCCCGCCAGCCGCTCCAGCAGGTGGCGCAGCTTGGCCTGCTCTGCCGCGTCCAGCGTATGCTGAATTGACAAGGCCGCCCCCGTTATCGACTCCAAATTGTCCAGCACCAGCAAATGGCGCTCGCTGCGCAGCGTTTGCGCCAGCTTCTCCAGCTTGGCCCCATCGGGCAGCGGCGAAAAAGCGTGCGTGTAATCCGCCCCGTACAGGTCGCGGGCCAGTCTGTCCATAATTTGGGCGGCGGTATACGCCTTCTCATCATAGCCAAAGTAAAAGACGCGCTCTACCAGTTGGGTGGTCTGCTCCCACTCCATCAGGTGGCGCAGCAGCGTCGTCTTGCCCGCGCCGCCCATCCCCTGAATCAGCAGCACGTTGCTCTGGGTCAGCAAATGGGTCTCGATGTCCAAAATGTCCACATCCCGCCCAAAGAAGCCGTAGGTCAGGGCCGGGGCGCGGTAGCGGCGGCTTTGCTGTTCAAAATAAGCCGCCTCTGCTTCCGGCGTGGCAAAATCGGTAATCGGCAGCGCAATTTCACGATTTTGGTACATCACCGGCAGCAGCCAATCTTCCAGCTCGATGGTCTGGTTGTAGGCGGCACGGCGGGTTTTGTCATTGCGCAGTTCCAGGCGCCCCCGCCGAACCGCCTGCGCCAGGGGCTTGCCGTCCAGCAGCTGCTCATAAAGGCTGGTCATCAACAGTTTGGCCGCGCTCACGCTGACGGAGTAGCCCATCGCCAGCGCGTTTTGCACCCCTTCGGCCATCAGGCGGCTGCCCAAGCTGGTCTCGCTGGCCCCCACCTGCTTGCCCGACTGGCAGGCGTTCAAAATAGCGATGGGAATTTGGTGGCTGGCCAGCAGCCCGGCCACCGTGTCATCGCTCACCAAATCAGACTGGCCTTCTTCAGCGCCGTTAAAGGCCAAAAACGCTTTTTCCCCCTCGTATTCTTCTATTTTGGCCTGCCCAAAAAATGGGGATTGGGCACGTCTGGCTCCAGCTGCTGGTACTGTTCGTAGGTGAGCAAGGAGCCATGCAAATCGAAGTGGGCAATGTGATAGAAGCCGTCGCCATGCCGGTCGCGGCTGGCTTCCAGATGTTTAACAAGCGCTTCGTAGGTGCCGGGGCGCACCAAATCAATGCGGGTGCGCAGGCGGCTGTTTTGCAGTGCCTCAATCAACGGTCGGCTGATGGTGCGGTAACCCACATCGCGCCGGCCGCCCGGCCGCGCCGACACCAGCAAAATGTTCAGCGTCGGGCTGGGTTGGGGCCGGATGTGGATGTTGGGCGGGTTGTCGTTTTGGCGTAAGAAGGGGCACTCAACGGCAAAGGGGCGGGCCTGCTGCGGGTCTTTGAGCGCTTCCCAATGCAGGGCATGGAAGGCAGGCGTGCCGCGAATCTCAAAGGCCAACTGGCTGAAGCCGCCTTCGTAGCGTAGGGCCATTTTGTATTCGGCCAGCGCATCGGCGGTGAACAACTGCCGGAAGAGGGCTTCGCCGTAGCTTTGCGTGCTGGCGGCGGCGTGGCTGGCTCGCACTTCACCGGTAAAGGGGAAGGTGAGCCATTCCTCATAATACCATTCCAGCCGTTCTTCCTCTTCAGGCGTGAACGGGTCGGTAATCGACACCTTATGCCCGGCGCCATTGTCAAACTGCACGGCGGCGGCAAAGGGGGATTCGGTACGGCCGTCGGTTTGGGTAATGGTGATTTTCATGGTTCAACCTTTCCAATGACAGTCACCTGCGAGGTGGCTATCATCCTGGTTATTCCTTTTTTCTGACGATGACAATTTTTTGGCCGTCGGGCTGGTGGATTTCGATGATTTCCGGTTTTTTGGTCATGTATTTTTCTTTGATGAGGTCAGTGAGAAGATTGATGAGGATACCGGTAGCGATGGCTACGGCCGTTTCCAGCACAACGATCATCGCCTGAGGGTCATGAAAAACAACGGTGTCGCTGGTCGGGGAACTTTTCAGTTCGCCAACCTGGCTGGTTTGGGCATCATTGTTCCAGGCGGCGATGAACGTTTCGGGGTTAAGCCCCAATTCCGGGTCGAGGGCAATGTGAATTTGTTCAGACATTTTGATTCCTTACGAATTGGTTGGACAGCTGGATCACGTGACACGAGGAATATGATACGGTTGTTCCCGGCACAAATCAAGCAGGCTTGCGACTTATTTTAGATGGGTTAGGAACAAAAAAACGGCCGTTTCCTCAATGAGAAACGGCCGTTTTGCCTACCTGTCGGGGCAGCCGGATTTGAACCGACGACCTCTTCGACCCGAACGAAGCGCGCTACCAAACTGCGCCATGCCCCGGACAAAGGAGAATTATAGAGCAAGCGTAAGAGTTTGCAAGTTAGCAAGTGACCCTGTGTCAAGTGTTCAAGTCTTAAAGCTCCTTGTCACCCCTTCACCTTGTCACCCGTTCATCCCTGTTCCTATTTTGCAACTCCCTTGTGCTACACTCACGCTCCTACAATTTTTACAAACAGGAGCTGAACATTCATGCGATTTCAAGACAAGGTTTGTGTCATTACGGGTGGCGCAGCGGGCATTGGCCGGGCTACGGCCGTAAAATTTGCCGCAGAAGGGGCTACGGTTGCTTTTTGCGATCTCAACGAAGCTGACGGACAGGCATTGGCCGCTGAACTGGGTGAAAATGCGTCCTTTACGGCCGTAAACGTTGCCGATCGTAAGGCAGTGCAAGAATGGTTGGAGGATGTGGTGGCTGAGTACGGCCGTATCGACATCCTCATCAACAACGCCGGCATCACCCGCGACGCCCAATTAGTGAAAGTGAAAGAAGGCGAACTGGTGGGCCAGATGGGTGAGGACGCGTTCGACCTGGTTATTAACGTCAATCTAAAAGGCGTCTTCAACTGTACCCAGGCTGTCGCCCCGTTTATGATTAAGCAAGGTGGCGGGGTTATTCTCAATGCTTCTTCCGTGGTAGGTTTGGACGGCAATTTTGGGCAGACGAACTACGTGGCGACGAAAGCGGCCGTTGTCGGCATGACCAAAACGTGGGCGCGGGAACTGGGCCGCTACGGCATTCGCGTCAACGCCATCGCCCCCGGCTTTATCGCCACGGAAATGGTGGCCAAGATGCCGGAAAAAGTGCTCGACGGCATGCGCAGCCACACGCCGATCGGCCGTCTCGGCCAGCCGGAAGATATCGCCAACGCCTACGCCTTCCTCGCCGCCGACGAAGCCAACTTTATCTCCGGTGCTGTGCTGCGTGTGGATGGCGGGATTGTGATTGGAACGTGATCGGTATTCGGTAAAGAGTAATCGGTAATCGGTTAACTGTTCACCGATAACAGACTATTGCTAGCCGATTACGGAGAAATTATGAAAAGATATGCTCAAATTCTATCCACCGGCCGCTACGTGCCGGAAAAGGTGTTGACCAACGCCTACTTTGATGAACTGTTCCCCGAGCGGGACATTGACGCCTGGCTGGTGAAAAACGTGGGCATCAAAGAGCGGCACATCATGGCCGAAGATGAAACCACCAGCGATTTATGCCTGCACGCCAGTCGGCAAGCGCTGCAACGCGCCGACCTGACGCCGGAAGATGTGGACCTCATCATTGTGGCCACGGATACCCCTGACTACTTTAGCCCGGCGACAGCCACGGTGCTTCAAGCCAAGCTGGGCGCGATGAGCGCGGGTACCTTCGATGTGAACTGTGCCTGTGCGGGCTGGGTGACGGCTTTGGAAACGGCCGTTCGCTTCATTACCACCGACGAGGAGACCGACCACGTGCTGGTTGTGGGGGCCTACGGCATGAGCCGCTTTGTCGATTACACCGACCACAAAACCTGCACCCTTTTTGCCGATGGGGCGGGGGCGGTGCTGGTTGGCGTTGGGGACAACGCTGGCTTTTTGGCGGGCAAGCGGTTGGCGCGTGGCGACTTTTACGACGCGCTGGGCATCTACACTGGCGGCGTCGCCTGCCCGGTGACCCCCGCCGACGAGAATAATGGCATTCCCCGCGTGCAGTTTGTCAAACGCTTCCCCGCCACCTTCAACTCTGACAACTGGCCGCCGCTCATCAAAGGCACGGTGGAAAAAGCGGGGCTGACCCTCGACGAAATTGACCATTATTATTTCACCCAGCTCAACCTGAACACGATCAAGCAGATCATGGAAATTTTGGAGCAGCCGCTGGAAAAAACGCACTGGATCATGGACAAGTGGGGCTACACCGGCTCCGCCTGTATCCCCATGGCTCTGGACGACGCCATTGAGCAGGGACGCGGCCCCAAGCCTGGCGACAAAGTGCTGTTCATCGCCAGCGGCGGCGGCATTTCGATGGCCTGCAACGTGTGGAACTGGACGGTTTAACGGGAAATGTACATCGGCGACTACCTGGGACGACGGGCGATTTATTCGCCGGACAAGCTGGCAATTGTAGATGCGGGCAAGCAGCCGGAACTGCGTCTGTCCTATGCCCAGATGAATGCGCGGGCCAACCGACTGGCCAACTGGCTGCAAACGGAAGCGGGTATTGGCCAGGGCGACCGTGTGGCGATTTTGGCACGGGACGGCGTGGAGCATTTGGATACCTTCTTTGCCTGCGGCAAGCTAGGGGCCATCCACACCGTGCTTAACTGGCGGCTGCACTGGCGCGAACTGGCCGAAATCATGGCCAACACCACGCCAAAGCTGCTCATCTACTCCGATGAGTTCAGCGAGGCAGTGACCAATCTGCAAAATGATGAACAGGCGACCTCGCTGACCCATTTTGTGCATGTGGAAGGGGCGGGTGCACCAGGCAGTGTGTTGTTTGACGAGGTGATGGCTATGGGGGCAGAGCAAGCCATAACCACGCCCACGCTCACCGAGGAAGACACGGTCGCCCTCATCTTCACCGGCGGCACGACAGGTCTGCCCAAAGCGGCCCAAGTCTCCCACCGGATGATCGCCTGGAACACGCTCAACACCGTCATTCATGATTTGCAGCACAACGATGTTTACCTGAACGTTTTCCCGCTGTTTCACACCGGCGGCCTTTTCGTGTATACATTGCCGCAGATCATTCTGGGCGGCACGGTGATATTGCTGCGCCAGTTTGAACCGGTGCAGGTGTTGGAGCTGATTGCCCATGAGCAGGTGACCGTGTTTGCCGGCGTGCCGACGATGTATCAGCTGCTCACCCAGGCGGCGAATTGGGAAACGGCCGTACTTACTAGCCTCCGTTTTTGCACCAGCGGGGGCGCGCCGCTGCCCGTACCGCTCGTCGAAAAATATACCCACGAGAAGCAGATCAAGTTCAAGCAAGGCTTTGGCATGACCGAATTTGGTCCGGGCATCTTTGCCCTGGCTGCCGAAGACGCCATTCGCAAGGCGGGCAGCATTGGCCGGCCCAACTTCTACGTCGATGCCCGCATTGTGGACGACAAGAACCAGCCGCTTGGCCCCAACGAGATTGGCGAGCTGGTGCTCAGAGGTCCCAGTGCCTCCTCAGGCTACTTCAACAATCCAGAAGCCACTGCCGAAGCGACGGATGACGACGGCTGGTTCCACACCGGCGACCTGGCCCTGTATGATGAAGAATGGTACTTCTATATTAAAGATCGCAAGAAAGATATGTTCATCTCTGGTGGGGAAAACATCTATCCAGCCGAGATAGAGAAAGTGCTGTACGGGCATCCTGAGGTGCATATGTGCGCTGTGGTCGGCCTGCCGGATCCCAAATGGGGGGAGGTGGGGTTGGCCTGCGTGGTGCTCAAGCCTGATTCGGATTGCACTGCCCATGAGTTAATGCGGCAAATGCGGGACAATCTTGCCCCTTACAAAGTGCCCAAACGTATCGAAATTTTGCCGGAGCTGCCTATTTCTGGTGCAGGCAAAATCCTCAAGCGAGAGTTGCAAGCACAATTTTCCGACACATAAATCCGGAAGTTCCCGGAGCTTTTCCCTTCGTTAAGTTAGCCTTATTATTAGTCAAATCCTTTGCCCAGTGCCCCCACAGTACCGGGCTTTTTTCGCTATTTTTATCTGGTGACGGCCGTATATCCTTTACAATAGCGCTGCGAGAATGCTGCCAGGCAATTACATGAATGTCGTATGAGCTTTTGTTACTTTTGCCCAAAACTTTTGACTTACGAGTAATCTATAAAGAGTAGACAGAAGAACGGCCGTCACAAAACATGAAGAAACCCATCATTACCCTATCTATTGTCTTACCGACTGCATTGTTGGCTCTCTTTGCCCTGGTTCCGGTAGTTGATCGCGTTGTTGAAGCCCGCGTCTTTCATTTTTATATCGTCACCTTCTTCACGTTTGCGGCGGTGGTGGCTGCTTATTTGGTGGGGCTGGTTTTAGGGCAAGATAGCCCGCCGCGCCATCGGCTGCTGTCTACGGCGTTTGTGGTGATGGGGGGCCTCTTTTTTATCCACGGTATTTTGACGCCTAACGTGATCACCACGGTGCAAAATCCGGGCATTCGTTGGTCTGCCTGGTTTACCTTCTCTGTAGGTGGTCTCATTTTCCTCATTGCGGCGCAGGACCATCCGAGACGGCCGTTACCCTCACAACAAGTTCGCTTAACACATTTGGTGGCTGGTTTGTTTACGGCCGTGTTTGCCCTCATCGTCTTTTTACGCCCCGACTGGTTACAAGCCATCGACAATTTAGCCAATCCTTGGCACGCACTGGTTGCCTTCATTTTCACTTTTGCCATCTGGGCCGCGGCGGCATTTGCTTTGTGGCAGGTTTGGCGGCAAACACAGAATGGAGTTGATGGAGTCATGGTTTTAATTGCTGTTTGGCTGGCTATTGGCACCATCAGCATGCACGGTTTTGATTTGTGGCACTTGAGCTGGTGGTTGTACCATGTGATGCTGTTGATGGGGGCGATTACGGCCGTTGGCGTATTGGTGCAATCATATGAACAACTGCGCCGCTTCCGCCTGACCTACTATTATTTGGCAATTGGGCTCATTGCGACTGTTGGCCTTATGTTATGGGCCTCTCACCTAGTAGCTGAATTTGTGCAGCAGGGCATCAGTACTGAGCTGGAAGCCATTTTGATGCAAACCGGCATCATGCCCACCGAGATGCCCGATATGGCACTAATGGTGATTAATGCTCGTATTACCGGCCTGTGGGTAGCTGGTTTGGTCATGGGCACGCTGTTTGTCGTCTTGCTCATCGTAGTTTATCGTGCTGATGGCTTGATTGAGCGCCGCACGGAGGAGCTGGCCCAGGCCAATGCCGAGCTCAAGGCGGCCGAAGCTTTGCGCGACGACCTGACAGATATGATTGTCCATGATTTGCGCACGCCGCTTACCACTATTAATCTCAGCCTGGATTTGTTAGAACGGGTGATGCAGGATGAGACAAAGGCGGCCCAGCGCGAGAAGTTTATGAAGTCGGCTAACCGTTCGGCGGCAGATTTGTTGCAGTTGGTGAATCAGCTTTTGGATGTGGCCCAAATGGAAGCCGGGAAGCTTCAGCTGAATCAAGCATCCCATTCAGTGCCGGAGCTGTTAGAAGCAAAAGCGGCCGTTATCCAACCGCAAATTGTCGCCAGCAAAAAACATCTCACCCTGGCTGTTCCCCAATCTTTACCCCAGATTGATTTTGACGCGGACCTGATTGATCGCGTATTGGACAATTTGTTGAGCAATGCGCTGAAATATACTGAGGAGGGGGGGCAAATTACGCTGCGGGCACAGCTAGCCGGCAGCAAACTGGTGGTGGCTGTGGCGGATGATGGCGAGGGATTGGAACAATCAGTGGCTGACCAAATTTTTGATAAGTTTTACCAGGTGCGAGATGTGCAAGGTAAGCCGCTGCGCCGTGGAACGGGATTGGGTTTGTCGTTTTGCAAGATGGTGGTGGAGGCGCATAACGGCCGTATCTGGGTCGAGAGCCAGCCGGGCGAGGGCAGCACCTTCTACTTTACGCTGCCCCTGTCCCCTAAAATGCCGCCAGCCAAATTTGAGCCAAACGGAGACGGCTCGGTCCAGTTAGCCTCCGAAAAAAGCATTTAGCTGTTTTCTGCGATTTCTGTAAGTTCCAGCCAGCGGAATTCGGCCGTTTCCAACGCTTCTTTGCTTTGTTCCAACTCGTCTACCAACGGTTGCAGCCGTTCATAATCAGAACCGATGTCGTTAATTTCGGCGGAGAGCGCGGCTATCTTCCCTGTCAAAGTTTCGATGGTGGTTTCCATCTCTTCCAGCTCGCGCTGCTCCTTCCAGGTGAGCTTGCGCGGGCGATTGTTTGTTTGGCTGGCCGGCTTTTTGGCAGTTGGTTGGGATTTGCTGATGGGTTCTGCTGCGGCCGTTTCTTGCTCTTTTAGCTGCTGGAATGTTTCATACGGGGCTGGATAACGCGTGCCAAGTACACCATCCTCAAAGCTCATCAAGAAATCAACATTACGGTCTAAGAAGTAGCGGTCATGGCTAATCACCACCAACGCTCCATCGAACTGATCCAAAAATTGCTCTAAAACGGTGAGCGTTTGCACATCTAAATCGTTGGTCGGCTCGTCCAGAAACAGCACATTGGGCTGGCGCACCAGCGTACGCAGCAGGTAAAGTCGCCGCCGTTCGCCACCGCTGAGACTGCCAATTTGGGCCCGCTGTTCGGGCCGGGTAAAAAGGAACCATTCCAGCATTTGTGCCGCTTCCACCCGTTCGCCATCGGCCGTGTGGACAAGCGGGGCCAGATCATTGATGTAATCCAGCAAGGTGACGTTGTCTTGTAACTCCTCGCTTTGCTGATCGTAATATCCCAGCTCTACGGTGCTGCCCCAGCTAACCTGGCCGCTGTCTGGCTCGGTTTTGCCTGCCAATATGTCCAGCAAGGTACTTTTGCCCGTGCCGTTTGGCCCGATGATGCCGATCCGATCGCCAGGGTCCAGCTGCAAATCCAGATTTTTAAATAGGGTGAGATCGCCATATGCTTTACTGAGATTGGTGGCTTCCAGCACCCGCTTGCCCAACCGTCGGCTGGCCAGCGCCAGGGCAACCCGTTGGTCCCCCTTGTCGTAGCTGATGGTTTGCAGTTCTTCCACACGTTGTTTGCGGGCTTTTTGTTTGGTCGTGCGCGATTGTGCGCCGCGCTGCAACCAGGCCAGCTCTTGTCGCAGCAGGGCCTGGCGTTTGGTTTCGGCCGTTTTTAGCTGTTCTTCACGGGTGGCACGCTGTTGCAGGTAACGGCCGTAATTCCCCGAATACGTCACCAATTCCCGCCGATCCAGTTCTACAATCTTGTTCACCACACGATCCAAAAAGTAGCGGTCATGCGTCACCATCAGCAGGGCGGCAGGCATGTTGAGCAAAAACTGCTCCAGCCAGCTCACCGTTTCAGCATCGATATGGTTGGTTGGCTCGTCCAGAATGAGCAGGTCACCAGGGTCAATGAGGCCGCGCGCCAGCGCCACCCGCTTTTGCTGGCCGCCACTCAGCGTGCCAATTCTGGCCTGAAAAGTGGTGATCCCTAGTTTGGTTAAAATCGCTTTGGCCTCCGCTTCGGCCTGCCAACAGTTGGTTCGGTCCATCTCCTGGGTGATTTTGGTGAACCTGGCCTGTAAATCAGGATCGGTGGGAGCTTGTTGCAGGGCATCACTGACGGATTCATACCGTCTTAAAAGCTGAAGCTGAGGGGCATCTCCCTGGAAAATGTAGTCCAGCACGCTGGTTTGCAGTGGTAGGTCTGGTCCCTGGGGCAAATATTGAATACGCACGCCACCCCACACGGTGATCTCACCGGCGGCGGGAGTTTCTAGCTCGGCAATAAGACGCAGCAAGGTTGTTTTGCCGGAGCCATTGCGCCCAATCAGGCCGATGCGGTCTCCTTCGTTGATGAGCAGGTTAACGGAATCGAACAGGATGCGGTCGCTGTAATGGTGAGTGAGATTGTCGAGTCGAACAAGATTCATAACTCAACAATAGCTTCTTTTTCTTAGGAATGCCAACGCTTTTTTAGGAAGAGGATGCAACGTTATAGAACTGTTTTGTTTGAAGAATTGTGGGGTGCTGCTGGAGGATTGCACCTGGCTGATTGAGGCAAATGTTGGGGAAATTGGGTGGTCAATTAGCGAGCAAATCGGATAAGCTCCTGGCAGAACGTTTCCAGCGTCTGGTTATCCTGATGCCAGATTTTGTCTGAAGCATCGACAAACAAGTTGGCTTGTTTTAAGGCGGTTTCTGCTTCGGCCAGGATGACGATACGGCCGTGGGTACAATCAAGGATGCGGTGTTCTTTGACCTGCGTGTGAAAACCTGGCGTCATCAGCAAATTTGTCACACATTCATAGCTGCCCGGGATAATGATAAGGCGAAATTTAATCTTGCTGTCTAGCTCATCAAGTGAATAATCGGGGACAACCAGCAGGCCGTGCTGCCCGGGGGTGGTTTGTTTAGAAGCGCTTAGTAAAGAAGTGGGTAACCCAGCCGCCCGCATTTGACTCAGGCAGGAGACGACATCGTTTTCAGCAAAACCAGGACTAATAAGAATGCCAACATTGTTATTATGAGTCAGATTTGTTGAAATCATAACGGTTTACACCCGGAAGATATGCTGGTATTATTGTCTAAGGAGGCCGTTTGCGATGAAAAAAAGGCTCCTCCCCCTACCTCCCCAATTCTCATAACATTGGGCACGAACATGAGAAATGAGTCTGACAACGAGGTTGATGAAATTATAACAAGATGTCTGCAATCTTGTTTTTCTTAAACCGGCGATTTTCTGCGCATTTGTGCGAATGTTTGCAGCAGATTGTCAGCTCTTGCGCAATCAGTGGGAAATAGATATGACACAATCATCTATTAACGAGGCAAAAACAGATTATGATGCGGTGCGGAAGGCATTAAGCAGCTGGGGCAAGCAAAATGCCGATCCTGAAACCTTGCTGGACCATTTGCTTTCTGTACAGGAAGCCCAGGAAGAAATGAACGCCGGAGACAATCCGGCGTTGCTGCGGGCGGCTACCAGTCAGGTACTGGAAGAGGCCATTAAAGATCTAGAAAAGCAAAATGTGCGCAGTGCCAAGGTGTTAAAACTTCGCTTTGTAAATAAACGTGCCATTCAAGAAGTGGCCCATGCGATGAACTTTAGCACACACCAGATCAGCCGCATGCAGCGCGACGGCATTGAGCAGTTGGTGGAGATTTTACAAGGGCGGGAACAAGATATTAAGCGGGGGCGGGCCGAATCTTTAGAAAGTTTGCTGCCGCCGCCAACTTTTACCTGTTTATTTGGTGTGGATGCGTTGTGTGAGTCGTTAATGACGCATTTAACTGCTTTAGGGCCACCGTGGGTGGTGGCGTTGGTGGGAATGGGAGGATTGGGGAAAACGGCCGTTGCCAACTTCATTACCCGCCAGCTCATTCAGCAGCTCACGTTTACCCATATCCTCTGGATCAAAGCGGCTCCGCCTCATTCCATGAATGGACAGTCTGCCTCACCCAGCCTGACCTACGAAAAAATTGTCCATGAAATGCTGACCCATTTATTTCCCGGGGCAACGGTGCCGCTTGGCCTGACTGAACGTGAAGTGAAGGTGCGCCATGCCCTGAAAAGCCAGATGTATTTGGTGGTAATTGATAACCTGGAAGCAGCGGAAGACACCTCTTTTTTATTGAATCACTTGCAAGATTTAGCCAATCCCTCCAAATTTATATTGACGACGCGCACGCGGGCGGCCAAACAAGCGGCTGTTTTAGACGTGCCCCTCGATGAGTTAGGTTTTGCCGACAGTGCTGCCCTCATGCGGCACCATGCGGCGGAAAGCGGGGTAACGGCCGTTGCCGAGGCAACTGATGAGGATTTGGAAAAGATTTACTTGCAAACCGGCGGCAACCCATTCGCCATCAAAATTGTGGTTAATTTGCTAGACGTGCTGCCGCTGAATCGTTTGCTAGATGGCCTCACCCGGAACCATCCGGGCGAGGTGATGAAGATGTACAAGCATATTTTTTGGCAAACCTGGCAGACGTTGAGTGAAAACGGCCGTAAACTCCTGCAATCCATGCCCCTGGCCCTGGAACCGGCCGATGTGGATTATCTGCTCACCATCAGTGGGCTGTCTGAAGGGGAAATATGGCCGGCCATTGAAGAGCTGCGCCAGCGCTCGCTGTTGGAGGTGGAAGGCGGGCTGCACGAGAAACGGTACGGAATTCACCGTCTAACAGATACTTTTTTGAGGACTGAAATTATCCACTTCCCCCTGTAATTTTGAGTGATACAAACATATGAACACAGTCGCTGCCAATTCACAAGATACACCAGGAAAAACAAGTCCCCAGTTCATTCAGAGCATTCAGGCTGGCTTGCGCTACTGGCAGCAAAAAACGGAGACGCTGGGGCCGGATCAGGTGCAGTGGCTGGACCAGCGCCGCAAAAATCTGCATCAGGCTATTTTGTTTGGCTTAAACCAGCCGGAAACCTGGGAAGATACGGCCCAACTGCTGCTGCAAGCGTTCGACTTTAGCGAATGGCGTGGCTATTGGTCGGAATGGATTCCGGTGCTGGAGCAGGCGCTGGCCAATGCCCCGGAAAAGGAGAGTGTGGTGTACGGCCGTTTGCAAAATCGCCTGGGCCAGCTTTACCGGTTAGATAGCCGCTTGCCTGAAGCTGAGGCTCAGCACAAAATAGCCCTTGAATTAGCAAAAAGATTGGCGAGTGACGAGCTGCTGGTGATTACCTACAATTGTCTGGCTGAATACCACCTCAGCCAAAGAAACGTGGCCCAGACGAGAGAGTATGGGCAAGCGACACTTGATTTAGCCCAAACGATACCTAGCCTAAAGCGACTGGAAGCGTTTGCCCACCTAAGCTTAGGACAAATTGAACGATTTGTGGGGAACTGGTCAGTGGCAATTAACCACCACCAACAAGCGAATCGCATATGGCGCAAGCTAGATAATCACACGTATCTGGCACGTTCTTGGCTAGATTTAGGAAATATATATACAAACACTAAAGAGTTTGGCTTGGCACAACAAGCTTATGAGGAAGCCCAGGCGATATTTGAACTCACTAATAATGACAAGGATAAAGCACATATAAATTTAGAGTTAGGCACACTGTTTTATCGTCAGGAAAAATGGAAGCAGGCAGAAACCGCCTTATTGGAAATTGACCCGATAACGCTGCGTGAACAAAGCGAATTTGATTTACTTGCCTTATTTTATAACAACCTGGGCAACGTCTATTTAAAAATGAAGCGGTGGGAAAAAGCATCAGAGTATTTAAACCTGGCCATTGAGATCTTTCGGCAGCGGGAGAATGAACTTGATTTGGGCAATAGTTTCGGGACTTTAGCATCCGTTTACGAACAGGATGGTAAACAGGAAAAGGCAATTCAACTTTATGAAGAGGCGATTAAGCTGCTACGGAAGTTCCCAGAGAGCCAGTGGGCGCAAAAATTATTGGGGGAGTTTGGAACGGCGTCTAAAGCGCTGAGGGCTAAAAAACCGGATTAGCAGCCTGCCAGCCTAAAGCTAGCAGGCTGCCCTAAGATTGGCGTCTTAGCCGCCGCAGGCTGTAGCGCTGGCGCTGGAGCAATCAGCGAAGACGGGTGCGGTTACAGTGGTGCCGGCCAACATGAGGGCCAGTGCAGCGGCGGCGAGCAGATAGACGACTTTACGGCGAAAAGCAAGTGACATGATCTTTATCCTTTACCAATACGGTGGATGGCGGCTTTGTTCTGATGAGGCAGCGGTGGGAACGGCCGTTTCCCGGCCACCCAATTTCACAAAGCCATTGACTTAAAAAAGCGACTGCATACAGCTAGAAACACCATACTTTTTTCGTGCCAAAACATCCTGATAAAAGACTGAAGATCGGTTGAGCATTCACTGATCGCAGGCAAATCATTCGCTTACTTGTGGTGAGGCAGAACGCAGATGTCGTAACAGGTTTCTCTCTGCGCCTGCGCGCCTCTGCGTTAAATTATTCGGAAGGAGAAACATGGGCGAGAATCTGGAAACTGCGGGGGAGGGACGCTTCTGGCCTGGTTTTCGCCAGGAGGTGCTGGATTGTTTGCGCCATTGGCTGGCGGTGGGAACAAGCGGGGCGTTGGTGGGGCTGGCAGGTGCCGGTAAGTCAAATTTACTGCTTTACCTCACGCGTTTTCCTGAGCAGTTGGTCCAGGGGTCCAATGCGTCTTTTACTGTTTTGGTAACAGTGGATTTGAACCTTCTAGTAGATCGGCAGCCAAATACGCTTTACCGTTTGATTCTGCGTGGTTGTTGGCAACAGCGGCAGCACTTTTCTGAATCAATGCAGATGCAAGTTGAACAGCTCTACGAAGAATATAAATGGAGCAATGATTTATTTCTGGTGCAAACGGCCGTCCACGATTTGCTAACGGCCGTAGAGCAGCAGGGCGGGCGGGTTGTGCTTATCCTGGACCAGTTTGATCATTTTTGCCGCACTGCCTCAACCGAACTAACCATGCTGCTGCGCAGCTTGCGCGATAGCTTCCGCGAGACGCTCATCTATTTTGTCGGCATGCGCCAGGCCGTTGTTTACATGCCAGAGCCGCAGGTGTTGGGCGAACTGTATCAGCTGCTTGATACCCACGTTTGCTGGGTCGGGGCTATGCGCCCGGCCGATGCCCAGATGTTTATTGTTCAAGCGCTAGGGCGAGCCAATCAACAAGCGCCTGCTGAAGAGATTATGCAGCTGGTGGCCTTAACCGGTGGCTATCCGGCACTGCTTAAGGCAGCTTGTGCCTGGTGGCTGACGGTGGCGGAACGGCCGTCTGCCAAGGAGTGGCGGGCTGTTTTAGGCGAGCATGTGCCAATCCAAAATCGCCTGAAAGATATCTGGCAGGATTTAACCCAGGAGGAACGCTGGCTGTTGGCGGAACTCCAAAATGGGAATCAGGCAAGTGATGGACTTTCTGATAAAACGCTGCGGCAGTTAAGTTATCGCGGTTTGTGTGAGGCGGGGGAGGCTGGCTGGCAGGTCAGGGGGGAGCTGCTGCACGATTTTGTGCAAACGGCCGTCAAGCGCGGCCTGGGGCGCATCTGGCAAAAAGAGTTAACGGGGGAGCTGTTTCAGGGCAATCGGCGCATTGAGGGGTTACGGCCGTTAGAAGAAGCCCTGCTTACGTTTCTGGTCAACCACCCGTATCAATTCCATACCAAATCAAACATCATCCAAAATGTCTGGCCAGAAGGCACACACATCGAGGGTGTCACCGACGACAGCTTGTATCAGGCGGTTCGGGGCGTGCGCCAAAAAATAGAGCCAGAAGCGGCCGAAGCGCATGTCTATCTGCTGACCAAACGGGGGGTTGAAGAAGGCGGCTACCAATTTTTCCCCGAAGGATATCCCGCCGGTTAAAATTCGCTGTGCTCCACATCAAACACATGCGAATGCAGATTGGCAATCCACTGCTTGCCCTCCTGCGTTTTGCGCAGGTAATGGAGGGCGTCCTGAATATGCGGCCGTACCACGTTCCAATAAAACTTGGTGAAATTTTGCCGCATGTGGCCGGGACTGGTGTAACCGATGCGCTTGTTTTCCCCCGTTTCTTCAAATTCATAATACAACGCTGGAATTTTGCGTAAATAATCCGGATCGCCTAACTGGCCAATAAAATCGGCGGCACGTACCAGGCCGGCAAAGCTGCCTGTTTCCCGGTAAAATGGCTCGTCCGGGACAGGGAAGCGGGTCATTTCGATGTAGCTGGCAATCGTTTTGGCATCCACTTCACTGACAAGCGAATTGCCAAACCGTTCCATCACAAAAAGCTTACTGCGACTGACATGATACGGGGTGAGAGCAGCATCCGTGCCACCAAATCGGAGTTTGACCGTATCCCCGTTTTCGCCCGTAGCATATTCGCCGTTTTTATCCTCACGGCAAACCCCTTTCACATAGCCAATGTCATGGCAAAGCAGAGCCATCATGAAGTGGAGCCAATCGTTGGGGGTGATGCCGCCTTCGCAAAGGTGTTTGCCCTTGAGGATCGATTGGCCCACCAACGTCACCATAATGGTGTGATCGATATTGTGGTAGAGTGCATCTGAATTGGCGATGTTTTCCAACGCCAGCCGCCCGGTCCACTCCAAAATGTTGGCGTTTTGCGGTTCCATTAGGCTGTAAGTTTGCCCATAGGCATCCTTTAACGCCTGCACAAAATGTTCGATCGTTAGGCTCTGCAAATTAAGCATCATCTGATTAATCCGTTTTGTTGTTGATGTTTATGGGTCGCAACGACAGTTTTGTGACTAATAAGATACAAGTCTATGCAGCGATTGTCTAGCAAAGGAAGCAAATTATAGGTGAAAAATGCAGAGCTGAGGAAAAAGAGGAACTACTGGCGACTCATTTCGGCAGCGCGAATGGTGAGATTTTCAAAGGTGACCTGGACGGCACCATCTTCTGAGCCGCTGGCAGCAAAGCCTGCCAGCCCTTGTGTAAAATGATCATCCGTTCCCTCGGCCACCAATTGGCCGTTCACATACAGGGCCAAGCGGTTGCCGGCACAAATGGCGCGCAGCTGGTTGGCACGTTCACCTTGGCGCACGGCGTTATTTGGTGTCCAGTCAAAAATGGGAGAAGTGATGCCGCGCTCAACCCGGCGTATGGAGACAAGCCCATCACCGCTGATGAGAAAGTAATATCCATTGCGACTGTCGCTGCTGCCGGCGCGGCAGACCAGACCATAAGCATTGTTTGGTTCTGGGGAAAGCTGCCGCACGGCCGTTTCCAGCACCACGTCTTCGTACACTTCCTTTCCAAAGCTCCAGGCGTAGGCGTCTGAAGTTGAACTGAGTTCGTAGCCACCGTCCGTTTGCAGTACGGCCGTTCCTGCTTCCATATCCAACTTTTCCGGCCACTCTTCCCGACTGCTAAAGTCTGTTTCCAGCAGCACTTCTTCTGCCGCCACTTCCCCTTCCGCAGCGGCATCTGTGCAGGCAACCAGCACCACTGACAGCAGAAAGACCAGTGCGAAGATAAAGTTTTGGTAAGAGGACTCTTTTTGCATTTTAATCCACTTTCTACAACGAATTGAAGGAACCAACACATGCTAAACTAATTCGTTGCTTACTAAAATTCGTTGTGGCTAATGATGAAACAGCCGCAAGCCGCTAAAGATAAGCGTCATGCCGTAGGCATCGGCGGCGGCAATGACATCTTCATCCCGCACAGAACCACCTGGTTCAATAACATATTTAACACCACTGCGCTGCAATCGGTCAATATTGTCGCGGAAAGGGAAGAAGGCATCGGAGCTAACGGCCACCTCTTTCAGCTGGTTGAGCCATTCGCGCCGTTCGGCATAGGTCAGCGGCGGCGGCACAATTTCAAACAACGCTTCCCAGGACGGCCGTTCCACTTCACCAACTTCATCCAGCACAAACAAATCAATCGCATTGTTGCGCACAGCCCGTTTTACCTCATCCTTAAACTGGAAGCTGAGCACACGCGGATGCTGGCGCAGCCACCAGTTGTCCGCCTTGTCGCCCGCCAGCCGAGTGCAGTGAATGCGCGATTGCTGCCCAGCCCCCAGGCCAATCACCTGGCCGTTAAGCGCGTAGCATACTGTGTTGGACTGCGCATACTTGGTCGCAATCGTCGCCACGATCAAATCGCGTTTGGCACTGTCGGGCAGTTCCTGGCTGGCGGAGACCGCATTGAGCAGCAGCGATTCGTTGATTTCAGCGTCGTTGCGCCGCTGCGAGAAGGTGATGCCAAACAGTTCGCGCCGTTCCAGCAGCGGTGGTTTGTAATTGGGATCAATTTGGATGATGGGGTAACGGCCGTTTTTCTTTTGCTTCAATATTTCCAACGCTTCCGGCTCATACCCTGGCGCAATAACCCCGTCGGACACCTCGCGGGCGATAAGCCGGGCGGTCATTACATCTACCGGATCACTCAGCGCGACCCAGTCGCCAAAGGACGACATGCGGTCCGCGCCGCGTGCCCGGGCATAGGCAGTGGCCAGCGGCGTCAGCTCACCCAGCAGGTCGTCCACAAAGTAGGCGCGGGCTTCCTGTCGGCTCAGCGGCACGGCGACGGCCGCTCCTGCCGGGCTGACATGTTTAAACGAGGCGGCAGCCGGCAAATCGAGGGCGGCTTTAAGTTCCTGCACCAATGGCCAGCCGTTGAGCGCATCTAGCAGGTTAATGGTGCCGGGTGAGCCATTGAGTACCTTCAACGGCAGCTCCCCCTGCATGGTGTAAATTTGGGCCGGCGTTTGGTGCGGATTGACGCCGTAGCGCAGCGTGAGCTGGCTGTGGCTGTGGGGAAATTGCTGGCGCAGAAAATCCGAGATGGCGTCATCGTAAACGGCAGTATGTTGGAATGCTTTCAGCGCCAGGGTTTGCCGGGTGGGCAAGGTGGTGTCCCCCTGGCCACGCAGCTCGACTAAAATAGTCTTATAGTCGGCCGGGTCACACACCACGGTGACGCGCAAATGGTTTTTGGCCGCGGCTCGCAGCAGCGTGACGCCGCCGATGTCGATCTGCTCTACAGCTTCTGGCAGCGTAACGTTTTCCTTGGCTACCGTTTCCTGGAAAGGATACAAGTTGCACACCACCAGATCGATGTTGCGGTAGCCTTGGGCTTTCATGTCTGCCTGGTCGCTCTCGATATTGCGTGCCAGAATGCCGCCATGCACGGCCGGATGCAGCGTTTTGACTCGCCCGCCTAACATTTCTGGCGCTTTGGTCAGGTCGGCCACATCTTGAACGGAGATGCCTGCTTCACGAATCATGCGCGCGGTGCCACCGCTGGCGATCAGCTGAAAATCTAAATCAATTAACGCCTGGGCCAATTCTACCAGACCAGTTTTGTCAGAAACAGAAAGCAGCGCTTGCTTCTTGGGTGCCATCTAAATAACTCCTGCTTGCCACAGAGAGCACAGAGAGTAAAGAGAAAATCTGCGTAATCTGCGTAATCTGTGGATTGTTTTTATAAATGAATAACCTGATCGCGGCCGGGACCAACGGAAACGGCCGTTACCGGCACCCCGATCTCATCAGCAATATATTCAATATATTTTTGCGCGTTTGGCGGTAGATCGGCCAACTTGCGCATAGCCATTATATCTTCCTGCCAGCCGGGCAGCGTGTCGTACACAGGTTGGCAGCGGCTGAGCGAGGGGATATCGCTGGGGTAAAAATCAATCGTTTCACCATCCAGCCGGTAGGCGTTGCACACCTGAATTTCATCCAGGCCGCTTAAAATATCCAGCTTGGTGATGACCAGCTCTGTCAGGCCATTGATGCGGGCCGCGTGGCGCAGCATCACCAAATCGAGCCAGCCTACCCGCCGGGGACGGCCTGTGGTGGTGCCATATTCATCCCACGGGTTGTCGCCGGTACCGCGCAGCCGGTGGGCCATTTCACCATCCAGCTCAGCGGGGAAGGGACCCCCGCCAACGCGGCTGGTAAACGCTTTGGCAATGCCAATGACACGCCCCACCATGCGTGGACCCACACCCAAGCCTACCAAAACACCCCCTGACGTGGGCGCAGAGCTGGTAACAAACGGGTAGGTGCCATGATCCAAATCGAGAAATGTGCCCTGTGCTCCTTCAGCGAGAACGGAACGGCCGTTTTTTAGCGCCTCATGCAGGTAAACCGAACCATCCACCAGATGATCGCGCAGCTGCTGAGCATACTGGGTATATTCAGCGGCCACAGCATCTGCGTCTAGTGGGTCGGAGCCGTAGATTTTAGTTAATACCTCGTTCTTTTCGGCGATGTGGGCCTGAATCTGGTCCGCTAATTCTTCCGGGTTGGCAAACAGCTCGGCACGCAGGCCGACGCGGCTGGTTTTGTCGGTGTACGCCGGGCCGATGCCGCGCAGCGTGGTGCCAATGGCCTCGTTGCCGCGCCGGGACTCTTTGGCTTTGTCCAGGGCGATGTGTGCCGGGGTGATAAGGTGGGTATTGCGGCTAATTTTAAGCCGTGCCGGACTCACATCAATGCCCCGTTCGGCCAGTGCCGCCATCTCACGCAGCAGTACAGCCGGATTCAGCACGACGCCATTGCCAATAAGGCAGGTGACGTTGCGGTGAATGATGCCCGAGGGGATGAGGTGCAGCTTAAAGATGTCGCCCTGCACGGTGACAGTGTGTCCGGCGTTGTCACCGCCGCTGTAGCGGGCCACAATGTCGGTTTGCGCGGCCAGCAGGTCAGTGACGCGACCTTTGCCTTCATCGCCCCATTGGGCACCAATTATCATATCAAGTGGCATTGCTTCCTCCTGAAATAGGCCAAAAATGGATAAGCCCGACCAGCCGGGTATTTTTCCCTGCGGTCGGGCTTATGAATTGAGTTTTACTTTTTTGTAGCCATGAATTTTCCGCATCTTCCCTTATGTGCGGCTTGGTTAATTCTGGCAATAGGTTGCAGCCTTAAATGTTGGGCAGCTGCGCTATTGCGAATAAATTATAACAGAAAAATTTGTGATGGGTTTCGGTAAGTTTGCCTAATTTTCTTGCTGAAAATTGGCCCCGTTTTAGTAATGTACGTTGACGAGGGTACCAATGGAGACAAAATCGTAGATCCAGGCGGCGTCACTGGTGGCCAGATTAACACAGCCGTGGCTCATGGGTGTGCCAAAGTTGCTGTGCCAGTAGGTGCCGTGCAGGGCGTAATCCTGGTAGAAGTACATGACGTAGGGAACGTCTTCCAGGTAATAATCATAGCCCAAAAGGCTGCCGTCCATCGTTTGGCTGCGATAAGTAAGCCAGACGCGGAACTGGCCGGTGACCGTGGGATGGTCCCAGGTGCCGCTGGAGACGAGCGTGGTGTAGACAACGGTGTCCCCTTCGTAGGCACGCAAGGTTTGGGTGGTCAGATTAACGTCCACCCACCGTTCGTTGGCGCCGACACCAAACGGCCGTACCGCATCCTGGTAATTGGGATTCACAAAGGTGGGAATGACGGTTGGGGTTGGTGTGGGCGTTGGGGAAGGTGTCGGTGTAATGGTCCAGGTAGCCCGTGGCTGATCGCTGCCGGTGCTGGCGATTTGCTTGGCCGGCACGTGTGGTTGGGGCGTCTGGGTGGCGGTTGGCTTGGGATGAACGGCCGTCGTCACCGCCGGAACATTTTCGCTGTTTTCAGCATTGACGATGAGGTTGTTGTTAAGAACGGCCGTTTCCGCTGCGTTACCGTTAGATTGAAAATATTGCCAGGCGTACACCACTCCCACCAGAACAAAGAGCAGCAGTGCCGCACCCGCTGCCGCCCAGCGCAAGGTTTTAGATTGGAGCCAACGGCTAATTGACGTTGATCGATCTGAACCTGGGTCTGCAACCTGGTCTTTTTGCAGCCGTTTTTCGGCCCAGCGGCGCGCTTTTTGCACGGTATCATTGTGGGGAGCCAGCATTTCGGCCCGGTTGATATATTCCAGGCTGGCCTGAGGGGATTGCGCTACCGTTGCCAGCCAGAGCCAGCCCCGGTAATCGTTTGGGTCTTGCCGTACGGCTTGCTGCAGCAGTTGGCGTGCCTGGTGTTTGTTGTTTTGCTGTACGGCCGTTTTCGCCTGACGCAGCAAAGGATCAATCGAGGAACTGGTCATGCTGCTCATTGGGTGCTGTCCAGAAAGCACTGAATGCCGTTCAAAATACCCGCGGCAGGAACGTCGGCATTGGTGGTGAGCAAGGTCCGATCCAAATTCATGAAGCCGGTTTCGACAATAATGGCGGGCACACCGTCGGGTAAGGAACGGAAGGCGTGATAGTCGGTCATGTGGGGGGTGATGGTATTGGCGTGATAGGGAAGTTGGGTTGCCTGAGCGTAGGCAGCTTCCATGCAGCTTTGCAATTGAATTGAGTCTGTTCGGCTGGAGGGCGCTACCTTGTATCCGGTTGCCAGGTCATTGACGTAGGTGCAAGAGTCGGCGTGGATGGAGATAACGGCCGTTCCGCCATAGTTACTCAGGCGTGGATCAAACTCATCCAGAATATCGGCATGAATGCCCTGGGCCAGCAGTGCACCGGCAACTTTTTCGGCAATGTTCAGATTCACTTCGGCCTCGGTCAGCCCATCAGCGCACACGGCCCCGCTGTCGCTGCCTTTATGCCCGGCAATAAGGCCAATGCGAATGGGTCCGGGGCTTTGCGCCAGACGCTGCAAAACCGGCTTGGCAGGAATGGGCTTGTAAAAAGGGGCAGAGAGGGAACTGCTGCTGCTGTTGGCAATCATTTCGGCGGTGGCTTCCGGTGGGCTAAAGAACCAATAGGTGAGCCCCATGCCGACAAACGCCACCAGTAAAAAAATCACAATGGGCAGATTGCGTCCGAGCAGGCGCAGCCAATCGAACGATTCATTTTCCCAACTGTTGTCCCGAAAGTCTGATTGCATATGGTTTTTGCCAGCCCGTTGAACCTTGTCACGATCTTATGTCTATATTTTACACGAAACTGTCAATGAGGAAAATGAGAGATTCTAGGGGGAATTTATGAGATTACTTCGTAAGTCAGGGATGAGAGAAAGTCGCGAATTTTTGGCAGCCTTGCTAAAAATAAGATGAATTTGTCACCTTTTTGCTACAATATGGCTCTAATTAATAAAGTAGCAGACCCGGCTGAGACAGGTAAGGTTTAGAGGATTGGCCAGATCTAAAGGGTAAATTACCTGGAGCGTTGTGTCTGAAACGGCCGTTGGAGTGCAACATGCATGAAATTGAACAATTAGTGAACAATGCCAGAAATGGCAGACATGCAAAAGACGTGCGCCAGGAAGCGTTTGCGCAGCTGGTAGGCGAATTTTATGAAACCGCATTTCGCTGGGCTTTTAGCCGGTTGAACGACGCCGATTTGGCTCAGGATGCGGTGCAAGAAGCGTTTGTTGTGGCTTACCAAAAGCTGCATCAGCTGGAAGAACCTAAAGCGTTTGCCGGTTGGTTTAAGCAAATTGTGCTTAGCCAGACATATCGGCTGCTGCGCGATACACGCCCGCTGGCCAATGCGGTTAATCTGAGCCAGGAGATTATGGCTTCTGAACCTGGTCCAGTAGCCCAAATAGAAAACGATGAGCTAAAAGAGCGGGTGATGACGGCCGTTCAAGCCTTGCCGGAAAAGGAACAGGTCGTAACCAAATTGTTTTACCTCAACGGCTACTCGCAGAAAGAGATTGCCCGCTTGCTGGAACTGCCGCTGACCACCGTGAAAAAGCGGCTGCAATACGCCCGGCAAAATTTGCGCGGCATCCTGGTTAGCATGATGGATGCTTTTGTGCCAGAGCCGGAACCGGCCCCGGCACCCGTACCAATTCCGGTGCGTTCCCGGTCAGTTTATCCGCCGGATGTGTCGGAATGGTAAAAAGTTCGTTCAAAGCAAAGGATGTATGCTTGAATCCTCTCTGGTTTAAGCGTACAATGGATTGAAATTTCAAGTTAATTTTTAGAGCAAGTTAGTGAGTAAAAATTATGGATGAGCAACCAAATGACAATCGCCCTTCGGTGCCAACCTGGGTGTGGATTATTACAATATTTGCCGTCATTGTGGGCTTGCAGCTGCTGTTTAGCGGCCGTTTAAGTGGCCCGGAAGAGATCAGCCAACAGCAATTCTTTTCCCTGGTGCAAAATGGCGAAGTGGATGTTATTGAGCTGAGCGGTGACACGCTGGAAGCATACCGCGTTGACGCGACAGGCGAAGCCGTGTCCGTAGGTGTGACGACCAAAGATGCCCAAAGCTCTTTGGAAGATGTGCTGACTTACAATGGCCTGGACAACGAAGCCCTGGATGAATTCAATGTAGAGGTGCAGGTGCGCAACAATTCGCTGCGCAATAATCTGTTTAGCATCCTCATTACGATTGGCCCTGTTTTGCTGTTAATCTGGATTTTCAGCCGAGGCTTTCGCCAGATGCAGGGCGGTGGCGGCAACAGCATTTTTGGATTCGGCCGTAGCCGTGCCAAAAACCTAAGCGATGCCGATCGGCCCACAGTGACCTTTGATGATGTTGCCGGTGTGGATGAAGCCAAATTAGAACTGGCCGAAGTGGTGCAGTTCCTGCGCGAACCGGAGAAGTTTGTCCAGGTTGGCGCGCGTATTCCCAAAGGTGTACTAATGGTTGGCCCGCCTGGAACGGGTAAAACGTTGCTGGCTCGCGCCGTTGCCGGTGAAGCTGGTGTGCCCTTCTTCCACATCTCTGGTTCGGAATTTGTAGAGATGTTTGTCGGTGTTGGTGCCAGCCGCGTACGCGATCTGTTTGAGAAAGCCAAGCAATCGGCCCCATCAATTGTATTTGTGGATGAAATTGATGCTGTCGGTCGGCAGCGTGGCGCTGGCTTAGGTGGTGGCCACGATGAACGTGAGCAAACCTTAAACCAGATTTTGGTAGAAATGGATGGCTTCGACAACGATACAAACGTGATTGTGATGGCTGCCACCAACCGAGCCGATATTTTGGACCCGGCGCTCCTCCGCCCTGGTCGTTTTGACCGCAAAGTTTACGTGGACCTACCCGACGTGCGGGGACGTGAAAAGATTTTGGAAGTTCACGCGCGCGGTAAACCAATTAGTAAAGAAGTGGAGTTAAAAGAGTTTGCCAAGCTGACGGCCGGTTTTTCTGGTGCAGATTTGGAGAACTTGCTCAATGAGGCGGCCATTTTTGCGGCCCGGCGCGATCAGCGGACGATTGGCAACCTGGAGTTTCAGGATGCGTTTGACCGCATTGCTTTAGGCCCGGAAAAGAAGAGCCACGTCATGTCCCAGGAAGATAAAGAGACGGTGGCCTACCATGAAGCAGGACACGCCGTGGTGAGCTTCCATTTGGCTCATACTGATCCGGTTCAGAAGATCACGATTGTTCCGCGCGGGCGGGCTGGTGGTTATGTGCTGCCACTGCGTGAAGAGCGCATGGTATACACGCAAGATAAGTTTGAAGATCAAATTGCGATGGCGATGGGTGGTCGAGCGGCTGAAGAGGTCTTCTTCGGCCAGATTACCACGGGCGCTGCTTCAGACTTGCAGCAGTCTACTCGTTGGGCAAAAGCGATGGTGATGAATTACGGCATGTCTGCTTCTTTGGGCTTGCCCACCTATGGCGACCAACACAGCAACCCATTTGTGGGGCGTGACTATGGCTTTGGTGGCGGACGCGATTACAGTGAAGAAGCTGCCAAAGCAATTGATGATGAGGTGCGCATCATTCTGGATCGCAATTACAAGCGTGCCAAGCAAATTATTGAAGACAATCGTAACAAGATGGTAGCTTTGGCCAACGCTTTGATGGAAGTTGAGACAATGGACCGCAGGACGTTCGAGAAGTTGATGAACGAAACGCTGCCGATTGATTCAGAAAATGGCCAGCCAGAAACAGAAGAGCTGAAAGAGGCGCTGGTTGAAGAAGTCATGCCATCCTCTGATTAATTTAGGCCATTTGGCTACTTGTTAATGATGGCCTCCTCACTTTTTGGTGAGGGGGCTTTTTCTTTGTCGCGACATTGTCGGGACGTTTTTATATTTTGCGGGATAATTAGGATATGGCAGCAAGGTTTCGCCGCATGGGGCGGCAGTACGAATCTGATCCGGATGCAAAGGCCAAACGCCTGAATCGGGAAAGTTTGCATACGTTTGGGCGTTTGTTGAAGTATGTACGGCCGTATCGCAAACAAATGATCTTCTCCATCACGCTGCTGCTGTTTAGCACGCTGCTAGGGTTGGTGCTGCCGCTGGTAGTACAAAATCTAGTGGACGTAGTTCTCATCGACAAAAATTTGACCCGGCTGAACCAGCTGGCGATTGGCCTGTTTGTGGTGTTTATTTTGCAGGCACTGTTTAGCTTTGGTCATCGCTTGACGCTGGCCTTTGTGGGCGAAAAAGTGATCGCCACGATTCGGGTGCAAATCTATACGCACTTGCAGTCGCTTTCCCTGAAATATTTTGCTGATCATCGTACTGGTGAGGTGGTGTCCCGTCTGACCAACGATGTGTCGCTGCTGCAAACGGCCGTTACTGACAATATGGTGGCGCTGCTGCGACAGGCAATTACGTTGGTCGGTGCGGCCGTTTTGCTCTTCTGGCTCAACTGGCGGCTAACGCTGATCATCCTCACCGGCATTCCTATCATCTCGCTGACGATGGTGGCGCTGGGGCGGCAAATTCGCAAGGCAGCCAAGGCGGTGCAGGACGCCTTGGCCGAAGCAGCTAACGTGGTAGAAGAGACGGTCAGTGGTATTCGCATTGTGAAATCGTTTGTGCGGGAAGCGCATGAAATCGGCCGTTTTTCGGCGCGGGTCAACGATACCTACGAAGCGGCGATGTGGCGGGCCAAAATCGGCGCGGTGTTGGGACCGATCATCGGCTTTATGGCTTTTGCTTCGATTACGCTGACGCTCTGGTTTGGCAGCATCGAGGTAATCGAAGGACGGCTGTCGGCTGGTGGGCTGGTAGCTTATTTGGTGTACACCATGATGGTGGCGGCCCCGATTGCCTCGCTGGCCGGACTGTATGCCCAGTTCCAGTCGGCACTGGGGGCCACGGAGAGGCTGTTTGAGCTGCTGGACACGGTACCGGACATTGCCGACCGGCCCGACGCCACGGTGCTGCCGCCGGTGGCCGGACGCGTTGCGTTTGACGAAGTGGATTTTGATTACGTGACGGCCGTTCCCATCCTGAAGCAAGTTTCATTTGTAGCCGAGCCGGGTCAGGTGGTGGCGCTGGTTGGACCCAGCGGTGCGGGTAAGAGCACGCTTGTGAATCTAATTCCGCGATTTTATGACGTGGGCAACGGCCGTATTCTCATCGACGGCTGTGACGTGCGCGAGGTGACGGTGCAGAGCCTGCGCCGGCAAATTGGCATCGTGCCGCAAGAGACGATTTTGTTCTCCGACACCGTGCTGGAAAATATCCGCTACGGTAATTTAGAGGCGACGCAGGCAGAGATTGAAGCGGCTGCCCGAGCGGCCAATGCCCATGACTTTATCATCAATGATTTGCCCGATGGCTACCAGACGATGGTGGGCGAGCGTGGTGTGAAGCTGAGCGGCGGCCAGCGGCAGCGGGTGGCCATTGCCCGCGCTATCCTGAAAGATCCGCGCATTCTCATTTTAGACGAAGCGACCTCCTCGCTGGACAGCGAAAGTGAGAGTCTGGTGCAGGAGGCGTTGGAGCGGTTGATGAACGGCCGTACCTCCTTCGTTATCGCCCACCGCCTGAGTACCGTGATTAACGCCGACTGGGTGCTGGTGCTGGATCAGGGGCGTGTGGTAGAACAGGGAACGCACAGCCAACTGCTGCAAAATCCGGATGGATTGTATTATCGACTATATCAGATGCAATTTTCAACAAGTGGAGATTGGAGATCGGAGATTGATTTGAGCAATTAATCTCTAATCTCTGGTCCTCCAATCTCTTTCAAAATGGACGTTTGAATGGAGCAAGATAGCAACATCGCTGAACGAAATTACCCGACCGATGTGGAGATTGTGCCGGTAAACGGCCGTGAATTCATCCTCATCGGCACGGCCCACATCTCCCAGGAATCCACCGATCTGGTTCGATCCGTCATCGAGCAGGAGCATCCCGATGTGATTTGCGTGGAGCTGGATGAGCAGCGCTATAAAACCCTGTCGGAAAAGACCAAGTGGGAGAATCTTGATCTCAAGCAAATTATTCGCCAGAAGCAACTGATGACCTTGCTGGTGAACCTACTGCTGGCTTCTTACCAAAAGCGATTGGGTCAGCAGCTGGGTGTTTCACCGGGGACCGAACTTCTGGAGGCGACCAAGGTAGCCCAGGAGCTAAACATTCCGCTGGCGCTGGTAGATCGGGATGTGCGCATTACCCTGCGGCGCGCCTGGAACAGCATGAGCTTCTGGGAAAAAATGAAGCTGCTTGGCTCCGGCTTCATTGGTGCAGTGGAAGGGGAAGAAATTTCTGAAGAGATGCTCAGCGAAATTCGCCAGTCGGATGTGCTGACGGAACTGATGAACGAGCTGGGCGAATTTATGCCCGTCCTCAAAGGCGTTCTCATCGACGAGCGGGACACCTACATTGCCCAAAAAACACGCGATGCCGCAGGCCAAAAAGTGGTGGCGGTCGTGGGTGCGGGTCATTTGAGCGGCATCAAGCAGGCGCTGTTGGAAAATCGCATGGATGATTTGAGCGTCATCGAGCAGGTGCCGCCGCCCTCGCCGGTGGGCAAGATTATTGGCTGGGGCATCCCGGCGCTGATCATCGGCATGATTGTGTACATCGGCATTACCCAGGGGGCATCTGCGGCGGG
>PABI01000091.1 GCA_002699125.1 Anaerolineaceae bacterium
AATGCGCCCACCTGATCATTGGCTGCGTGGATAACCATCTGGCGCGGCACGAGCTGGCGCGGACGGTGGAACTGTTCGACGGCCGTCTCTGGGCCATCGACTGCGGCAACGAGCAAAACAGCGGCCAGGTGCTGGTTGGCAACCTGGCCGACGGGCGGAAAATTCGGACGGACCGTCTAGGTCTGTGCAGCGGCCTCCCCTCCCCCTATTTACAGGAGCCGGATTTATTGACGCCGGATCCAAATGATCAGGCTCAGTCCTGCGCCGAAATGGTATTGGCCGAGACCCAGAGCTTGATGGTTAACCGCATGGCGGCCACGATTGCCGCACAGTATACGGCCGTTTTTGTCCTGCAGCGCCAGGTGCTGCATCTCGGCACTGTGTTTACGCTCGACCCCCCTACAGCCAGGAGCCGCCTGATTACCCCTACCACATTGAATCCATACCAACAGCCGCGCCGGTCATAACGATCGGCGTTTTTATTTCTCGCCCTGGTGATGAGACGTTGTGAACGCTGAGGCCTTAACAGGCTGGATGGGGTGAATTCTGCACAAATGTTCTAAATGGAGGTAAAATATGGAGCAATTACAGACCCGTCACAAGTGGACGATCCCGGTCCTGATTCTGGCCTTACTCCTGCTGCTCATCGCGGTTTTGATGGCCAGCGGACACCAGGTCAGCCTGCCGTTGACCGGCATTCAATCTAATCGTCAGGTAATGCCGCCTGATCCCAATGAATGGTGTCGCAAGGTTGACCTGGAAAAGCTGAACAGCGAAATCGCGAAAGCGGAAACCTTCATGCGTGAGGGCGTGGGTGAAAGGTTGGTTGATTGGCGTTACCTGCGACGGGCGTTAAAGGTGACCGGCGTGCAGGTCAGCGGCCCGGAAGACAGCTACTGGTTGGAGACGATCAAGGGGCTTTACGCCGGCTGCGGACCTTAGGATGGATGATGAACGAACCGAAATTGTTAGGCGCCACTCTCCTGCATACCCGCTACGGTCATTGGCGGCATCCCCAATCCGGCCGGTATTTCATCCGGCCGGTGCGGGATCATTTCCGCAATTATCCTGGCCTGGTTACCGAACTGCTGGCTATCCGGCAGCGGGCGTATCATGAGCTGCATACCATTGAGGATCAGCAGCGGATTCAATGGCTGTCACAGGCTACTTTTGGCGCGCTGGATATCTACCAGCATGGCGTTTCCATCTGCGCGGTGAGCCGGGAAGAAATCCTGGAAGAGATTGATGATTGGCTGGCCAGCCAGCACGATAACCTGGCGGCCGTGCTGTTTGCGCCTGTGATAACGGGCGATTAGCGGCCCCGTTACGCAACACCATATAAATAGGAAAACGTCGGCATTTTGCCGGCGTTTTTGTTTGCCAGACAGGGAGGATCTAATGACCAAACACGTGATTCAATTTGGCCAATTGGAAGAATTTATGACCGAGCCTTTTGTTCCCGACCAGGTGGTGCGGGTTGTGGTGTTGGAAATCAGTGAAGGCGTCTCCGCCCCAATCCCCGATCTGCGTCAGGTTAGCGTGGGCGTCCACGTCCGCACGATTAACAGCGATGGACACGTTCTCGCCTGTTATCTGCCGGTGGCGACGGTGCAGCTGTACAACGGCCGTCGTGGAGGCGATCCCACCTGGCAGAAATATGCCGCAGCCTGGGAACAGGCTGCGGCGCTTAAGGAACGCGTCATCACAACGCTGCAAGCAGCGGCGGCTGAAAAAGGATTTAAGATGTGTGCTGCGGGTGTGATTGATTTGGGGGAGATACGGCCGTTGCAGGCTACCTGGATTGCTGATTTGTCGAAATCTGAACGCTAATGAAATTTGAGTTAGGAAAATAGGGGGTTGACATAGATAGGTTGCTGTAGAAAATGGTGTCTGAGTCGCGATAAAAGAACCAAAATCAAATTTAGGACAAAAATATGGATGACAATAAATCTGATATTGACTTGCCAGAAGAAGCAACGGGAAAACAGGGTGAGCAAATAGACCGTGATCATGAGGTCGGTGAAAATTCGCTTCCTCACGAAGTGGCAGAAAAAGAGCAGCAAGAAGATTTGCCATCTGCCAACACTGCAGATTACGTTGGGGGTGATCTTGTACTCCAAGATAAGGTGGAGAAAGATCACATTGTTGCTGACCGTTATATAGAACATCAGCATGAAATTAACGAAACTGAGTATGCCGAAGCAGATGGAAGCGACACACCGCCGCTGATTTTCCATGAAGAATCAGAATCGGATGCGCCAATTATTGATTATTCAGATGTGCTATCCCAGCTTCTAGTAAATGATGAAACAGGGATGGCACATACGCCAGATGGAGTAGAGTTTCCGGCAGCGTATGTCCATGGCGATGTCGTTTTTGGCGACAAGATATTGGGGAACAAAATTATTTCTGCCGTTTACATTGAACAGCAGACCATTATCAGCCGTACATTGGTAGATAATATTGAGGGGAGACCGCCTGATCCGGGGGAACCTCCGTACAAAGGCCTGCAATCATTCACTGAAAATGATGCCGATCTCTTTTTTGGGCGGGAACAGCTAACGGCCGAACTGATTCAAAGACTTGTAGAAACAAACTTTCTTGCCGTCAATGGCAAGTCAGGTAGCGGTAAATCTTCGGTTGTGCGCGCGGGTGTTGTGCCTGCGTTAACTGGCCAAAAACATTCAAATATTGTTCCAGAGACTTTAGCAGCGGAATGGACACCATACATTTTCTCCCCATCACAGCAACCATTGCAGAGCTTAACGGCTGCTCTTTTCCCACACCAAGATCAGCAAAGCGAGTTGTTTTCTTCACATCTGTTAGAAGACGATACGACATTGCTAAATAGGTTACAAACTTTATCCAGTTCGGCCCCTATTTTGTTAGTAATTGACCAATTTGAAGAGTTATTCACATTGGATGAAAGTCAGGACATGTCATCAACAGAGGTCATTACGGCGTTTATTGATAATTTGGTCACGGCCGTAACAGCAGATAAGAAGTGCAATTTCAAGATTATCATTAATCTCCGCTCTGATTTTTATACCGATTGCCTCGAATTTGAGGCACTACATGATTTACTTGAAAGACATCAGAAAATTATTTCACATATGAACCCAGATGAAATGCGAGAGGCAATCATCCAGCCAGCTTCCAAAGGGCAATGGAAAATTCAAGATGGGTTGGTCGAAATATTTCTTGAGGATGTGGGTGAAGAACCCGGCCGGTTACCTTTGTTGTCTCATGCGTTGTTAGAAACGTGGAAACGGCGGCGTATGCGTGTCATGACATTAACCGGTTATCAGGAAGCTGGGGGTGTCAAAAGGGCAATCGCCCAAACGGCTGACACAACCTATAACAATTTTTCGTCAAGTCAACAGAATCGCGTTAAGCAGATATTTAAACGATTGACAGCAATTTCTGAGACGCATGATATGTACACACGCCGCCCTGTATCTTGGGAAGAGCTGAGGCAGGATGAAGAAACTCAGACTGTTATTCATGAGTTGTCACATGCTCGCCTAGTCACAGTAGGTGATTATACCCTTGAGGTAGCACATGAGGCTGTAATACGTGAATGGAAAACTTTACAGTCCTGGTTGGATGAAGACCGTGAAGGATTGATAATTCACCGTCGTCTGACGATTGCTTCTCAAACTTGGCAAGAGGAAGGCAATGATAAAGGTGCTTTACTACGAGGTCTGCGTTTGCAGGAAACTGATGTTTGGGCAAAATCTCCTGAAGCTGAATTGAATGATCTCGAATGGAAGTTTCTTGAAAAGAGCCTTGTCAATCGTCGTAGAGAAAAGTTCTTCAGACTAGGTGGTGTAGGTATTATTTTCGCAGTTATTTTGGCTGCATTAATAATAATATGGAGAGCATTAATAGTTGCAAACGACAGTAATCAACAATTAGAAGTAGAGTCAAATGCACGCGCTACAGCTGTAGTTGAAGCTGAAAGTGAGGCCAATGCGCGCGCCACAGCCGTTGTTGTTGCGGAAACTAATGAACAACGTGCAGATGCGCGAGCCTTGGCGGTTCAGGCAGAGGCCGCTATCGAACGTGGAGATATCTGGTTGGCATACTGGCAGTCAATTGCGGCTGTCAATACAACCTATCAAATTGATGGCTCCGTGACGGGAGAGGCTGACGTAGTCTTGCACAAAGCATTAACAACATGGCCATCTGGTGCAGTTCTGGAAGGACATACGGGAATTGTTTGGTCGGCCAGTTTTAACCATGATGGCTCCCGCATCGTGACGGCCAGTGCTGACAACACTGCACGGCTGTGGGATAAAGATGGCAGCTTAATCAACACCTTGGAAGGGCATACAGCTGGGGTCAGATCAGCCAGCTTTAACGATGATGGCTCCCGCATCGTAACGGCCAGTGATGACGACACTGCACGGCTGTGGGATAAGGATGGCAACTTAATCACCACCTTGGAAGGACATACAGATACGGTCAGGTCGGCCAGTTTCAACCATGATGGCTCTCGTATCGTAACGGCTAGTCATGATGGCACTGCTCGATTGTGGGATGGGGATGGCAACTTTATTACCACCTTAGAAGGGCATACGGAATGGGTTACTTCGGCTAGCTTTAATCACGATAGCTCTCGTATCGTGACGGCCAGTTATGATGGCACTGCACGGCTGTGGGATGGGGATGGCAGCTTCATCGCCACTTTGGAAGGGCATACGCTTTGGGTCCTGTCTGCCAACTTTAATCATGATGGCTCCCGTATCGTGACGGCTAGTGCTGACGGCACTGTTCGACTATGGGATGGGGAAGGTGCCTTCATCACCGCTTTGGAAAATTGGGTCAGTTCGGTCAGCTTTAACCATTGGGTCACTTCTGTCAGCTTTAACCATGATGGGTCTCGTATCGTGACGGCCAGTAATGACGGCACTGCTCGACTATGGGATGCGGAAGGTGCCTTCATTACCACCTTGGCAGGGCACGCGGGTGAGGTGTGGTCGGCCAGCTTTAACAATGACGGCTCCCGCATCGTGACAGCCAGCGCTGACGGCACCGCTCTGCTTTGGAAGATGAATGGTGGCTTCATCACCGCCTTAGAAGGGTATTCGGCTTGGGTTACTTGGGCGAGCTTTAACCATGATGGCTCTCGCATCGTGACGGCTAGTAATGATGTCACTGCGCAACTGTGGGATGGAAATGGCACCATTATTACTATCTTGGAAGGGCATACAGATAGGGTCAGTTCGGCTAAATTCAACCATGACGGCTCTCGCATCGTGACTGCAAGTCTTGATGGTAGCACACGGCTGTGGGATGGAAATGGTATCTTTATTACTGTCTTGGAAGGACATACGGATAGGGTCAGGTCAGCCAGTTTCAACCATGATGGCTCTCGCATCGTGACTGCAAGTGATGATAGCACTGCTCGGCTATGGGATGGGAATGGCAACTTTATTGCTGTCTTGGAAGGGCACACGGCCGGAGTCAGTTCGGCCAACTTCAGCCATGATGGTTCCCTCATCGTGACGACCAGTGCAGACGACACTGTTCGGTTGTGGGATGGAGATGGCAACTTTATCACCACCTGGTCAGCAGGGCACAGGACAGGTGTTTTCACAGCCAGTTTCAACCATGATGGCTCCCGCATTGTGACAGCCGGTGTAGATTATACTGCGCGGTTATGGGACACGGAGGGTAACTTTATTAACGACCTAGTCGGCCACACGGGTTGGGTCAGGTCCGCCAACTTTAACCATAACGGCTCGCGTATTGTGACAGCCGGTGATGATGGCACTGCTCGATTATGGGATGGGGAAGGAAACTTTATTACCATCTTGATAGGGCCTACGTCATTTGGCCAAGTAGCCGACTTTAATCATGATGGTTCCCGTATTATAACGACCCATTCTGATGGCATTGCCCGTGTGTGGGAGACATATTCAGGTGTTGACCAAATGTTGGCGGAAGCGACACGCCGATTGTTACTTTTGGTGCCAGAGGATGAGTGTCTGGATTATTTCGACGTGGATACCTGTAAAGCTGATTGACAAATAATTCCCACATGCTTTAAGTATTGTACATTATCCTGTGGTCTAGTTTTTTAGGGTCAGTATATTCGACAGTGCTATTAGAACGAATCGATCAAAATTACTGTTTATTGAGTCCATTATTTTTAATTCAATCCATTTTGGAGAAGCTTGCAACGTGAAAAACAGAAGCCTCGTCTATTTGAAAAATACGTACCAACTTATAGATCAATATTTCGATATGGAAGAGATTCGCACTTTCTGCTTTGAACTTCACATTGACTATGACAGCCTGCGTGGAGAGGGCAAATCAGCAAAGGTGCGAGAGTTAATCCTGGTATTGAGCCGACAAGCGCGTCTACCAGATTTGATAGCATTAGCGCGTGAAAAACGTCCAAATATCACCTGGCCAATGGTGCCGCAAGGATTTGAATTACCGGATTCATTTGAGTGGCCGACAGCCAACCAATCACCACACACTGTCATTCAGGGTGATTTGGTTGGGGGAGACAAAATTGGTGGCAATAAAATCAGTGTCGGTAATATTTCTAATGTACAAGGAATCGCTAGCAGCGCTAACGACCCTGCTAATACTGCCGCTCAACAAGAAGTAGTCGGGGATGATTTTAGCGTTCTTTTTACGCCGTTGTTGGAGCATATTGCCTTAAACACACCTGCAAAACATCGTGTTGCAGCCTTGAAGAAAGTGAGCTTCTTGGAAAAGGAATTGGAGAAAAGGGCAAATGTCGCAGATGAAACCGTTGCCAACCTGATAGAAGATATTGTGGCTTTGGTTCCTACAGCTATTGATCCGATAGTTGTCTTGTTTGCGGATTCAGCCATAGTTAATAACGTTGGCAACGTGACCAAGTATGTCCTGAAACGCATTGAAAAGATGTGTGGAATCTAACGGTTTTTCATTGAGCATGGAGAGAGCAGGACGCTAAATAAACCAATAAATTAACATCTCAACGTCAGCTGAAAGGCTGGCGTTTTCGTTTTTTGAGACAAAACGGAAGTGCACTGACTGCCTTGTACGCCGCATAAAGGGAGTGCGCGGCTAACGCCGCATATGGGATGAGGCTGGCTGGGCGATGGTTCCTGGCCGCCTAGACATAGCCCATTATAAGCGTTGGAGGTCGCCTATGTCCCAGATCAAGGTGTATCACAATCCCCATTTTCTTGAATATCGTGGCCGCCATAGCGATATTGCGCCTCCGGTCCGCCCGGTGGCGACGGTGCAGATCCCGCAGAGGTGCCGGCCGAGCAGGCATTGGAAATCGCTTTCCGGCAAACGCAGCATGTGGCACGGCCGTGGTGGGCTAACGACGATGTGCTGCTGCACGTGCGCAGCACTTCGGTGGGGGACATGCTGGCTGATGAGCAGGACAACCTGTTCGTCGTTGAAAGCATCGGCTTTCAGACGTACCAGCCCAGAGCTGTTCGGCCCCACCACCGGTTAGCCGCAGCCTACCGGCAGCTGGATGCCGTTTTGGGGCAGGCCGGTACCCATCAGATCATGACCGCCGCCGGCCAGGCGCGGAATGCCATGCTGCACGTCCTGGAATCTGCAGGATATCCCAATGGCGAACTGCCTGTTCTGATTTGGGACAACGCCCAACCGGGCGATCTCGTCGGGGATCCCCATACTGGCCTTTTTCGCGTGATAGCCCGTAAGTTACGTCCCAAGTGGCGGGCCAAGCGGCTGCTGGCCCACATTCCTGATGCCCAAATCTGGATTGACAGCCCGCGGACATGGGCCGTACTGGTGCCCGTCAACGAGGAGTGCGAACATGACTGAATCCATCTACAAACAAACGAAGCTCGTGCGATTGACGCCGGGTGGGGAATGGTATGTGGCCATTCCCCACCCTGAACGCCCCAATATTCTGGCTGTGGATACAGGCAAAAACCTGACGTTTGCGGCCGAATTTGAGCCGGCAACGCTGGCTACGGTGCAGCCGGTCCTAGCCTTGAACCGGTTTGTTGACCTGCGCCTCGAATTCATTCCCGGATTGCTCGAAGGCTCGGCCTTCAATTTGCTGGCTAACGCACTGTATCAGGCCATTGGCGACGTGCAGCAGCAGGCGACCAACCCCCGCAACCAGCTCATCCTGCTGACCTTGCTGGCACTGCAAGCGGCGCTGGGGCAGAGCTTGCATCAGGCCCTGACAACGTCGCCGGCGCGCGAAGAGACGCTCTATGCCGAGCATGATTTCATCGCCCAGGGGCTGCAAGCGCGGTTGATCCGGGCTAATTGGGGTTCGCCATGACCACCCAACTGGCTTTCGCCTATCATCGGCCGTCCCCGACCCGGCGCCGGTTGTGTGACCTGCCGCTGGAGGAACGGCCGTTATTCAAAACTAAAATTGTGTTTAAACACATATTTACTTATAATAATCGTATGATTACGTCACTTTCTACTCATCCAGCAGCGTCATGGGGACGCGATGCACAGCGGACGCAGCCAGCGGCTGTGTGGTCACTACGACTGGCCGCCATGGCCGGGCACATGCAGATTGACAAGATTGCCGCCCGGCGGGCCGCCCTCATCGATCTCCTTGCTGACGGCCGTCCCCACCCGCGCGAAGAAATCTGGGAAACCATTGCGGCCCAGCTGGATGACGATTGTTGGGGCAAAGTGCCCCAGGAAGCCCTGGCCCGCGATCTGGCGGCGTTGCGGCAGGGTGGACTTCGTATTGCGTATTCCCGACGTCCGGAAATTGCTGGCTATTATCTGCAACATCCGCAGCTGGAACGGCCGTCTTCACCCCAATACGAATCGATCAGTTGGGAACTCATCGAGGCCATTGATGAGCTGTCTGTCGCCGAGAAAAACAAGCGTGCCTTTGCCGCCGCAGACTTTGCCCTGCGGCAGAAGAAGCTGCTACTGGCTGAAGAGCAACCTGGTTGGACTGATACAGAGGTCGAGCAAGAAGCCCGTCGCCAGGTATTTGGCGAAACCGAGGTGTCGGTATGAGTACAGCGTATGAACAAGGCCAGGCTTTTGGCGGCGTCATTGATGTGCTGGAAGCCATCGGGGCGACCTATGCCATTTGGGGTGGCATGGCCGTTGTCGCTTACGGTGAACCTCGTTTTACCCAGGATATGGACATCTTGCTAAGCCCCAAACAGTTTTCCGTATCGCTGTTTGTGCGGCGGTTGCAAGAAACGCATTACCATGTCGATGAGATTGCAGTCAATCGTGCCCTGAATGGTGGCTTTTTTAACGTCATTCACCTGGGGTATCACATCAAAACGGATTTTTACGTACCGACGGAGCGGGAGCTGCTGGCGATGCTGGCCGATCGGGTCGAACTGCCTTTTGATGAGATGCGCCGTGCAGCTTACATCACCCCCACCTCAATAATCGTGACCAAGCTGCGTGCCTATGAAAACAGCGAATCGACGCGCCACCTGGATGACATCGCCTCGATTGTTCGTCTCCAGGGCAAGAAGCTGGATCAGGCCGAGATCGATGTAGCCGCTGCCCAGCTTGGTATGTTAGGTGTCTGGCGCTCGCTGTGGGAAGGGAATCAACGGCCGTAAAACGTTTTTCAGCCCTAAACGGCCCCAAATCCATTACAATGCGTGCATGGAATATCTTGTCCGCCTGCGCCGAGGCAAAGTGCACCTGATTGTGCACCATGTTCATACCGTCAACGGGGTGACGGGTGCGCTATGTTCGCCGACGCCAAAACCGTCCGAAGGAGATAAAACCTTAAATGGACGGTGGGAGCTGCTGGAAAACTTACCGCCCAAGGTACGTATTTGCCGCGTTTGCCAAAGGCTAAAGCAAAAGTTGGACAATCCCATTCCAGAACGGGTGGAGCGGGAGCTGGAAAAGCTGGCTCTGTGGGACAAGCGGGCAGCTGCGCTGCAGCGGCAAAAAATGTTGGTCACTTATCGTCGCCAGCTGACCCAACGATCTAAATGACACCATTGGGGCGCTAAACGCGCCGCATGGGGTGAATCTCACCGAACTGGAGGCACACCCCGATGGAAAATCAACTCCCCTTAATCGTTTACGACCAAGAATACTACCCTCAACCACCGCGCCAGCGTGTCTGCGACCTGCCCGCCGAAGAACGGCCGCTTTACCGCCTGCATCAACACGGCACAGAATCCCTTTCCAATACAGAACTGCTGGCGCTGCTTCTGGGCACGGGTGAAGCGCCCGGTCTGGCTCAGGCCCTGCTGAACAGTTTCGGCTCCCTCCACCAGCTCGCCCGCGCCAGCCAGGCGCAGCTGCGGCGCATCCACGGCATTGGGGCAGCGCAAGCGGGACGTCTGCTCGCCTTTCTGGAACTGAGCCGCCGTCTGCAGGCCCCCGCCGCAGAAGAAAAAGTGCGCATTACCAGCCCAGCTGATGGCGCCAACCTGCTGCTGCCCCGTCTACGCCATCTCGAACAGGAAGAGCTGCACGTCGTCCTGCTTGACACCCGCAACCGGGTGCTGGCTACCCAACTTATCTATCGGGGCAGCCTGAACACGAGCGTGGTGCGCATCGGGGAAATCTTCCGGGCTGCAATTGAATCCTGTGCCGCAGCCATTATCGTAGCTCACAATCATCCCTCTGGCGATCCCTCCCCTTCGCCTGAAGACGTGGCCGTGACCAGACAAATTGGGCAGGCGGGCAAGCTCCTCAGCATTGAGCTACTCGACCATTTAATCATCGGCAACGGCATTTTTGCTAGCCTGAAAGAACAAGGACTCGCCTTCGATTAAACACCTAAACACCCTCCATTTGGAGCAACCCCATGACGCAACCAATTACCTGCACCCACGGGATCGACAGGCTCATCCTGTCTATTAACGGCAAACGGTACACCTATCCCAACGACAAAGATGGCAAGCGGCAGGCGATCCTGGACGGCCTGAACACCATCGAAACGATGACCGTTGGCGAGGATGTCTATCTGCCCAGCAACGAGAGTTTGCAGGTAGTGGCGGCCGTCCTGTATCCCGACGGCATTCAGACCGAAGCCGCCTACCAGACGGTGTGCCAGGTGACAGAAAAGGCGTGCGCCCACCTCGGCTATGGGGGCGAAGTGGAGTTAGGGCCGCCGGCCGTTCCCTTTGCCCGGCGCGGCGCGTATCGCCGCCAATATCCGCCGGTCGATGCCCACCTGGTGCGCGATGAACTGGCCCTGGCCGGGACCGGCAGCAGCTTCCCGCGGCAGGAAATCGCCTGCACGATTCTGTGGAACAAGGAGGGGCTGGCGGTGTACGGCCGTCACTGGAGCAAGCTGACAGCGGCAGAACAAAACCAGATTCAAACTCAGGTAGACGCCATTACCGCCCAGGACGGTTGGGAAAAAGATGACAGTACGGCCACCGGCAGCTATACCAAGCCGCTGCCTGTTGATGCAGCGACCACCCGCAGCCGCCTGGATGATCTGCTGCGCCGCGAAAACGGCCGTCCCGTGTTGGTCAGCAGCGTAATTTACCAGGCGCAGTTGGGCGCATACGGCCGTGGTTTTTACAGCAATGAGTTAGCGCCGGCGCTGCAAACCATCGTCAGCGAGGCGCTGCAAGCCCACGGCTACCGCCCCACCCCACAGGATGGAGAATATCGGCCGCAGCCGGTGACGCTGGCTACGGCAGCGGAAACAAACCTTCAGGAGAAACTGGCGGCTCTTTCGCCGGTGATGACGGAATTCGGGCAGGCCTTACTGCTGCGGGATGTGGTAGAGGCCCTGGGCGTGGTGTCTATCGGTGAGTGGCAGGCGGAGCAGCTGGTGGCCGACGGCCGTGTCAGCCAGGCGCTGCGAAAGGTGGGGTATCAGACGGAATTGACCTGGTGCCAACCTTACCATTTCCAACCAAAACGAGACGGTCATGAGGCTCAGCGTGTGATTCTCAAAGAGGTGCGCGTCAAAAACGACCCCGCCCGCAAACTGTCATTGGCCCAGGGATTGGCCGTATTGACGCCGGCGCTGGCGATTGACGATGTGGACGAGACGCTGGTTTACCTGGAGATGGTGGGGGCCAAGCAGTCGGTGAAGGCTAACTGGGCGGCACTGGTGGGTGGAGGCAAAGTGCATTGGCTGGGCCGCAAGCGGATACGCCTGGACGGCATGAAAGAGCACGTCAAAATCCAGGCCACGCTGCCCTGCGGCTGGGCCCACCACATCCTGATTCACAAGCAGGCCAGCCTGAAAGAAATGAACCCGGAGCAGCCCTTCTACCTGCTGGATAATGGCACGCAGCCGATTCCGCCTCTATTCTACCGGATGCTGAACAAGTGCCTGGCGCTGCCGTTATTGCCGGAATGGGCGGAGTATTTGTGGGAAAACGGCCGTTTGTGTAATCTCATCATCTTGCTGGATGAAGGTGAGGGTCAGGGGTCTGCAGCCTGGAGGGTGTTGCCTTCACCGGAGGAGTGGCAAGAACTAATAAACATGGGACTTCGAGGGGATCAAATTAATATTTAAAGAGAGTTTGAAGAAGCAAGCATAATGGTTAGATTATTGTCTCTTCCAGATGTATGAAACGAGATGTGTGAAACAAGATGATACGCCATCACGGTAAAAATAACCGCTGGTGGTTCTATTAAGGCCACCGGTAGTGTCAAGAAATGTGTGTAACTACGCACCTCACTCAACCAATTTTCTCAACCAGCAGCACTCCTGATTAAGCCGAGAGCCGCAGGCCGGGTCAAGGGCAAAAGCGCAGCGTCCCTTGAGGCGGTCAAGGTCTCGGCTAAGCTGGCCAGGATGCTGGTTGAAAAAGTCATACCGGTATCCGCTCCGCAAAGCGAATCGCCAACTGATTCAAAATCTTGGGCCAATCCATGAGCGGCCGCGTCCATTTCTTGGCAATATTGCAATGGGCCAGGTATAAGAGCTTCCTGGCCGCTTCCGCCGAAGGGAAGGACGCTTTGTTTTTCAGCACCTTTCGCAGCTGGCGATTGTACCCCTCAATGGTGTTCGTGGTGTAAATGAGTCGCCGTATTTCAGCTGGGTAGTCGAAGAAAGTGGCCAGGTCCTCCCAGTTGTTCTCCCAGGAACGCACCGCCATCGCATATTTCTGATTCCAGGTCTCGCCCAATTGCAGCAACTGCGTTTCCGCTTCTTCGCGTGTGGCCGCTTTGTACACCTTCTTCAAATCGACCATGAACGCCTTCTTGTCTTTCCAGGAGACATATTTGAGGCTGTTGCGAATTTGGTGGATGATGCAGCGCTGAATGGCCGTCTGCGGGAACACCGCCTGGATAGCGTCCTTGAAGCCTTGCAGCCCGTCAATGGCAGCGATGAAAATGTCCTGCACGCCACGCGTTTGTAAGTCGGTGACGACACTCAGCCAGAAATTCGCCCCCTCACCGCCATCACCAATCCAATGGCCCAACACATCGCGATGACCGTCCAACCCCACACCTAACACGATGTAAACGGCCGTATTAGCCACCTTGCCTTCACGCCGCAGCTTGAGATGGAGGGCATCCAGATAGATGATGGGATAAATAGCTTCCAGTGGTCGATTCTGCCACGCTTCGACCAGCGGCCACACCTTCTCGGTAATCTGGCTGATGGTTGTGGCTGATACATCGACGCCATACATCTCGGCCAGCGTGTCCTGCACATCACGCGTAGACATTCCTTTGGCGTACATGCCGATGATTTTTTCTTCTAACTCATTGGTATTGGCGGCATATTTGGCCACAATCTGTGGCTCGAATTCACCCTTGCGGTCTCGTGGCACCTGGATCGTCGTCTCGCCGCCGGAGGTGCGTACCTTCTTGGGATAACGGCCGTTGCGATTGTTGCCGCTGTTACGGCCCTTGGCTTCATAGGGCTCGTACCCCAGATGCTCGCTCAATTCTGCTTCCAGCATCTGCTCCAGGGTGTCGGCAAAGAGACGGGCGAAGATGCCTTCTTTGCCGAAGAAATCGTCCATTGATTTGGCCTGGGCCAGCTCTTCTTGCACGCGCTCTGTGGAGGGCGTCGTCGGCCGTTTGGGCTTTTTGTTGGGAGATTTAGATTGCATGTTTTTGTACCTCAATTCCTTTTTCGTCTGAATTTTACTGAGGTACGTCAGTTACACAATTTAGTTTACACTCTCAGGCCACCAGTGCCCAACATCTTGAATGGCAGAAAATAAACTATCTTTAGCTCTACTTCCACCTAGAGCTGTGATTACTGGGCCTAAGACTATTAGGTCGTTAAGCAAATTCTTGCGAGAGCGGGTCGTAAGTACAGGGAGTGATTCTATCCAAAGCGGATATAAAATGTTGATGGGAAGCATCTCAAGCTCCGCAGCTAGTTTTGTTAATGCCTCTGTACGCCAATGTTGATATTCAATCTTCCGAGCAACAATAAATGCTTCCTTAACGTATCCCATCCGTCCCATTTCAAGCGAGATGTTAGCTAATGCTTCTGCTTGGTTCCATTCACCATTTATTATTTGAGATGTATTCAAAGCTTCTTCAAAATATCCCGACTTTACTAGGCTAATGGAAATGTCAATCAGATCTCTTGCCCGAGCTAGTTCCCATCCTTTATTTATTTCTATTTTAACTAGCATTTGTGCCACTTCTTGAGCCTTCTCTGGATAGCCTAATTCCACTAACTGCAGTGCAAGATCTCCCAAAACTGATGCTCTTTCATTCACATCCCAAATTTCTGGCACAATCGCTACCGCATCTTCATGATAGCCAAACTTTGCAAGCAAAGGTACTAGGGGTCGGATGATTCTCTCCCGACTACTTGTGTTCTCTATTTTTTTTATTGCATGGGTTATCCATTTCAAGATTTCGTTCCTTTCCAGAGCTGACAAATGTGATACAAGTATTATCGTCGCAGATGCGCGATTTTCCATATCTGTTATTGTCCGGGTAGCTTGAAGAGCCTCTTGAAGGACGTCACTTCTAAAATGTCCCGACAAGTAGGGAACTATATCTTCTGCCAATCTGACTGTTTCTTGTGGTAGTTGAATACTCCGAATATTTGTTATTATCGCCCGTTGGGCACTTTCCTTTAGGCATCTTCCAAAAAATAATCAAGGGTTTTGAGGCATAAGGGGGCGGATTTGAACAAACCATTTTTCAAGTCCTTCCTCCCG
>PABI01000092.1 GCA_002699125.1 Anaerolineaceae bacterium
AACCCGGAATCACGTTGTCTTCATGGCTTCAAAATCGCCCAAAGCGGCTCAATTTTCGTTTTTGGTCTCATTTATTATCGAAAGACAAGTTTTAAGTTCTATTATGAAGGAATGAACCATGTCTTATAATCGATTGGGTACATTGGCAGCAGGATTGTTGGGGCTGGGCTGGCTGGTAGCCGTTGGCGTCAATTTAGGCGTCTGGTATCCTCTCATTCAAGAACTCCCACCCGGCTTTTGGGATGATGGCGATCTCTTTTTGGCATTTGTGCGCGACAATGCAATTTCCTGGCAAATTTTCCACATTGGCACGACGGTGGGGTTGTGTGCGGCCGTTTTCCTGGTCGGTTTGCTGGCTGAGCTGGGACGGGCCGAAGCAGACGGCCGTGCGCGCGCCTTCACCACTTTGGGAACTGTAGGGGCCGTGTTTGGTCTGGTTGCCAGCCTGGTTGACCAGCTGGGCACACCGGTTGTCGCTCGTTTTGCACTAGGCAATCCACTGTTTGTGGCCCAAATATGGGAATACATGGAACCGATTCGGGATTCCGGTCTCAAAACGATCAGCTTTGCTTTTATGGGCCTGTGGCTGATCTGGTTGGCGGGTAAGTTTATTTTAGATTCTCGACGTCTGGGTCAATTTACGCTGGCCGTGGGTATTGCCTTTGTGTTGCTGGCCCTCATCGAGATGCTGGTGCCGCCGCCGCTGGCCTATACCATTGGCGAGACGGGCTTTGGCGGTTTGGCGGTTTTGCTGATTCCCATTTGGAGCTTTTGGCTGGCCCGCTGGTTTTGGCAGCGGGAGCTGGCGGAAATGGAAACAGGTCAGTGATTCACTGAGTAATTTGATGCGATTGTTGCAAACGGCCGTTCGTTTCTTAGCCCGATTGATTACAGGCATTATTGCCCTGGCTATTTTGCTGGGCTGGTATGCGGCGGTTACCGTTTTTTTGTTTTCGCTGAAGGATGAAACGCGCCCTGCCGATGCGGCGATTGTGCTAGGGGCGGCGGTGGTGCGGGACCGGCCGTCGGCCGTTTTTCGTGAGCGGATCAATCATGCCATCCAGCTTTACCAAACCGGGATGGTAGACACGCTGATTTTTACCGGCGGCGTGGGCAATCGTGACGAATTGGCCGAGGGCGAAGTGGGGCGCAATTATGCCATAGCCCGCGGCGTCGATCCGGTCGATATTTTGCTGGAAACCAGTTCCACCTCAACCTATGAAAATCTACGCAATGCCCAGGTGGTGGCCCGGCAAAATGGGTTAGAAACCTTTTTAATCGTGAGCACGCCCAACCACATGCGGCGGGCACTGGCGGTGGCTGGCGATTTGCAAATGGAAGCGTACAGTTCGCCCACCCGCACCATCCGCTGGATTAGCCGCGTCACCCGCACCTATTCCTACGTGCGCGAAGTGGTGGCGTATTCGGTCTACTTGCTGAATTTGGGATGATTATTTATCCACAGATTACGCAGATTTCACAGATTGATATTCAAAGGCAAAAAATCTGCGAAATCTGCGGATTTCTTTATAGGAGTTGGATATGAATTTAGATTGGGACGCGTTGTTGCAGGATTGTGTCAATTTTACGCAGCGGTTGATTCAGACGCCGAGCATGCCGTTTGAGGAGGCCCAGCTGGCAGAGCTGATTGCCGCCGAATTGCAGCAGCTCAATTTTGATCAGGTGTGGCTTGATGAGATTGGCAATGTGAACGGCCGTATCCGCGGCACCGATCCATCTTTAGGCGCACTCGTTTTGAACACGCATCTGGACCACGTCGATCCGGGCGAACCCAGCCTGTGGTCGGTACCACCGTACAGCGGCACGATTGTGGAAGATCGCATCGTGGGCCGGGGTGCCTGCGACATCAAAGGGCCGCTGGCGGTGCAGGTGTACAGCATGGCGGCGCTGCTGCGCGCCGGCCTGCGTCCCCGGCGAGACGTGGTGTTTAGCGGTGTGGTTCAAGAGGAAATCGGCGGTGCCGGTGCGACCCACTGGGTAGAAAACCTGGATTATGACGTGGATCTGGTGATGTTGGGCGAGCCGTCGGACAACAAGATTGCCCTGGGTCATCGCGGCATTGCCCAGATGTGGGTGCAGTTTAACGGCCGTTCCGTCCATGCCAGCGTGCCGGAAAAAGGCGTAAATCCCAACTATCCGATGGCCAAATTTATCCAGGATTTGCAGGCGGCTAAAGGCGAACTGTCGGCCCACGAGTTGCTGGGACCAACCACCGTTTCCCCCACCATCATCGAGGTGGATACCAAAAGCACAAACGTAACGCCCGCCTGGACACGCGTTTGTCTGGATTTCCGCACCGCCAGCGAGAGCCACAAAAGTTTGCAAGCGTTTGTACGCCGCGTCGCGGGTGACCAGGCCGTCGTGCTAGAAGATGGCCTGTGCAGTCCGCCTACACCTTACCCTGACTCCGACGAAATAATCTACGGTTACTACACCCCGCCCAGCGACGAGAAAGTACAGCGTGCCAAGGCCTTGATTGAACAGGGCATGGGGCATGAGGCAGAACTCGGCAGCTACCAATTTGCTACGGACGGCCGTCACTTCGTCCCCTACAATCTCACCATGATTGGTTACGCCGCCAGTGAAGAAAGCCAGGCCCATGTGGTAGACGAATACATCTCTATTCCCAAAATGCTGGAAAGCCTTCGCGGCCATGTTGCGCTGCTAAAAAATTACTGATTGATTTTGCAGGAGGGCAAAATGAATTGGAAAGAACGATTCAAACCGTCAAATCCGGCGGAAGCTGGCTGCTATTTTTTTATTATTATCGTTGCTTTTCATGCTTTATTGTTTGTACTGAGAATTTATGGGGTTGCTATTATCCTGTCTTTGCTCCTTTTTTTTGTTTATCACATAATGAAATTAGGGAGTGAAACATCGACAAGGTATGAAATTTCACTCGGGGCCGCCTATTTCTCATCAATTTTGCTTGTTTTGGCTTTCGCATTCCTCTGGCTTATTATGGGAATTTTGGCTGGCTTGAGCGGATGGGCGTTAGGGCACCTTATCGCTGATGGAATTGCTGAATGGCTGGCCTTTTTGCTGTTTTTGGTTATGGCCTATTTCACTTATTCTCCTATGATTCGATTTAAGACAACGATACTTGAGAAGTGGTTAGGCTGGCAGCGAAAAGATGTGATTGTTAATGGCTGAAAGCAAGATAAATTTAATTTTTGTTGCGGTTTTAGGCTGCATCTTTTTTCTGTTGGCTGGTTGTACAAACGATATAGCGAATCCAGGAACGGTTTCTTTACCGGAGGTGGCCTGCCAGCCAGAGGATGTGGCTGCAAATCCGCCATTCACTATTGCCCAAACGCACACGGCCGTTCCCCCCAACACCCCCCTCGCCGACCAAATCGAACAATTCTACGGCGTGGATTTGATAGAAAACAGGCTGGCCAACATTGCTGCTTTTTGTAATCTCTATTTGCTGGCCGACGATACGGCCGCTGCCGAACTATTAGCTCATTTATGCCGAACCGGCGTCACGCCTGCTAAAGCAAGGGAATCTACTGAACCGCCGCTGGATGGAGAATCTATCTGTGCATTTCAAAGCGAGGGTTTCCGCGAAGTGCATTTTCAACAGGGGCGTCTGGTTGTCTCAATTTGGGGGGATAGTGGTGGATGGGGCGTTGATGAATGGGTGGTGGCGGTGAACGGCCGTTTGCCGCAAGAATAACTGGTTAACGGGGCGCAGGTTTTACTACTTGGAGATTAAAGTGCTCGGCGAAGGGATCAAAATCTCTGTCTGAATGTAAAAGCTGAAAGCCGTTCTCAATACAAAATGTGGCAATCAGACAATCTATCGTTTTGCGAATTGTGATGCCGTTGGCACGCAAAGTCCGGTAATTCTTTGCGCTCTGAATAGCAAATTCCTGCCCAACCATGGGCAGGACCGGAAATCTCAGCAGTGCAACCCGAGCTTGCTCAAAATCCTTTTGTCGACGAAATCCTTGCAAAACTTCCGCCAGGATTAAGTCACCGATAACAATTTCTCGCTGGCCCAAAATTGCGTCTAGATGATCAGTCTGTGCTGTGGTTTGCCCATTAAAATAATCAATCCAGACAGATGAATCAACCAGCAGGCTCAAAGCGACCCTCTCTCATCTCGTCTAAGTTCCCTTCCCATTGCAGCTTGCCGCGTAAGTCCCGTACCAGTGCCTGTTCCTTTAGCTGAATCATGACGCGCAGCGCCTCTTCGACAACTGCTCGCTTTGTTTTCAGCCCAGTGAGCGCTTGAGCACGTTCTACTAATTTGTCATCTAAAACGATATTGGTGCGCATTCTTCATCTTCCTTTTTCTTCACTATTTTAAACAATTACAGGGCACTTTGAGTACCCTGTAATGTGTAAAATATAGCGAATTTGTGTGTATTTGTAAATAATGAAGATCAACCGCTAAACAAGCGCCAGATTTGGGCCACAAAAAAGGTGACCACAAAGCCCATTGCCAGCGGCAGCAGGGCGGCAACGGCCGTCCACTTTTTGCTGCCTGTTTCTTTGTAAATGGTGTAAATCGTGGTGCTGCAAGGATTGTGCAGCAGGGAGAAGAGCATGAGGTTAACGGCCGTTAGCAAAGTCCAGCCGCCCGCGTTAAACAGCGCCAGGGTATCAGCCTGGGATTCCAGCTCAAACATCACACCTGCGCCTGCACCGCCACCAATGCCAGTGACTAAAACCGTCAGCATCAAAACGGTGGGAATCACAATTTCATTGGCCGGAATAGCCACGATGTAAGCTACTAAAATCACACCATTCAGCCCAATCAAAATCCCCAATGGGTTCAGGAAATCGATCAAATATTCCGCAATGCTGGTGCCGCCAATGGTGATATTGGCGCTAAGCCAGATGACCGCCCCGGCGGGCAGAGCAAACACCACGGCGCGCCACAGCACAATCAGCGTGCGGTCAATGACCGAGGTATAAATCGTTTGCCAGATGCGCGGCGGGCGGTACGGAGGCAGCTCCAGGCTAAACGTGGATACTTCGCCCTTGAGCATGGTGCGGGACAGTCCCCAGGAAACGACAAAGCTGATGAACACACCCAGCAGGGCAATCCCCACCACGGAGAGGGCCGAGATGAGTCCGCCCAGGTAAGCGGGCACCAATCCGCCAATAAAAATGGTGGCAATGAGAATTTGCGTGGGCCAACGGCCGTTGCACAGCGCAAAATTATTGGTGATGATGGCAATCAACCGTTCGCGCGGGCTGTCGATGATTCGCGTAGCCACCACACCGGCCGCATTGCAGCCAAACCCCATCATCATGCTCAGCGCCTGCTTGCCGTGCGCGCCGGATTTGCGGAACAGGTTGTCCAGATTAAAGGCGACGCGGGGTAGGTAACCAAAATCTTCCAGCAGGGTAAACAGTGGGAAAAAGATGGCCATTGGCGGCAGCATCACGCTCACCACCCAGGCCGTTGCCAGATACATGCCGTCAATCAAAAAGCCACTGAGCCACCACGGCAGGCTGAGCCAATCGGCACCCTGGTGCAGCAGTGGCACCATCGTGTCAATCAACAAGGAAGCCAGCAGGGAAGAAGGTACATTAGCCCCGCTAATCGTCAACCAAAAAACCACTGTGAAGAGCAGCAGCATCATGGGGAAACCCCACACGCGGCTGGTGACAATTTTGTCGATGGTGCGGTCCAGGTCAAAGCGCGGCTTTTCGTCGGGCCTGGTCACGGCGCGGTCGGCCAGGCTGGCGGCTTCAGTGTAGATGTCTTCCATGAGCTGTTCATGGAACTGCGGGCCGATTTCCCAGCGCAGGGATTCGGCCGTTTGCAGAATGTCGGTTGGGTTGGCAGTTGGTGATAGGGTCGTCATGATAAGGCCTCCAGGGGAATAACCTGGGCGGATGTTTCCGCTTGTGGTGCTATAGATACGGTTTCTGGCCGGGTTAGATCGCCCAGTTCGCCCCGGCGCACGGCCTGCATCAGCCGCTCATCGCCGTCCAGCAGCCGCAAGGCCACCCAGCGGGCGTTGGGTAGGCCGGGGAATGCCGCCTCAATTTGCGGCACCAGTTTGGCCAAAGCGTGTTTGATTGTCGGAGATTCTGTTTTCACCCGATACGGTTTGCAGATGGTCTTTCCAGTAGCCACGTCGTGAATGGCGGCCAGGAGGTCTTGTAACCCTTCGCCCTGGCGTGCGGCCGTAGGCACCACCGGCACGCCCAAATCCCGCGCCAACCGCCGTTCATCGACGGTGAGCTTGTGGCGGCGGGCTTCATCGATCAGGTTCAGGCAGACCACGGCCCGATCCGTAATTTCCAGCACTTGCAGCACCAGATTCAGATTGCGCTCCAGCCGGGTGGCGTCGACCACAATCACGGTGACGTCTGGCTGGCCGAACAAGATGAAATCGCGGGCCACTTCCTCATCCAGGCTGGTAGAGAGCAGCGAGTAGGTGCCGGGCAGATCCACAATCTTGTACTGCTTGTCGCCGTAGCTAAAGCCGCCTTCGGCGCGGGTGACGGTTTTGCCCGGCCAGTTACCGGTGTGCTGCCGCAGCCCGGTGAGGGCGTTAAACACGGTGCTTTTGCCGGTGTTGGGATTGCCGGCCAGGGCAACAACAAAGTCTGAGTTTTCCATGTTTACGCCCAGCTTGCGCAGATTGCCCACGTTGTGCATGGGGCAGGTTTCGCAGGCGGATGGCGTCTGTTTGGGGTTGGTTAGTTTAGTTTCCATAGGTCACTTTTTCTCGGTTTTTTTATGGATTGGACACTGATGCACACAGATTGACGCTGATTTATGCTTCTGATCTGTGTCAAACAGTGTTTATTATTCGAGCTGATTTACTTAACATAAATATGATTTGCCTGATTAGACCGCAGGGCAATGATGGCATCGCGGATGCGGTAGGCGGTGGGTTCGCCGCTGGGGCTGCGCATTTCGGCGGTGACGGCCGTTCCCGGCAAAATCCCCAGGTCCATGAACCGCCGCCGTTCTACGCCGCGACAGTTGGCTGAAATGCGAATAACTTCGGCCGTTTGGCCTAAGGGTAGTTCAGAAAGTCGGGTGCCGCTGAGCTTGTTGTCAACGGCCGTTTCTTCTTCAACTTCTTCCGGCAAAGGTAAGACCGAAATATTGCGGGCCACAATCGGAGCCAAAACGTGCTCATCCCCGTTGGCCCAAAAGCGAAGGCGGGTGCTGTTGGCTTCAATGAGTTGCACCGTCTGGCCGGGATGCAGCCCCTCGGCCACCAGTTGGGCATAAACCGCTTCCGGCTCATCTTCCAGATGCACAATGCGGGCCGGCGTGTTGACCGGCAGCTGGTTGAGCGGTTGGCCACCGTGGTAGACGTAGTTGCCTTCGGCGGAGGGAATGGGATCGCCATGCGGATCATGGGTAGGGTGGCCCAAGCGTGCCGACAGCGCGTTGGCCGCTTCGGGCGTTAGCTGGTGTTCTTGCAGTTCGGCCTGGCTGTGCCATTCAGCTTCGCTGAAGCCGGTTCTTTCCGCCAGGTACCGTTCCCACAATCGATGCGCCCGGATGATGTGCAGCGCTGATTCCATACCGGCCGGCGTCAGGGAAATGTCGTCACTTTGCAGGTGCAGCAGCTGGCTGGACTGCATTTGGGTTAACAGTTCGGTGACATCGTTGGTGCTGATGTGCAGCGCGCCGGCAATGCTTTCTAGGGTGGGACGACGTCCTTTTTGCTGGCATTTGTAAATATGCTTCAGCGCATCTTCATGGCGAGCGCGATCGGTCATTTGGCGGGCCTGCTGCCAGCGGGCGAGCAGACCTTTTTCCGGCCAGAGGAATACGGCCGTCACCGCTAAAATCGTTGTCCCTATTAAAAGTAAAATTGCTGGATTCGTTATCATTTCACACCTGATTTTTGATGCGTCTAAAAATTATTTTTACTATGGCATATTTTATGCAAAAAGCGGCACATGTCAAGCAAAAAAAGAAGCAGTGCCCTTTTGTACCAGAGCACTGCTTCTGAAATTGTGAATTATGAATAATGAATTGTGAATTAGTCACGCCGGCGTCAATCCTTCACAATTAAGCATTCACCATTCACAATTACTAGCTTGGTTTGTAGCCCAACATGCGCAGGCCGTTGAGCGAAACGAGCACCGTGCCGCCTTCGTGGCCGACGACGGCGGCGGGCAGTGCCAGGCCGGAGAAGAAAATCGTCCCCAGCATGAGCACAATCATGAAGAGGGCAAAGCCCAGGTTTTGCAGCAGCGTTTGCCGTGTTTTGCGGCTGAGGCCGATGACGTAAGGTAAATTGTTTAAATCGTCAGACATGAGGACGATGTCGGCCGTTTCCAGGGCTACGTCGGTGCCGGCGGCCCCCATGGCAATACCGATGTCGGCCGTCGCCAGGGCCGGGGCGTCGTTGACGCCGTCACCGACCATCGCGACCGGACCGTACTGCTCGCGTACTTTTTTAACGGCCGTTACCTTATCTTCCGGCAGCAAATCGGCAAAATAGTCATCGACGCCAACCTGGGCGGCAATTTGTTTAGCCACAGCGTCATTGTCGCCGGTGAGCATGACGACGTGCTCAACACCGTTGGCGTGCAGGGCACGGATCACGTCGGGCGCGTCAGGGCGAATCACGTCGGCATACGCCAGCACGCCGAGGATGACGGCCGTTCCTGCATCATCATCTACCTCGGCTACTAAGACGGCCGTTTTGGCCAGTTTTTGCAGGCGATCTAACTCCGCTTCGGCAGCATCTAGGCCGGTGGTTTGGTAGTTGGTGAAGAAACGGCCGTTGCCGATGCGAATATGCTTCTGGCCAACGTGCGCCGCCACCCCTTGCCCGGTTGTTGCCTGAAAATCAACCGCTTCCGGCCAGGAGAGCTCGCGTTCTTGGGCGGTCTTCACGGTAGCCTGGGCCAGGGGATGCTCCGATTTGGCCTCGACGGCCGCGGCCAGGGCCAGGAGTTCATCTTCGCTGATGGTGTCGCTGAGGGGAGTGATGTCGGTCACCTGCGGTTCGCCCACGGTGAGCGTGCCGGTTTTGTCGAAGGCAATCACTTTAATCGTGGCCGCATTTTCTACATAGACACCACCTTTAAACAAAATGCCGCGCCGCGCGCCGTTGCCGATGGCGGAGAGCACCGTTGCCGGCGTGCTGATGACGATAGCGCAGGGCGATGCGGCCACCATGACGGTCATGGCTCGGTAAAAGGCTGAACTAAACGCTTCCTGCCAGAACAGCATCGGTACGGCCGCCACCAAAATAGTCAAAACGATCACGCCCATCGCGTAATATTGCTCGGCGGTGTCGATGAAGCGCTGCGTTTCCGCTTTTTCGCTGTGGGCTTCTTCCACCATCTGGATCAGCTTGGCCAGCGTGGAATCTTTGGCCAGCTTGGTGACGCGAATTTCCAGGCTGCCATTTTTGTTTATGGTGCCGGCAAATACAGAATCACCTACTTCTTTGCTCACCGGCATCGATTCCCCGGTGATGGAGGATTGGTCGATGGAGGAACGGCCGTCCACTACCACGCCGTCCAGCGGCAGTCGCTCGCCCGGCTTGACGATGATGCGGTCGCTGATGACCACTTTTTCGATGGGCAGCAGGTAGGTATTGTCGCCGCGCCGCACCAGCGCCTGCGCCGGACGCAGCTCCATCAGCGCCTTGATGGCGTTGCGCGTGCGGTCCATCGCATAATCTTGCAGCACGTTGGACAACGAGAAGAGGAACAGCAGCATGGCCCCTTCAAACGGCTCGCCGACGATGGCGGCACCGACAGCGGCCAAAATCATGAGCAAATCAACATCAATGGTGCGGTTGCGCAGCGATTCGATGCCACCCTGCAAGCCAAACGTGCCGCCGGCGATATAGGCAATCACAAACAGCACGGTGGCGACGGTGGCCGCTTCCTGTCGCTCGGCGATAAGACCGCCAATCATGGTGATGAGGGTGATGACGGTGAAGATGGCTTCGAGACGGCCGTCTACCAGCCAATCCCAGGCGCGCCGCAGTGGGGAGGTTGGGACCGACGGTGCCGGTTCGGCCGTGGTCATTTCGGCGGCGGAAGGGGCCACCGACACGCCCATTTGTTGGACGTGATGAGAAATTTCATCAGGAGAGATAAGCTGATCGTTGTAGGTAACAGACAGGGCACCGCCCAAATAGCTGGCGGTGGCCCGCCGCACGCCGGGCAGCTGGCTCAGGTTTCTTTCTAGCCCTAGGGCACAGGATTCACATGCGCGCCCGCCCTGGCGACCCAGCCGCATGGTGCAGGTGTGCCACCGTTCCTGCAAGATGGGGCTGACCTGCTGGGCCACTTTTTCTACGGTAGGTTCGGACACTTTGGCGGGGTCGTAGTCGATTTCGAGACGGCCGTCTTGCGGGTGCAAACTTACCTGAACAATGCCTTCCTGGTCGGTAATGGCTTCATTAATCAGGTCGGCACAACTTTCATCATGATCAGTTTGAAATTTATCATCCATGCGATTAATCCTTTTCCCTTATTTTAGGCGCGGGGGTCCGAGTTGGTCATTGAATTTTGTACTTTTTTGAGCGTGACAAAGCACACTTAACCTTTGCCAAGTCTATTGTTAGCATAGGTTTATAACAAAAGTTAACCAACGTGACAATAAAAATTTAACCAAGGTTAACTTTCTCTGGGCGAGCCCAGTTTTGTGGGGGCTTTGGCAGGTGCAAAGCTAATTTACTGGAAAATAAAAGTGAAATACGTTTACCATGATGAGGAGGGAAGGAAACCTAACATTTTGTCTCTTGTTTGTGTTATGATGTAAACGTATTGGCGAGCGGAACCATTTGTTCCACCAGTCTTCAAAATATTTCGACCCTTGCATCAGCCTGAGTAAAAACAATCGAATTAATTTGATGTCTAGTATGATAAGTGGGTGCTCGTTCAGTGGAGTATCGGTAAATGCTTTCCCGGGAAGAAGTTGTTGTGCGCAAGCCGGAAGAGAAGCAAGTCGCCTGGCATTCGCTGCTGGCTGACAATCAATACAACCAGATCGCAACTTGTTTGGAAAAAGCCTATTTGCAGGCAGTTGACCATGACAACGTGGAAAAAGCGGCGCTGCTGGCTGCGGCCAGACAGCTTTGTGCCAGCTGTATGCAGCTCCAGCAAGAAGTGACGTTGCATGAGCAAGCGTGCCACCAGTTTGAAACGCGCCGGAACCAGATAGACGCTGAGTTGAACAAGTTGTTGGAAATGACAGATTTAGCGCCGGAAACGGCCGTTGCTGCCAAGCCTTCTACCCTGTGGCAGCGCCTGAGCCAACTATGGCAGCGCGAGAAGCTGCTGCCTGATTCTCCAGAACCAAGCTTGCCAAAAGGCCAGAACGGACCAATGATACCGGAAACGGCCGTTGCCCCAACTATTCAGCCACAACCTATGGTCCCTGAACTCCCCTTTAACAGCACTGATTCGTCATGCCCCCAACTCACAATATACTGCCTTGGCGTGTTTCGCGTTTATGAAGACGAACATCCCGTTGAGGAATGGCCCAGCCGCAAAGGCAGAGCTGTTTTTAAATATTTGCTGCTGCATCGCCAGCAGCGCATCACTAAAGAAGTGTTGATGGAACAGTTCTGGCCGGAGGCGACAGCTGATGCGGCGCGTAACAATCTGAACGTGGCAATTTATGGCTTGCGGCAGGCACTGCGCAATGGCTATCCGGAATTTTCGCATGTCCTGTACCAGGATGATTGCTATTTTCTGAACCCGGAAATGGAAGTTTGGGTGGATGTAGAGCAGTTTGAGTACATTTATCGCCAAGCTTTTCGGATGGTAGAGCAGGGAGATACGGCCGTTGCCATTCCGGATCTGCATGCGGCAGAACTGCTCTACCAGGGGGAACTACTGGCTGAAGATCGATATGAAGATTGGCCGGCAGCCCGAAGGCAGCAGCTACAACAAAATTATTTACAGCTGCTCACGCGCCTTTGTGAGTATTATTTTTCCACGGAGCAGTATGCTACCTGCATCACTTTTGCCAACAAGCTGCTGCGGGTAGAACCTTGCCACGAAGCCACACACCGCTTGCTCATGCGAGCTTACACTCGACAGCGGCAAGGTTACCTGGCCCTGCGTCAATATCACCAATGCGCCGAACTGCTGGCAGAAGAGCTGGCCGTACCCCCAGACCCCACAACGACTCGGCTTTACGAAGACATCCGCAATCACAAACCCATTTAAACCAAAAATCAGCACTTAATTTAAGAAAATTTCAAATTAAGTGCTGATTTACTGTTATTTAAGTGCTCTATGTTTTTATGGTGTCGTGCTGCGGGCCAAATGACAGGCTCAAGGCCAACAAAGTCACCGGAGACTTTTCAGTTGTGTTGTATTGTTTTATCAATTTCAGTTTGTAAAAGGAGAAACATAATGACTTTTGAGACCCCTAATATTGACCTGGTCGGCGATATCTCTGCTAAAGTACACGAGCATGGTGGCGTAGAACCAACGACAATCATAAAAGCCGGTACCCCCTGGTCTGTGCATATCGACTGGGAACTCAAGGGTGCTAACTGGCATATGGTTGCCGGAAACTGGCATGTTCATGTCAATCTGGAATCCATTGGTCCTGGCCCGGAGGTTTCTTTGTTTGATTTTGCTGACCCGGATTGCCAAAATCAGCCGCTGCCCAGCCCGACGGGTGAGTATAGTTGCCACTTTGATGTGCCTGGTTCTGTGATCACTGCAAATAATGTACCGCATCAGGGATTGGCAATGAAGCTGGTTGTGCTGTTGACCTACGTGGACCCACTGGGTCATCGCGGTCCGATGGCAGCATACTGGGAAGGCCCCGTCTTGCAATTCTACGAAGATGAGCATTAATCAATTTGAGCTGCGTTCTGCTCTAAATAATTGAAAACATTGGCCTCAGTGGTTCCCGCTGGGGCCAATGTTTTTTAGGAGGACATAAATCGTGAAGCAAAAAATACAGGATGATTTAACGGCCATAAAAGGAATCGGTCCTGCGCGACAAAAGTGGTTGGGTGAGCTGCTTGATGTTCATACATTTGAAGCATTGGGCAAGCTTTCTGCTGAGGAGGCCGAGCGGGTAGCGAGGGAAGCAGGGAAAATATTGCCTAACGGTGAGATCTCAACCTGGATTGCCCGGGCAAAAGAGTTAGTGGTTGAGCAAAACAATAGCGCCACTGTTGAAAATGTGGAAAAGAAGAATAATTCGCCCACCAAATCATTATGGAAGCCAATTGCTTCATTTGTTGTGGAATTTCAGGAACAGGTTGATGACAGTCAGCTGCAACAACGAACCCGGGTTCACTACATGGAAGCTGATTTAGAGAAAACCTGGCCAGGGATTGAGCGCGAGAAGCTTGGTTTGTGGATTGAGCAGCACGTTAGCCAATACGCTCAAGTAAGTGAGTCGACAGTTAAACTTGCCGAAGAGTCGAAGATGCAGCCCGAGAAGGTTAATACCTTTAAGCCGACACAAGTTCGCGTGCGTCAACGGCCTGATTATTTGGCCACGCTAGATATTGCTCAACCTGAACGGCCGTTTCTGGGACACGTGCATCATGAAGACCCAATCACGCTAGAGGTGGATTTTGAGCTGGAAGCTGAAGAAACCAGACAATCTTTGCAATCGAAATCAGCCCTGCGGGCACAGTGTGAAGTGCAGAACTTGTCGAAAGGCCAGAAAATTTATTATTTGGAGATGGAGGGTGATGTTTCTTCAAACTGTCTGACTTACAAAACAAAAATGTCAAAAGTGGAACCAGGCATGTACCGTTTAGCTGTATTGATGCAAGGAAAACGGCCGTTAGGAACCGCCTATGTTGAGTTGCCCAAGTTAAATGTGCTGTAATAAAGTTCTAAATTTCGTCAAAGAAGCTGTGATCTTCGTCTTCAGTTTCTAGCTCCGCATCAAAGCTTAGCTCCAACTCGATTGTTGGTGTTTGGAATAAGCTATGTGAGGCATAGGCGTCGCCATGATTAAACGTTTCTTTTGTCTCCATCTTGATAATGCCCTGGGCATCAAATTCAGCAGCAAATGCATATTGGCAATCATGGCATTGCACAATGCGTAGGCCACCGGGATATCTGACAGGGGATATCACAAGTTGATGTTGTTGATTAGTGCTCATTTGAATGGCTCCTTACCGTACGGTTGGCGTTCATGATGGACCTGGTGTATCGGTCCTCATGGACGCCATGGGGGATCTAAAACAGTCCTTCTTAATTATTGAGATTCTTTTCTTTCTTTAAACGATTCTTCCGGTTGCGGTACAGATTGGGGTCCACCACTTCACTCATTGCATCCGTATCCATGTTGCCGCCCAAAAATTCGTTGATCTGGGCCACCTGGGGCACGGGGTTGGCCAGCATGTCGCTGTAATGAATGTAGATCACAGAGACATTGGGCTGGGCGGCCATCCAATCCATCACGCTGTTGAGATGTTTTTCAAACAGCGCCGAGATTTCTTCATCGCTGGCCTGCTCCGGGTCTTCGCCCCGGTTGATCAGCATTTTCTTCTGCGAGGCCAAAATCTCAGACATGTTGCGCCGCATGAAAATAACTTTGTATTCATATTCTGAGGGCATGTATTTGAGCAGCTGGGAGATTACTTTGACGGTTTTGCCCTGAGCGTCGGCCATCCATTCGGTGTCGCCCTTATCCATTTGCTTGACGCGCTCAAATTCGTAGTAACCTTTAGGATTGTCGTCGTCGGCGGTGCGAACTTTGTCGGTGAGTGGGGGGATACCGCCCGCTTCCAACATTTTCATCATCATGGAGGTGCCCGAGCGAGGTAGGCCGCTCACAACGGTAACGACAGGTTTGCTGCCAAATAGCTTTTTGAAAATACCTTTCATTCAACGTTCCTTGTTGCAATTTATTGGGACACGGATTTTCACAGATAGACACAGATTGTTTATTCCTGTTCTGCGCTGACTGTTTTTTCCGCGGCTCCTTGTTAGGTTAACCTTCTTAATCGTAACACAGGTGGCTGGGATGCAAAATGGGACGGTTGTTGCATATGTGATACGGCCGTTCCCTTTATATCGGCTTATGCTTAAGGACCAGCTTAAAGATGTAGCCGTGCCCCAAGCTGCTGGATGAAAGTCTGCCCGGCAACGTCTAATGGCTCATCCAGAGCAAAGGCGAGCGTATGTAGCTGCACATCTCCCACAGTAACGTGCAGCGGCTGGGGCAACGGCTGCGGGTAAATGAGCAGGGCGTGGTGGCATCCTTTGGCCTTGGCATAGGTGATCACCTGGCTCACGTCAGCCGGACTGGGCTTGTCGGGGGTTTTGTATTTGGTATCCAGCACGGCCAGGGGACGGCCGTTTTCGCCATAAAGCGTCAAATCAATCTGGAAGCGCAGCTCGTCATTGGGGCCAAGGATGGTGCTTTCCTGGGCTTTGATGCGGTAAGGCAGGGGCAGCCAGGCTTGCAGCCAGTTGGCCACGCACCGTTCGTATAGCTGGGCCATGTTGAGCAAAAAGGGCATGAGTTGATGTTGGCCATCGGCCAGCAGCGGACCGGTTTGTTCTAAAAAGAAGCGGCAGAGGGCGTGCAGCGTGGCGTAATCTTGATTGAGACGACTGTAACTGCGGTTTTGGCAGTCGCTGGGTTGAAACGGCCGTAACGTCACCACCGGTTGCAGCAGATGATAGGCCTGGCGGACGGCCGTTTGTGCCGCCGGGCTGCATTGGCCGCTGCGGGCAATCTGGTGCAGCGTGTAGGTCACAATCTGGTTGTCGGGAATGTCGGTGGTGTGGGCATCGTAGCGGCAGGCGAGCTGCACGCTGGGGCTGGTGGCGGCGGGTTGACGCGGCAGCAGCTTGCCGCGCACATAAGGCAGCACGGCCGTTTGCCGCAAATATGCCTGCTGCAATCCCTGCCGCCCCCGACGAATGACACGTTGGGCTAGAATGTGGGCCAGCAGGCTGAAAAACTCCGGCACGGAGGCAACGGCCGTTAGCCCTTCCGCCAAATCGGCCAGCCGCAAATCATACGCCATTTCCCACAATTGAAACAAGCGGGCAATGGGCACCTTGGGGGTGATAGAGAGGGTGAGCTGATGTGGTACCTGAACTTGTCCCACCCAACCCTGGGCGGTGAGCTGCCATTGATTGTCTGTTTTAGGGGAAGGGAAAGAGACAAGCAGCTTTTTGCCGTTTTGATCCAGTGAGCGCCACAGCTGCTCGCCAACCTGCGCCGGCAGCTGGCCAGCAGGCAGGCTGATGGTTTCGTATTCGCTTAGACTCAATGTTAATTGAGCGGGTTTGGACTGTACCGGGTGTACCATCGGGGCGATGGTATCAAACAATGGGGGTACGGCAACAATTGCCGGTATTAATCTTTATTGGCGGCGGGTAGAAAAACGGTAAAGGTGCTGCCCTGGTTGGGGATGCTGCTGACGGTGATACGGCCGTTGTGCAAAGAAACAATCTCGTTCACAATGCCCAATCCCAGGCCTGAACCCATCGTTTTGTCTCGATTGATTTGCGAGCCGCGGTAAAAGCGGTCAAAAATATGGGGCAAATCTTCTTCTGGAATGCCTATGCCGGAGTCAGACACCTGCAAAAGGATCTCGGTTTCTGATCCGTTTTTCTGCAGTTCGGTGGCGACTGTGATGGTGCCTTCCGAAGTGTAATTCAGGGCATTGTCTAACAAGTTTGTCACAATCTGGGTGATTTGATTGGGCTCGCCCCACACTGGTGGCAAGGGCGTGGTCGGCTCAAAGTGCAGCTTTATCTTGTTGTTTTGGGCGCGCGGTTTGTGGGCCACAATCACCTGCTGAATAAGATAATTGAAGTCAATCGGTTTATAAAGATGTTGGTGGCTTTGATTTTCCAGGCGGGACAGCGTTAAAATTTCTTCTACCAAGCTGGAGAGGCGGCGTACCTGATTGCGCAAAATATTGAAATATTTGGGCTGTTTTTCTGGCCTGGCAAATTCCAACAGCTCCAAATAAAGGGTTAAATTTGTGATGGGATTACGCAGCTCGTGCGAGACGTCGGAGACAAATTTTGATTTGAGTTTGTCTAATGATTTGAGCTGCTCATTGGCTTCGGCCAGGGCCTGCGTGCGCTCCTGAACGCGATCTTCCAGCTCATTGGCATAGGCTTGTAAACGGCCGTGCAAACGAATTTTTGTCAGAGCCAGCTCAACCTCTTCGGCCACCATGGCCAATAAACGCACGTCGCTCACAGCAAGCTCGTAAGTTTGCGGCAAATTCAGCACAAAAAAGCCAATGTTCTCCCCTTCTAAAGTGAGTGGATGAATGATCGCCTTGCTCTCTTCAGGAGAGGTCAGGAACAGCTTCAGGTCTGCCGATAAGCTGGGGCAAATCAAGGTTTGCTGGGTTAAAAGAACGACCGAAAAGTGCTCCTCTGCATCCAGATCAATCTGGCTGTGCCGCAGAGGCGGCATCTCGGCGTGATGGTGCTCTGCCTGGACCGTAACAAGCGAATCGTCATGATGGCGCACCAGGATTAAGACGCGCAGAGCATTGTAAAATTGAGCCATTTCCAAACAGGTGATGTCGAGTATTGATTGTTCATCATTGCTGGCAGAGGCGGCTGAGATAATACGATTGAGCAGATTGAGCTCGCCGGCCTGCCGCCGATAAGCGTGTTGGCTGGCGCGCAGCTGCTCTTCATGCAGGCGTCTTTCCAGAGCATAGCGCAAAACGCGCCACAAGTTTGCCGGATCGAGATCGTGTTTAACCAGGTAATCATGGGCGCCTGCCGTGGCGGCGTCAGCCACCACCTGCTCATCATCCAGGCCGGTTAGCACCACAATGGGAACCCAGGGGTAGGTTGTGTGCATGGTGCGAATCGTTTGCAGTCCGTCGCTGTCTGGCAGGGTTAAATCGAGGAGAATAATTTGGACGGGTTGGTTAGAAAGTGTTTGGTGGGCAGATTTTACTGAGCTGGCGGTATGCAGCCGGTAAGCATCCTCCAACATATCCAACATCAGTTCGATACGCCGGACGTCACCGGGATTATCTTCAACGAGCAAAATGTCAACGTTACGGCCGTTTGGCGCGTCTGTAACCACAATATTTGTCCTGGTTTATGGTATGGTGTGACCGTGCTCTGGCAGCGTAAACCAAAAACAGCTGCCAGACCCTTCTTTGCTATCTACCCCAACGTCTCCACCACATTTGTTTACAATTCGCCAGCAAATTGATAGTCCTAATCCTTCTCCGCGAATTTTCTTGGAAGTGACTCTGGTATGCGGTTTAAACAACCGCTTTTGATCCATTTCAGATATGCCCGGGCCGTTATCTGACAGCCAAAAACGGATCATGCCGTTACCCTCTTGCGTAGCCCCCAAGTGCAAAACAGGCGGCACATTCTCATTACCGCCATATTTCAAACCGTTGCTCATATAGTTAAGCCACACTTCTTCAATCCAGGGCGCGTACCCCAGCGCAACCGGCCAGGAATTTGGCAGATGAATTTCAGCCTTGGTTTCCCGAATATGATAACGTAAACGCTTCATAACCTCAGCGACGATACGGCCAGTATCCAGCTCATTCACCTGAATTTCTTCAGAGCGCATGCTGGCCAGAAAAAGCAGCTCGGTGATGACATTGTTCATTTTGTAGCCACTTTGCATGATCTGATCAACCGCCTGCTGGGCCGGCACACTTAACTGCTCCTGGTAATGAGCATCGACCAAACTAGCATAGCCAACCATCTGGCTGAGCAGCCCTTGAATTTGGTGAGCGACGGTGTGAGCAAAATCATTCAAGGCTACATTCTGGCTTTCTAACTCTTCGGCCCGCCCCTTAATTTCCAACAGCAGACGGTGCCTTTCTATTGTGTAATGAATTGTCTTGAGCAACAGGTTGGCCGTTAAATTGTCTTTGGCCAAATAATCTTGGGCCCCGTGTTGCACGGCTTCTGCAACTGTTTGGTTATCAGCCTGACCGCTCAAAATGATAATTGGTATTGAAGGATGATTTTCTTTTAGCTTCAGGATTGAATCCAGTCCGTTGGCATCTGGCAATGATAAATCCAGAAGAATGACATCGCAGGTGTGCTTTTTTAAATGGTCAAGGGCAGTTTTCAGGCGGTCGATATGGACCAGGTTAATTGTCATTGACGGATTGTCTGCGAAGGAGGCCCCATGCAGCATCTTTTTTACAAGACGAATATCACCTGGATTATCTTCAATCACCAATACATTTATCTGACTGTAATTCATTGTTTTTAGTTATGGATACGAAACTGCCTGGTTAAATAAAACCAAATAATCGACAAAAATCTTTTTGTGTAGAGGCGGTTTGTTGGCAGCAAGATCCGCTACTTGCTATTCTCAACATGGGTCCTGTTTCAATTATTATGTTTCTTAAATTCTGTCAAGACAAATGGCATTTGGGGCGTGTCTTTTTTCGTTATGTTAGGTTTGACGGGATAGAAAATGAAAATGTGGAACCGACACCAGGTTCTGAGTCTACCCAAATCTCCCCTTTATGCTTCTGTACGATTTTTTTACAGATTGCCAGACCAATGCCTGTGCCGGGATACTCTTCACGCGTGTGAAGACGTTGGAAAATAGCAAAGATTTTTTTAGTAAATTCCGGCTGCATACCAATGCCGTTGTCCGCAATTTGGATAACCCATCTGGCTGGTTCTTGTTGGGCTGAAATGTGAACTTTGGGCGATTCATCTTTTCTAAACTTAATGGCGTTGCTAATCAAGTTTTGCAGCAATTGCAGCATTTGCGTTTTGTCTGCGGTGATGGTTGGTAATGGATCGTGAGTAATGGCAATGTTGGCTTCTTGAATTTGTACTTCTAAATTAAAGAGAACCTGCTGCAATATTTTTTCCAGTTCGACTTGTCCAACCCCCTGGTTTTGCTGCCCAATCCGTGAATAAGTTAGCAAATCGACGATGAGCTGCCGCATGCGCTTGGCCCCATCAACGGCATAACCAATAAATTCCATTGCTTCATCGTCCAGTTGATCCTGGTATCGTTGGGCAATTAGCTGAAGATAAGATGTAATCATGCGCAGCGGTTCTTGCAAATCGTGCGAAGCGGCGTAAGCAAATTGGGCCAGCTCTTCATTGCTGGCCTCCAGGGAACGAGTGCGCTCGCGCAAAGCTTCTTCTATTTTTAGCTGGTCGGTAATGTCGCGGTTAACGGCGACTGCGCCGATGACGGTGCCTTGCTGATCTTTAACGGCCGTAACCGACGACAAAACTGGAATAAGCGCACCATCTTTTCTGGTTTGAGAAATCCGGCCGGTCCAATGCCCTTTAGATAAAAAGTTAGCCAGCATTTCTTCCCGGCTGCTTTGTTCGTAAACCAGGGACATCAGTTCACCCATGGTTTTGCCCATAACTTCTTCTTCGCGCCAGCCATATATTGTTTCGGCAGCCTTGTTCCAGCTCTGAATACGGAATTCATTGTCGGTGGCAATGATGGCATCGGAGACATTTTGCAGCAGATTGGCCTGGTAAAATAGCTCTTTTTGGATTTGGTGACGCTCGGTAAAAAGCCGGGCGTTTTGCAAGGCAATGGCAATATGACCAGCCAGAACAAGCACGGCGTCTATTTCAGCCGTCCCAAATCGGTTGGGCTGGCTGTCTTGAATATCTAAAACGCCCAGGAGGGAACGGCCGTACTGCAAAGGTATCGCCAACTCCGACTTTGTTTTAGGCAGCAAGGGGTTGGCCAGAAAGGTGGGATGATTGGCCACATCGTGTACCAGAACCATCTCTTGTTGGCGGGCGGCCAATGCCACCAGGCTTTTTACGGCCGTAAGCGCAATCGTATGTTCCTGTTCCAACAACTGTCTGCCCACAACTCCCGAACCGATGTGTACGCGCAAAACGCTTTCATCCTTATCCAAAAGGTAAATATGAACATGATACAAATTGAAGCTGGAACGCATGAGCGAAATAGCTTCGTTCAGCAGCTTGTCCGGTTCGCGAATGGTGTTGAGCTTTTGTGAAATAATGGCAGCCTTGCGCAGCTGTTGGGCCAGGTCGGCAAAATCGGGATCTAGAGGAACGGCCGTTGGCCTCTCCCCCGCCTTGTGTTGATCAGCCAATGCTTGAGAAACTTCATGCTCCGTTTGCAGTTGATTTTTTTGTTGGGTTAGCTGCTGGATTTCCGCCTGAGCCCTGGCTAACGCCTCGCGCAAATGGCTGATTTCTTCAAATAACTTATCAGTTGAAACGTTTGATTGGTCCATAATCCTAAAAATGCGCGCTTTTTGGCAGGAGAGTATGTTGGTGATATGGGTGCGATGCAGCAGAGTTTTTTTTTGAAAATGTACCAATGATTATACCGCAACGTGCTTGAATCCTGAGAAATTAGGACTTTTGTTGTAAAGTCACAATGTTGACATTTGTTCTTGAACGGGGCAAAATAGAACGCATGGTCTAATCTAGAGGAGGAAAAATGTCTCGCCTGGCTTCAAGAACATCTCGCCTACGCCGTATTGAACAACTGCTGCTGCTTACGCCAGACGGGCTGCGCGCTACCGATTTGGCCGAAAAGCTGGAGGTAGATCGGCGCACGGTTTACCGCGACGTCGATTTTTTGTGTGAACAAGGCTTACCGATCTGGCAGAAAGACGGCCGTTTTGGCATGAATCGCACCCGGTATCTCACCACCATCCACCTTTCTTTCCATGAAGCCATTGCCCTGACGCTGGCCGGCTTGCTGCTGGCCCGCACCATCGATGAGCGCAATCCACATGTCACTTCCGCCCTGCGCAAACTGGCCATCACCCTGCCCAAAGCGATCTCGCCGCACCTGAAACGGGCGGCCGACCGCGTCCAAACGCTGCACGATGGCCAGCGGCAGGTGGCCGTGTTGGAAGCGCTGGCCGAAGGCTGGGGCACTGGCTACAAAGTGCGCGTTGGTTATCGCTCGCCCCGCAGTGGCCAGCTGCGAGAACGGGTCATTGCTCCCTATGCGCTGGAACCCACGCCCTCCGGCATTTACGTGATTGGCCACGATGATTGGGCCAACGATATTCGCACCTTCAAGCTGGATCGCCTGGAAAGCGCCACGCTGCTCAAGCGCAGCTTTACCGTGCCCGAAGCGTTTGATCTGGAAAGTCATCTGGCGTCTGGCTGGCGCATCATGGCCGGCAGCGAAATTACCGACGTGGTGCTGCGCTTTGCGCCGGAAGTGACGCCTCACATTCACGAGCGGCAGTGGCACCCTACGCAAAAATTGGAAAAAACGGAAGATGGTGGCTGCATATTGCGGGTGCAGGTCGCCCAACCCCAGGAGATGCAGCCGTTTATTCGTAGTTGGGGAGCGCAGGTGGAAGTGCTGGCTCCCGATTGGCTGCGGGCGCAAATTGGCTCCGAGCTCCAGCGCGCCGCTGCCCAATACTCCGAGCGCTCTTTATAGCTTTTGTAATCTTTGCAGACGTTTGGCGGCTTCGGCCAGGGTTTTTTCCTCTTTGCAGAAGGCAAACCGCGCCAGGCCGGCACCGTCGGCGGGGGTGCTGTAAAAGGCACTGGGGGGGATGGCTGCCACACCAACTTCTGTCGTTAAGTAGCGGCAGAAGGCGACATCATCAGCAAATCCCAGTTTTGCAATATCAACCATCACAAAATAAGTACCGCTGGTGTTGATGGGGGAGAGTCCGGCGCTTTTCAGGGCATCTACCAGAAAATTTCGTTTGTGTGTGTAAAACTCGGTGAGTTCAGTGTAGAACGCTTTTGGTTGGGAAACGGCCGTAACCGCTGCTTCTTGTAACGGAGCCGCCCCGCAAAACGTCATAAATTGATGGGCGCGAAAAACAGCGCGAGACAGTTCCGGCTGAGCCACCGCCCACCCAACCTTCCAACCGGTCACGCTAAACGTCTTGCCCAGGCTAGAAACCATCACCGTGCGCTGGGCCATGCCGGGCAGGTTGTACAGCGTCAAGTGCTGGTGGCCATCAAAGACGATGTGCTCATAAACTTCATCCGTCATGGCAATGACATCATGTGTTTGGCACAAATTGGCGATCAGTTTTAGCTCCGTTTCATTGAAAACTTTGCCGGTGGGATTATGCGGCGTGTTAACGATGATCAGCTTCGTTTTATTGTTGAACAGGGCCGCCAATTCAGCCTCGTCAATTTGCCAATCCGGTGGGCGCAGCGTGTAGAAGCGAGGGATTCCGCCGGCCATCTTAATCGCCGGTACATACGAATCGTAAAACGGCTCAAACACAATCACCTCATCGCCCGGATTAACCACGCCCATGACGGTGGCAAAAATCCCTTCGGTTGCGCCATGTAGAATGGTGACTTCTGTGTTGGGGTCCACCTGCAAGCCGTAGAGGTCAGCCACTTTTTGGGCAACTGCCTCGCGCAATGCGGGACGGCCGTTTGCCGGAGCGTACTGGTTAATGTCGGATTGAATAGCAGCAACGGCCGCTTCTTTCATAAAATCAGGCGCGGCAAAATCAGGAAATCCCTGCCCCAAATTGATCGCTTGATGCTCGTTGGCCAACGTGGTCATCTCGTAAAAAATGGTGGTGCCAAAGTCGGCCACCCGCTGCGCCATGTAACTCATGCCAAACTCCTGATTATCCGCAGATTACACAGATTTCGCAGATTAATTTGTTGAGTATCAATGTTTGAATCTGTGTAATCTGCGAAATCTGTGGATTTATTTTTGCCTGTTGTTGTGCGGGAATTGTGGCAGAGAACGGTCGTCTCCGCAACAACTATGTGGGCAGTGACAGTAATTCGAAATTTAGATCAAGTTGTAGGGGTGGACAGGCGGGAAACTGGCTTTGTCATGCAGAAACAACTTATCTCCCGCCTGTCTCACCCAACCCAGGCGCAAATGGGCGAGACGGTGCGGAGTGTAGACCTTTTGTTTGGCCGAATATATACCGCACCGTCCCGCCCCTATCTGAGACAATTTGATATGGAATTGCTTTGAATGCCTTGCATACTTTAGGGAGAAAAAGTTAGACAGGGACGGCCGCGTAAATATTGGGTGCATTCGTCCGGCGTGAGAGAGCGTGTCACCAGCAGGCTGGCGCGCTCAAACAAGTTGGGCACCGTTTCCAGCGTGTTGATCCGAGCTGTCCGGTCGGCGCTGCCCGTGGCTAGACGGCCGTCATCCGGCGCAAACACCACCGCATTCACCGCAGATGTGTGGCCCAAAAAGGTGCGGCGCGTTTGCCCGGTGGCTGTGTCCCACAGCTTGGTGGTGCGGTCCACGCTGCCCGTGGCCAGGCGGCTGCCATCGGCGCTGAGGGCAACGCTGAGCACCGGACCGCCATGCCCGGAAAAGACGCGCAGTGCCTCGCCGCTGGCCACGTTCCACAAGCGGGCGGTGCCGTCGCTGCTGGCCGTAGCGAGCCAACGGCCGTCACCGCTAAAAGCCACGTCGTTCACTGCCGCCTCGTGCCCGCTAAGAATTTGCACAATCTCCTCGGTAACCACATTCCAGATGACGGCCGTCCCGTCCACTGCGCCGGCGGCTACCAGACTGCCATCTGGGCTAAAGCTCACCTTGGTCAAGCCCGCTTCGTAAGGCAAACGGCGCTGCAAGCTGTTGTCCACCGGGTTCCAAAAGCGCAAAATGCCGTCATCGGCGGTGGTGGCCAGAACGGTGCCTTCCGGGTTGAAGGTGACGCCGTTCACCGGCGCGGGATGGTCCATCACCGGCAGTTGAATCTGGCCACCGGCGACGTTCCATAGGCGGGCGTTCTGGTCGTCGCTGACGGTGGCCAGCAGCGTGCCCTCAGGATTAAACGCCACGTCGTTGACGATGTTATTGTGGTCGGCAAACTGGGCAACCTGGGTGCCGTCTTCTGTTTGCCAGACGCGGGCCGTTTCGTCTGTTCCGACCGTGGCCAAAAAACGGCCGTCGCCACTAAAGGCAATCGCCAAAATATTGCCAGTATGGCCCGACAAAATTTGCGGCGAGAGCCCGGCTTCAGTGCGCCACAGGCGGGCCGTGCCGTCGCTGCTGGCAGTGACCATCTGGTCTGCGGTGGGGTGGAAGGCAACGGCCGTTACCCCGCTGCTGTGGCCTGTGAGCGTATACAGCGCTTGCTGCGTGGCGGCATCCCACACCTTCACCGTGTTGTCGCTGCTGGCCGTGGCAAACAGCGTGCCGTCCGGGCTAAAAGCTACATCTTCCAGGGAGACGGCGTGTCCGGCGACGCGAAAAACAAGCGAAGCATCCCCGGTGTCCCAGGCGGTGGCCGTGCCGCTGCCGTTGGCGGCCAGTAAGCGGCTGTCGTCCGGGCTGTAGGCCAGGGCATGGATGGCAATCGGTTGATTGTTACTGTTCAGGGATGGCTCGATCGAGAAGAGGGAGGCACCGGTATCGCTGTTCCAGATGATGATACGGCCGTCATCCCCGGCGGTGGCAAAACGGCTGCCGTCATGCCGGAAGGCAGCGGCGTTAACGCTGGCGGTATGGGCCAACAGGCGCAGTTCTGAGCGGCGATTGTCCAGATCCCACAGCCGCACAATGCTGCTGGCGTAGCCGGCCACCAGCTGCGTGCCGTCCGGGTCAAAAGCAATATCATTCACCGCGCCATCCTGCCCGTTCAGCACGGTGATAAGTTCCAGGCTGGCCATGTTCCACAAAATGATGAAGCCGTCATTGCCAGCCGTGGCCAGACGACTGCCGTCTGGGCTAAAGGCAACGGCGTTTACCGGCTGTCCGTGTGCGCTTAGCGTGCCAATCTCCTGGCCCGCCGCCACGTCCCATACTTTCACGTCGCTGTCTTGACTGACCGTGGCCAGGAAACGGCCGTCGGCGCTAAACGCCACGTCGTTGATGCCTTCCGTATGGCCGGAAAAGATGCGCCGCAGCTGGGACGATTGCATGGCGCGGAACAGGGCATCTTCGGCCGATTCCGGCGCGGCCAGATTAACCGATTGGGTCAGGTTGACCGCTTCCAGCGCGAGCAGCAGCCCCAGCTGCGGATCGCTGTTGAGCTGGTCAGTAGCAATGCCGGCCAGTTCGCGGGCGGCTACCTGGCGTGACTGATTTTCTGCTTCCTCGGCGTTTTTTTCGGCAATGGCAACGGCCGTGGCTAATTCCTCGACACTAAATTCGGCTGTGGCCTGGGCGGCAACTGCTTCGTCGGCGTTCATCTCGGCAATTTCACGCTCGGCTTCGGCAGCAAATTCGGCCGTGGCCCGTAGTCCGGCATCGGCGCGAGCGGTGGCTTCGGCGGCCACCGAGGTGGCCTGGCTAAATTCGGATGCCTGCCGCAGTGCAACGGCTGTCGACTCGTTGGCGCGGGCGGTAGCGGCGTTGGCCTGGGCGATGCGATTGTTGTTTACGGCCGTTAAGGCAAACAGCAGCACCAACACAATGGCCACCACCAGTGCGCCGGTCAGCCAGGCCAACCGCCGGGCAAAGCGAGCTTGCGCCGCTGCCTGCTGCCGTTCCAGACGCTCCTGCTCCAACGCCTGCTGCTTTTCGCGGCGCAGCTTCAGGCTCTCATCAATGAAATAGCGTTCTTCACGGCTCAAAAACGATTGTCGCTCGGCCAGCCAACCTTCGGCCTCTGCCAGGAGGGCACCACGCAGCAGTGCCCCGCTGTCTTGTTGGCTCATCTGCCATTGGCGCAGTGCGGCCCGCAGCCGCTCTTGCCAGGCGCGGAAAGCGCGATCTTCCTCCATCCAGGTGCGCAGCTGCCCCCAGCCACGGATAAGCGCCTCGTGCACCACTTCAACGGTTTCCTGCCCGTTGGGGGCCAGGCTGGTCACAACCAGTCGGGCATCGGCCAGCTTTTGCACCAGCTGCCAGCTGCTTTCACCCAACTCGCTGCGCTCGGCCAGGCGGCGCGTATCTTCGGTGCCGGAGCCGGGTCGCACCATCTGGATGAACACGCGGCGTGCCTGTTCCTGCTCGGCAGGTGTGAGCCGGGCAAATTCGCGGTCAGCGTAGCGGGCCAGGGCACCTTCCACCCCGCCGATGGCTTCGTAGCCGTCATGGGTGAGATAGCCTTCGCGCGCTTTTTCCCACAGCTCTTTGAGCGCAAACTGGAGCAGTGGTAAATTGCCCGGTTCGTCGCCAACATCGTCTAAAATGCGGGCCACCAGGCCGCTTTCAAACAGCAGGCCATGGCGGCGAGCGGGGGCGGCAATGGCCTGGCTCAGCTCACGGCGGGTCATGGGCCCGAGCTTGATGTCGGCGTTTTGCAGGGCGTCGGCCAGGGGGCGGTAGGCAATGGCCTGGCTTAAAAAGTCAGTGCGCAGGGTGAGGACCAGGGTGAAGAGCGGCATCTGGCGGAATTGGGCCACGTCGAGCGTTTCCAGCAGCAGAGCCAGGAAGGCGCGGCGCACGTCCTGGTCGGTACAGAGCGTGTAAATTTCTTCGAACTGGTCGGAGACGATAAGGAGCTGTTTGGCCGGTTTGTGCGCCAGCAAAATCTGGTGCAGCAAGGGAACGAGCTGGACCTTTTTTTGCTGTAGCTTGTTGGCTAACTGGTTGGTGGCCGGCTGACGCTCTTCGCGCGTTTGTGTTGGGTTTTGCTCGGCAACCAGGGCGTCGGCCAGGGCTTGAAAGGGGTGCGCGCCGGGGCGGAAGGTGAGAATGTGCCAATCTTGATTATGGCGCAGCTTGGCCACGAGGCCGGCAAACACCACGGAAGATTTACCGCTGCCGGAGGCACCCACAATGGCAACCAGCTGTCGTCTTTGTACGATGTCCAGCAGCCGCTCGGTAAACGTTTCGCGGCCAAAAAAGTTGGTGGCGTCATCTTCGCCAAAGGCAAACAGGCCAAGATAGGGGCATTCGTCAGGCATTTCAAAGGTGAGTGATGGGTGTGAGGGTGTCGGATCTGTGGGCGCGGCAACGGCCGTTGCCAATGTTTGTATGGGTGCGGGCGTGTGGCGGGGAACGGCCGTCCCCCCCAAGGCTTCTTGCAGGGCGTTGGCCAGGGCTGCGGCCGTTTGGAATCGATCATCTGGGTCTTTGGCCAGCGCTTTGTCGATGACCGTAGTGACGGCCGTGGGAATATCAGCCGATATTTCGGCCAGCGGTGGTGGTTCTTCAATATGCTTTTGCATCACCTCCATCGGCGTGTTGCCCTTAAACGGCGTGTGCCCCGTGACCAGCTGATACAAGATCACCCCCAGCGAATAGATATCGGCGCGATGATCGCTGGTGAGCGATTTGGCCTGTTCGGGAGCCATATAGGCGGGAGTTCCGGCAACAACGCCGGTCAGCGTGTAGCGCGGCAGACCCAACATGCGTACGATGCCAAAATCAGTCAGAATGACTTCGCCATCCCGCGTAAACATGATGTTGGCCGGTTTAACGTCGCGGTGGAAGATGCCGCGCACGTGAGCGTAATCCAGGGCACTGGCCAGCGCTGTGATGATGTTGAAGATTTCATGGGGGGTGAACGGTTTTTCTAAAAATTCGCGGTGGTCCAGTTCGGCCTTGAGTGTGGGGCCTTCAATGTACTCCATTACCATGTAGCGGCTGTCGCCTTCGGTGTCATAATCGAATACCTGGACGATATTGGGGTGGCGCATCCGGGCGACGGCCGCGGCTTCCCGCTCAAAACGGCCGATAAACTCATCTTCTTCGGCCAGATTGCTGTGCAGCACTTTAAGCGCGACGTACCGATCCAGGTTTTCCTGGTATGCTTTGTAGACACGGGCCATACCGCCCGTGCCGAGGCGAATAGAGAGCTTGTATTTGCCGAAAGTGCGTCCGGTCAGGTCTGATTCGTTCACGAGATTGATTCAGTCAGGCTACAATGTGTTGGCTGCGGTTGCTTCTGGTTGGTGCGATGATGTGATGAGCAATGGCACAAGGATTGTGGGGCAAACCTGGCCCCAAACAACCAGGACTGAGGCGAAAAACCTGCGCACTTCTATTTTTGACCTCTCCCGATGCGGGTATTATACATGGAACCGGGAATTTTTTGAAAACTTAAGATGTTACGTTATCAGGACTGGCAGTCCTAAACTGAATTTTGCCAATTGTAAATTGTTTGAAGGACTGCCAGTCCTGGCAAAATGAAAAGGAACGGCCGTTATGAAGCTAACAATTTCTTTAGGACAGATGGACGTCAAGCTGGGCGATCCGGCAGCCAATTGGGAAACGGTGCAAACGATGACCGCCGAGGCGAAGCAGCGCGGTTCTGATCTGGTGGTATTCCCGGAGCTGTGGTCAACGGGCTACGATTTGGAAAATGCGGTATGCTACGCGACGCCAACGAATGAGGGGCTGTTTGCCCAGGTGGCGGCGCTGGCCCAAGCGCACCAGATTGCCATTTTGGGATCGTGTTTGTCGCGGCTGGGGGAGGGGCAGTTTGGCAATACGGCCGTTTACTTTGATGGAAACGGCCGTGCGCTGGGCGAATACAGCAAGCTGCACCTGTTCCGATTGATGCAAGAAGAGCAGTTCCTTACTGCTGGGCCGCAGCCTACGTTGGTTGAGGCCGAGTGGGGCAAGGCGGGTCTGACGATTTGCTACGATTTGCGCTTCCCGGAGCTGTTTCGCCGTTATGCTTTGGCCGGAGCGCAGTTGGTGTTTGTGCCCGCCGAATGGCCGCATCCCCGGCTAGCCCACTGGCGCACGCTTCTGCGCGCCCGGGCGATTGAAAATCAGATGTTTGTCGTGGCCTGCAATCGTGTGGGCAACAGCAAAAATACAGACTTTTTTGGCCATTCTTGTATTGTCGATCCGTGGGGGGAGATGGTGATTGAGTTGGGCGAGGCGGAAATGTTGGGAACGGCCGTTATCGATATTGCTCAAGTAAACGAGGTTCGCGCCAAAATCCCCGTCTTTGATGACCGCCGCCCGGAGGTTTATTAGCCACAGAGCGCACAGAGGAAAAGAGAAAACCTCTTAATTCTCTGTGTCCTCTGTGGCTAATTTCCTAGGAACGGCCGCGTAGGCGATCCAGGAAGGAACGGCCGCCTTCGCCGCCGCCCTGCTGGTTGATTTCCCCTTCCAGGCGGGCCAGCCGCGCTTCGGCGGAGGAGGCGCGGGATTGGGCGTTCATCCGGGCTTGCCGCTCTTCAGAGAGCAGTGTGTCCAATTTTTGCAGGCTTTGCACCTGCACTTCCAGCGTGGCTTTTTCCCGCTCCAGCTGCACGCGCATTTGTCGCTCTTCAGTTAGTTGAGCAGTGGCTTCCTGAGCTCGTTCGGCGACTACTTCCAGCGTGGCCAGCCGTCGCTCCAATTGCAGGCGGGCCTGGCGCTCTTCTTCCAGGGCAGCCGTGGCGTGGCGCACCTGGCGAATTTCCACTTCCATCCCGGCCATTTCGCGTTCCAGCTTCAGTCGCACGTCGCGTTCGGCTTTAAGTTCTTCGATGGTTTCTTTGTGCTGAGCGATAGTTGCTTCCAGCTCTGTGTTTCTTTTTTCCAGGGCGCGATTTTCGGCCTTGAGCGCGGTTACATCTTCATCGGGCTGGCTGGTGGCAGGCACGGGCATGGCGAGCTGCGGCGGGGTGGGGATAGATTGTGGTGGTCCCAGGGGTGAGATCGGTTTGTTTTGGCTGCGAACGGCCGTTTCCTCCTCCACCTGCTGGGGATCAAACGTTTCTACATTGCTCAGCGGATCGGCTGAGTTTTCTTGCTGGGCTGCTTTGCTTGTTTTCTTCTTAGCCATAATAAACTCTGTCTACCAATGCCTGGTATGCGATTGTTGCCGGGTTCAAAAACCGAGCGTCGTATTCAAAGATGGTTTGTTGGTAGGCGGGTGCTTCAGCCACCGTCTGGCTGCGCGGAATCGGTTGGCTGACCATTTTGCCGTACTGTTCGCGCAGCTCATCTACCATTTGCTGGTCCAGATTTTGCCGCGCTACGTTGAGCGTGGGCACAATCGTGTGAATGCGAATGTCGATGCCTCGCGTTTGCGCCTCAAAAATGGAGCTGATGTGCTGCCCCGTACCGGCCATCGAAAAGTAATCCGGCTTCACCGGCACGATGGCGGCATCAGCAAACTGGTACACAGCTTGGGTGAAGGTGTCCAGCGCCGGCGGACAATCCAGAATGATGTAGGTAAATCGCTCCAGCGCCACCGCCAAACGATCTTCCAAAATGCGCACCAGTCCGTAATTTTTGGTGCTGGGCGTAGCAAAAGCCTGGGCGCGCAAAATGTCTTTGGCATGTTCCAAATTATCAGATGCGGGTAAAATCCACAAGTTGGGGCGAGGAAAACCGTCGGCGGCGCGGTCGGCCGAAACGACGGCTTCGGTGATATGGCGCTGTTCCAGCAGGACGTCGCCAATATCGGCCTTGCCGGTGTCAATGCCCAACCCACGGGCGCAGTGACCCTGTGGATCGAAATCAATCAGCAGCACATGTCCCATCAAGTAATAATGTGTATCCTGGTATTGATACAGGTTACTGGGATCGCTGATTTTGTCTAAATCTTTCGGAGCCACGCGTCGCATCAACTTGCGCGATAGGCCGTGCGCCAGATTGATAGCGGTGGTGGTTTTTGCCACGCCTCCCTTGCGGTTGACGATAGCCAATACTTTGTCTTGCGTGCCTGAATTTTGAGCCATGTTTATGCTGCTCATGCGTGTAGAAGTCGCTTTATTTGCCTGTTTGGGGACTACGGCGTGATTTTACCATATGCGGGGTGAGAGGCGAGGGAAAAGTGAAAAGTTCGCCAGTAGACGAGTGCGCAAGTTTGCGAGTTCGATTTTATCATTCACTCGTCACTCGCTCCCCATGACTGTGGTGTAAGTGACTTTGTTATGGGCAGCTTTTACAATGTGGGCATGAATGAAGCCAACACTTCCCCGAATCAATGTCCTAATTGTGGTAGTAGACTTGTTTTTTCGGCAGACGGCCGTTTCCGCCAATGTGAAAGTTGCAACCACAAAATTAATGTTGTGCGCCAGCGTGAGACGCCGCAGGAGCTGATGCATTTGCAGCAGTTTTCGACAGAAGAAACCGGCTTTGCCAACGTACGCACCGCTGGCGTGCGCGAACTGCTGCGCGAGGGTGTGGCAGCAGCCAAAGCGGGCGACAAGGACGAAGCGTTTCACTACCTCACCTGGGTGCTGCGTATCGATTCCAGCGAGAAACAGCAGGCGCAGGCGTGGCTCTGGCTCAGCGAGGTGTATGACGAGACAGTGGACAGGCGGCACTGCCTGGAACAGGTGCTGGCGTTTGATCCCACGCATGGCGTGGCCCGGCGCGGCTTGGCTTTGCTGGACGGCCGTCTCCAGGCCAAAAACATCATCGACCCCAACCAGATCAACCAAACCGTTAGTGACGAACCGGAACAAACCAAAGCCGAGCAGTTTATCTGCCCGCAATGTGCCGGTAAGCTGCAATATTCGGCCGACGGCAGCCAGCTGTGCTGCGGTTTTTGCGGCTACGAACAGACTGTAGATGGTGCAGCGCCAAAGTCCAAAAATGGTCAATTCGGAGAAGGTGCCTTCGAGCAAGAGTTCACCACGGCGCTGGCCCAGGCCAAAGGGCATCTGGCCCCGGTGCAAATGCGTACTTTCCAATGCAACGGCTGCGCTGTCGAGTTTGTGTTGGCCCCGGAAGCCATCTCCATGACCTGCCCTTACTGCGATTCGGTGTACGTGACGGAAACGGCCGCTTCCCACGAAATCATGCCGCCTCACGCCCTCATTCCCTTCCGAATTTCACACGAGCAGGCGGAAAAGCGGATTCGGGTTTGGTTAAGGGAGAGTGGGGTGGAACGGCCGTCGCTCTCGCCCATCGTTGGCATTTATTTGCCGCTGTGGACCTTTGACGTGGGCGGCGAGATTCGCTGGGGCGGCCAGGTAAAGAAAGGCGACGACTGGGTGCCCATTTCCGGCAATCACCTAGCCTTTAGCGATGATGTACGCATTCCTGCCAGTGCTCGATTGGACCGCGATCTGGCCAAAGGATTTGCAGCTTTTGACCTGGATGGCCTGGTGGTTTACGACAGCCGCTACCTGGCCGACTGGCCCGCCGAGCGGCACACCATCCCGCTGGCCAACGCTTCGTTGCAGGCGCGTAAGCAGGTGCTCAGGGAGCTGCGCCGCAATCCGCACAAGCTGACGCTGGATGACGTGCGCAATCTGCGTTTGGGCTCGTTGGGGTTGGTGGTGGAATCGTTTAAGCTGGCGCTGCTGCCCGTCTGGCTGGCCCATTACAAGGTGGACGGGGAGACTTTTGATCTGCTGGTGAATGGGCAGACGGGGGGCGTGGTGGGGAAACGGCCGTCCCGCGGCGTCCGCGGCTTCTTTGCTAAAATGTTTGGTTAATCACCCTCCAGATGTCATTCTGAGCGCAGCGAAGAATCCCTCAAACCTTCCAACTTAAAGCTTCCTCGCCTGGCAAAACAACTATTGCAGACTCTCCATAGGGATGCTTCGTTTGACTCAGCATAACAAAAGGGGCGTAGCCGCGGATTCTTACCGCGCGGGTTTTTTGCGTACACAGAATGTGCAGCTACGATTTGTGAACTCGTTCCACGCCGAGCGTGGAATGAAGATGGGGCGCTCCGGCGTCCCAAGAACGGCGCAGAGCGCCACGGAGTGGATTCCCACGCGGAGCGCGGGAACGAGAGGTGTCAGGGGAGCTGGCTGGCGATTTTGCTCCAGCGGAAGGCTTCGATCTGGTCGGGTTGGTCGAAGAAGTATTCTTCCAGGTAGGGTTCAATTTCTAACTGCCAGATGTCGGGGAGTTGAGTAGCCAGTTCGGGTTCCAGGAAGAAGGTAATGCCGACGAAGTAGTGCGGATCGGCGATCTGGCGGTTGAGGCGCTGGAGCAGCTTGATGAGCGGCTCCGGATCGTAGGCGCGAGGCGCATGGAACTGGCGCAAAACGTCGTAGTTAGGCGGCAGGTGGATGAAGGCGAAGCGGCGGCGCAGGGCGTGGTCTACCAGGGCAATGGAGCGATCGGCCGTATTCATCGTACCAATCAGGCGCACATTGGCCGGAATCTGGAAGCTGCCGCCGCCGGCCAGCGGAATCGACGCGTCACGATACTCCAGCAGCACCATCAATTCGCCAAAAACGGCCGCCAAATTAGCCCGGTTAATCTCATCAATGATCAGCACACAAATGCCGTTGTGCTGGCGGACGCGCCGGCAAAAATCGAGGAAGCGGCCCGGCACGAGATTGTAATGCAGGGTGCCGTTTTCGTCGGTGAACGGCCGTATCCCCTGCACAAAATCTTCGTAGGCGTAGGCCGGATGAAACTGGACCATCTCCCAAAAACCATCTTGCCCCTGGGTGAGGTGCTGGGCCAGCTTTTGTGCCAGGAAGGTTTTGCCTGTGCCCGGCGGACCGTACAAAATGGCCTGCCCTTTGCGGGCGATGGCCCGCAGCCAGCGGCTGAGTTCGGCCTGGGGCAGGCCGGTGTCGCCGGCGCATTGGTCGAGGGTGTACGGTTCGGTAGGGGGCTGGTAATCGTTGATAGGTTCGTGGAAAACGGCCGTTCCCACCGCAGGTGCATACCGAATAGGGCTGGTTGTGGACGGCGGCACATCCAGCTCGATTTGCCCTTTGTAACTGAGCCGCCCGGTCTGGTCCTTGCTAATTTGCTCGCACACCCAAATGAGGCTTTGCACATCCACCATATCACGCACGCCATAATCGGCGAGAGATTCGTATAGCGAGTTGGCTTGCTCCAGCAGCAGGGCGTAGCTGCTGGCTGACGGTTCCAGGGTGATGAACAGCTTGGTTTGGGGGAAGGTGGGATTGCTGCCGTCGTCTGGCTGGATGAACTTGAGGAACCAGCGGGCGGTGCGTGGTTTCACCAACATTTCTTTTTGCGGATGGCAGGTGAACAAAAAGTAGGTGGCAAAGGGCCATTTATTAGGCAGGGCGTTGGCGCTCAGGTAGTCGGAGAAGGTTTGCAGTCGGTCGGGGGTGGGGCGGTCGCCGTAGAGCAGGTTGCGCAGCTGGGTGCAGAAGGTGGGCTTGTCCAGATCGGGGTGGTGGAGTACGGCCGTATCCCCCGAAGATGGCACCGAGCGCCACAGCAAATTATTGTCCTGGGCCAGCTTGTTCAGCCGGTCGATGAACGTATCGTAGGCGCCATCAGCTAGCAGTTGGTCCAACGCCGACTGGCTCAGCCAGTTCTGCGCTTTGGCAATGGTGGCCTGCTTGTAGGAAATCTCGTCGGCCATGAAATCGGGATGAGCAAAATCTTCCCAATCTGGATACCGTTGGCGAATCAGTTGAATGAGTTCCTGCACTTGCCAATTAGGGAGCATAAGTTTTATTGCTCGGCGGAAATGGACAGATAGACGTTGCTGATTGAGGTGGGATCGGCGGTAAAGAGCCGGCCACCGGTAACGTTAGCAATGCGATTGAGCACGTCCTGGTCGGCCGCTTCGCCAAAGGCGATGGGGAAAATTTTGACGCCATCAGCTTCGGCATTGGCAGGCAGACAGGTGGCAAACATCTGGTTTTCGGTAACAGTGCCCATCGTATCTTCACCGTCGGAGAGCAGGATGATACCGTAGAGGCGCGTTTCGCCTGCGGCCAAATCTTCTGCTTGCAGCGCCGTCGTGGTTTCTACGGCCTGGCAAACGGCTTCATACAGCGCCGTGTTGCCTCCGGAAATTAACTCGGCGACGCGCCGGCTTAACGCTTCTCCCACATTCCCCACGCGAGTTGCCGGGGACAACTCATTGACGCTGTCATGAAAGATGAGCAGTCCCACTTCGTCGTTGGCGTCCAGACGGCTGAGAAACTCTACGGTAGCGTCGCGGGCGGTGCGAATGCGTTCACCTTCCATGCTGCCGGAAACGTCCAGCACGATCAAAATGGTGGCTTTGCGCTTGGTGATGTTGAACAGGTCGATAACGGCCGCACTGATGTCGGCGTTGGGGCTGGGCAGGGAAGCAACTGTACTGGGCGTCACGCTGGGGTCGGTGCCGTTTTCCAGGCTCATGGGTGCGTGTAGGGGGATGTTGGTGTCTAACGGCCGTAAATAATTATCAATCGCCATCTCCTGCTGCTCTCGCGCCAGCAGATAATCCAAAAAGATTTGGGCCGCTTCAGCTTGCTCTTCCGCCACCCACTCCGCGTTGTCCAAAATACAGTAGGGATGGTCGGCCCAAATGGTGCCGCCGGCAGGAAAAATGAAGGCCAGCGGGAATGTCAGCTCATTGCCGCGCTCTATGTTGAAGCGCACCACGTCGGCCTCGGGCACGGCGGCGGCGTGCAGGTAGCTGGGGCCTTGTTGAGCCATCGCTTCTAACAGGGCCGGGGCTTGACGGCCGTATTTCGACGTGTTTTCTTCCAGCTGGCGCATCGCCTCTTCAACGTTGGGCGCGTAAATTTCAGCAGGGGTCAGGGTGTCGGTCTTGCCGGCAATGCCGTAGACAAAGCTGGTCATCGAGAGCAGGCCAGAGTTGGCGTAAGCCGGATGGGTGTGGCCAAATTGAAACTGACCCCATTCGGGACGGCCAGAGCTGGCCCACCCTTCCGGATCGGCCGCCAGTTCCACGATGGTGTCCCAACCGATGGGCGTTTCTGGCCAGCCCAGCGTTTCGGCCATGGGTCGCCACATGGCAAAGCCCAGGGGGGCGTAGATAGTTGGGGCACAGCTCTGGCTGGCCAGGGGCAGATTGGTGCGCTGCCGCCAGGTGTCGTTGGCCTGGTCTACCCAGGATTGGTCGCCAGGGCTCCAGGCGACGGGCTGGCTGCTGCCGTCCAAAATGGCGTTCATCGAACCGCCCGAGGTTACGTGGCTGACGTCGACAACGATGGGGCTGCCGGCGGACGTTTCTACTTGTTCAGCATTGAACTTTTCCACGACCTGATCGAGCCAGCTTTCTTTGGTATTGGACGAGGCCAGGGTGACCAGCACGGAGCCTGCGGGAACTTCAATTTCGTCGGTGGGGTTGGTGACGGCCGTTTCACTGCCATCAGCGGGATTAAGAAATTGAATAACAACAACAGACAGGATGACGCAGGCAGTCACGGTCAAAATGCCAAAAAAAATGAGCCGGGTGCGATTCATTGCTTGTTTTCCTCTTGCTGTTTATTCCACCACGCGCCCGGCATTTTGCCAGGCCCGTTTCATATCATCGTAGCCCATCTGGTACAGTTTTTCGTGCCACTCCTTCGTGTAGCTCACAATCTGCTGCACTGGAATAAAATCCTCTGGTGTGGCAATGAGCGGCATGTCCAGATGTTTGTAATCTTGTTTGACGTTGGCCCCTACAAGATTGTTCATGTCTTGCATGTACTGGGTCACAATGTCGGGATAATCTGCCTGGAGTCGGTTGAACTCATCGCGCACGGCGGCCAGGCTGTTGATGAGGTCAAACATTTTCATGTCGGCCTGGAAAGATGCCAGCAGCGCCCATTCCAGCGTCATGCTGGCGGCTTCGTACAGATTGGTGGGCGGTTCAGGCACGGTATGGCCGCTGCCCGGCAGCGGCGTCATCACAGCTACAATAATATCTTCTGCCCCGGCGGCAATGGCGGCGCTGAGCGGCGTGTTGGCCACCACCGCCCCATCCCAATACAGCGTTTCGCCCAAATTGGTGTGCGGATAAATCAGCGGGATGGAGCAGCTGGAGAGGATATGCTCAATGGTAATGTCGGTTTTGTTTTTGAGGCTGTTGCTGAAGATGTGCAGCTGCCCGGTGGTAATTTCGGTGGCGGTGATGCGCAGGTGAACGGCCGCTTTTTGGGGATCATTGATGCGATTAAAATCAACCCAGCCATCGTTCATGAGGGTGTTGCGCAGGGGTTCGGTGTCTAGGAGGGAAACGGCCGTAAACGGGTTCCAGTTCGGTTTTTGTACATGCTTGGTGCGCAGCCGCCGCCACAGGGCCCACAGCGAATTGGCATTGTGACCCGAAGCAAGCGCCGCGCCATTCACTGCCCCAATCGACGTACCCACGACGACATCAGGATACCATTCATGCTCTTCCAAAAAGCGCAGCACGCCTACATGATAGGCGCCGCGTCCGCCCCCGCCCGATAGCACCAGTGCCCGTTTTGGATCATTACTTAACATAACACCCTCCACTTAAAGAAAAACCTCCCGCAGGCTCTCGTTCAAAAGAAAATCTGTAAAGAAACCTGCGGGAGGTTGGTTGCCGAATTACGACTCCCCTTCTACCGCTTTGCCCGCCGCTTTCCAGGCCCGTTTGGCATCTTCGTAGCCCATCTGGAACAGTTCTTCATGGCCGTCCCGCGTGTAACGGATGATGCGGTCGACGGGAATTGCTTTTTTTGGCGCGACAATGATTGGTTCGGGTAAGGCATGGAATTTGTCTTCAAAAATGTCGGGGATACCGTTGCCGTCTTTGTCTTCCAGGTTGAGTTCCTCACCGCTGAGCTGGCTCATCAGCAGCCGATTGGTAGCTTGCAGCCGGGCATTTTCTACCTGCAAACGCACCAGTTCGTTGATGCGGCGGAACATTTTAAGGTCTGATTGGAAAGAGGCCAACAGCGCCCACTCCAGCATCGTGCTGGCGGCGGTTAGTATATTTTTGGGGATGGGGAGTTCTGTGCCGTCCTCTTCATCCCCTTCCCAGGGGGTCATAATCACCACCACAATTTCTTCAGCTCCGGCGTCGATGGCCGGGCCGAGCGGGGTGTTGGCCACGGTGGCCCCATCCCAATAAAGCGTATCGTTAAGCTGGGTGGCTGGGTAAACAATGGGAATAGAGCAGCTGGCAATGATGTGGTTGAGCTCGATCTTTTCGCGGCGCATTTTGCTGGGATACACGTCATCACTGTTGCCGAACACGTGCAGCTGACCGCTGTTAATTTCAGTTGCGGTGACGCGCAGGTGAACGGCCGCTTCCGCCGAATTGATCCGATCAAAATCAACCCAGCCGTGTTGCTGTAAAGTGTTACGCAGAGGGGAGGTGTCCAGGAGGTAATTTCCTTCCAGCAAGTTCCAATGATGTTTTTGCACGTCATCGGTGGTGAGCCGCTGCCACAACGCCCACAGCGAGCGGGAGCTGTGACCGGAAGCAATGGCCGCGCCATTAACAGCCCCGATGGATGTACCGGCCACAATGTGCGGAAACCATTCATGCTCTTCCAAAAAGCGCATCACGCCGACGTGGTAAGCGCCGCGCCCTCCGCCGCCGGAAAGGATCATAGCATTTTTGCGATCTTCTGAGGGCATGAGCTGCCTCCTGTAATGGGCTTGTTAACCAACGAGATAGGCGGGACGAGCGGCCGTTTCGCTATCGACAATATCTTCAGAACCGGGTGGGCGCACAGGCAAAACAATATTGAAACTGCTGCCCGGCAGCCGTTCCTCATCTTCTGCTTCTGATTCAACCCAAATACGGCCGCCGTGTGCTTCAATGACGCCTTTGGCAATGGGCAGTCCTAGGCCAGGGCCAGCTCCCTTAAACTTGGTGTTACCGGTAGAGTGCAGCTGCGGATCACCAATGCGGAAGAACTTTTCAAAAATGAGCGAATGAAACTTGGGATCGATGCCAATGCCGGTGTCCCGAATAACAATCTCCAAAAATTCTTCTTCAAATTGGCCTGGTACCCGGGTGGCCTTTACATAAATGTGACCGCTGTCGGGTGTGTATTTCACGGCGTTGCCCAGCAAGTTGTTAAACGCCTGCACCAACCGTTTGAAGTCGGCGTAAATGGAGGGGAGCTCTTCTATACCCGCAATTTCCAGATGGATGCGCCGCTCGCGCATTGCCTGAATGAGCGGTTCCACCGCCAGACGCAGCACAGTATCTAGCTGGGTTTTCACAAAGGTAAGCTGCATCCCGTCTACATCCAGTTGGCTGGCATCTAGCATGGCGGTAATAAGCCGCTCCAGCTGCAAGGTGGCCCGGTTGATATGGCCAACAATCTCCCGCGTTTGCTCTCGTGTGAGCGCATTTTCATCATTCATTGCCGACAAAATATCGGCGTATCCTTTTACCTGGGTCAGCGGCGTGCGCAGTTCGTGAGAGGCAATGGTGATGAAATCGGATTTCACCCGATCCATGATTTCCAGCTTTTCATTTTGCTCCACCAAATCGATGTTAAGGTAACGAATGTGTTCGTTTTGATCGTTCAGCTCGCTGTAGAGACGAGCATTTTGCAGGGCCACCACAGTTTGATCCGCCAGCGTTTGCATGAGCTCCAGTTCATTTGGCTGATAAGGTACGGCCGAAACCTTAGGACCTACCGCAATTAAGCCCACAATATCCTCACCACTGCTAACAGGCACATACACTTCCATCGTCATTTCAGCCAGCCAGCTGCGCTCCTCATCGCGCAGTTCTTTAAAGGCAGGGTTAAAATCCAATTCATATTGCAGCAGCGGCTGGTGTTGGTCAGCCAGCGTGTTGATAAACAGATCGTCATGGGCAAAGCGAATAGGATGGCGTGGCACAATGCCCATCGCGGGAATGGGATCAACTTCGTAGCCACCGCTTTCTAGCTGAGTGACCAGCATGAGCGCGCCGCGATTGGTTTCCAGCAGTTCACTCAGCGTGCCCACAATGAGAAGGGATAGCTGCTGTACGTCTAGGGTGCGGGAGATAGCCTGGCTGTAATTGCGTACCACCTGTCCCGCGTTTACACCTTCGCCACGCATGTAACGATACAATAAACGGCTGATTAGCTGTCTAAATGGTTGGTACAGGAAGAAACCAAGCGTAATTGCCAGGGCAATAAGGCTGGAAGTGATGAGGTTATCACCCTGGTAAAGGGCTTCGCCAAACTGAAAAATGATAATGACGGAAAGAATTAGGGGCAGGGCTGAAAGTGTGTTGATAATGATAAAGGCGATGCCCCGCTGGGCGCGGGCGCGCACGTCAAAAATGCGGAAGGAGGCGATGCCGTAGGCCATTCCTAACATGCCAAAAAAGCGCAGCGCTTGTCCAGCAATAATCAAACCCAGCAAGTCAAAAAATTGCAGCAATTCGCCCAAAAAGAAGATGGTGAGGACGGAAAACCAGAAGAGGAGTCGGTTGGCGTGCCAGGGGAAACGGGTCTTGCGATATTCGCGCCAGGTGGTGATGAGCAGGCCGCCGGTCAATCCACCCCAGGCTAAGTACACGGCCAGGGTGCCGTTGGTGATGCCGATCATTTGCCCACCCGGTAAAACAAAGACGCGGTTGGGCGCCAGCAAGTTGATGATGACGGCCGTTATGACGGCCGTTCCCCCCAAAATCAAATAACGTGGCCTCGGCTGCCAATCTAAATAGGCGCTGGTGGTTGCTGCCAGGGTACCAATTGAGAGCAGCAATACAATTGTAGGCAAGTTGGCAACGGGAATGCTGCGGGCAAAAAAGATGGAAAATTCCCAACCTATAGAAATGACCAGCGCGGCAACCAGCCAGGCGGCCTGGTTTTTTTCTGGGCGGCGGCGTATTTGAGGCAGGACTAAAATCCCCAAGTAGAGCGCGGTGGCAATTAGTGGAAGATATAGGTTTGCTTGGTATGCATCCATAAGCGCAAGCTGTCGTTAAGGTGTACGAAGCTTTATAAGATGGGGTCTATTGTAATGGTTGGTACAGCCTGTGGCAAAGTGGGTTTAACAGAATGGTACCAGTGTACCAGTTCGGTGCCAGGGTGATTTGCAACTCTTTTGCAACTCTACTGAAAAAACCACGGCTTGTGTCGGTTTGTGCAAGCTGCGCGGAGATTTTCCCTCTAACTTTTTCTGCATCGTTGCGCCCCTGTGTTGGCTCTTTGCAAAGGACGCATTAGTGCAAAACAATGGCAAGAAAAAAGCACAGTGGTTAGCTGTGCTCTTTTTGTGGCGGAGAGGGCGGGATTCGAACCCGCGATACCTTCCGGTATACACGCTTTCCAAGCGTGCGCACTAAGCCACTATGCGACCTCTCCGAACCGGATGGGAATTATAGTTATGAGATGGCAGGTTTGCAAACGAAATTACCAGCCAACGGCCGTTCCATCATTACGCGGCTCGCTGCCACCAATCAATACGCCGCTTTCCGGGTCGCGCACAATCACCTGTCCGCCGCCATAATGGAGCGGCTTGCCTTTTTCCCACAGCTCGTGGCCGCGCTGTTCTAAATTGTGGCGGATGTTGTCGGCAACGGCCGTTTCCAACGCCACCTGCTTATTCTCCAGCCAGTTAAACCGGGGCGCGTCCAGCGCCGTTTGTGGATCCATGCCAAAATCAACCATATTGACACCAACCTGCAAATGGCCCTGCGGCTGCATAAAACCACCCATTACGCCAAAACTGCTCCATGCCTGCCCATTTTTGGTAATAAAGCCGGGGATAATGGTGTGATACGGCCGTTTGCCCGGTGCAGCTTCATTGGGATGCCCTGCTTCTAAACTAAAATTGGCCCCCCGATTTTGCAGCTGGACCCCCGTGTCCCCCGCGGTGATGCCGCTGCCAAAGCCCATGTACAAACTCTGAATCCAGCTCACCATGTTGCCATTGCCATCGGCCACCGTCAGGTAAACCGTGTCACCGTGAATTTGGGGCGTGCCGGGTGTGGGCTGCAAGGCACTCTCTGGCTGGATAAGGTCGTGGCGGCTGCGTGTGTAGCTGTCGCTCAGCAATGCTTCGATGGGAACATTTGTCTGGCGCGGATCGGCGATGTAAGCGTGAGCGTCAGCAAAAGCCAGCTTGATGGCTTCGATGAGGCCATGATAATAATCGGCCGTACCGTACCCCAGTGCAGGCAAATCGAACTGTTTAGCGATGTTGAGTGCCAACAGGGCGGTAAGTCCCTGCCCATTAGGTGGAATCTCATGAAAAACAAATCCATCGCGATATTTCACGCTGATTGGGTCCACCCATTCGGCCTGGTACGCTGCCAGATCATCTTGGGTAAGCACGCCGCCATCGGCCTGAACCGCCTCAACAATTTGGCGGCCAATGTCGCCCCGGTAAAAGGCCTCGTAGCCATGATCGGCGATGGTTTGTAAGGTGCGGGCAAATTCGGGATTTTGGAACCTTTCGGCGGCGTGCGGGGCACGGCCGTTGGGCAGCCACACCCGTCGGGAATCGGGCCAGCGGCTCATCTTTTCAGTTGAGCGCTCCCAGGATTGGGCAATGCGCTGGCTCACCGGGTAGCCGTTTCGGGCGTAAGCGATCGGCAACTGCAGCAGGGTATCTAGACCGATGCTACCAAAGCGTTCCAAGGCCAGCTGCCAGCCGCGCAGGCTGCCTGGCACCGTTACGGCCAGTCCACCAATGGACGGAAACTGCTCATGCCCTTGGCTGCGAACGAATTCGGCCGTGAGGCCTTGTGGGGCCGGGCCACTGGCGTTTAAGCCGTACAACTTTTGCTCATCCGCCAGCCAAATGAGGGCGAAGGCGTCGCCACCAATGCCGGTGGAGCAGGGTTCAACCACGCACAAGGTCGCTACGGTAGCGATGGCGGCGTCAATGGCGTTGCCGCCAGCTTTTAGCACATTGAGCCCGGCCTGCGCTGCCAAAGGCTGGCTGGTGGCAACCAAGCCATTATGAGCCACTATGTTGGAGCGTCTGCTGGGAAATTGGAAAGATTCAAAGTTCATGGGGAATTCCTTAAAAATTTGTACCAGATGGTGAGCGGCAAATTTGCCTTGACACCGAACAGGTGTTCGTGTATACTGCACCCAGAACAAATGAGCGATTGTCATAAAGTGTGCAAACTACATTTTCTTTTAGGTAGTTTATCAGATTCAGTGGTATCGCGGCATGTGTATTTAGGAGACAGGCACAATGGCCAAGAAAGGTTTATCTGAACGCCAAAAGAATATTTTGGCATATATTCAAGAATACGTCGCTGAGTTTGGGCGGCCCCCTACAATTCGAGAAATTGGCAGCGCGGTAAACATTAGCTCCACCTCGGTTGTTAATTACAATCTGACAAAACTTAAAGAAAGAGGTTTGCTGGAGCGAGATGCTGAGGTGTCTCGTGGTTTGCGCTTAACCGACAAGGTTGTGGAAACGACCGGGCAGGTGCGTCAGGCTGTGAGTCAAGTCGCGGAAAAGGTGGGTACGGCCGTATCCAACATATTCCGTGTTCCGCTCGTGGGCAATATTGTGGCCGGTTCTCCAATTGAGGGAGTCAATGGTGACTTTTCCGTTTACGATGAAGACGACATGATTGAGTTAAGCACCTCCATGATTCCCGGGCGTCATGATGATTTGTTTGCTCTGCGCGTCAGCGGTGACTCTATGATCGACGCGATGGTGAACGATGGTGATATTGTCATTATGCGCCAGGAGAATGATGCCCGAAATGGCGACATGGTTGCCGTCTGGCTTAGCGATGACACCACAACGTTGAAATATTTCTATCGTGAGGCCAACAACAAGATTCGTCTGCAACCGGCCAATCCCACCATGGAACCCATTTATGTGGACCGGGAAGAAGTGCAGGTTCAAGGCAAAGTGATGATGGTGCTGCGGAATACTGCGTAGCACAAAGAATTGGTAGTTGATGGACGGCCGTTTCTGCCGTCCATTTTTTTTACCAACTTTTAGAACAGATGTGCTTATTGCAGGCTCTTTGGAGCAAACTATGAATGAAAGAGAAACGTGGCAAAGGATGAATAAGGAGGAGCGGCTGCGCAATCAGCTGGAGCTGCAATCCAGGCAGATTGAGCGCGTATTTTCCACACATCAGGTGTCGGCGCGGGTGGCCGGTGGGCAGGTAGAGACCCAGTCGATTCGCTTTGATCTGCAATCGCACCTGGAGTCTGGTTTGCACCGGCTGCGTGGCTTAAAGCGTGACTTGCTTTCCGTACTGGGCGTGGCCGATGTAAACCTGGTGAAGGATGAGCGTGGGCAGTGGCGGCTGGATATCGTACGGCCGCACGAGCCGCCAGTTTCTTTGCTGGATTTATTGCCATTACTGCCGGAACTGCCAGAAAGTACGGCCGTTTTAGGCATGGATGAAGAAGGCGCCCCGCTGTTGCTTCCCTTTGCTGACCCCGATATTACCCATGTGCTGGTAGCCGGATGCGAAGGCTCCGGCAAAACGTCACTTTTGCGCACCCTGGCAGTTTCGCTGGCGATGACCAATCGGCAATCCAAATTGCAGCTCCTGGTCATTGATCCAGATCGTCCCGGCAAAACTAATCGCCAACTGGCGCCGCTCATGTTTTTGCCTCATTTACTCAGCCAGGTCATTGCCGATCCGGAGGATGCCGGACAGACACTACAGATTTTAATGGATGAAATGGAACATCGTCTGAAGCACGAAACGCTTCAGCCCACAATTGTGACGTTGATTGACAATGTGGAAGCATTATTGGGCACTTATTCAGAGGCGGTCCAGGCCGCATTAGCCGCCCTGCTGCAACGGGGTGCGGAAGCAGGTATTCATCTCGTTTTGAGCAGCAGCCATCCGACGGCCCCTTGGCTTAGCAGCGTTATGCGGGCCAATTTGCCCCTGCGGTTGGTGGGGCAGGTGCGTGATGAGGCGGAATCTTTGGCAGCAACGGCCGTTATTGGGGCCGAAGCAGATTATCTTTTAGGTGAAGGGGACTTCCTAGCCGTAGCCGATGATAGTCAGGTTCATTTTCAGGCGGCCTTTATTGGCAACTATGATCTGCACCTCACGTTGGAGACAATTCACCGTAATCGGCCTCGTCCCTTGCTGGCGCAGCCGCTGGAGGCATTTGGCGCGCCTGAAGAGCTGCAGATGCACTGGCAGCGAGATGATGGATTCCCGCAGCAAGCGATTGTGCTGGAAGAAGATGACGAAGATGATTCTGATCTTTATGAGGATGATTTAGAGGAGGAATAAGATGAACGTGGGCATGTTGTGGCTGGATGATGATCGCAAGCGGAGTCTGGATGAGAAGGTGAACCGGGCTGTGGAGTATTATCGCGAGAAATACGGCCGTATGCCTGAAATGTGTCTGGTTAATACGGGGATGCTTGCCGAAGAAACGCAGGTGGGGAAGGTTAGTGTGCAGCCGTTTGCCAACATCTTGCCGCACCATTTTTGGCTGGGAATGAAGCCAACCTAAGCTTATTCGTTTTCCTTTTCCACCATCAAAATTGAACGACTGCCCCCTTCGATGAAGGTCATGCGTGCCTGGTAAGTACGGCCGTCTGCCCCTTCAATCTCCGTCGTTACCTGCATCTCATCCCCTGTGTCCTGCAAGATAAAATCAACCGCCTCCTGATTTTTCAGCAGCTTGTTGATGGGATGCCCGACAACTTTAGCATCAGGCAGTTCAAAGACCTCACGGGCGGCCTGGTTTAGCAGCAGCAGCTTATCCTCATGATCAACCACCAAAACGGGATCATCAATTTGATCAACTACCACTGACAAGGTCACGCGCTGCTGTTCGATGTCTGTATAAATGTTGGCGTTGTTGATGGCAATCGTGGCGTAACCGCCCAATGCGGACAGGGCACGGGTGTCATTGCTGTCAAACGAAGTTTCTTTGAGCCGGTTGGTGACGCCTAACACGCCAATGGGTTTGTTTTGCAGAATGAGCGGCACGTAAATAAGTGATTTCACCAGCAGGGCAGTATGGGTTCGCTTCCATTGCGAATCATTACCAATGGCGATGGCCCGCTTGGTTTGCAGCACTTTACCGGCCAAACTATCGTTAACGCGCTTGCGCATCGATTGGGCTTTGGAATCGAGGTTTTTGGAGGCCCGAATGTACAGTTCTCCTTGTTCCTCATCCAACAGCATAAGGGAGCCTTCTTCAGCGCCCACAACGTAAACGGCCGCTTCCACCACCCGGTGCAGCACTTCTTCCAAATCTAGAGAAGAGGCTACTGATTTGCCGACACCGTACAAAACGTTTAGTTCCTGGGCGCGCCGCTGAAGCTGGGAGTTGCTTTCCATTAATTGCTGCACCAGTTGGTCACGTTCGCGCTGCAAGCGGCTTTCGCGCAGGGCGCGGTCTACGGAGTCGCTAATTTCGTCGGCGTCAAACGGTTTAATCACGTAATCGCGAATGCCGAGACGAAAAGCGGCTACGGCCGTTTCTTCAGAACCATGTGCTGTTGCCAAAATTGCGGGGATTTCGATGCCACGTTCGCGCAGCTTTTCTAACACTTCCAGTCCAGTCAAGCGAGGCATTTGCTGATCCACAATCATCAGGTCTGGCTCTTTGGCAATTGCCATTTCCAGGCCCATTAATCCATTGGAGGCTTGTAAGACTTCAAAGCCCTTGGGTTGTAAAATGTATTCGCAAAGGAAGTCGCGAATTTCTTGTGAATCATCAATAATCAGTACGCGCTCGTACATATATTCCTATCCTTAACTGGGAGGTGTTAGCTTCACTATATTACTACTCGCTCCATAAGCATGCAACCACAGAAATTTACCTAATTGTATGCGATGCTGGCTGAGAAGATGTAATTTATTTACCCAACAGCTCATTAAAAAACTTGTCACCCTGTTTTGCATGGGATAGCATGACGTGGTGATAGAAAAACAACGTAACAAATACAGCACAACTTATCTTTTGAGCGTCGCCGCATTCATTATATGCGGAGTTTTGTTATTTTCGGCTTGTCAGGATAGCCAAGAAGTACCACCCATCGTGGTCACAGAGGTTTTTAATATTGCTGGTGAGGAGCTGGTGGTAACACGCATCCTGGAGCCAACCCCCACGCCGACCATTGTTCCAACCCCTGCCTCAGAAGGTAGTTCCCCGGTCGTTTTGGACATTAGCTTTGTCCGTGAGTCGATACCAAATATCGATCCTCAGGCTACCAATGATCCCGATGGAATCGACCTGATCGAAAATTTATTTGTGGGCCTGACGCGCTACAACCATGCGACAAACCAGGTAGATCCGGCGTTGGCGCGCGAGTGGGAGGTGTCGGGAAACGGCCGTATCTGGACCTTCCACCTGCGCGACGATATTTTTTGGGTGCAGCCCAGCTCGCAAACCGTTGATGGCTTTGTGATTTCGGAAGCGGTGCGACCTGTGGTTGCCAGTGATATGGTGTTTGCCATTCAGCGGGCTTGTGCCCGCGAAACAGATACGCCGGATGCGTTTGTCCTTTTTCTCATCGATGGCTGTGAACAGGTTCACCAGCAGGCCAGCGCCACACCTGCCGATTTAGAAAATATCGGGGTGCAGGCATTAAATGACACAACGTTGCAGATTAGGCTGAATCGCCCGGCGGCTCATTTTTTGACCATTACCAGCCTTTGGTTTATGCGGCCGTTGCCTCGTGAGCTGTTTGAGGTTGAAGAAGATGAGGAAGCAGTGGATACCGATGATTGGCAAACGGCCGTTCAAGATGGGGCTCCCTTGTTAACCAGCGGTCCGTTTATGCCCTTAACTCCCAACTTCACAACATTACAGCGTAACACCTTATGGCCTATTCCCTTCCAGGGGAATACGCAAATTGTCAAAATCAATTATGTAAATACGGATGATATTGCCTTAGGATTATGGGAAGCTAAATCGCTGGATGTAATTGATGCTACAAATGCAGATTTGACCGACGCACCGAATGCAACCTTGGAGCAATTGCAGGTGGTCAACCAACAGACTTTACTTTACTTGAACTTCAACTTTCAGAGCGGTGTTTTTAGGGAGCCTACAGTGCGCCGCGCCTTTAGTGCCGCCATTGACAGGGAAGTGTTGGTGGAGGAAGTGTACGGCGGCGATGCCGTGCCCATGCGCCATCTCATCCCGCCCGGTGTATTTGGCGCGCTGCCCGTTGATCAGGTTGGTTTGGGTTATAGTCCAGATTTGGCCCGCATACAAATGGCAGAGAGCGGTTTTGGCAGCTGCCGGTTAATGCCGGATATTCGATTCATGGTTTCCTCTTCTGACCTTTCTTTGTTGCAAGCCGAGTTAGTTATACAAATGTGGGTAGAGGAATTGGGCTGTTCGGAGAACCAATTCCAGATTGAGCAGGTGCAGTTTGGCACGCTTTTGGCCAATACGCGGGCCGATGCCGGCGCTGAACGACCTGATGTGTGGGAATTAGCCTGGGCATCTTATTATCCCGATGCGCATAACTGGATGGGTGATCTCATCCATTGCCAGGAAAGTGAGAACCGGGAAGGACGGCCGTGTAGTGAGGTAGATACTTTGATTCAGCAAGCGGCTACTACAACCGATGCTGCCGAGAGGGAGAAGATTTATCGCCAAATTGAAAATATGTTATTTGGTGATGAAGGATTATTCCCATTGGTGCCGCTGTACGTGCGTGGTGAGCTCATCTTGGTGCAAAATTGGCTCACCTTTCCCCCGGCACGATTTGGTGGCGAACAGTATGACAGCTACGAAATTGTTGTGGATCGCAAAGAACTGGAGCGCAGTCGTTCAGGATGACACTTTCTGCAGAATGGCATGAGTTTAGCCGGTGGGCTGATGAGTTAGGGGCTCCTTTGACACCACATCAACTGTCCCAATTTGCCCAATACCAGGCGCAGCTGCTGGAATGGAATGAACGCATGAATTTAACGGCCGTTCGCCAACCGGCAGATATTCGCGTGCGTCACTTTCTGGATTCGTTAAGTTGTGCCAGGGTGATGGGTGAGTTGAACGGCCGTTCCCTGATTGATGTAGGCAGCGGCGCAGGGTTCCCCGGTTTGCCGCTCAAGATATTATTCCCGCAGCTAAAGCTGACCCTGGTAGAAAGCGTGGCCAAAAAAGGGCAGTTTCTGCAGGCAGTCGTCGATGCCCTGGCGTTGGACAACGTCACCGTGCTGGCCGAACGAGCTGAAATGCTGGGCCAGCTGCCCCAGCACCGGCAGCAATATGATTGGGCCGTGGCCCGGGCCGTGGCAGAACTGCGTGTGCTGGTGGAATATTTGCTGCCGCTGTGCCGAGTGGGGGGCAAGATGCTGGCCCAAAAAGGGGCCGGCGTTCATGAAGAGATGGAAAATGCAGGGGAAGCAATCAAGCTGTTGGGTGGCGCTGCGCCTGAACTGGGGCAGGTTACGTTACCAGAGAGAGAGCAGCCGCACTATTTTGTGGTGGTGCATAAGTTGGGAGACACACCTGCTAAATATCCGCGTCGGGTGGGGGTGCCAGGCAAACGGCCGTTATGAGGGTTACTCGTTGCGCATTTGCTCGCGGGGAATGTGGATGCGATAGAGTCGTTCCGGTTCATCTTTACCGCGAAGCTCCACCTCGCCCATCGACTCTAAAGGATTAATCTGTAGGAGCTCGTTTGAATCTATCTCCAGATTTTCATAGACACTTTCAGAAATGACAATCTGGCCGTCGGCGGCGATGTCTACCAGGCGGTGGGCGGTGTTGACGGCGTCACCCACCATGCGGAAGGTCATCCGGGTTTCGGCACCGACGTTGCCGACAATGACATTCCCCTGATCAATGCCAATCCCCATGCCAAAGCTGGAGGTGAGCCCTTCAAACAGCTCTACGCGCAGGGCGTTGAAGCGTTGGTGCATGGCAACGGCCGTTTCCAAAGCGCGGCTAGACGCATCCACCTGATCAAATGGGGCGTTAAATGCCACTAAAATTTCATCACCGGTTAACTCGAAGATAGTTCCCTCAAACTGATAAACAACCTCTGTCATCTGGGTGAAAAAGTGATTAAGGCGGGCAATCACGTCATTCGGTTCTACCAGCCGGATGAAACGGGTGGAGCTGCGTAAATCGGCAAACATCACGACGGCGTGGCGTCGTTCACGCCGGGCCATTAGCCCGGGCTCATGAGAAAGCACATAATCCACCAGGCTGGGACCCATGTAGCGGGAGAATGTTTCTTTGATTTCCTGCTTTTTGCGCCGCTCTTCGGTCAGCTTAAATTCTTCAATTCTTTTTAGCTCGGTAATGTCTTGTAAAACGGCCGCATAACCCACACCCTGAATCGGTGAAACGCTGGTGTACAGTGTGTTGCCATTTTCCAGATTGATTTCCTGAGCATTTGCGTGGTTGCTTCCGTTGCTGTAAAGCGTTAGCAAAACGCTAAGCGGTTTCACATCGCCAATGTATTTTCCAGAAACATCTTTTGATTTGAGGTTAAAAAGCCGTTCCGCTGCCTGGTTAAATAGAGAAACATTCCAATCCTCGTCTGTGGTAACGATGGCGTCGGTTGCCTGGCCCAGAATCGCTTCCAGCTTGCGTCGCTCTTCGCTGATTTCGGTAAAGAGATGGGCATTGGCGATGGCCGTCGAGACGGTGCTGCCTAAAGCAATCAGCAGCTCACGATGTTCCTCAGTAAAGTAACCCACATCGGGATGGTTCAAAATCAAAATGCCCACGATACGGTCTGACCCTATTAGCGGCACACCTATGGCAGAACCAGTTTCCCCTTCATCGTCCGGTAACGTCACCCAGCGATCATCCTGCCGAATGTCGTGAATAATTTCGCTCCGTTTGTTGGCCACCAGCCAGCCGCCCAGGCCGCGTGTCATTACTTCTTTGGTGACCCGGTCGCTAATCTCGATGGGGGAGCCTGCCCGAATGATGAACTTGTGGTACACCTGCTCCTGTTCGTTCAGCAGCATGATGTTGCCTTTGGTCGCGCCTACGGCCGCTTGCGTTTGCGTAATGATGGCAGACATCATCGATTCCAGATCTAGCTGGGTGCTAACGGCCCGGCTGATGTTGTACAGCAGCTGCAGGCGGTGGCGCTCTTCTTCCAGGTTGGTCCGGGCGCGCTTAAGCTGAATCAGGGTGCGTACACGCACCAGCAGCTCTTCCCGGATGTGGGGCCGCGAGAGGAACTCGTCGGCCCCGGCTTTTTTACCCTCAATGCGTGATTCCACCTTGCTCAAGGCAGTGATCATGATGATAGGGATGAGATGTGTTTGGGGGTCACCTTTGAGGATTTTACAGACTTCAAACCCGTTAAGATCGGGCATCATAACGTCTAGCAAAATGAGATCGGGATCGTGTTCTTGGGCCATGGCAATACCATCCTGCCCGCCGCTGGCTTCGATGATATTGTGCCCATCCAGCCTTAGCTGCGATGAAAGCAGTAGTCGGTTTTCACGCATGTCGTCAATAATTAGCACGACAGATGATTCTTTGCTGGTGTTGTTCACGATACTGTTCACTCAATTAATGGGTGCCTCTGCATAGATAGCACCAAGTTGCTTGTTCGTTACATTACATTAACACGGCCGTTTTCAACTTCCATGCGTGTGGCTTGCTGCAAAAATGAATCAGTAAACATGCCAGGGTCCGTAGCTGTCAGGATGGCTTGCGTTGTTTCGCTGACAGAACTGAGCAGCGCGCTGCGGCGTTGCTCATCTAATTCTGCCACTACTTCATCCAATAGTAAAATGGGACGTTCGCCGGTCACTGTTGTCATCCAATTAATCTCGCCCATTTTTAATGCAAGGATAGCCGTGCGCTGCTGGCCACGTGAACCAAAATTGCCCAGGGAACGGCCGTTTAGCTGAAAAGACCAATCATCCCGGTGCGGCCCAATCGTTGTGGCCCCGCGTGCAATGTCTGTTGATAAAGATTCTTGTAACAGTTTAACAAAACGTTCTGTAACTATTTCTGACTGTCCTTGATGAGTTTCTAGCCAATCACCCAATTCAGCAGGATTCAAGCTATCTTTGGGCGCAATCCTGCTCCTTTTTACATGCAGCCGGGGTAAATAAAGAAGGCGAATGGACTCACGCCCTCCGGTTAACGCTTCATAATGAATGCGCTGTGTTTCCCGGCTAAGGTTGGTTAGAAACTTGGCCCGCCGCAAAAAAATATCGCTGCCCAGGCTAACCAGCTTCTCTGTATAAATGGGCAGCACGTCTCGCCCGGTTTGCTCTTCGGCAATCTGCCGCAGAACGGCATTGCGCTGCTCCAGCACCTTATTGTAATTGGATAAAGTGCGACAGTAAACCGGGTCGATCTGGCAAAGGGTGATATCCAGGTAGCGGCGGCGGTTCGCCGGTGAACCGGTGAGCAGTTGAATGTCTTCGGGTAAGAAGAGCACGACGCGCATTGCGCCCAGCAGATCCATCAGGCGCACCTTGCGCCGGTCCAGCAAGGCCTGACGGCGAAAGCTAAAATTTCTGGTGTGGGAGGGTCCGGCTTTTTGCTCCTGAATCAGCCGCATTTCCAGCTGGTGGGTTTGCTGGCTGGTGGCAACCGTAGCCACCAGACGCCCGACAACGACGGGTTCTTCAGATTGGGTGGCGTTCCAGTTTAGCAGTTGGGCGTCATTATCGGCATGGGGGGAGCGGGTGGTGGCCAGATAATAGATGGCTTCGAGTAGATTGGTTTTGCCCTGAGCATTGTTGCCGTAAAGTAAAATTGGCCCTTGGGGAAGAGAGAGTTCTAGACGGCCGTAATTGCGAAAGTTGGTCAATGAAAGATGGGTAATATGCATGAATGTTTGCTACTGCTTGCTTACTTTATTTGCCTCAACAATTTTGCAGGAGGAATGAATGCATTCTAACATAATGCTCTAGCAACGCATAAAATTATTTACCATTCCCGTGCTTTGGCGTGTTGCCTTGCCTATCTCAACATGTTATCCTACTGCGGCATCATCCGTAAGGGGTCAGCGTTGTTTGTGCAGCTAAAATGTTACGGCCGTTTACGACCAATATGATAGCCTTCAAAATCGTTTTTTGCCTGTTGCGTATAAGGAGTTAGTATGGTGCAAAACAACGGCGACGGCCGTTCCCCGCTGCGTTTCATTCTCCTATTTCTCATCGTCATTGTCCTGCCGCTGGCGTTGGGCCTTTTTCTGGCCCCCAGAATTGTGCCCCAGCCGCAAATTGGCGTCATCCGGCTCAATTACGAAATTTCCAATGCCACCGCGTTTGAGTTTCGCGAGCAGCTAACCTATGCCCGCAATGATCCGGCCATTGAAGCCGTCGTGATCGTCATCAACAGCCCCGGCGGCACCGCCTCCGACAGTGAGGATTTGTATTTAGACGTGTTGGACGCGCGCAATGATTTGCCCGTGGTGGCCACGGTAGACTTTTTGGCCGCCAGCGGTGCCTACTACATTGCTGCCGCCACAGATGCCATCTATGCCAAGCCGGGTTCTGCCATTGGCAGTATTGGCGTCATCAGCTCCTTGCCCGATGAACCCTTTTTAGAAGAAGAGATCTTGACCACCGGACCATATAAATCATTTGGCGGCACGCGCGACGGCACCATTCGTCGCGCCGAAACGTTGAAGTTTGCCTTTCTGGAAGCTGTGGCTAACGGGCGGGGCGAAAATTTGAACGCCGACCTCGATTTATTGTCTCGCGCCGAAATTTTTGACGGCGTGCGCGCCCTGGAGTTGGGTCTGATTGATGGCATCATTTCCACCAGTGAGGCGTTTGACAAAGCGGCCGAACTGGCCGGTATTCGCAACTATGAGGTTGTAGAACTGTACCCGCTGACGTTTGGCGAGGACGGGCCGTTTTCCTTTGGCACCTACCAGGTACCGGCTATTGACCAGGAAAAGCTGTGGGCCGCGCCAACCGATCTGCCGCCGGGCATTTATTATCGCTACATGGAACTGCCTGCCAATCAATAAAAGGAAATTGGGTAGTTGCGTAACTTGGTAATTTTCAACGCAATGACTCAGCTACCCAATTACGTTCTTTAGGAATATATTATGCGCCGAGGATTAATTCTCCTACTTGTTTTTATCTTGTTACTCATTGGGCCAACGGCCGTTCGCTATCTGCAACATTACAACCTGGGCGGTGGCGACAGGGCGGAACCACCCAGCTACGATGTGGCTGCCGTTGTGGAAAGCGTGCCCACACCCGCCTCTGCTGCTTTTGTTGATGCGCCGGAAATGTTTGGCGGGCTGGTGCTGCTGGATCAGGCCCACAACAATGCCTTTACGCTGGATGAGATTGGGTATCTGGACGGCCGTATTGCTGCTCGCGGTGCCGAAATGGTTTCCTACACCGGTGGTGATCTGGCCACGGCTCTGCGCGCCGTTAACGCCTTTGTCGTCATTACGCCGCTGGAACAATTTTCGGCCAGGGAAGTTCAGGCCGTCGAGGGCTTCGTGCGGCGCGGCGGCCGTCTGCTGCTGCTGGGTGATCCCACCCGGTATGAGGTAGTTGTTGAAGAAGATTTGTTCACCCTGAACGTTTTTGTAGAAACTGACAAGATTCCGCTGAATAGTTTGGCCAACAGTTTCGACATCATCTTCAATGGTGATTACCTCTACAACACCAGCGAAAACGAAGGCAATTTCCGCAATATCATTGTGAATGAGGCCGGTTTTGCCGACAGCACAATGACGGCCGAATTAGAGCAGGTTGTGTTGTACGGCTCTCATTCCCTCCAGGTGGGCGTGGGGGCAGAGACGCTTTTTGCTGGAGATGACAACACCTGGTCCTCCGCTACTGACCGGCCCGGCGGCCTGACCATGGCGGCCACATCGGCTGGCGGGCAGGTGCTGGCCGTTGGTGACATTCAATTTTTGATGGATCCTTATTACACGGTGCTGGATAACGGCCGTTTCATTGCCCAAATCGCTGACTTCTTAACCGAACCGGTACAGCGCGACTACACGGTGGCCGACTTCCCCTACTTTTTTGCCGAAGAGATTGACCTCGTCTACACCGGTGCGCCCCAGCTTGGCCCCGACGCTTTTGACGAAATCATTACCCTGCAGGCCAGCTTGCGCCAGGCAGAAAAAGAGCTCAGCCTTTCCACTGCTGACGACCAGAACGGTGATGCCATCTACCTGGGCTTGTACAACCAGTCTGAAGAGGTGGCCGAGATGCTGGCCGATGCCGGCATCAGTTTAACCATCGATCCGGCTATTTTGACCGCAGCAGAAACGGCCGCACTGGAAGAAACCGAAGACACCGACGACGAACCTGAAGTTGAAGACACCGAGGCTGAAGAGCCAGAAACCGACGAAGAACCCGCCGACGAGGGAGCCGAAGATGAAGAACCAGCAGAAGAAACCTTCGACCGGCTGATCCAGTCAAGCCTGGGCAACGTGCAGATGTCCGGCACGGCCCTGATTTTGCTGGATGAAAGTGGCAGCGAGCGCCAGCTGGTGGTGTTAGCCTCCAGCAATGACGGGTTGGAAAGCGCCGTTAATCGCTTGCTGGACCTCATCCCCTTTGACGCCGAGTACGCTTTGGCAGATTGTTTGCTGCAAGACAATCTGGCCCTCTGCCCCACCGATGTCGCCAATGAAGAAGTTGAGGCAGAATTGATCACTGGCGGGCAGCTAGAGGACGATGGCGAAGATGAAGAAGAGCCTGCCGACGATGAGGAAGAAGAAGAGGCAGCAGATGAAGAAGAGGAAGAAGACCTCGATGAGCCCGTGGAGATAGACGCTACCGACCAGGGCAGCATCGGTCTGGGTGAAACAGTTGAAGGCACACTGTCCGAAGATGAAACCTTCAGCTGGACCTTTGCCGATGGCCCGGCCGTTATCGACATCACGGTGACCAGCGGTGAAGATTTGGACGCCGTGCTGGAGCTGTACGATCCGGATAACGTCTTCCTGGCCGCTTCCGATTCTGGCTTTACCGGCGAAGATGAAGCCATCATCGGCGTGGAAATTCCCGATGACGGCAATTACACCATCGTGCTGAGTGACTTTTTTGACGACGGCGGTGAGTTTACCCTGACCGTTGAAGAGTCCAGTGAAACCCCAGCCGATGAAGGCGAAGATGAAGACGAAGAAAGCAGCGAGGACGTCACCATTTTCTTGTTTGTGGATGATGATGGTGATCCTATTGAGGATGGTTTTACCAGCCAAGCGGAACTGGAAACGCTGCTGGAAGAAACGTACACGGTAGAAACCTGGGTTTCCACGGTGGATGGTCCGCTGTCTCTGGAAGTTTTGGAAGAGGTCGATTTGCTCATTTGGGACTCCGGTGACTATCTGGAACCAGAAGGCTTCTTCGACGAAGACACTGTGGTGATCTTTGAATATCTCGATACTGGTCGCCCAATTATGATTACGGGATCTTCCCCCACCATTTTTGGCGATATTGGCCTATCTTCCGTATCGGATCTGGAATTTGCCGGGGATGACGAAATCTTGCTAGAGGGCTTTACGGCCGGGGTCACAATCGAACTGGATGACCCTCACGACTTCATCTTTGCCGATTTTTTGGCCGAAGATTTGGAACCCGGCTCCACTGCTTTCCTGGTTCGTGGGCCTAGCAGCGATGACAGCGGCAACGTGGTCGGCCTGGCCTCATTTGATGAGCTGAACAACGATCAACAAACCATCTTCTTGCTGATGCCGTTTTCCCTCTTGCCTGAAGATGTGCAGGAACCGCTGCTAAACAATATGCTTGTCTGGTTTGGCTTTGCCGAGCCCGAACCCTAACCCAAGTTTAAGCAATGGCTGAGATTCGGAGGAGTGAGCATCTGAGGATGCTCACTCCTCTTTCGGTTTGGTTTGATGAATCTGGTTGGTTCTGCGCTGCGGAGACGATAGAATAGGGGCCATGGAACAACCAGATATTATCTTCATTGTCCTTGATACCCAGCGCGCCGACAGATTAGGCTGTTACGGCCGTAAACAAGCATTCACCCCCAACCTGGACCGTTTCGCTGATGATGGCATTCTGTTTGAGCAGGCCATCTCGCCGGCTCAATGGACGATTCCCAGCCACGCTTCCATGTTCACCGGGCTGTATCCGACGGCGCACCAGGTAACCCAATCGTCGCAAAGCCTTTCGGCGGAACGGCCGCATCTGGCTGAACTATTGCGCGATTCTGGCTACCAAACCGTAGCTTTCTGCAACAATCCCCTGGTTGGTATTCTCAACAATGGCTTCAAACGCGGTTTCCAGACGTTTTACAACTACGGCGGTGCTATCCCCAGTATGCCCAGCGATTCCACAACGCTGCCGCGCCCGCTGCGCCGCCTGGTAGAAAGCTACACCCAATTTCTGCGCCGCATTTCGTACCCTATCCAGAACTTTTTTGGCCAGTCAGACCTGGCATTTCGTTTGTCGCTCAATTCGTGGTTTACGCCTATTTGGTCCCGCGTCGCCAACTTCAAGGGGCAAAACGAGCGGTCCGTGCGGGATTTGACTCATTATTTGCAGGTGCGTGAGGAGAAGGGCGTGGAACGGCCGTTGTTCCTTTTCCTCAACCTGATGGAAACCCATCTGCCCTTTACACCGCCGGCCGAATTTATCGACAAAACCGCCCCCTACCTGCGCGGCAGCAAAGAAGCCCGCACCATCATGCGCCGCTGGAATCGCGATTCGTATCGTTGGGCTGCGCCGCTGGCCGAGCCGCTGGGCGATTTAGAGGCCCAGGTACTCAGCGATTTATACGACGCCGAAGTGGCCTACCAGGATGCCTACTTGGGCCAGCTATTGGCACTGCTGCAAAATCGGGCCAATGCCGAAAACACGCTCGCCATTATCGTGGCTGATCATGGCGACGGGCTGGGCGAGCACGGCTGCGTGGGCCACGCCTTTGTCGCTTACCAGGAGCTGCTGCACGTGCCGCTGATGATGCAGTGGCCGCGCCGCTTTAAGGAACCAGCTCGCATTCAGACGCCGGTGAGCACGCGACGTGTCTTCCACACCATGCTGGATGCCGCCGGTCGATTGCCGCAAGGCGCGTCGCTGGATCCGGCGCAGGTCCACGGCCTAACCCTGGCTAACACAGTGGCGGGGCACGATCCGGAGCAGGGGGTGGCCTACAGCGAAGTGTACCCGCCGCTTACCTTTGTGAAAGCACTGGAAAAGCGCCAGCCGGAACTGCTGGAGGCATATCGCTGCCTGTCGGTGCGGCGCTCCATCGTGCAGGAAAAGGCCGAGGGTCAGAGGGAGGCTGTGCCTCACAAGTTGATCCAGGTAGATGAAAAGCTGGACGAACTTTTTGATTTAGCCCATGATCCGTTAGAATCAGAGAACTTGCTGGCCGAACGGCCGTCCATCACCGAACCGATGCAAAAAGAGATGAGTAGAATGGTGACGGCCGTTTCCCAACAAAAAGCACAGGTTACCGCCGGCAGCCAGATTGAACTTGATGAAAACATGACCCGCCGCCTGCGGGCCTTAGGCTACATTGACTGATTACTACGGGCTTACGCTTAGCGAAACCGATGTAGAACAAAGAGCCTAAATAGAAAAACTACAATTCTCATTGTTCTCTGTGACCTCTGTGGCTTGTAAAAATATTCGTGGATTCGTCCAATTCGTGATAAAACAACGAACCTAACATTCTAAAGAGAGAGAGGAAATATACAGATGTTTGATGCAATCAATATCGACCGGGTCGCCTTTGAGATTCCGCTGCCCCAATTTATCCAGAACTGGTTTCCAAATCTGGGGGCAACGCTGCCAATTTATTGGTACGGGATCATCATCGTTATCGGCATTGCCCTGGGTGCCTGGTGGGCGGCGCGCGAACTGCAAAAGCGCCAGCTTGGTGTCAAAGCCATCGACGAGTTTTACAATGGCCTGATTATTGTTGTCTTTACCGGGTACCTTTTTGCCCGCCTCACCTACGTTGCTTTAGACATCATTGATGGAGCGCAGTATAGCTCGCTGGGGCAGGTACTTAACTTCCGCGCTGGTGGGGTGAATATTTTAGGCGGTTTTGTGGGTGCAGCCCTGGTGGGCTGGTTCTATGTCACCTGGCGACGGCTTAAATTCTGGCACTATGCCGATGTGGCCGGTCCGGCACTGTTGCTGGCGCAGGCCATTGGCCGCTGGGGTAACTTCATCAACCAGGAACTGTACGGCCCGCCAACGGGCAGCAGCTGGGGATTGCTCATTGAGCCGCAGTTCCGAATTGCCCAGTACAGCGATTTGTCGGTTTATCCAGCCAATACCACGCGCTTTCATCCCACCTTTTTGTATGAGTCGATAGCGTTATTTGCGGGCTTTTTGCTGCTGGCGTGGCTGAACGGCCGTTACCGTGACAAATGGGAACCGGGCACCTTGTTTGGCCTCTTCCTCGTCTGGTGGGGCGGCAATCGCACCTGGATCGAATTCTTCCGGCCCGATCAAACAACCATCGGCGATTCCTTCCTGACTTACTCCATGTTAGCTGCATTTGTCATTGCCCTGTTTGGTGTCTGGCTGGTGCTCAAGAAGCTGGATCGACTACCAGAGGCAATAGGCAGCAAACGTAAGCGGCCTGTCAAGCCCAAACCACGCCGCAATTAGCGAAAGGAAGCTTCAATTTCCGCCCTCCCACGGCGATGCATTTCAGACAAATTTGTACCTTTGCAGCCGAGCTTGTTAAAAGAGCCACCACTTGATGGCCCAATTTAGCAAGCTCGGTTTTTGTTTTAAAAAATTGCGTTCTTTGCAAACGTTTTGTAACTACCCTTGTCATTTTGAGCGCAGCGAAACATCCCTCTAAATATTGTGGCTTAAATTCATGGCCACAGGTGAGACCAATGGGATGCTTCACAGCTTGCCCTGAGCGTATGCGAATGGGTTCAGCATGACAGGTGCAGTTGCGTATGAAAAAGAGGAGCATAAAGAATGACTGAAATTGCTGAAAAAGTAGGCGCATTGGCGCTGACGTTTGATGATGTCCTGCTGACCCCGGGATACTCCGAAGTCTTACCGGCCAACGTGGATTTAAAAACCCGCCTGGCCGGTAATTTGTATCTCAACATTCCGCTGCTGTCGGCAGCGATGGATACGGTGACGGAAGCGCGGCTGGCGATTGGCCTGGCCCGGCTGGGCGGCATTGGTGTCATCCACCGCAATTTGTCGCCGGAAGAGCAGGCGGAAGAAGTGGACAAGGTCAAGCGGTCCGAGGCGGGCATGATTGTAGACCCCGTCACCCTGCGCGCCGACAACACCCTGGCCGACGCCGAGGCGTTGATGAGCCGCTACCACATCTCCGGCGTGCCGATAACGGATGACGAGGGCAAGCTGGTGGGCATTCTCACCAACCGGGATACGCGTTTTGTGGAGCCAGGGCCGCAGCCCGTCTCCGAATTTATGACCAGCGATGGCCTCGTTACGGCCCAGGTAGGCACCACGTTGGAAGAGGCCAAAGAGATTTTGCACCAGCACCGCATTGAGAAACTTCCCCTGGTGGATGAAGATGGCTATCTTAAAGGGCTCATCACGGTGAAGGACATCCAAAAGAAGTTGAACTTCCCCATGCAGGCAGCGGATGCAAACGGCCGTCTCCTCTGTGCCGCCGCTATTGGGGTGGGAGATTCAGGTCTGGAACGATTAGATTTACTGGTGAAGGCCGGGGTAGACGTCGCCGTTATCGACACCGCCCACGGGCACACCGCGTTGGTGCTGCAAACCTTGCGCGAAGCTAAAAACCGGTATCCCAGCCTGCCCATCATCGCCGGGAATGCCGCTACAGCCGACGGCGTGCGCGATCTGGTGCAGGCCGGCGCCGATGGCGTGAAGATTGGCATTGGTGCCGGTTCCATTTGTACAACGCGGGTGGTGTCTGGCGCGGGCATGCCACAGTTAACGGCCGTTCTCGAAAGCGCCACCGAATGCCACAAACACGATGTGCCCTGCATCGCCGACGGCGGCATCAAGTTCAGCGGCGACATCGTCAAGGCGATGGCCGCCGGGGCCGACGCCGTCATGCTTGGTTCCATGCTGGCCGGTCTGGAAGAAAGCCCCGGCGACATCATTTTGTATGAAGGTCGCCGCTACAAAGTGTATCGCGGCATGGGCAGCCTGGGCGCGATGCAAGGGCACGGGGCTGACCGCTACGGCAGCGGCGTGCCCGCCAGCCGCTCCGTGCGCGCCGACCGGGACAAACTGGTGCCCGAAGGCGTGGAGGGGCAGGTGCCGTACCGGGGCAATCTGGCCGATGTCACCTACCAGCTTATCGGCGGTTTACGCTCCGGCATGGGCTACGTCGGTGCAGCCAACCTGAAGGAACTGCACGAAAAAGCCCGCTTCATCCGCATCACCAACGCTGGGCTGCTAGAAAGCCATCCGCACGGCGTGCTGGTCACCAAAGAAGCCCCTAACTACCAGGTTATGAAGCGGTAAGTTTTTTTGACACAGAGAGCACAGAGATTTTAGAGGTTTAGTTGTTGGTTGGTCAGGGTCTGTTGATAAAAAACACTCCTAACCAATATCCACTTCTCCCATTCCTCTGTGTCCTCTGTGGCTAATCCAAATTATGACTTTTACACACGATACCTTCATTTCTCCGTTCACCTGGCGCTATGGCAGTGAGGCAATGCGCCGGATTTGGTCTGAAGAAAACAAGCGGCGGCTGATGCGGCGCGTTTGGGTGGCACTGGCCACAGCGCAGCACCAGGCCGGGCTGGTTAGCGCTGAGCAGCTGGCCGATTTACAGGCCCACGCCGGGCAGATTGACATCGCGCGCGCCCTGGAAATTGAAAAAGAGACGCGCCACGACGTGATGGCTGAAATCCGCACTTTTGCCGAGCAGTGTGAAGTTGGTGGCGGCATTATCCACTGGGGGGCCACCAGCGCCGATATTACCGACAACGTGGATGTGCTGCGGCTGCGGGAAGCGGCCGTTTTGCTACGCGACCAGCTTAAACAGTTACTCACTCACCTGGCCAATCGCATTGAGGCAACGGCCGACCTGCCCACCATGGCCCACACCCACATCCAACCGGCCGAACCCACCACCCTCGGCTACCGCTTCGCCGTCTACGCCCAGGACCTGCTGGAAGATTACAAAAATCTCCAATCGCTCATCGCCAATCTCCGCGGCAAAGGCCTCAAAGGGGCCGTCGGTACCCAGGCGGGCTACGATGAACTGCTGGCCAATACAGAGATGGACGCTTTGCAGATGGAAGCAGCGGCAATGGCCGTGCTGGAGTTACCCTACTTCCCTATTGCCACGCAAACCTACACGCGCCAGCAAGATTTGCGGGTGCAGCAGGTGCTGGCCGGCATTGCCGCCTCACTGCACAAATTTGCCCTTGATTTTCGCGTGTTGCAGTCGCCGCCGTTTGGCGAGTGGGCCGAGCCGTTTGGCAAAAAACAGGTGGGCTCGTCGGCAATGCCTTTTAAGCGCAACCCGATCAACACGGAAAATATCTGCTCGCTGGCGCGCTACGTGGCCGGGCTGCCCGCCGTGGCCTGGGACAACGCCAGCCAGGCGATTCTGGAGCGCAGCCTGGATGATTCGGCCAACCGGAGGCTGTTCCAGGCGGAAGGCTTTTTGGCCACGGAGGAAATTGTTCGCCGCGCCACGCGCATTGTCGCCGAGATGGTAATCGACGAGCAGGCGATTGCCCGCAACATGGCCACTTACGGCCCATTTGCCGCCACGGAGCGGGTGTTGATGGCCCTGGTAGCCGCCGGGGCCAGTCGTCAGGATGGCCACGAATGGATTCGCGAAGCCAGCTTGCAAGCGTGGACTGTTTTGCGCGACGGCCGTTCCAATCCGTTAGTTGATTTGTTGGTAAATGATGGGCGGATTGGTGAATTTTTGGCTGCTGGACAGGTGAAAGAGTTGATGCGAGCGGAAGGGCATGTGGGAACGGCCGTCACCCGCGCCCGCACCTTCGCCCAAACTGTGAGAGATGCAATCCATAAATAATTGAGGAGTTCGCATCCTCAGATGCGAACTCCTCTCTGGACCTGTCATTTTGAGCGCAGCGAAAAATCCCTCTAAACTTGGTGAGTAATCAGCCTGCGACCGCGTTAGAGATTTCTCACTTCGTTCGAAATGACATGGGGACAATCATGGAATTAGAAATTCAGGGGCCACTGCTGGGACAATCCGAACGTTGTGAGCCCATTTTGCGGGCGCTGGCGGACTGGTTTGGCATTGAAGAAGCAACGAGACAGTACGTGGCAGATACGGCCGTTCTCCCCACCTTCCTCGCTACTGTTGACAACCAACCGATTGGCTTCCTCACCCTCAAGCAGCACACGCCGTATGCCGCCGAAATTCACGTGATGGCTATCTTGCCCGAGTGGCACCGGCAGGGGGTGGGGCGAGCGTTGCTGGCCGCCAGCGAAGCGTACCTGTGCCACATCGGCGTCGAGTTTTTGCAGGTGAAAACGCTAAGTTCAAAACACCCCGATGAAGGATACGGCCGTACCCGCCAATTTTACCTGGCCATGGGTTTTCGGCCGTTGGAAGAGTTTCCCACGCTTTGGGGCGAAGCCAATCCTTGCTTGCAGCTTATCAAAAAGTTATGACGTTAAGATTGGTCCATTCTGCGAGAATGGACCAATCTAATTTTCTTAACCTTCTAGCAGCAAGTTCTCTGGGTCTTCAATCAGCTCTTTCACCCGCACCAGGAACTGCACCGCCTCACGGCCGTCTACAATGCGGTGGTCGTAGCTCAGTGCCACGTACATGATGGGCCGAATCGCCATCTCACCGTCAATGGCCACGGGGCGCTCCACGATGTTGTGCAGCCCCAAAATGCCCACCTGCGGCGGATTCAAAATGGGCGTGCTGAGCATGGAACCAAAAACGCCGCCGTTGGTGATGGTAAATGTGCCGCCGCGCAAATCTTCCAGCGTCAGCGAACCGTCGCGCGATTTTTGGGCAAACTCTTTTGTTTGCTGCTCAATCTGGGCAAAGCTCATCCGGTCGGCGTCGCGCAAAACGGGCACCACGAGCCCTTCCTCCGCGCCCACGGCAATGCCGATGTCGTAATAATGCTTGAGGACCATCTCATCCCCGTCAATTTCGGCATTGAGCCGGGGAAATGCTTTTAGCGCACCAATCACGGCCTTTACGAAGAAAGAGGTGAAGCCAACTTTGACGCCGTGCCGCTCAACAAATGCTTCCTGGCGCCGTTTACGCAAATCCATCACGGCGCTCATGTCGATTTCGTTGAAGGTGGTAAGCATGGCGGCCGTTTGCTGGGCTTCAACCAGACGGGCGGCAATCGTGCGGCGGCGGCGCGACATGCGCACCCGCTCCTCACGGGAATCACGGTCGCCACTGGGGGCGGGCTGTTTGTCTGGCTGGCGCGGTTTTGTTTCTGCCGGTTTCGCTTCGGAGGAAACAGGCTTGCCCGATTCCAGCAGTTTGGCAACGTCGTTTTTGGTCACTTTACCGCCGGGACCGCTGCCTTTCACTTTGGTCACGTCGACGCCCTCTTCTTTAGCCATGCGTTGGGCGACGGGGGTGATTTTTTCAGCCGTTTCCTTTTCTTCTTTTTTGGCTGCTTTCTCGTCTGCTTCATCCGCCTCAACAGGTGCTTTTTCCGCAGACGGTTCTTCCTTGTCTGATGCAGCGCTGCCGTTTGGCTCGATGTAGCCCAGCACATCGCCAACCTGTACATCATCGCCGGACTGTACGGCAATTTTGCCCAATACGCCCGACGATTCTGCGCCAACTTCCACGTCTACCTTGTCGGTTTCCAGCTCTACCAGCACGTCACCCAGACTGATGCTGTCGCCTTCCTGTTTGAGCCATTCGCCCACGGTCGCTTCCACCACCGATTCACCCATTTGCGGCACTTTGATTTCGATACTCATTGTTTTCCTCGTTTTTGAGAGAAAGGGCGAGGCAGGTGGAGAAACGGTCTTTTGTTGGGCGAGCCTATCATCCACCTGCCTCGCCCCTACTTATCACTTTTTGCTTTTCACTGCTTCCTTCTCTTCAAACTTAAAGGCAAATTCCGTAATTGCCTTCTGGTTGCGCCGGTGCCAGGCGCTGGAGCCTTCGGCCGGGCTGGCACGGCGGGGACGGCCGATATAGCGCAAAGGCCAGCGCTCATCAATCAGTTCTTCCAGCCGCCAGCGCATAAATTCCCAGGCACCCATGTTGGCCGGTTCTTCTTGCAGCCAGATCACTTCTTCGATATTGGGATAGCGGGTCAGCACCGCTTCAATTTCGGCTTCGGGGAAGCTGTAAAGTTGCTCAACGCGGGCTACCGCCACGGCAAAATCAGATTGTTCCTCTTGTACATTGGCCAGATCGACATATACCTTGCCGCTGCACAGCACCAGACGGCGCACCTCGGCGGCATTGTCGTCGGTCGTTTTGGGATCGTCGATGACGGGCTGCCAGCTTTGTTCGGCCAGCTCGGTTAGCGTAGAAGCCGCCAGCGGATGGCGCAGCAGGCTCTTGGGAGACATCACAATCAGCGGCAGCGGATCGGTTTGCAGCAGGGCCGCCTGCCGCCGCAGCAGATGGAAATATTGGGCGGCGGTGGTGGGGTAGGCGATGCGCATGTTGGTTTTAGCCGCCAGCTGTAAAAAGCGCTCCAATCTACCCGTAGAATGATCCGGCCCCTGGCCTTCGTAGCCGTGCGGCAGCAGCAGCACCAGCGAAGGCGTTTGCTCCCACTTCGCGTAGCCACTGACCACATATTCATCAATGATGGCCTGGGCGGTATTGATGAAATCGCCGTACTGCGCTTCCCAAATCACCAGCCGCTCCGGGGCTTGAATGTTGTAGCCGTACTCAAAACCAATCGCCGCATTTTCTGAAAGCGGACTGTTGCGAATCTCAAAAGCCGCTTTGGCCTGGGGAATGTGCTGCAGGGGGACGTGGACACGGCCGTTTTCCTCATCCCGGAATAGAGCGTGGCGGTGGCTAAACGTGCCACGTTCCACGTCTTCGCCTGTCAGGCGGATGGCCGTGCCATCGGCCAGGATGGAGGCCAGGGCCAAATCTTCGGCCGTGGCCCAATCGACGGTGCGCTCGCTGGCGTCGTCCAGTGCCGAGCGGCGCTTTTTCATGGCGCGGGCCAGCTTGCCGTTGACGTTGAAATCGTCCGGTGTTTCCAGGACGGCCAGGTTGAGTTCGCGCAGAGTTTCGGGAGAAACGGCCGTGGTCGCCTCTTTGGCTGCACCCTTGGGCGGCAGCTCTGCCTGGGGTTCCAATTTGTCGGCCACCTCTTCCGGCTTGAGCGATTCATACGTTTCCTGAAGATGTGCCATCTTTTCTTCGATCAGCTTTTCCGGTTCAGCGTCATCAATTTCGCCCCGATCAATCAACGCGCTGGCCCACTTCTCTCGCACCGTGGACAGCTTGTCTACCGCCCGGTACATACGCGGTTGGGTGAAGCGCGGTTCATCTCCTTCATTGTGGCCGTAGCGCCGGTAACCGACCAGATCGATGAGGAAATCTTCCTGGAATTTCTGCCGGTAAGCGATGGCCAATCGGGCCACTTCAATACATGCTTCCGGATCATCAGCGTTCACATGCACGATGGGAATTTTGAACCCCTTGGCCAGATCGCTGGCGTAGCGCGTGCTGCGCCCCGACCAGTAATTGGTGGTAAAACCTACCTGATTATTGGCAATGATATGAATCGTGCCGCCGACGCGGTAGCCGCGCAGCCGGTGCATGTTCAGCGTTTCGGCCACAATGCCCTGGCCGGAAAACGCGGCATCCCCATGAATGAGGATGGGCAGCGTGACGGAATGGTTAAATTGCGGCTTGCCCGGCTCATCAACCAGCGTGCCGGCGGCGCGGGCCATCCCCACCACCACCGGATTCACATGCTCCAGATGGCTGGGGTTGGGCGTCATTTTGATGACCAGGTCAATCACATCGTCATCCTCAAAATCGACTCTTCGGTCTGCCCCGGCGTGGTACTTTACGTCCCCGGTCCAGCCGCGATAGTTGCGCCCTTCGTAGCGGCTCTGCTGTGCCGGGTCTTTGAATTGGGTGAGGATTTCTTCGTACGGCCGTTTCAAAATATGGGCCAACACGTTCAACCGTCCTCGGTGCGCCATGCCAATCAGCACGTTAAACACGTCCGCCTCGGCTGCGCCGCCAATAATTTCGTCCAGCATCGGCACCATCATATCCAGCCCTTCAATAGAAAAGCGAGTTTTGCCGGGGAAAATGCGGTGCAGAAACAGCTCAAACGTCTCGACTTCAGTGAGACGACTCAACAAAGCATGGTTGTTGATGGACGTGGCTGGCGGTCGGAAGCGGCGTGTTTCCACCATCTCTTGCAGCCATTGACGCTCTTCCGGCACGCGCACATGGGCGTAGTCAAAGCCTATGCTGCCGGAATAAATCTGCCGCAGTGCGTCGATGGCTTCTTTGGCGTTGCTTGTGTTAGCTGTGGCCGGGCCGCCAATCAGGCTGGCAGGCAGTGCTTCCAGATCAGCTTCACTAATGCCGTGCGTATCCAATTCCAGATCGGGATCGCCTGGTGGATTAAACAGCCCCAGCGGATCGATCTGGCTGGCCATGTGGCCAAATTTGCGAATGCTTTGCGCGAGGTTGACCGCCCCCATAATTTTTTCGGGCTGAATGGCGGGGGCACTTGGCAGAGAAACCGCGAGTCTATGCCCATTTTGCAAAATTTCAGACGGTGGCGGCCACGCTTCAAACTGTTGGCGCGTGGCCGCATCCACCGAGTCGGGGTCTTGTTGATACTTTTCGTAAAGCTCCAGAATGTAGCCAGCGTTTGGCCCGTGGAACTGTTGCCAAATATTCATGAATCTACCTATTTTTTTGCTTATTTATTTCGTCGGTAGGTCAATAGCGCGCTATTGACCTACATTGGTTTTTGCGTCTGGCTGGGCAGCCAGACAGCGATAAAGACGACGATTAGGGGGAGCAGCGCCAGCCCTTGCAAGGTCGTGGCCAGGCCAATGCGGTCGGCAATCAGCCCGACAAAGTAGCTGCCCACGGCACCGCTAAAAAACATAAAGCCCAGTGCCAGCCCGGACGCCATCGCCTGTTGTTTCGGTAACAACGATTGTACCATGATCACCAGGATGGTGTGGGGCATTCCGCCAAAAAAACCGGCCAGCAGCAGCAAGGTTGCCTGCCAGGGAACGGTGGCGGGTACAAAAAAGTAGTAGGGTAGGATGGAGCCGGCAAGCCCCAGCAGGATGACCCACTTGCCGGCTATCCGGTCGCCCAGCGTGCCGCCCACAATGCCGCCCACGGCCGATCCCATCATGATCAGACCGGACAGCCAGCCGATGAGGGATTGGTCGTATCCCTGGTCGGTGAACAAAATGGGCGTGAAGGTGATGATGGCAATGCTGGCGGTGCTGCCGGCCAAAATGATGAGCGTCAGGACGGTGACGCGCCGCCAAAATTGGGGCGGGTGGACTGCTGCCGACCCGGAGCGGCGCAGCGGTGTGGCGCTTACTGCGACGGCCGTTTCCTTCACAACCACCGGCTTCGATTCTACCTTGGGCACCCTGGGCGCGTCCACCAGCCAGCGCCAACTGCCGGCCAAGGCGGTGAGGGCCAAAATGGGCAGGAGGATGTAGCCGGGACGGCCGTAAGCATCCAGCACAATCCCCGCCAGCACCGGCCCGATAAACAGCCCAATCTGCCCGGCCATAAAAAAGAGCGCCGTGATGCGGCTGCGGTAGGTGACGCTGGTGCGGCTGGCGACCATCGTGCCCGTGGGGTGAAACGCCCCGGAGCCGAGGCTGGCCACCGTCAGGGCAACGAGCGCCGGCCAATCCCCGGCCAGCGAAGCGATGACGTAAAAGATGATCATCCAGCCCAGGCCGCCAATCACCAGCAGGCGCGCCCCGATGCGGTCGGCCAGCCAGCCAAACAATGGCTGCGACAGGGCGTTGCCCACGTTGTACAGCAGCAGCGCGATGCCCACCTGGGCATTGGTCAGGCCCAAACTCACGGCCAAAAGTGCCACCAGCAGGTTACGGCCGTTGTTCAACACATCAACAAAAAAATGGGTGAGCGAGACGGCAAGGAACGGCCGTTCGCGATACACTGCTGCCTGGCTGGTTGCCATTGTCTAAACTCCTAAATTTCGTATAAACGTTGCGATTCTACAGCGAAGCGAATCTCAGGACATCAATTCTAACAAAATGCTTACGGCCTGGTAAGGTATAAGTAAGAACCACTTTATACACTTGCTCTATTTGCTATACTAAAGCCTAATAACCTCCCGCAGGTTTTAGATATTGTGTTCATTTGGGCTGAAGCCTGCGGGAGGTTTATCTTAAAGGAGACCCCGCATGTTTAACAAAGTTTTTGGACGACGCGAAGCAGAAGCGAAGGCACGCGAGATGAATCGACTGCCACCGGGGCAGTCGCTAACGCAAAAATTTCCGGTGCTACATTATGGCCCCACGCCCCAGACTGATCTAGACAATTGGGATTTGCGTGTATTTGGTTTAGTTGAAGAGGAAGTTGTATGGGATTGGGAAGCGTTTAACAAGCTGCCCCGTACTAAGCTGACCCTGGACATTCACTGTGTTACCCGCTGGTCCAAATTTGATACGGATTGGGAAGGCGTTTCGCTTAAAACGCTGGTGGATGAAGGCTTCATCAAGCCGAAGCCAGAAGCAAAATACGTGATTCAACATTGCGAGGTGGGGTACACGACCAACACCCCAATTGAGCTGGTGATGCAAGACAACTTTTTGCTGGCCACCCACTTCGATGGCAAGCCACTGACAGTGGAGCATGGTTGGCCGCTGCGCGGCGTCATTGGCGCATTTGCGGATCGCAGCGAGAAAAAGTCGGCCTACCTATGGAAAGGCGGCAAATGGCTGCGTGCTCTGGAGTTCCGCGCCGATGATCAGCTGGGCTTCTGGGAGAAGGCTGGCTATCACAACGAAGCCGATCCCTGGGAGGAGCAGCGCTTCGCCGGTGGCCGCTGGTTCTAAAGACATTTATCCGTAGATTAACGCAGATTAGGGCATCAAAATCTGCGTTAATCTGCGGATTTTTTAGACGGCCGTTGCGCCACTCCCCATCTTTTCCTGCAAAAACTTCTTAGCCACATCCACCGGGATGGCCAGGCCAACCAGCGGGCCGGAAATCATGGTGTTGATGCCAACGAGACGGCCGTTGCCATCCACCAACGGCCCGCCAGAATGCCCCGGACGCAGCCGAACCCCCAACTGCACCAACTCCCCCCGATACCCATTTTGCTCCAGCGGTGCCCCCACGGCGATAACCGTTCCGGCTGCCGCTGCCCCCACCACGCCCCAGGGATGCCCCACCGCCACCACCCAATCACCCGTTTTTAGCTGGCTGGAATGACCCAGCTCAATCGTCGGCAGCTGGTTGGCGGCAATGTACAGGGCAGCCAGATCGAGCGTCTCGTCGTAGGCCAGCAGTTGGGAGGGGAAGGTGCGGCCGTCGGCCAAAGTCACTTCCGGGGCGCGGCGCTGGGCGACGTGGGCGTTGGTCAAGATCAGCCCGTCGCTGTGCCAGATGGTGCCCGCGCCAAAGCCGCGACGGCCGTTGCCTAGCTGCACCACGCTTTGCTGCACGGTTTGGATTACGGCCGTCATTGTTTGGTTGATTTCGTTGAGAAGGTTCATAATTTTAGGTATTGGAGGTGCAACGCACTTACTCTAGACCGCGCTGCCATGAGCACTTTGTGAAAGTGCATCGCACCTGGGAATTAAGGCCGGGCTGCCACGGTGACTTCGGTGGTGTGTACCTTGCCGCCGCGGACAAACTTGAGGGAAACGGCCGTATCCACCACATCACCCGCCAGCAGCGCTAGCAAATCGTCATGAGACTGCACCGGGCTGTCGGCAAAGGCCACCAGCGTGTCGCCCAGCGTCAGGCCCGCTTTGGCCGCCGGGCTGTCGTTTTCCACGGAGGCAACCAATAGGCCGCGCTTTTGTTCCAGCTCTGTCTTCACGTCATCGGGCAGGTGGACGCGCTGCGTGCTGACGCCCAGGTAGCCGCGCTGCACCCGACCGTGTGCCTGCAACGCATCGGCCACGCGAGCCAGGGTGGGGGTGGGGATGGTCAGGCTGACGCCGCGCCCCAAGGCTGAGGTGTTGAGCCCAATTAGCTGCCCGGCGGCATCTACCAGCGGGCCGCCGGAAAAACCGGGATACATCACCACGTCCGTTTGTAAATACCGGTCGATCTGGCCGCCAAGCTGCGTGCGCCAGCCATCGCCCAGGGCAGAAACAATGCCCAACGTGGCCTGCACGGTGCGGCCCGGCCGCCCCAGTGCCAGTACCAGGTTGCCCACGCCCAGATTTTGCTTGTTGCCTTCCGTTAACGGGGTCAGGCCGCTGCCATCTACTTTAAGGAGAGCCAAATCAGTGGACGGATCGCGCCCGACCAGGCCGGCGGAGACGCGGCTGCCGTCGGGCAGGCCCACTTTGAGGCGCTCCTCGTGCCGCACCACGTGGTTGGCGGTGAGAATGAGGCCATCGGCGCTCCAGACGATGCCGGTGGCTCCGAGACGACGCCGTCCTTCGACTCGCACAATGCCGCTGTCTGCCTGGGAAACGGCCGTTGCCAATGCCGCTGAAAGTTCAGTCAATACGTTGCTCATTTTTTCTCCTGTAAAAATGGGACGCAGATTGCCCTGATCTTTATGATTACCATGATCATGGATATCAGGTAAATCAGCGTTCTATTTCTATTGATGATTTTGTAAATTTGTATGCGATATAGTCTAGGAGAAAAATGGTTGTACCAAATCAGCCGTTTCGGGAGTAGTTACCTGGAAGAATGGGTAGGTGCTCAAACTCCTTCCTGGCCCTTCCCCTAAAATGGGGAGGGAACTTTGCCCCTGGGGTGAGGGTGATTACAACAGCAACAATCCCAGCCGCGTGGCCTGCACCACCGCTTCGGTGCGGCTCTGGGCATTGAGCTTGCCCAGGATGGCGTTGACGTGAAACTTCACGGTGTGGTTGCTGATTTCCAGCTGGTGGGCGATGGCTTTGTTGGTGAGCCCTTCGGCTAAAAGATAGAGCACTTCGTTTTCGCGGGGGGTGAGTTCGGTGAATTCCGGCAGGGCGTCGGTGGAGAGAGGGGTGTCGGGCAGAACGGCCGTTACAAATTCCGGGTCCAGCGTCGCCAGACCGTGTAAGCTGGCTTGCAGTGCGGCCACAATGGCTGCCGATGGGGCATCCCGCCGCAGCATCGCTTGAATGCCGAGGGACCAGAGTTGGGAAACGGCCGTTTCATCCGGCAAAAGCGCCACCACGGGCAGGGGAAACGGCTCGTCATCGGGCAGCGTGGCCAGCGGCTCCCAGCCCACATCCCAGACGACGCCGTCTAGCTGGGCCAGCGGCCAATCATTGACCGCTTCCGTCGCTTGCAAATCGGCCAGCCAATCCGCCAGATTCATCTGGGCCACGATATCGCAGCCAGGCTCTGCTGCCAGCAACGCCGCCAAGCCGGCACGAGCCAGAGGGTCGTTGGCCACAATCGCCACAGAAACAGTCGCATCAATTTCGCTCATGGCGGCCAAGCGTACCACAGTTCTCTATGAGGTAGGTAAGATTTTCAGGTGCGATGCACTTGCAACTGGTATTTGATGATAAACGGATTGGGAAAAGTGCGTCGCACCTTTCTGCCCATTCGCAAAATAGGACTGTTGGGAGTAAGATTCGCCTCTTTTGGACCGCAACGACTCACGAAGGAACCTGATGACAACCGCAACAATTTCTCATTCCGTTCGCCAGCGCCTGACCGGTGCCCTGTTTGTCTCCCAAAGCTTATTTTCTGCGGCAATGATTGCCGCATTCACGTTGTCGCCCATTTTGGCCGCGGAGTTGGGTGGCAGTGACAGCGCCGCTGGTGTACCGAACACGGTCACGCTGCTGGGGCGTGCGGCCGCAGCTTATCCTATCGGCTGGCTGTTTGATAAAGTGGGCCGGCGGATGGGATTGTCAATTGGCTTTGCCCTGGCGCTGGCGGGTGCCGTGCTCACCGTTTGGTCGGTGATGAACGGCTCGTTCATTGGCTTTTGTGCCGGGGCGGCTTTGATGGGCATGGGGCGCGGCGGCAGCGACCAGGCGCGCTACGTGGCGGCTGAAGTGCAAACGGCCGATCGCCGGGCCAAGGTGATTGGGCTGATGGTGTTTGCCGGGACGGTGGGCGCGGTGGGTGGTCCGGCTTTGGTGGGGCCGTCGTCACGCTTGGCCGAGGCGTGGGACTTTCTAGGCGATACCGGACCGTATTGGGCTGCCGCCGGACTATACGCCATTGGTCTTTTGACGATTTTCTTCTTTCTACGTCCCGATCCTAAACAGGTGAGCCGGATAATTGAAGCCGAGAATCCCATCAAAGAACCGGATGTACCGGCACGGCCGTTAACCAAAATTTTCAGCCAGCCGACGGTGCTGCTGGCCGTGGCGGCGATGGCCATTGGCCAGCTGGTGATGGCCTTGATCATGGTCATTACCCCGCTGCACATGGATCACAATAACCACAGCACGGAATCCGTTTCGCTGGTGATTATGGCCCATACGTTGGGGATGTTTGGCTTGTCCAGCGTGACGGGCTGGTTGATTGATCGATACGGCCGTATCCCCCTGATCGTGGCTGGAGCCGCAATCCTGATCATTTCTGGCATCCTGGCCCCACTGTCTGTGGCTGTGCCCAATCTGGCGGTGGCCCTCTTTTTGCTAGGGCTGGGCTGGAACTTTTGCTTTATCGCCGGGTCATCGCTGCTGGCCGATGCGCTGGCGGCCCGAGAACGAGCCCGGGCGCAGGGGGCCAGCGAGGTGCTGGTGTCGCTGGCTACGGGCGTGGGCAGTTTGGGGACGGGGGCTGTGTTTGACCAGGGGGGCATGACGGCCGTTGCCGCCGTGGGCATTGCTCTCTCGCTTTTACTGGTGGCCGGGCTGTTTTGGTTTCACCGTTTGCAGCAGCGTACCGCGCCACCAACTGCTCCGGCCTAGCAGCTTGCTTCTCCGTTACTGTTGTTATTAATTTTTGGTGAGCGTGAGCGTGTAGCCCGCCGCTCCGGCCTCAAAATCGAGTACGCCAATCATATACATGCCGTTTTCTGTCAGACTGACATTCATGATTGTGCCATCCTGGAAAACTGTCCCGATGGAGTCGAAGTCTGGCGGGCCGAACAAACCGACCACAAAGTCACCTTCCGCGCCAGTGGCGGCGCTGGAAATGGAGACGTTATCGTCTGCGGTCCCCAAAAAGCACCAATAATCAATGCCCAGTACTTCAATACGATTGTTTATGGTCTGACCATACTCAATGCGTCCTTTTATCGTGTCGGGGAAGCCGCCGCCTTCGCTAAAGACCAGGCAGTAATCGCCCTCGTTGTCATTTAGATTGTAAATACGGATTTTGTAATCCAGCGCTGTGTTGAGCTGGGCGTTTACAATTGATTCCAGTCCGCCGTTGCCGGTGTTGTTGGCTTGCTGCACCACATCACTCGTTGGCCCGATAATTTCCAGAACGATGTTCATAGTGGGTTCGGCAACGGCCGTTATCGTAATGGCCCCGTTATAATCAAATATCACCGGGTATAGGTGGGCCTGTTCGGCTTCAAGTAGTTCCAAAATCGGCTGCTCTGGCCCCAGCGGGTCAAACTCAACCGTGTCGAAGTCGCTGGGGTTGCGGGTGGTTGTGGCCAGCGCGCCTGTTGTTGGGGTTGGGTTGCCACCGTTGGCACTCGTGGGCGTTGGTGTGCCGCTGCCGCTGCTGGCTGTGGGGGTAGCGGCACCGTTGGGAGGTGAGGTTGGCGTGCCGGTGCCGGTATCACCTTCTCGGGTGGGGGAAGGGGTAAACGTGGGTTCCCCTGCCTCATCTTCTCTGGTTGGGGTACTGGTAGACGTGCCGTCTCCCGGTGGGGCAGGAACGGTGGTGCTGGCCAGGGTGGGCGTGCCAACCGGCTCGCCGTCGTCCCCTTCCGGGCGCGTGGGGGTCAAGGTGGGTGTTAAATTGTTGTCGGTGGGCGTGGCAACGGCCGTATCCTCATCCACATCGGCAATTTGTGTACCAGAACCGGTTGGCGTTAAGGTCACGCGAGCAATCGGGCTGGGGGAAACAATGTCACGGGCTTTGAGATACCAAATTTCGGCAGTGGTCGCGCTTTTGCCGCAGCCTACTGGTCCCTCAAATAATTGCCAGACGCCCACAACGGTCATGGTAAGATTGCTGGGCAGCAGCGAGCGCACCTGCGAACCAAATCCGCCAATAGCCACGACGCTGCCGTCTGCTGCCGCCAGCTCCCAGGTAGCTGGTGCCGGATGTGGATCTGAGTCGCACACCAGCAGAGGCAGCCGCCGGTATTGACCCGTGATTTCTATAAAGCTGTCAGCGTATGCTTCTGGATCTGCCACTAACTCTGTAATACTGACGGCCAGCGGCTGCGCAGTGTCGGGTGTCTCCTCAGGCTCGGCTGCGTCGGCAAAAGGGGTGGGGGTGGGTCGAGCTTCGCCGCAGGCAATGAGTAATGTTAGCAGTACGAGGAGAAAGATGAGATGACGTTGTTTCATATACATTCCAGATTCATTGACAAAGTTGGGAGAACAAAAAGTCCTGAAAATAATTCAACTTAAACAAGTTATTGTTCCCCTTAACGTAAGCTGCGCACATTTCTAAAAACCTGCCGCAGTTTACGTAATCTGCCGTATGATACCAAAATTAGCGAAGAAAGTGTGCAATGGTTCATAATTGCTAAGACAAATGATGAACGAAGCCCTGAGGATTTTGCTGAATCTCACTGTATTCTCAAAGAGAGAAATTCCTTGGGCTTGGACACAGGCGAGGATTTTTTATGAGATATGACGATCCGTTGTATGGTGAAACGATAATTGACGAGCCGATTTTGCAGGCGTTAATTCACTCTCCGGCGGTGCAGCGGCTGCATCATGTGTTGCAGCACGGCATCACGGGCCTGATTGGGCTGACGGAGCCAATTACCCGGTTTGAACATTCGTTAGGGGTCATGCTGCTGGTGCGGCGGTTGGGCGGTCCGGTTCGGGAGCAAATTGCGGCGCTGCTGCATGATGTGAGCCATACGGCTTTTAGCCACGTGATTGATTACGTGTTGGATGACCATGATGAGCAAAGTTATCACGACGAAATGAAAGAAGCGTACATGGCCACTACTGATTTGCCAGATACTTTGGGGCGATTTGGTTACAATTGGCGCGACTTTGTGGATGAAGATGCCTATCCTCTGCTGGAACAGCCATCACCCAGATTATGTGCTGACCGGATTGATTATTTTTTACGGGATTGTGTGGGTTTGGGCCTGGCGGAGCAGGCGGATATTGATCGGGCGGTGGCGCATTTGGTGGTGCAAGACGGCCGTATCGCCCTCAATGATCTTTCTGTCGCCCAATGGTTTGGCCATACCTTTATGCAGGCAGATGACGCCAGCTGGGCTAACTTTCGCGAAGTGGGACTGTATGAATTGACGGCCCGAGCGATTCGGCGTGGTTTGGAGATAAGCGCCATCGTTCAGGATGACTTTTGGCTGACGGATGAGGTGCTGTGGCAAAAGCTGCACGCGCATGACGACCTCCATCTGCAAGCCCTGCTCAGTCAGGTCTCATTAGAAACTGAATTTGTGTGGGATGAGGCCAATCCGACATTTTTGGTGAGCACCAAGCTGCGGGCAATCGATCCGGATGTGTGGCATGAGGGAGCGTTACGGCCGTTATCCACCCTGGACCCCGAGTTTGCTGCAAAACGAGCGGCGTACCTCAGCCGCAAGCAAGGTTCTTGGCCCATGCGAGTAATTTCGAGGTGACAGTCACTTTTGGAAGTGACTGTCACCCCTAGTTTGAGGAAAAAATGCAATTAAACCCAGAAGAATTGAGTAACAGAGATCGATACAAGTTGATGATTGGCGCGATTGTGCCGCGGCCCATTGCCTGGGTCAGCACGATTGACGCTGAGGGAAGGCCGAATCTGGCACCATTTTCTTTTTTTACGGCCGTTTGCTCAAATCCCATGACGCTGCTGTTTTCGCCCGGCTGGAGCGGCCTGCGAGGGCGTATGAAGGATACGCTGTACAACATTCGGGCCGTGCCTGAATTTGTCATCAACATCACCAATGAGGCCACGGCCAAAGCGATGAACCTGACGGCCACCGAGTTTGAAGCGGGCATTGATGAGTTTGCCTGGGCGGGGGTGACCCCAGCACCCAGCCAGACAATTAGCGTGCCGCGCGTGGCCGAAGCGCCGGTGGCGTTTGAGTGCAAGCTGCAACAAATTGTGGTGATTAACGAGGGGCCAGGTGGCGGTGCGGCCGTTTTTGGCGAGGTGCAGTCGGTGTTTGTGCGGGACGATTTGTATGAAAACGGCCGTATTCCCACGGAGAAGCTTCAGCCAATCGGCCGTTTGGCTGGACCAAGCTACGCGCACATCAACGACTTCTTTGAAATGCACCGCGTTCCGCCGCCACCGAAAGACGAAGGCTAATCAACAATGTATGCCTCCGAGTGGCGACATTCCGCGCAAGAAGTAGATCAGCGTCTTTGGCAGCGTATCTCACTTTTGGAGATGTTTGCCCTGGCGCTTTGTTTTGGGTTGGCGGGCATTTTTGCCTGGTACCGCTCGCAGGGAAAAGCATTCTCCTACGATTTTGAGACTTATTTGCTGGCCGGCAATGGGGATTTAGGCGTTCATTATTATGCCTTTTGGATTTTGCCGGTATTCCAAATTTTAGCGGCTCTGCCATCCATCCTTAGCTTTTTCATTTGGAATGCACTCAACATCCTGGGGGTTTTTGCCGCTTCGCGCATCTTGGGTGAGGAAAAGCGCTGGGCGCTGGCTCTACTAACTTACCAGATGTTTTACGTGCTTTATTATGGGAACATCGTCGGCATACTGATAGTTGGATTGGCGCTTTTGTGGTGGGGGCTAACCCATCGTCGCTGGCATCTGGCCGGGCTGGGCCTGGTATTGGCTGTAACAAAATATCAGCTGGGCCTGTCTTTTGGCTTAATTCTGTTGCTAATGGCCGACATCTCCTGGCGCGATCGCCTTAAAGTATTTGTAGTGCCTTTCCTGACGCTGCTCGTTTCGCTGCTGATTTACCCGCTCTGGCCAATCGAATCCATGCGCATCATCCTCGCCAATCCGCCCAACAGCCTGGGTAACATTTCGCTCTGGCAATGGCTGGGCCCCTTTGCCCTGCTTCTGTGGCTGCCGCCGCTTGGGCTGCCACTTTCAGCGCAACAGCGGCTCATTGCGCTGGCGGCCACCGCCACAATGACCTTACCGTACTTCCAGCAAACAGATTTGTTGGCGTTGTTTGTTCCCCCACTGGGCTGGCTCCCGCTGGTGGGCAATCTGGGATTTTACCTTTATGCCAAATACACCTGGCAAGGGTTTGCCGTATTGGCGATTATTCCTTTGTTCATCTACTTGCGAATAATTGGCCCACCCATAGTGTCCTGGTTGCGCCAGAAAACGGCCGATAATTCTAATTAGCACTCGGTATTGAGCCCGGAATTTTTTACGAAAAGCTATGGAGGAAAAGCCTCACAAACCTCTGGGTTCTCTGTGGCAAAAATGTCACTCAATGCCGATGGAAAACATGCTTTCCAGGTCGTGTTGGGAGAAAACGCGGAAGGCGATGAGCGTTTCGGAGTTGGTGATGCCGGGCACGCTGAGCATCTTTTCCGTCACCAGCTCGGCCATTGTGTCATTGTCCGGCACGCGAATGATGGCCACCAGATCAAAACGGCCGCCTACCGAAAACACCTCGCTAATCCCCATCAGCTCGGCCAAACGGCCGCCGACTTCGTTAATTTTGCCCGGTTCTACATTTAATAAAACGACTGTGCTGACCATAATCGACTCCTTCTGTGAGAATATGCAATACCTTATCTGGAAGTCGGCCGTTCGGCAATAAATTCTCCCGTTTAGATTGTCCTGGTCAAACGGCCGTTTCCCCCCTCACCATTTCCGCTATAATACCCCCAAAGTCACAAATGTAATGAAGAATCTATCTGAAAAAGCCACAGAGGAAAAAGAGAAGATAGAGAACTTGAGACCAATCTCAGAAATCTCTGTGAACTCTGTGGCCAATATTCGGATAGGTACTAAGACAAACGAGGTATTAACATGAGCAAACTATTCGACCACTTTGGTGCCCGGGCCCAGCTTCCCGGCACCGATGTTCACTACTATCAGCTGGCAAAACTGTCCCAGTTTGGCAATATCGACCGCTTGCCCTTCTCCATAAAAATCCTGCTAGAAGCATTACTTCGCACCTGCGATGGTTACGAAGTCAACCCCGAAGACGTGGAAAAATTGGCTAAATGGAATCCTAAAAATCCGCAGAAGGACGAACTGCCCTTTAAGCCAGGGCGCGTCATCTTGCAGGATTTCACCGGCGTGCCTGCCGTGGTGGATCTGGCGGCGATGCGCTCGGCGATAGCTCGGCTGGGCGGCGATCCCAAGAAGATCAATCCCATCGTGCCTGTTGATCTGGTCATCGATCATTCGGTACAGGTTGACCAGTTTGGCTCTGCCGCCGCCCTCTTCTTCAATGCCGAGCGCGAGTTTGTGCGCAACCGGGAACGGTATGAGTTCCTCAAATGGGGCAAGGAGGCGTTCAAAAACTTTAGCGTTGTCCCCCCCGCCACCGGCATCGTGCACCAGGTGAACCTGGAATATTTGGGCAAGGTGGTCATGACCAAGCCAGAGAAAGATGGCACCGTCGCTTTCCCGGACAGCCTGGTAGGGACCGATTCCCACACGACAATGATCAACGGCCTGGGCGTTCTGGGCTGGGGCGTGGGCGGCATCGAGGCCGAAGCGGTCATGCTGGGCCAGCCAATTTATATGCTCACCCCAGAGGTCATTGGCGTGCGCCTGACCGGTGCGATGCCCGAAGGGGCCACCGCCACGGATCTGGTGCTGGTGGTGACTGAACTGTTGCGCAAGAAGGGTGTCGTCGGCAAGTTTATCGAATTTTTTGGCTCCGGCCTTAGCAGCATGACGCTGGCCGACCGGGCCACCATTGCCAATATGTGTCCCGAATATGGTGCTACCGTCGGCTACTTCCCGGTGGATGACGAGACGCTCAACTACATGCGCAGCACCGGCCGTCCTGATGAATTGGTCGATCTGGTTGAAAAATACGCTAAAGCGCAAGGCCTGTTCCGCACGGACGATCTGCCCGACCCCGAATTTACCGATGTAGTGGAGCTGGATTTGGGCACTGTTTTGCCCAGCTTGGCCGGGCCGAAACGGCCGCAAGACCGCATCATTCTCTCCGATATGAAAAGTAAATACCGCGAATCGCTGCTGGCCCCGGTTGGGCCACAGGGACTTGGCTTGAAGGAAGAAGAACTGACGCGAACCGCCACCGTTTCCAACGGGCACGAGGTGGAAATTGGGCATGGCGCGGTTGTCATTGCCGCCATCACCAGCTGCACCAATACCTCCAACCCCAGCGTGATGCTGGGCGCAGGGCTGGTAGCCAAGAAAGCGGTGGAAGCGGGCCTGAAGGTCCATCCCTACGTGAAGACCAGTCTGGCTCCCGGTTCCCGCGTGGTGGAAGATTATTTGAAGAAATCGGGCTTGATGCCATACCTGGAGCAGCTGGGCTTCCATATTGTGGGCTTTGGCTGCACCACCTGCATCGGTAACTCGGGTCCATTGCCGGAGCCGGTGAGCAACGCCATTCAGGCAGGCGATCTGGTGGTTTCGTCCGTGTTGAGCGGCAACCGTAACTTTGAAGGGCGCGTCCATCCGTTGACCAAAACCAATTACCTGGCCTCGCCGCCGTTGGTGGTGGCCTACGCCCTGGCCGGCACCACTGACATCGACCTGACAAATGATCCGATCGGTACCAATGACGCAGGCGAGCCGGTTTATCTGAAAGACATTTGGCCTAGCAGCCAAGAAGTGAGCGAAACTGTCCTCAAAACAATGTCGGCCGATATGTTCCACACCCAATACGGCAACGTCTACGACGGCAACGAGGAGTGGAACAAGATTCCGGTACACGGTGGCGAGCTGTACGAATGGAGCGAGGAATCGACCTACATTCAGGAACCGCCCTTCTTCACCGAACTCACACCAGAGGTAAAGCCTATCGAAAACATCGAAAACGCTCGCGTGCTGGTGAAAGTGGGCGATTCGGTGACAACCGATCATATTTCGCCGGCGGGGGCGATTTCGCGCAACAGTCCGGCAGCGGAGTATTTGCAGGAAAATGATGTGGCACCGCAATACTTCAACTCCTACGGCTCGCGGCGGGGCAACGACCGGGTGATGACACGCGGCACGTTTGCCAACGTGCGCCTGCGCAACCAGATGGCTCCCGGCACCGAGGGTGGCTGGTCGAAATATCTGCCCTCGGGCGAAGTGACGACCATGTACGATGCCTCGCTGAAGTACAAAGAAGATGGCACGCCACTGGTGGTGCTGGCCGGCAAGGATTACGGCATGGGCAGCTCCCGGGACTGGGCGGCCAAAGGCACCTTGCTGCTGGGGGTAAAGATGGTCATCGCCGAGAGCTACGAACGGATTCATCGCAGCAATCTGGTGGGCATGGGCGTGCTGCCCTTGCAATTTGCCGATGGCGAAACGCCGGAAACGCTGGGGCTGGACGGCACGGAATTTTACTCCACAGTGGATTTGACGGACGAGGTGAAGCCGCTGCAAAAAATTACGGTGAAGGCGGTGAAGCCAGACGGCCGTACCATCACCTTCGACACCCTTTGCCGCATCGATACGCCGGTTGAGGTGGATTACTATCGCAACGGCGGCATCCTGCACACCGTTTTGCGCAACTTCTTAAAGGCGTAACGCTTTCAGGACTGGCAGTCCTTGGCTAAATTCTTGGGCACCGCAACTTGATTAGAGGACTGCCAGTCCTTTTTGGCACAGGCGATGGCTGGCAACGGCCGTTTCCTGTGCTTTTTTGTTGGTCAATTTATAAAAATTGACCTACGGAGAGTTGAATGAGTTTGCTTGAACAGATTCGTGAGATTTGTGAAGCGTTTGACGGCCGTATCGGCCTTTCTGCCACCAATTTGCAAACCGAAGAAACAGTTGGCCATCAGGCGGAAGAGGTGTTTCCCACAGCCAGCGTTATCAAGCTGCCGGTGCTGCTGACGCTGATGCAGCAGGTGGAAGATGGCCTGTACAGCCTGGATGATCCGCTTATGCTGCGGCGCGGCGACAAAATAGGTGGCAGCGGCCTGCTGCAATATCTTTCGCCGGGCCTCACCATGTCGTTGCGCGATTGGGCTCTTTTGATGATGAGCATCAGCGACAACCTGGCGACCAACGTACTCATCGACCATGTGGGGCTGGAGCAGGTGCAGCAGTGGTTAAACGACAACGGCTACCCGAATGTGAAACTGCGGCGCAAAATTGATTTCAATATTTTGAACAAAGACCAAAACGAACTGGGAACCGCCACACCGGCCGGACTGACGCGGATGATAATGGCCGTTTTCCAACAAAGACACCTCACCCCCGCTGCCTGCACCGAAATGCTGCGAATGATGAACAAAGTAGGTTACGATCGCGTGGGGCGCTATCTGCCGTTTGAACCGTACGGCAGCGATGTGCCGGATGAGAAGAAGTTACAGCTGGCCGGGAAAACTGGCTCATTAAAGGGGATGCGGGCGCAAACGGCCGTTGTCTATCGTGGCAAACCAGAGCAAAACAACGGCTTTGCCCTCACCATCATGAACGAAGGTAATCCAGAGCCGGAACGATGGCAGCCAGATGCGCCGGGGGTTTTGGTCATTGGGCGGCTGACGCGACTGATTTATGATGCGTGGCTGGGGTAAGTAGAGATTGGAGATTGAGCAAATCTCCAATCTCCAATTTCTTTATTATTCTTCCTCGAACCAGCCCAACACTTGTGCATTGCCCAGGTAGCCGGAATCAATTTGCAGGCGGAAGTGGGCGCTGGTGGGGCAGCCGCAGGCGGAGCAGACGGGCAAATCTGTCATCTCCGACGCTTCTACCGGAATGCCAAACGCGACCATATCGGCAACGGCCGTTTGCAAATCAGGCGTCGCGGGTGTCTCGGCACATTGTTCACCCACTGGCTTCAGAATCCAGATCAGGTTTCCTGTGGCTTCCGGGTAGGGGTTGAGGCTGGGTAGGGGCGTAGGGGCCACGTAGCCTTCAGGCAAAGCTGTGGCCGGCGGCAGCTCGGGCACCGGGTACCCATCTTCGCTGCCGGGGGCCGTCTCCGGTTCAATGGGTTCGCTCACCGGCGGTGGGGTCAGCGTCGCCCGTGGGAAAACACCGGGATCTGCTTCGGGGGCTTCATTAAGGCCGCCGCCATCACTGTCGGCGGGAACCTCAGTGGGTGATTCTTCTTCAACCGGGGTGGGACCGCAGGAAACGGCCGTTAGCCACAAAATTGCCGTTAAAAGCCATAAAAATCGTTTCACAATACTCTCCTTCATAAGCAAAGTTCGCAGACGCGTCAGCGCCGTTGCTACGAGATTGTAACAAAATGCGCTATCATACGGAAAACGACAAGGTAATGAATTTTGTTCCCGCTCTGGATGTTTTTACAATCTGCTTAAGAGATACTCAGATTAGATAAACAATTGTCCGCTAGGCTGGTGATTATCTTGTTAGGTTTACGTTCTGAGGAGATTGAATTTATGAGAAAAGCCATTTGGCTATTGCTGTTGGCAGCGCTGCTGGCCTGTGGTCCCTCGACCACAAATACGCAGCCTGCTGACGTTGATGAAGAAGAAGAAACGGCCGTTACCAACACTGAGGCAACAACCGAGGAAACGACCGAAACCAACGATGAGCCTACCGCAAGCAGCAATGTGGCGGCCACCAATCTGGACGATTTTTCGCCGGCTGGCACCGTGGAAGAAGCGGCCGTTGTTCGGGAGCAGGATTGGCGCAAAGGGGCAGCCGAGCCCGACGTCGTCATCATTGAGTATGGCGACTTTCAATGACCGGGCTGCGCGGGCCTTTCGCCCGTGCTGGCGCGTCTGGTAGACGCCTACCCGGAAACAGTACAGCTTGTTTATCGTCATTTCCCATTGAATAGTATTCATGCCAACGCCCAAAAATCGGCCGAAGCGGCTGAAGCCGCCGGTGCCCAGGGGGCTTTTTGGGAATACCATGATGCCTTGTTTACGCAGCAGGGAGAATGGTCTAGCTTAGACACCGCCGCGGCGCATGAGTACTTTGTCGCCCTGGCCGATGAGCTGGGACTAGATGGTGATGCGCTCGGTGAGGATTTGAACAACGACACCTATGCCGACTATGTAACGGCCGTAGAAACAGAATCCGTTGCCATTGGCTTGGGCGGCACGCCCAGCGTGATTGTTGATGGCTTCTTGATTCCCAATGTGCCGTTTGAATACGAGATTTGGGAAAGCTACGTGCAGCAGCGCCTGGCCGTCCTGGAGGTTGAGGAAATCCTGGCCGATATGCAGTATGATGCCCCGCCGCCCATGACCATTGACGTAGAAGCTGATTACACCGCCACCATCCTGCTGGAAAATGGCGCAGAAATTGTGATTGAGCTTTTGCCCCAATCCGCCCCGGAAACGGTGAACAACTTTGTCTTTTTGGCCGAAGAAGGTTGGTACGATGGCATCACCTTCCACCGCGTTATCCCTGGTTTCATGGCCCAAACCGGCGATCCCACGGGATTAGGTTTTGGTGATCCCGGTTACGCCATTGATGATGAGATCGATCCCGCCCTGTCACATGACGGCCCTGGTGTTGTTTCGATGGCCAATTCTGGCCCGAATACCGGTGGCAGCCAATTCTTCATTACAACGGGAGCGGCTACACATCTGGACGGGCTACATGCTATCTTTGGCCGCGTCATCGAGGGCCAGGACGTTGTTGAAAGCATCACCCCACGTGATCCCCAGGACCCCAATGCGCCAGAAGGTGACCGCATCGAGACCATTACGATTGAAACGGGGGAGTAAGTGAAAAGTAAAAAGTGATAAGTGGATTCTTTTCACTTATCACTTTTTACTATCTTTCTCCTGAGCAGTCTGAAAAGAGGAAAAATGAGGCATTCACTAAAAAGTTTTGCTGGTTTTTTGCTCGTGTTACTTTTAACGACACTCGCGTGCACCATTCCCGGTACGGGTTCAGACGAACCTGTGGTGACGCCGACGCCCCAAGGTGATTCCCTGACGTTTTTGATTCCGGCCTATACCTATAATCTGGAGCCGGGCGAAACGGTGCCGGGGTCGCAGCTGCAATACGTGGGTAAAACCGGAGATCTGCATGATGTGAAGATAGATGGGGAACCGGCACAAAAGCGAGTGGGCGATTCCTTTATCTGGAATGGTATTGTCGCCCCTGGTGTGTTTGCCAACTATAATTTGCGGCTGGCCCCAGACTTTTTAGGCCCGCTGCCGGTGGCCGGCCCTGTTGAGGTGACGATTCTGAATCCAGTGGTAACCCCACTGGAAGGCATGCCGGATTGGCCCAGCGCCATTCGGTATAATAACATCGTTTTGGCGCATAACGTGCCGATTGGCTGGACCATTCCAGGCACTACGTTAGTGTACGATGGCGTTTCAACGCAGGGCGAAGTAGATTCGGCACGGCTGACGGGGTTGACGGGGCATCCGCTGTTTGCTTTGGGGGATTCAATCACCTGGATTGGCAAGCTGCAAGAGAACGCGGCCATTCGGTACACGTTTCGGGTCGTGAACTTTAGTGAAAACAGCCTCCAGCTGGGCGGTACGGCCGAATTGCTGGTAAACAGATAGTCAACGTTAACCTCCCGCAGGTTTTTATCCGGTTTGTGTCCGAGAATAGAGCCTGCGGGAGGTTCACTCATTAGAGGAGTGAGCCTTCATGCCTCAGCCGCATCCCAAATTTGAACGGCCGTCTGACCCCCTCATCGAGCATAATCAATTTCGCCAGCAGACGTATGTCACCCAGCCGTGGCCGTCGTTTGCGGTGGCCAAAGCGGCACTGCCCCAGCCTATTTTGCCGGAGCACGAGAGCTGGACCAAGCTTTATTGGCATGCCTGGGAGCTGGCCTGGCAAAACTTGCGCCAGCCCCGGCCTGAATCTGGCTTTGTGGCTGACTTTTTAGACGCGGCGACGGACGACTATTGTTTCATGTGGGACAGTGCATTCATGAGCCAGTTTGGGCTGTACGGCCGTCGCGCCTTCGACTTCACCGGCAACCTGGACAATTTATACGCCAAACAGCACAATGATGGCTTTCTTTGCCGCCAGATCGATCTGGCCACTGGCGAGGATTTCTTTTACCCTTTTGATCCTAACGGCACCGGCCCCAACATTTTGGCCTGGGTGGAGTGGCGCAGCTATCGCTTTACGGGGGATGACGGCCGTCTGGCCAAAGTTTTCCCGCCATTGGTGGCCTATCATCGTTGGTGCCGGGCCAACCGCACCTGGCCCAATGGTCTGTACTGGGCCACCGGACACAGCAGTGGTCTAAGCAACCAGCCGCGCGTGCCCAACAGCAGCTTTCACCACCGGCATTGGAGTTGGGTGGATGCTTCGATGCAGGCGTCGCTCAACAGCCTCATTCTGGCCCAAATGGCGTCAACACTCAAAGAAAGCACGTTGGCTGATGAGCTGGAAGCGGAACATGCACGCCTGGTTGACTTGATTAACAAACATCACTGGAATGAAGCGGCGCAATTTTATCAGGATGTGAGTCCAGACGGCCGTTTCAGCCCTATCAAATCTATTGCTGCCTACTGGGGCTTGCTGGACAGTGGCCTGATTCCCGAAAAGCGGCTGGAGCCGTTTGTGCAGGCGCTGCGCGAAAATTGGGCGTTCAAGTTGCCGCACCGCGTGCCCAGCCAATCGGCTGACAGCGAAGGATATAATTTTGAGTCGGGCCATTATTGGCGCGGTGGCGTTTGGCCTAGCAGTAACTTTATGGTGCTGCGCGGTTTGCGGCAGATAGGCCAGCATGGCCTGGCCCACGAAATCGCCGTGAACCACCTGCTGAACGTGACCAAAGTGTATGAACGAACTGGCTCTTTGTGGGAAAATTATGCGCCGGAAACGGCCGCTCCCGGTGCACCGGCTGCGGAAAATCCCGTAGGCATGGCCGGACTGTCCCCCATCGCCATCTTGCTGGAGGATGTGATTGGCATCTCAGTGGATTGGCCGCAGCGGCGCGTTTTTTGGGATCGGCGGTTGGTGAGTGAACGGCCGTATGGCGTAGAAAATTACCCATTAGGGCCAGATGGCAAGCTGTCGATGGTGGCTGATGCCACTAAACTGGTGCTGACGACTGACCTGCCCTTTACGCTGACGCTGCGCGACGCCAGCCAATCGATGCAAACGGCCGTGCCCAGCGGCACCACAGAAATTGATCTAGAATAAGCTTAGAGCGTGAAACGTGACTGAAAGCATCACGATCATAAATCAAAGAGCAATCACTATTTGGATGTAATGCCACAAATAACAGTCGCCACCATCAATTTACGCAATCGATCGGACCGCTGGCGGGAGCGCCGCCATTTGCTGGTGGCCCAGCTGCTGGACGTGACGCCTGATTTGATCAGCCTGCAAGAGATTAGCTTTCCCATCGCCCAGGGGCGCTGGCTGCGTAACCAGATTAATGCCCGGCTGCCGGAGGGGAAACGGCCGTATCGCCTTGTCCAACAGCGCAAGCAGCACCCCGTCAACGGCTATCTGGAAGGGATTGGCGTACTCAGCAATCTACCTATTTTGTATTCAGACAGCCTCAATCTGGGTTATGGTGGCCGCGTGGCCTTACGGGTCAATATAGAGTTGAGCAACCGCCAGCCGCTTGATTTTGTCTCAACCCATTTTCATCACGTTTATACCGACAAACAAGCGCGGCAGGAGCAAGCGCTCATGCTCACCGGTTGGCTGGCCGACAGCCGTCCCATTCCGGCTCAGGTGGTTGCCGGCGATTTTAACGAGGTGCCAACCGGTCCCGCCATCCAAATTATGAAGCAGCGTTACCGTTCGGCTTACCAACTGCGGCATGGTTTTGAGCCGTTGGCTACGTTTCCCACGGCGCTGGTGCCCCTGGGGGATTGGTCCGGCTGCCTGGATTACATCTTTGTTTCATCCGGCATTCGCCAGGTGCCCGAAGCCCGCATCTTTTGCGACGAACCCGCCCCAGACGATGATACGCTCTACCCGTCTGACCATGTGGGCATATTGGCAACTTTGGAAATTTAAGATGACTGAAACCTCCCGCAGGTTCCTTATTTGAGCATCCTCAGTTACAAAACCTGCGGGAGGCTGACCACACAGGAGAGTTCACAATGAAAAACGTCACCGGCCTACGCTGTGTGATTTGCCAAAAAGTTTACCAACCAGACGAAGTGCTGTACGTTTGCCCCGACCACGGTAACGAAGGCATTCTGGAAGTTGAATACGATTACGAGGCCATCAAGTCTGAGATTGGCGACACGCTGCCGGATGCCAGCGAAGGGATGTTTGCCTATCGGCCGTTTTTGCCGGTGGCCGATGATATTCCCGCGCCACCGCTGGTGGTGGGCGGCACGCCGCTGCAAGAAGCCCCCCGTCTGGCCCAGGCCGCAGGCGTGGCGGAATTGTGGCTGAAGGATGACGGCCGTAATCCAACCGCTTCCCTCAAAGACCGGGCCAGTGCCATTGCCATCATGAAGGCGCAAGAATTGGGGGCCGAGATTGTGACCACCGCCAGTACAGGCAACGCCGCGGCCGCATTAGCCGGTATGGCCGCCAGCGTGGGGCAAAAAACGGTCATTTTTGTGCCGGCTTCGGCCCCGGCGGCCAAGATTGCTCAACTGTTGGTCTACGGCGCGACGGTGCTGCTGGTGGAGGGCACTTACGGCGATGCCTTCGACCTCTGCCTGCAAGCCAGCGACAAATTTGGCTGGTACAGTCGCAACACGGGGTACAATCCGTACATGGCCGAGGGCAAGAAAACCGTTACTTTTGAGCTGTATGCGCAACTTAGCCAGCAGCGCGCCGCCGATGCGCCTCCTGTCACCCATCTGTTTGTGTCTGTGGGGGATGGCTGCATTATCAGCGGTGTGCACAAAGGGCTGCGGGATTTGGCGGCTACCGGCTTTTTACCGCAAGTGCCTCAAATTGTTGGCGTGCAGGCAGCAGGCTCAGCTTACCTGTACGATGCCTGGGTCAACGAGGAAGACGTGCTGACCAAGCCGCCCATCGCTGCCAACACGGTGGCCGACAGCATTAGTGCCGGTTTGCCGCGAGACAGGATTAAGGCGATGACGGCCGTTCGCCAAACCAACGGCGCGTTCATCACTGTTTCTGACGAGCAAATCCTGGCGGCGATTCCCGCCCTGGCGCAGGGTAGCGGCGTCTTCGCCGAACCGGCCTCGGCCGCCACTTACGCCGGTTTTTTGAAAGCGGTGCAAACCGGCCTCATCGGCCCCGATGCCCGTGTGGCGCTCATTCTCACCGGCAGCGGGCTGAAGGATGTGACCTCGGCCATGAAGTCTGTGGGTCAGGCCGTGACGATACCACCGGAGATTACGGCCGTTGAGCGTATTTTTAACCATCTTTAAACCCAGGACTGGCAGTCCTGAAAACTTTATTCTTCCAACTTGTTTGGACTCAGGACTGCCAGTCCTAACACCCAAAGATAGCCATGAACGAAACAACCGAAGCGAAACCAACTATTTCCATCGTTGCCCCCGTTTATAATGAAGAAGCGGTGCTCACCGAACTGCATCGCCGCGTGAGTGGGGTGATGGACAAGCTAGACGAGCCGTGGGAACTGGTGCTGGTCAACGACGGCAGCCGGGATCGCTCGGCGGAAGTGATTGCTGAACTGCACCAAAAGGACCCGCGCGTGAAGGGCATCAGCTTTTCGCGCAATTTTGGCTTCCAGGTGGCTGTCACCGCCGGGCTAAACCACGCCCAGGGCGACGCCGTCATCCTCACCGACGCCGATTTGCAAGACCCGCCTGAAGTGTATCCGAAGATGATCGCCAAATGGCGCGAAGGGTACGAGGTGGTGTACGGCGTGCGCGCCAGCCGGGTGGGGGAAACGTGGTTTAAGCTGTTCACCGCCAAAGTGTTCTACCGGTTGATCCGGCGCATCACCAACATCGACATTCCCCTGGACACGGGCGATTTTCGCCTGATGGACCGGCGGGTGGTGCAGGCGATCAATCACATGCCGGAGCGCAACCGCTTTTTACGCGGCATGGTGCCCTGGGTGGGCTTCAAACAAACCGGTGTTGAGTACGAGCGGGCCAGCCGCTACGCTGGAGAGTCCAAGTTTGGCAGCGTGCGCCAGATGCTGCCCTTTGCCATTGACGCTATCACCAGCTTTTCGTATTTGCCGCTGCAATTGGCCACTTATCTTGGCTTTCTCATCGCCATCATCAGCGGACTGGCGATTTTGGCGGTGGTGCTGATCCGTTTGTTGGGGCCGGAAAATCCGCTGTTGGGCCAGGCAACGACGCTCGTATCGGTCTTGTTCCTGGGCGGCGTGCAGCTCATTAGCCTGGGGATCATCGGCGAGTATCTCGGCCGGATTTATGATGAGGTGAAGGGACGGCCGTTGTACCTGGTAGACAAAAAGTGGGGCTTTCCCGAAGAAAAGTAGTCCGCGTTGCAACCTCCCGCAGGTTTTCTTGATGACTCTGGTTTCGTTTGAAGCCTGCGGGAGGTTTGCCGAGAGGAGATCAAGCAATGAGCGAAATTACAAGTACGATGTTTGTCATTGCCGTCAACGATTTAGCGGCGTCGGCGCAATATTATCGGGATGTGTTGGGCTTCGCCGTGCGGGAAATAGGCGACGATGGCTGGCGCATTTTTGAGAAGGACGGCTGCCAGATCATGGCGGGTCACTGCGCTGACGCCATTCCGGCCAGAGAGCTGGGTGACCATTCCTACTTTGCCTATCTGCGCGTGGATGGGATTGATGAGTATTATGCAGAGGTTGTGGCTAAGGACGGCCGTATCCTCAAAAAGCTGCGCGACGAGCCGTGGGGCATGCGCGAATTTGCTCTGCAAACCATCGACGGCCACCGCATCATGTTTGGTATGGCGAGTTAGCCACCCAAACGGTACATCTCTGCGCCTTTGGCGGGTAGGCGGGGGAAGGAGGTGCGCAGCTCGGAATAGCGGTCGGTGCGGCGCTGCCAGACTCCGCCGATGATTTCCAGCATCTCCTCGTCGCTGGCACCTTCGCGCAGGGGCGCGCGTAAATCGGTGCCGTTGTTGGCAAAGAGGCAGGTGTAATATTCTCCGGCGCTGGAAAGGCGAGCACGGGTGCAGTCACCGCAGAATGGCTTGGTGACGGAGGCGATGATGCCAATTTCACCTTTGCCGTCCAGGTAGCGGTAGCGGTTGGCCACTTCGCCCTTGTAGTTGGGCGGAACGGGTTGCACGGGCATTTCGGCATCAATTTTGGCCAGAATTTCATCGGCGGTGACCACGTCGTCCAGCTTCCAGCCGTTGAGGTTGCCCACATCCATGTACTCGATGTAGCGTACGATGTGCCCGGTGTCCTTGAAGTGGCGGGCTAAATCGACCAGGGTATGGTCATTGACCCCTTTTTTAACGACGCAGTTAATTTTGATTTTCTCAAAGCCGGCTTTTTCGGCCGCTGCAAAACCGTTTAAGACGCGATCGACGTTGGCGCGACGGCCGTTCAAAATCTGGAACACCTCATTATCCAAAGAATCCAAACTAACCGTCAGGCGGGGCAGGCCAGCATCCTTCAGCGCCTGGGCCTGATCGGCCAGGAAATAGGCGTTGGTCGTCATGGCCAGATCTTCAATGCCGGGAATTTGCGTCAGCCGGGCAATTAGCTGGGGCAAATTCGGACGAATCAGCGGCTCGCCACCGGTCAGGCGAAATTTGGTGACACCTAGTTGGGCAAACAAACCAGCCAGCCGCACCAGTTCATCATCGCTGAGTAGCTGGTCATTGGTAAGGAAGTTGTAATCTGCGCCGAAAATTTCGGCGGGCATGCAGTAGGGACAGCGAAAGTTGCACTTGTCGATGACAGAAATGCGCAGATCGCGTACAGGACGGCCGAATTTGTCTACAATTTTAGGATTCAATGCGTTCATTCGATCTCTCTATCGTTATTGAAATCAGGTACAGTGCAAATCTACCCCAAAACGGCCGTAAGTCAATGATTTTTATCAACATTTTCTGTTTTATTAACATGTTCCGGCGGGTTAGCGTCAGGTAAAACGTAGGGGAATCACAACTTTTTCATCCCGCGCTGCGGCCGTTTCCGTGTATAATGCACGCTGTTTGAATGATGAATTGATCCTTGCCATAGAGGGCACGAAGATTTTGGAGCAGAACCTCTTTGTCCTCTGTGATTTCTGTGGCATGTTCAGGAGTTTTCTATTGCGAACCTCACAACCTGTTTTACCTGGCTGGCTGACTTATTTACTTTCTGTTGCCTTTGTTTTTTCCGGTATTGCGGTCGTCGTATTTGCTTTCTTTACTTTTCAAGTGATGTTGAATCGGCCGTTGAACCCGTTGGAGCAGTCCGTAGCGGCTGTGGCTGGCGTTGATTTGTCGCTGGACCAGAATGCACCGCCGGCGGTGCCTACGCTGGAACCGGGACAGCCCACACCAACGCTTATCCCTACCAGCGAACCGTGGGAAGGTGAAGAGCGAGTCAATATCTTGCTCATGGGCATCGATCGGCGGCCTGGTGAAGCGTTTATTTCGCGCACTGATACCATGATGCTGGTTTCGCTCGACCCGGTGACCGAATCGGCCTCCATTTTGTCGATTCCACGCGATTTGTATGTGCTTATTCCTGGACACGGCCGCGATCGCATCAATACGGCTTTTGTCTATGGGTCTGCCGGCAATAATCCTGTTGGCGGGGCGGCTTTGGCCATGCAAACCGTTGAATACAATTTGGGCGTACCGATTAATCATTATGTGTTGGTTGATTTCAGCGCCGTGATTAATGGGATTGATGCGCTGGGCGGGATTGACGTGTTTGTGCCGACGGCGATCAATGACCCCACATACCCCAGCATGAACTACGGTTTTGATCCGCTTTTCATTCCGGCGGGGCAGAATCATTTTGATGGCGCAACGGCGCTGAAGTATGCGCGCACCCGTCACCAGGATAACGATTTTGGCCGGGCCGCACGGCAGCAGCAGGTAATTTTGGCCGTTCGCCAAAAGGTGACGGCCATGGGGTTTACGGGTATGATTGCCCAGGCGGGCACATTGTACCAGCAGGTAGAAAACGGCGTCCGCACTGACTTGAGCCTGGAGCAGATGATTCGCCTGGCAACGGCGGCCAACACCATTGATTCCGAAAATATTTATAACGATGTGCTGGATTATGATTACGTTTCCAGCTATCGTACTGAAGCTGGAGCCCAGGTGCTCATTTTGGACAATGAGAAAGCGGCGGCGTTGATTCAGGAGCTGTTTTACAACGGTGGGGATGAATGATGCGTAATGCGTGAGAAAATCATCACGTTTCACTAAAAGACTTAATTGATGGATAGAAAAACATTTATTTCTCGGCTGCGCGAGCGGCCGTTTTTGTTTGATGGAGCGATGGGCACGCTGCTGCACAGTCGGGGTGTCTCTATGGAGACCAGCTTTGACGGCATCAACCTCAGCCAGCCGGCCATTGTGGCCGATATTCACCGGGCTTATATTGATGCCGGTGCCGACATCATCGAGACGAACAGTTTTGGCGCGAATCGGTACAAGCTGACGGAATACGGCCTTCAGCAGCAGGTGCACGAGATTAACCAGGCGGCGGTGAACATTGCTCGCCGCGTCATCGGCAGTGCCTTTCGCGAGGTGTGGCTGGCCGGGTCGGTAGGGCCGCTGGGGGTGCGCCTGGCGCCGCTGGGGCGTGTGTCGCTGGCCGAAGCAGCCGATGCGTTTCGCGAACAAATCGAGGCACTTTTAATGGCCAATGCCGCAGGTTCTGCGGACGGTGGCATCGATCTGCTGGTGCTGGAAACGATGTCGGATTTGTACGAAATGGAAACGGCCGTATCCGTCGCCCGTGAACTTGCCCCCGACTTACCCATTGTGGCCCAGATGACCTTTACCCGTGATGATCGCACGCTGTTGGGGCATTCGCCCAACGTGGTGGCCCAGCGGTTGGGCGCACTGGATGTGGATGCCATTGGCGTCAATTGCAGCGGCGGTCCGGCCCAGGTGCTGCGCCTGCTGCTCATCATGCGCCAGATTGCCCCCGATAAGCTGCTGGCGGCGGCCCCCAACGCTGGGTGGCCGGAGCAAACGCAGCGGGGACGGGTGTTCTATCCGGCCACGCCCGACTATTTTGGCCAGTACACGCACGCCCTGGTTGAGGCCGGGGCGGTGCTAGTCGGCGGCTGCTGTGGTACCAACGAGGCCCACATCGCCGCCATGCGCCACGCTCTGGACCATCCCGGCCCGTCGCCCATTCCCCTGCCGGACATTCAAATTGTGACCCAGGCGGAAAAGAAAACGGCCGTGCTCGATGCCCCCACGCAACTGGCACAAAATCTGGTGAACGGCCGTTACGTCGTCACCATCGAAATGAGTCCGCCCAAAGGAGTGGCCACCCAGCGGCTTATCGAGGGGGCACACATGCTCAAGGAGGCCGGGGCCAACCTGCTCAACCTGGCTGACAGTCCGTTGGCCCGGATGCGCATGAGCGCCTGGGCGGCGGCTCATCTGGTGCAAAAGTCGGTGGGGTTGGAGACGGTGCTCCATTTTCCCACCCGCGGGCGCAACTTGCTGCGTATTCAGGGGGATTTGCTGGCAGCGTACGCCATGGGCGTGCGTAACCTGTTTGTGACGATGGGCGATCCCACGCGCATTGGCGATTATCCCGAAGCGATGGACAGCTACGACATCGTGCCCACCGGTCTCATTCACCTGATTAAGCAGCAGTTTAACAGCGGCCTGGACAAAGCGGGCAATTCCATCGACCAGCCGACCAATTTCACGGTGGGCTGTGCCCTGAATTTGACGCCAGCTGATCCACAGCGGGAGATGAAGCTGCTGCGGCGAAAAATGCGCAACGGGGCCGATTTTGCCCTGACACAGCCCGTGTTTGATCCGGCTGCGGCCAAAGCGTTTGTTGATTTGTATGAATCGACGTATGAGGAAAAGATGCTGCCGCTGATTGTGGGGGTGAAGCCGCTGTACAACGGCCGTAACGCCGAATTCCTCCATTACGAAGTGCCCGGCATGTCCATCCCCGAGCCGCTGCGCCAGCGCATGGCTGAAGCTAGCGATCCGCAGACAGAAGGGGTGGCGATTGCCCAGGAGATTTTGGCGCAATTACGGCCGTTTACCCAGGGTGTCTACTTCATGCCTGCCTTTGGCCGGTATGATTTGGTAGCCAATGTGATGGATGTGTTGGGTGGAGATTAGAGGCGCGACGCACTTTCTTGTGTTGAGACTTGCTCTGGAACAAGTGCGTCGCACCTTAGTGGCTAATAATCTGTGGGGGGCGAAACGGCCGTAAACGACCATTCCACCGTTTCCCCATTGACCGTTACGCTGGCGGTGTAGGTTTCCCCAATGGTGAACGGCCGTGCCGGAATCAGCACAATGGCATCCTGTTTGTCCAAAATATTGCGCCCCTGATCCTGCTGGAACTGGTTGTTGTTCACGTAGCGCGTCTCATCGATGACGCAGTGGGTGAGGCGCGTGCCGTCGCTGCTGGTGATTGATGTTTGCGTAACGCTGGGCACCAGGCTGCCGTCGCCAATTTGCAGAATGATGGGTGGGCCGACGGGCTTTTGCAGGCCATTGCAGGCCGTCAGCGGATTGGGGAATTCAGGCAGCGTGTAGTTGAGTACCCAAATTTCACCGCCGTCTCGCGGATAGGTAATGGGGTAGGTGATGCCAGCGGGTATCTCGCCTATATCCCGTTTGCTGGAAACATCCAGCGTGGCCGTCATTTTGAAGCTGTTGCTGACGTCGCGGAAGACGCCAAAGCCGGTCTGTGTCAGGCGCGGGTTGAGCATGGGCACGGCGTGGAAGGGGGCCGTCATCCAATAATCAATCGGCCACAAATCAGACGCACCTTCCCAGCCGCTGATGGCAATGTTGCCGTTTTGCCCGGCCTGGTTGCCGCTTTCGGAGTAGCCGGGTTTGTTGGGGTCCTCGGCGTGGATGCTGAGGCTGTTGTTCATCATGTATTGGCTGTGGGCCAGGCTGCCGGCGGACCAATTGCTGTTTTCCGACAGCTGGGGCAAGCCAGACTGGGTGCGGAACTGGTTGTAATAACGCAGCCAGTTGGGGCCGGGAACAGTTGTGGGGGCAATGGTTGCGGTGGGTGGCGTGGTTGCTGTGGGAACTGGCGGTTCGGTAGCGCTTACCGTTGGCTCTACTGTGGGTTCGATGGTAGCAGTTGCTATTATGGTGGCTGTTGGCGTTGGCTCATCAGCGACGGTGGCGGTGGGCTGCGCAATAGCGCTCGCAATAGCGCTCGCAGTTGCGCTTGCCGTTGCCGGCATGTCGGTGGCCGTGGCGCTGGGGACGGCGGCCACTTCGTCGTTGGCCTGGGGTGTGGCGGAGACGGCCGTTTCCCCATTGCTGCCTCTAGAAACCAGCAGCAGCACAATCAAAACAACGTTCAGCAATCCTGAAATGATTAATCCAATACGATACGGTCTAACCTGATTTTCCGCTACAGACATGATTTTACCTGCTGAACTTCAGGTGCGTCGCACCTCCACGGTTTATACTTTTGTCACAAACCAGGCGGCCACATACCCTTTGCGGCCGGTGACGGTTTGTACGTTGAGCCATTGATCTTTTTGCCCGATTTTGCTGGTGTCACTGCCGCTTTCAATCACCAGCAGCTCTGTGCCAAAGGGCAGATAGGTGATAAGCGTGCTGCTGGCCACGCGCGGCTCGGTGCGCAGTGAAACGCTGGAAGCGCTGGTTTTGACCACCAGTTTGGTGGGGGTTGATGGCTGGTTGGCCTGGCTGGTTTTGTGGCTGCCCAGAGCGGGATCGGATACGGCCGTAACGTACCACGCCGCCACATAGCCCTCTTTACCCTCAATGTCGCGCACGTGGAACCAGTTGTTGCGCTTGCCAATTTTTGTTTTGGCCGTAGCCGCGTCATCCAACACCACCAGTTTGCTGCTTTGCGGCAAATATTTCACCACGTTGGAACCGGAAATGCGCGGCTGGTCCCGCAGCGTGAGGCCATTTACCGTGGGGGCGATGATGAGCGCGTCGGTTTCTTCGGTGGGGGAACTGGTGGTCTGGGTAGTTGTGGCTTTGGGAGCGGGCTTGCTGCTGGTTGTTTTGTCTGCTTTAGGCTCTTTCAGTTCACCGCTGCCAAAGAAGATGATTTCCTGGATGATTTTTTCGGCCGTACCGGCAAAGCCAAAGCGACCTACCAGGGTGGGTGGTTTCTCCGGGCTGTTGTACGGGTCCCACATTTGGTAATCGTCCCCATCCTTTTTGTGCAGCACCACCCAATGCCCCTGAATACCGGGAGCTGGTGAATAATCAACTTTGACCACTGGCAGGGAACCACCGGCAAGTGCGGCATCAATTTCGTCCAGCGGCGCATCCTGATTGTCGCACTCGATGCGCTTTTGGTAGCTCACGTTGGGGAATACCGACGAAATGCGAAAGGCACGTACCCACGGCCCCTGGAAGCCATCGTTTTGCTTCATTTTCTCGTTAAACGAGGCGACTGTTTCCTTGCCGCCAAAATGGTTGCCCACCATTGTCATGCTGGTTAACAAACAGCCAAGCTTGCCAATCGTTTCTGTTTTGCCGAAACCCATGATTGTGTTTTCCCAACGAGAATCATTTTGGTAAAGCTGCACATCTGCCATCTATTTTTCTCCTATTTATAGCCAAAAACATGTCATTCCCGCGAAGGCAGGAATCTAGCCCCCCCAACAAGCCAGTGTCAAATATATTAAGAACTAACCTAACGAAACAGATAACTGCTGCAAAGCTGCGGGCAAATCAATGCCAGGCTGAAAATGAATGGCTGCCATGCCAATGGCCTGTGCCGACTGGACGTTATGCAAAAAATCGTCAATAAAAACGGCTTCTGCCGGCTTGCGGCCCAGCCGCGTCAGTGCCCGGTGAAAGATCTCCGGGTCTGGCTTGGTGATGCCTTCTTCACAGGAGATGATGATCTCGTCAAAGGCGTCGGCGATGCCAAACTGGTGGGTGAGTTCCGGGCGTAAATTGCTGGCGTAGTTGCTGATGACGGCCGTTTGAACCTGTTCCTTGAGCTGGCGAATGAGGGCAACCAGCTGCATGTCCATTTCATCACCTGCCCAGAAACCGGTACGGAAAGCGGCCGTTTCCTCAGCCGATAAATTCAAATGCGAACCAATCCAGCGCCACAGCTCCGGCTCTGTAATTTCGCCGCGCTGTGCTTTTTGGCCCATTTCGCTGTTGAAAACCAGCGCTTCGGCTCCGCCGGGCTCTAGTACTAGTCGTGCCTCCCACGCTTGCCGCGGGGCGCGATCTTCCGTGCGCAGCAAAACGCCGCCCACATCAAAGATGACTGCTTGAATCATTTAACAGTCCTTGGCTAAATAGTGTGCTTGATAAACTTTAAAAGCAGCAATTGTCATGCCTGCCAGCGCAGGCATCCAGGTGTGCGTAGTCAAAGATCGATGGATTCCCGCCTTCGCGAGAATGATAGGCCGATGCTTAAAACGGCATGCATAAATGTTGCGAGTTGAATTTACGGTTTGGGCAGTGAACACAGGGGAAAACGTAACACAGTTCGTATATACCTGTCAATAGGTAAACATAAAGAACCGGGGGAATCGTGCGCGCACGATTCCCCCGGTTCAGGATAGATAAATGATCTGGCGTGTTTAGGCGTTTTGGGCCAGGAAGTCGTCTACGTTGCTGAACAGCTCTTCCATATCGGTTGGCTGAAAATCGCCCATGTGGGCAATGCGGAAGGTGACGTTCTTGAGACGGCTGCCGTACCCATTGGAGAGAATCATGCCGCGCTCACGTAGGAAGTTGTTCAAGGCGGACACGTCAATACCCAGATTGTTGCTGATGCAGGTAACGGTGGGGGAACGGTAGCCTTCTGGAGCTAACAGTTCAAACCCGTGGCTGGTGGCCCAGCTGATGGTCATGTCGCGCATGGCCAGGTGGCGGGCAAAGCGGCTTTCCATCCCTTCGGCCATCATGTCGTCAAGTTGGCGGTCCAGGGCAAAAAGCAAAGAAACGGCCGGAGTGGCGGGTGTCTGGTTTTTGGCCATGTATTTATCCAGCGTGATGAAATCGAAGTAGTAGCCGCGATTTTTGACAGTTTTGGCTTTTTCCATGGCCCGTTCCGAAACGGCGCAGAAGGCCAGCCCGGCGGGCAGGGCAAACGCTTTTTGGCTGGAGGTAAGGGCCACGTCCAAATCCCAGGCGTCAAACTCCAGGCGTGCCCCGGACAGCCCACTCACGGTATCGACCAGAATCATGATCTCGTCGCCGTTGGGGGCGTTGCGAATGGCCTGGGCAATTTCTTTGATGGGGTTTTCTACTCCGGCACTGGTTTCATTGTGGACGATGGTGACGGCATCAAAGCCGCCGTTGGCCAGCCGCTCGGCGACCATTTCGGGCAGGATGGGTTGGCCCCATGCCACTTCCAGGACTTCGTTTTCCTTGCCGTTAAGCTCACACACTTCACGCCAGCGGTCGCTGAAGGCACCGTTGACGCAGTTGAGCACCTTTTTGTCGATGCAGTTGCGCACGGCGCCTTCCCAAAAGCCAGTGCCGGAGGAGGCGCTGATGAGAATGCGCCGGTCGGTGAAAAAAGTTTGCTGTAATTTGGGTTGAATACGGCCGATTAAATCGGTACATTCCGGCATCCGGTGCCCAATCATCCATTCGGTTTGGGCATCCAAAATCTCGGGGCGAACCTCAGTCGGTCCGGGAATATACAGTTTGATATGCTTGGTGGAATTTCTCTTTGAGTCGCTCATGGTTAAAATCAATCGCTCCTGTATTGGTTAGGTTAAATGCTTTGTGGAAAACGGCTTCGTGTGGTGTGTCTTTGACTTGACGCAGGGCGGCAGGCCCAGCGGCCAGCAGCAGCAGCGGCGCCATGCTTGGCGTGTGGATAAAGGCCGGTGATTCTGCCCTGACGCGCTCGCGCTGCACCACACCGCCAAAACCAACAAACAGGTCAACGGTGTGTCCCGCCAACAGATCGCTGTTGCCATCGCCAATGAGGAGGGAACGGCCGTTTTGCGTTCCCAGCAGCTCTTTTACAATTTGCGCCTTGCCATCGCTTACCGTCAGCGCGCCTTCTTCATAATCCAGATAGCGTGCCTGCTTGGCGGCGTGATTTTGACCGCTGCTGTGCCACCATTGCCCGGCCAGTTGATCATAATCGACCTGCACGGCGCGGATGTTTTGCTTAGGCACGCCCAGAAAAACACCAAACTCCTTGACCGGCTCGGCCAGACCGCCACTGATGATGTAAACGTGGTGCTCCAAAAATTGCAGAGCGGCAATAACCGCCTGGGCATCGGCCACGATGTTACGTTTGTAGACGGTGCGTATCTGCCGAATCTGGTCGTGGGTGGGGCGGACAGCTTGCAGGCGTTTGGCGTAAACATCCTCTAAATCGAGTTTACCGTCCATTGCCGCGTTGGTGAGTACCTCGACGCGCCATTTTTTACCGGCGGTTTCGGCCAATACATCAATCCCTTCTACGGTGGAAAGGGTGGAGTCGCAGTCGAAGAAGACGTGTTTGTAGGGAGGCCAGCGCATATGATGGGATTGTACTCTATGCCAGAGCGTTGACAACTGATTTTTGTCTGGAAACGGCCGTTACAAATTAGACAATTTGCCTAATATTTAGAGATTGAATTGCAAACGGCCGTTGCTTACCAAACAACTCATCCCGGCCACATCCCACATAATCGGCTCGCCGGCGGGTGTGGTAAACGTGCCGCCGCTTTCCTGCACCAGCAGCAGCGCCGCCGCCACATCCCAGGGACGCAGGCGCAAGTTGATGTAAGCATCGACGCGCCCGGCAGCGACCCAGGCCATAGCCAATGCGGCCGTACCGATGGCCCGCACCGTAAACGAACTGTGCATGAGTTCCCCAACGAGTTCCAGAATGGAGGTGCGTGTGTCGGCTGAACTGCTCCAGTCCAGGGCCAGTACCGCGTTTTCTGTGCTGTTTACGGAACTAACGGCCGTTGGGCGGGGCGGGGTGTCACCAGTTTGCAAAGTGGCCCCCTGGCCTTTGGCCGCGCTAAACAGCTCCTGGCGCATCGGATCATAAATGGCGGCAGCCAGCGGCTGATAGCCATCGGCTTGCCGGGCACAGGCTGCGATGGAGACACAAAATTCGGGCACGTTGCGGCTGTAGTTGGTGGTGCCGTCAATCGGATCGATAATCCAGATGATAGGTCCGGTTTCTGGCAGTTGGCTGTCTTCTTCTTCGGTGAGGAAGCCGTGGTCAGGAAATTTGGTTCGAATGGCATCGGTGATGCAGTGTTGGACGGCAAAATCGGCGTCGGTGACCAGATCGCGGAATCCCTTTTGCTCAATTTGGCGCGGTTGGGACCACATCTCGTGGGCCAGTTTTCCGGCGGAAACGGCCGTTTCACAAGCCACCTGCCGCAGTTCCTTCAACTCATCTAAGTTCATGTAAAAACCTTAACTATAAAAACCGCAGAGGCGCAGAGAACGCGGAGTTTTCTAAAACAATTCTCAGCGTCCCTGCGCCTCTGCGTTGATAAATTTTTTTGCTAAATAATCCGGCGGCGCACGCTGGAGCTAACGTAATCTAACAGCGAAACCACGATAGCGATGGCCAGCATCATCACGCTGGCCTCACGGTAGCGCAGCAGGCGAATGCTCTGGCTGAGCAAAAAGCCAATACCTCCGCCACCGACAAAGCCAATGATGGTAGACATACGCACGTTGATATCCCAACGGTACAGCGTGTAAGCAATATAAGGCGGCACAATTTGCGGAATGACGGCAAACACAATCATTTGCAGTCGATTGGCACCCGTCGCGGTGATCGCTTCAATCGGGCCATCATCGATGCCTTCAATTTGTTCAGAGAACAGCTTGCCCAGGGCGGCGATGGTGTGCAGCGTCAGGGCCATGACGCCGGCAAACGGCCCCAGCCCGACCCAGACCACAAACACAATGGCCATAATGAGCGGCTCGATGGAACGCAGCGTGTTGAAGATGCCGCGGGCGATGGTGTAGATGGCAAAGCCAATGCCAAACGGCCGTTTCGGGGCCACAAACAGTGAGCCAACCGTCGTAAGCACGCTCAGAATCAGGGCCGGGTAGAGGGTCCAGTTGGCCGGATTGTCAAACTGGTAAAGCCAGTTCAAGATGGTGCCGATGCCGTATACCACAACGGCCGTGCCCAAAAAGGTGCAAACGGCCGTCACCAATCGAGCCGGCGTGCCGGTAAGGCGCAGCACGGCTTCCTGGCCGTAACGACTGCCCAGCAGCATGGCCACACCGGCCCCTAAAATGGCCGTAAACGCGGGCAGCGCCAAACTCAGTAAATCGCCCACAATCTTGAAAAAGTTGCCCACAAAGCTGAAGTTCACCGTCATGGGGCCGACATCAAAGGCGGCGGCCTGCAAAGAATTAGCCAGCGAGATGCCACCGACCTGTCCCAAAGCAGACAAGAGGGCCAGCGCAAAAAGTGATAGCAAGATGATAAGCACCAGCTCACCGATGGCAACGGCCGTTGCCCCCGAAGAACGCTTTTTCTCACTCACAATCGGTGGACCAAAGCGCAGCAGCAGCCAGCCGGCGGCGGCTGTGGCCACAAAAAGGCCCAGCGTCAGGCCCGTTTGCTCGCTAAAGTTTGCCGCCAGGTTGACCATTTGCTGCGCTCCCAGCAGGCCCAGTCCACCGCCAATGGGCAGCAGGGCCAGAGCCAGCATAAAGCTGGCCAGCGGTGAGGTCACCTCCAGCATCAAGTTGCGTGCCGCCAGGAAGGAAACAGGAATCGCCAGAATGGTACCAATTGTTGTCGCCAGCAGCGCCATGAAGATCGTTTCAACGATCAGATTGAGCGTATTGACCGTCGTTTCCGTGAGGTCAAACGGTTCAGTTTCTTCTACAAACAGGGGATCGATAAGGTCTGGGTCGGTAATGTCCGGATCGGCCAGGAAGCGAAGCACACCAACGAGCTGCGTCTGGCGATTTTCGGAGCGCAGCCGGCCCATGTCAATTTCTGTTACCTGCACAGCAATGGCATAAATCAAAAACAAAACAACAAAGGCGACAAAGGTTTGTAACGCCTGTCTGCCAGGTGATTTTTCTTCTTGTTTAAGCGACGTCATAGCAGATAAATCCTAAATAATTCGGCTGCGCACGCGGGCGCTGATGTTATCTAACACAACCACAACAATGGCGATGGCAATCACCATCACGCTGGCTCGTGTGTAAAGCAGCTGGTTGATGTTGCGCTGCAAGACAAAGCCAATCCCGCCACCGCCAACAAAACCGATTATGGTAGACAAACGCACGTTAATGTCCCAGCGATAAAAGATGTAGGCAATATAGTGCGGCGTAATTTGGGGCACCACGGCGTACACAATGCGCTGCAACTGGCTGGCCCCGGTGGCGGTAATGGCCTCAACGGGGCCTTCGTCGATGTTTTCTACCTCTTCAGAGAACAGCTTGCCCAGGTCGGCCACGGAGTGCAGCGTGAGGGCCATGATGCCGGCAAACGGACCCAGACCAACCCACACGACAAAAACAAAACCCATCATGAGGGGTTCTATGGAGCGGGTGGCGTTGAAGATGGTGCGGGTGATGTTGTACACAACCAGGCCTACGGCGTAATGGTGTTTGGCCGGTGCGCGCAGCGTGAACAGGGCGGCAATCAGGCCAAGAATAAGTCCCGGCCAGAGGAAGGCGTTGAGCTGCGCCGCGAAGGTCTCGGGCAAAAATTCACGTATGCCCAGCAGGTTGATCCAGGTGACTCCCAGGGCAATGAGGATGAAGAGAACGGCCGTTCCCAACAAAGTCGTCACAAAATTCAGAATGCGGATGGTGGTTTCCGGCAGTCGCATGACAGCTCGCTCACCTAAGCGGCTGCCCACCAGATTTGCCGCCAGCGCTCCAATGAACCCAAATGTCAAGGGGAGAAGCAAAATGATCAATTCAAAAAGAACGAAAATAAAGTTACCGACAAACCCTAATGATTCCAGGCTGGTTTGCAGCGAGGCTAAAAAGGTGCTGTCGGCACTAAGCACCGGACCCACCAGTAGTTGCCCCAGCCAAAATGCCAGGCCACCAAAAATGGGCAGCAAAATGATGCCAGACATGAGGCCAGTTAGAGGCGCTTTCACATTTTGCATCAAATTGCGGGCGGCAATAAAGGACAAAGGAATAGAGAGCAGCGTACCGATAGTGGAGGCGATGAGCGCCATGAGCACCGTTTCTACGATTTTGTCCAGCGCTTCATAGGTCGTATCGCTCAACCCTACAATGCTGCGGTCAACCACTTCAACCACTTCCAATGTTTGTGGCTCTTCACTGGCGCGAATGTCTGGCATGGTGAAGGTGGTTTCTAGCTGCCCATTAGCGTCTACCTTAAACTCCCCCACACGGCGGGTGGAAGTGGTGCCAATGGGTGTCCAGGCAATTAACCCTTCGGCATTAGGCAGAAAGCCGCTGCCGGTGATGGTGATGGGGTCTTGGGTGGTAGAGGCGCAGTTAGGCACCATCAGCAGCTCGCGTCCTTCAATGGAGACCTGGGAACCTCTCACCTGCTCAGGGCAGGGCATCCGCAAAGAAACGGACATACGCCGCGTTTCGGTTTCATAAGCAAAAAAGTCTGGTTGAGCAAAGCTGCGGATCAGGCTAACCAGGTTTTCTTGTCGCTGGGGCTCCAATGGTTCTTCCAGGTTAACCTGGGTAACCTGAAGGCCATAGGCATAGAGTAAAAATATTGCGAGGATGATAACGGCCGTTTTCCACCATTGCGGGGAACGGCCGTTTGAGTTCTCATTTTTCATACAACGCTCTTTTGGAGTGGTAGTCGGTGGTCAATGGTCGGTAACCATTAACCATTATTATCCGATTCGTTCGGCTTCACGGCCGTAAATCTCAATGAACTTCTCGTCGTCAATTTCCTTTGGTGTGCCGTCAAAAACCAGCCGCCCCTCATTCAGGGCAATGGCTCGCGTGCTGTACTGCTGCACCAAATCCAGAAAATGAAGACTGCACAATACCGTGATTTTGTCTTCCCGATTAATTTGCAGCAAATGGCGCATAATGCTGTGGGCCAGGGCTGGGTCCAGGCTGGCAACGGGTTCGTCAGCCAGAATCATCTTGGGTTCCTGCATCAGGGCACGGGCAATACCCACGCGCTGCCGCTGGCCACCGCTCAACTCATCCGCTCGATTCTCTGCTTTATCACCAATGCCTACCCGTGCCAGGCTGGCGTGGGCGCGCTTAATATCTTCCTGAGGAAAACGTCCCAAGACGCTGGCAATGGGATTTACGTATCCCAGCCGTCCGCTGAGCACGTTGGTTAAGACAGAGGAGCGATTAACCAGGTTGAAGTGCTGGAAAATCATGCCAATTTGGCGGCGCGCCCGGCGCAGTTCCTCACCGGACACCTCAGACAGTTCAATGCCGTTCCACCAAATTTCGCCTGACGTTGGTTCAATAAGGCGGTTGATGCAGCGCAGCAGGGTGCTTTTGCCGGAACCACTTAGGCCGATAACGGCAACAAATTCACCATCTGGCACCTCAAAACTAACGTCTCTTAGGGCGACGGTGCCATCTTCATAAACTTTTGTGAGATTTTTGATTTTTAACATGAGAGTGAGACCCTAAGGGTTTGTTTTACTGAATTATGCACCCTAAGGGGAAACCCTCGGGGTTTGAAGCAAGTAACACAAATCGGTAAATGAAGAAGCCGGACGAACAATGCTGCCCGTCCGGCTTCGTTTAGAAGCTCCTGCTTTGTTTAACCGCCGAGAATTTCATCCTCGGTCATACCAATGTTGTCAATGAGGACACGAACGGGATCATAGAAGCTGTCGCCAACAGCTTCTACGCCTGTCCAACCATAAGCCTCTTCGGCACAAATGGACTCCAGGCAAGCGTCCGTAGCCGCAAAATCTACCAAAGCTTTCACAATTTCATTGGCCATTGATAGAGGGAATTCAGGCCCAAATGAGATTGAGTCATTGGGAATCTGGTCTGTAAGAGCCAGAATACGGGTCTGTTCATATACATCTGGGGCTGTTTCGGCGATTAATATTCTTGCATCCAGGATTTGATAGCCACCCTCATCAGGGCCACCGGCAACAAGTGAATTACCATCTACAATTTCTGGATCCACGTCTGCATCGCGCCAAATCTCGGGGTCGTCTACACCGTAAGTCCAGGTACGGTCACTATCGCTGGGCATTAAGGGCGGGCTGTAAAAGGAGGTGCTGAAATCGCAATCGCCATTATATACACCCAAAACAGCGCCGTTATGGCCACCAGCTTCAATGATCTCGCCGACTTCAACGCCTTTGTCGAGCAGTTCAGCCTGCGGATAAAGGTAGCCAGATGTAGAACCAAATTCAGGAATACACCAGGTTGCTCCGGCCAGATCCTCTACAGATTGGGCTGGGCTATCAAATGGTACGACGTACTGAGAAGCGTACCAGGAAAGACCGCGGCGAACAGCGGCTGCGCCAGCAGTCACGCCACAGCGATTGTTGGCCAATACATACCCCAGTGCCGGAATAAAGCCAATGGTGTCATCTGGGGAGGCGCACATTTCTTCGATAGTGGCTGCGTAGCTGGTAGGGACGCTCACTTCAAAATTCAGGCCAGTTGCCTGGTTCAAGGCGTCGGCTAAAACTTCTCCACTGGAAATCAGTACGTCAACATCGACTGAAGGGACAAACAGTACCTTGATGGGACGTTCTGGGGAACCGATGGCCACTTCTTCGGCCATGACTTCTTCCACCACGGTTTCGGTAACAACGCGGGTGACCTCAACGGGGACTTCAACTTCTACTTCCGTTTCTACGGGAACTTCAACTTCTTCTGTTACAACGCGAGTAACTTCAACTGTTTCGGTGGTGGGGGTACAGGCTGCAACTACAAAGAGCAGAGCCAATACAACCGCTACAAGCTTAAACATATGTCGTGTTTTCATCGTTTCCTCCTTCGAAAAACACAAGGGAATGCCCAAAAAGTTGGTAAAAATACAACCTTGGGCGAAAAGACGGTAAATGCCCTGAAATTATATCATGGGGCGAATAGGTGACAAATGAGTATATTTTAGTGGGATAAAAAAGGGCAGAATGAAGGTTTTCATTCCGCCCCAGTTAGAATTGTTGGCGGGAAACGGCCGTTTCCCGCCAAAACTCCAGTTACTTAGTTACCAATTTCTTCAAGGAGCTCTTCTTGCAGCTCATTGGCACGCTCTGTCAAATCATCCAGCGTAGCCTGTACATCAGCACCCTGAAAGATGGCGTTGAAGGCTTCTTGAGAAGCATCACGGACCGATTGGTAAGAAATCAGCTGCGGTTCAAACTTGCCATATTGCAGCAAGTCCAAAGCGGTGGCCCAAACCTCGTTTTCTGCATTGTAATCACCGAGGTACTCAACGGTGCCAGAATTGGTGGGGAAGTAGCCGCTGGCTTCAACCCAACGTGCCTGAACCTCAGGTGTGGTGAACCATTTGACGAAGTCCCAGGCAGCCAACTGCTTCTCTGGGGTTGTCTTTACAATCATCACATCACCACCGTAAATGTTTACCACAGGATCGGCGGTTGTATGCGGAATAGCAGCTACAGCATATTCATCCGGTTCTGCGCCGGCTTCTTCAGCTACCGTAGCAAAGTCGCCTTCATAGAACGGGATACCAGAGCTGGAACCCTGGGCGAACAATGCATTGCGGTTGGCAACTTCAGGATTGGGGAAGCCATCGAATAAATAAGCACAAACCAGGCCATCTTCGCCGGGATTGGCCAACTCTTGCAGCATTTCCATGGCGGCCACTGTGGCTTCACTGTTGTAAATGTATTCGGTACCATCTTCTGACAGAATGTCGCCACCATAGGCATACGTCCAGGCAGCCATTGCCGAAGCGTCGTCACGAAGCACATAGCCACCCACGCCACTATCGCTGGCAGCAGCAGCGGCACAAGACATCTCAACAAACTCTTCTGGGGTTGCTGGCGGTGCATCGTAACCCAGCTCTTCCAGGTAGGTCTTGTTGTAGTGCAGCAGTTCAATGGAACGGTTTGGCGGGAAGCCCAGGCGTTGGTTATCAAAGGCCACGTGAATGCTCTGGTTGAAGAAGCTCTGGTAGAAAGCTTGCTGTTCTTCTTCACTCAAACCCCAATGCGGATCGTTCAGGTAATCATCCAGGTCAACCAGCGTGTCGTTCAGCTGGTAGAAAGCCTGATCGTTCTGGTAACCCACAACCAATGTGGCTGGAACTTCACCAGAGGCAACGCTGGCGTTAACAGCATCGCGAATGTCATTGTAGCCACCCTGGTTTAGAGGCTCAAGCGTAATACCGCATTCGTTGGTCTCATTGTAATCGTTGATCATCTCGATCATCAGCTCTTCACGGCTGCCGCTGTGATTGTGCCACCACACAACCGTTTGGCCCCGGGGGTCTATACCGGCCAGCGGGCCGTCCGTAGCAGGGGCACAAGGCTCCATCGCCTCTTCCATTTCCTCTTCAGCTTCTTCCACTGCTTCTTCGGCCTCATCCATGGTTTCTTCAGCGGCCTCTTCGGCCTCGTCCATGGCTTCTTCGGCAGCCGCTTCAGCTTCATCCATTGCCTCTTCGGCAACTGCTTCAGCTTCATCCATGGCCTCTTCTGCCTGGTCGGCAACGTCTGCGGCCGTTTCTTCGGCCGTGTCCACTGCGTCTTGAACAGCATCTTCCGTGCTGCCACCACAGGCAACCAGGAACATGGGCACAATTAAGGCCAGGAGCATGAACCACTTTACATATTTTTTAGACATTTGTCTTCTCCTCGAAACTAAATTTTTTTCTAAAAACTAATTACAGATTCTTTAACCTTATTACTCTGTAATCATTGACGAATTTGTTAGGCGTTAAAAACTATTCTGCCTCTCTGTGTGCGTTGCCGATGGCACCACCTCCTTTATGATGGGAAACTTCAAACAACAACGATTAACCCTTTAAGCCAGAACGGGTCATTGCTTCAATGAATTGACGTTGAGTAAAAAAGTATAAAACCAAAATCGGCAAGATTGTAATAATTGCCCCCGCCATTTGTAAATGGACAAAACTGCCAGCTTCTTGCAGAAAACTTTGTAGCCCGTAAGAAATTGGACGCCATTCGAGCGAGCGGGTCACAAGAATTGGCCAGGCCAAACTATCCCAACTGCCTAAAAAGCCGAACAAACCTAGAATCAGAATGGGTGCTTTGGAAAGCGGGACTACAATTTGCATGAGGTAACGCAAATGGCTGGCACCGTCAATTTGGGCTGAATCCCAAAGCTCATCGGGGATTTGCTGGAAGAATTGGCGCAGCAAAAAGATGCCAAAGGCGCTGGCCATAAATGGCACGGTCAGCGCCGGCCAATTATCGATCCATTGGAATGGGGTTACTTTACCCAGCCAGGAGACGGTGAGGAAGTTTGGCACCCAGGTGATCGCTTGGGGCAAGGTTAGCGTGGCCAGAAAGAGGCCAAACAGCAAACTTTTACCGGGGAACTCCATGCGGGCAAAGGCATACGCGGCCAGCACGCCAAAAACAACCTCACCAGCCACTGTAATGAGAGCAATAATCAGGCTGTTAAAGAAGAATTCAGAAAAATCGGCCTCTTGCCATGCTTCAATATAATTGCCCCACTGAGGGGTGCTGGGAATAAAGGTCTGGCTGGTGGCCTCGGTCAGGTTCATTAGCGAAATGCTGATAGTTGCCAAAAATGGCACGATGGCGATGACAGCACCTATGATCAGCACACTATATGTTAAAAGTTTGGCCCAATTGAAGCCACCGGTTACCGGCGTGGCGGGTTCTCGGGTAGTTGCTGTTACCTGGCTAGCCATAGAACACTCTCCCTTTGGCAAGACGATCCAGTACGGCCGTTGCGCTCAAAATCACCAATAGCAAGATGATACCCAGTGCAGCGGCATAGCCGATTCGTGTGTCACGGTTGAAGGCGTCGAAAATAACAAGGCTGGCAGTGTCCATGGTGCCCAATGCTGCCCGACTGCGCAGAACAAAAATGGTATTGAACGCTTTGAAGGCACCAATGACGCCAAAAATGGTTAAGAAGTACGTAATGGGGGAAAGGAGCGGCAGGGTAATGTGGCGGAACTGTGCCCAGCGCCCGGCACCGTCCATTGAGGCTGCTTCGTAATATTCGCGTGAGATGTTACCCAGGCCGGCCAGGAAAAAGACAACGTTGTAACCTGTGTACTTCCAGATACCAAAGATGATCGCTACCACAAGCGCCAGGCTGGGACCTGCAGCCCAATCGGGCATATTAAGGTTAAGGGCTTCGCCAATTAATTGGTTGATACCGTTCGGTTCATTTAACCAGCCTAATGGCTGGAGACCTATAGAGGTGAGAACGGTGTTAATGGTGCCATTTGGGTTGCCAGAGAAGAGGACTTTGAAAACGGCCGCAGCCCCCACTGCCGGTGTAATGTATGGCAAGAAGTAAACCATGCGCAGCAGCCCTTTGGCTTTAATGTCTTGAAAAAGCAGAGTAGCCAGCACAAGTCCCAGGAATAACTCGGCGGGTAAAGCGCCAACCACATAAAAAATGGTTGTACGCAGGCCAATCCACCAATCGCTGTCGCCTTCGGCAATGACGGTAGGTAGTTCGCTAATGAGGACCCAGCCGCCAATCATGAGCAAAATGCCGGCCAGGAAACGCAGGCCGGTTTGCAGATTAGAATCGCGGTGGGCAGCGGTGCGCCAGACAAGCCAGGAAAGCAACAGCAGAACAAAACCGGCGCTAATGGTGACCATCTGGGCCCAGATGGCCAGCGATTCTCCCTCTTCTAAAGCTTCTGCATAAGCTAACTGGATTTCTGAGAAGGTAAACCAGCTTATGGCAATCGCGGCTAGAACCATGAAAACTGTTGTTGCCAACTTCCCCGTATAGAATGAATCCCTGATAGTCGCTGGTGTGTTCCGCTGTAGATAAAAGTAAGCGGCGCCGCTTAAAATCAAAGCCACAAGCGCATAATAAAAAGTAGAAGCCACGCCAGGAGCCAACCATGCTTCTCGTAAAAATTGGGGGAACGCTTCATTACGTTCTGCGGCGGTAAGGCCCACCAGTTGTTCACCAATTTCCAGTAGACCGGGCATAAAGACAAAAACAAACCAAAGCATCAGCCCCAGGCCAATAGCAATGAGCATACCCGGCAGCAGCCAGCGCCAGGGATTTTCTTCTTTGGCGCGAGAAGTGGCCAGCAGCTCGTTAATTTGCCGCACTGCCACCACCACGAAGAAGATGGCCAACCAAAAAGCCAGCACATAAGCCAAATTATCAATGGCACGAATGTATTGCCCCAGGCCATCCGGGCGGCCAACCACATTGTTTAAGCCGGCTCGCGTACTTTGGTAAGCTGAGAAAACCAGAGGAAACAGACCAAAAAGCCCAATGATGATAATGGCTGGTGATAAAAAGAGATAAGCCAATAACGCCTCTCGTCTTTTAAGACCCCGCCGACCGGAAAATAGTGCCAGTCTGGTTTGCTCATGCTGGGTGCTTGTCTTCGGTTGAGAAGGAATTGCCGAGTCGCTCATAGCTCCGTCCTTTGCCAAACGGCCGCAGTTAATCTGCGCCGCATCAACGTGCGTCTAAAAACCAAGGTGCCTTATTTGGATGGGAGTTATAGGTGGAAAGAAGATTAAGCATAAGCTTAAATGCTTTGAATCTACAGTAATGCTGCTTAAAAATGGGTGATCTTTGTGTAATTTCACTCGTTTTCCCTGTAACGACCATTTCTTTTCAGAAACGTAGGGCATTATATCACGCGCAACTTTGGGGGCAACAGCCCCACTTGTGAAATCAGAGTGAACCGGTTAAGCAGAGGCTAACACCTTGTAAACATTTGGTTAATGTTGGCCGGTACGGCCGTTTCCCCCTATCCTTATTCGCCCGTGTTATAATCCGCCAACTGTGAAATCTAGAGACTATTTTTCAAGGAAAATTGACATAATGCAACGTAACAGATCGCGACTATTGACCATCGTAGTCATCATTTTGAGCCTGCTGCTGGTGGCCTGTGATTCAGAGGAAACACCAACCGCCACGCCATTACCGGCGACCGCAACGGCAACGGCAACGGCCGTTCCCAATCCATCATCCACGCCCACAAGCGACGACGAACCCACTGTCCAAACAGAGGGCGTTTTCTTTAGCGAACTGCTGACCGGCGTGCCCGGCGGCAACAGCCAGGAATTTATCGAGCTGTACAATGCCGGCTCCGAACCAGTTGACCTGATGGGCTGGTCGATTTTTTATCTGCTGGGCGAGGGACAGGCGGAAGAATTGGTGTACCGCTGGACGGAAACGGCCGTTATCCCGCCACACGGTCATGTGCTGCTGGTTCGCGAGGGGCAAGATGTCGGTGCTGCTGCCGATGGCTTTTTTACCCAATCCCTGTTTGAGGGCAAAGGCGGTCTGCTGCTGCGCGACAAGACTCAGCAAACCATGGATCTGTTGGGCTGGGGGGATGCGCCGGCTGAATTTACCGCAGGTGAACCGGTTGCCGCATCAGACGATGGTGCCAGCCTGGAGCGTTTGCCGGGCGGTGGGGCCGGTAACGGCCAAAACAGCGGCAGCAACGCCGCCGATTTCGCGGCGCTGGCCACACCCAATCCGCAAAACAGCGGCAGCCCCATCACGCCCCCGCCGGATGAATATTTAACGATTGCCATTACTGCGCCGGATGTGATTGAGCCAGGGACAGAATTCTCTTTGGCGATTGAGGTGGGGAATGTGAGCGAAACGGCCGTACCCAACGTCACCGTTTCCATCCCTATTGCCGGCCATTTTGAACTGCTGGCTGCGCCTGACGGGGCAGAACTGGCAGACGGCCGTCTCGCCTGGACCATGTCCGAAATCAGTGCCAACGGTAGCCAGACGGCCGAAATCAGTCTGCAAAGCCCATTTACTTACGTTGACACGCTGCTCACCGGTTACTTTGCCGATGCTGATGGCTACCTGGCAGCTTTTGGCCAACCCCAGCTCATTAGCATGGCCGGCGGCGCTATCTCCATTGCTACGGCGCGCGAGCTGGTTGGCGACGTGGTGAGCGTGGAAGGCATTGCGACCATGTATACGGGTGGTTTTTTTGCCGGCAGCACCGGCAACAAGTTTTACATGCAAGATGAGACGGGTGGCATTCAGGTGTATGTGCCCGATGGTCAGGGGCAGGTGAACGTCGCCATCGGCGACCGCGTGCGCGTTACGGGTCTGATTGAGCCGTATCGGGACTCGTTGGAACTTATTCCGGTAGAGGTTCCCCAGGATGTGGAAGTGCTGGCCACGGCCGAACAACCTGCACCGCTGCCGGTTACGGCCGAAGATGTGAACAACAGCGATGCTATCTTGGGTGAGCTGGTGGTGATTGAAGGCACGGCGCTGGCTGTTGAAGAGTTCTCCTTTGATTATCAGGTGCAAATTGATACAGGGACCGGTGAGACGGCAACCGTTCTTATTGAAAAGGACACCGGCGCGACCGCCGAGCTAGTTGAGATCGGACAGAATTACCGCATTGTCGGCGTCAGCGAGTTTTACCAGGGGCTGCGCCAGGTGAAGCCGCGTCGGCAAAGTGACATTGTGGAAATTATTCCGCCCATTGTGCTGCTGGAAATGCAAACCGATAACACTGCCCAACCGGGTGACGTGCTCACCTACACCGTAACGGCAGCCAACTACACTGCTGAACCACTAACCAATGTGCTCATTGAATTAGAAGTGCCGGGCGGTGAAGCGAATGCGCTTCAGGTGCAGCCGGATGAAAATGGCATTTCGGCAAACGGGGATGTGATTTGGCAGGTGGATGAATTGGCGGCGGAGGGGGGAACGGCCGTCCTGCAATACTTCTTCACCGTGCCTGACGATCAAACCGAGCCGCTGGTTGCTACACCGGCCCAGCTCACGACCGATGCTCAAACAGAGCCAGTGCTCTCAAACACATTCACCACGTTCATGGGGGACACGGTGCCTATTTGGGCCATTCAGGGCGAAGGGGATCGCTCCCCCTACGTAGGCATTGAAGCGGCAACGAGTGGGGTGGTGACGGCCGTATTCCCCGAGCTCAACGGCTTTTTCATTCAGGATTTGGAACTGGACGACAATCCGGCTACCTCTGACGGGCTCTTTGTGTTTACGGGCGTGCTGCCCATCACGGCCCAGGTAGGCGATTTGCTGGATGTGAACGGCCGTGTTCGCGAAATCTCTGGCCAGACTGCGCTCCAGGTCGAGGCGCTGGACAACATCGTGCTGAACAGCCCCGGCTACACCAACGTTTTTAACCCCGTGCCGTACGATCCGCCGCAGGACCCGGTGGCTGCGCTGGCGTACAACGAAGCGTTAGAAGGGGTGCTGGTCGGGCTAACAGAACCGGCGCTGGTGGTTGGCCCCACGACGCGCTTTGGCGAATATTCGTTGGTCTATGAAAAATGGGGTGTCACTTCGGTGGCCCGCACAGATGAGAGCGGCTTCCTCATGGTCGTAGACGATGGTTCGACCGTGGCGCACGATGACCAATCCAGCCTGGCCTATGCAGTAGCCAATGGGGATGTGGTGCAAAATTTGGTGGGGCCGCTGGCTTACACGTTTGGTAATTACAAAATTGAGCCCATTGTTGTGCCTGAGGTTGTGGTGGCGGAACGGCCGTTACCCACCATCCGCCCCGCCGCAAGCAATGAACTAAGCATCGCCACCTTTAACGTCGAGAATTTGTTCGACCTTCTCACGCCGCATCCTTCCAGCCCGCCGCTGCCCACGGTGTTTGAATACCGGGCCAAGCTGCACAAAATCGCCCAGACCATTGTCGCCATGGGTGCGCCTACTATTATCGGCTTGCAGGAGGTGGAAAACCTGGAAGTACTGCAAGATTTGGTGGAAGAGGAGCCGATTGCCGGATTTGGCTACGAGCCGTTTTTGGTGGAAGGGAACGATTCGCGCGGTATCGACGTGGGCTATCTGGTGCGCAGCGATTTGGCTACTGTACAATCCGTGACTGCCCACGACGCCCCTGGCGAGCTGTTTGCCCGCCCGCCGCTGGTGATGACCGCCACGGTACACCTGGACAGCGGCGACCAGACGGTGATTGTGCTGAACAACCATTTCCTCTCGCTCTCTGCCGGTGAGGAGGTGACCGAGCCGGTGCGCGCTGCGCAGGCTGCCTGGAATGCCACCGTCATGGAAGCATTGGCGTCGAACAATCCCGAGGCCCATTTTGTGGTGCTGGGAGATTTGAATTCGTTTTACCAGACGCTGCCAGTGGACACGTTGGAGGATGCCGGGTTGCAGCATGTGTATCGTTATTTGCCGGAGGAAGAACGGCCGTATACCTACAACTTTGAAGGTCGTACCCAGACGTTGGATCATATTCTCGTTTCATCAGCGCTGTTCGACCGGCTGACGCTGGTTGACGTGCTGCATAGCAACGCCGACTATCCTATCGCTGACCCGGAGGACAGTTCTTTCCGCCGCGTTTCCGATCATGATCCGCTGGTGGCCATCTTCAATTTTGCTCAATAAGGTTTGCCGGGGCAGGCTCCAGGCCTGCCCCTGATTTTAATTTTCGGATTGGGAACGGCCGTTCAGCTTCTTCTTCAACTTTACTGACTCGCTGCGCACGAACGCATCAGACAGATAGAGTGAGCGAACCTCTTTGTCGTCCAAAATGCGCAGCCGCTCCAGTTCAGATAAGCGGCGAACGTCTTCTTTGGAGAAGCCGCTGACGGCTCTTTGCAGTCGTTCCAAAGCACCGGCTGCCATTTCCGTTTGAATTTTTCGTTGGTGAGCCAACTCTAGCGCCTTTTCCACTTTCGTTGGCATTTCAATCGGTCCCAGCGAAACGTCTTTGGGCTTAATTTCTTCAAAGCCCAAATTCACCGGTTGGCTGAGCTGCCGATTTACCCGCTGGCAAATCTCTTGCTCCATTCCCTGAATCACACCTTGGTCGTGCAAGCTGCCAAATTCATACAAGGATTGAATAGAGCGCAGCTCCACCAAATGTTTGATGGCCCGTTCTACTCTGCCGGCAACCATCTTCTCGGAATGCTCCGGCAAAGCGCGAGCCATTTTGTGCTCTAATCCTGCGCTGATCAGGGTCACGTCTACCGTGTAAGAAACTTTCCAGGAGATGTTAATCGGAATGCCATCGGCCGTACGCACATTTTCCAACTTCCCTTTGGCTGTTTGCGACTTTTTAGGAATAGTGGCGCGAACTTCTTCATACCGGTGAATCCGTTCCCGATAAGGATCGTTGAAGCTGAAAATTTGGCGACCAAATGAAATCCAACCCTGCGTGCGTTGATGGTAATTGCGCCGGACGGTTTTGGGGTCTTTGCCGATAGCAAAACGTGAAAAGCTGTTGTTGAAGCGATTGAAAATCACGCCAACTTCCATTTCGTCAATGAGGGCTGCTTTAGGAATGGCGAATATGACAACCATAACAAATGAAATTATGAGCACCAGCAACATGATGATGCCGGCAACGTCATAGGCTTCATAGGCGGCTATGGTCACAAAGCCCAAAAACAGGATCGCGACACCAATAATAAGGGGATGCCTGAAGTTCATATCTACCTCCCAATGAATTGGAACAAATTATAGAAACACGCTGGCTGCATTGTAATCGGCAAGATGACAAATTCCAAGCATTTGTGAGGAATGTTATGAAACTGTGGGTTGATTGGTGCTGGAACCAGGGGAGGCAGGAAAACGAACAAATTTGCCAAACCTGTTGACAAAACGAGGATATTAGATTATCATCTAACTAGTTAGATAGTTATCTAACACATTAGATGCCGACCTAACTCCCTTATTTTATCAACCTGGCCCCATTTGGCCAATGATTTGCCGATTTTGATAGTTACAGTTTGCACAATCGGTATCCGCATGTGGCGGCAGGAGAATAACGATGAACCACTTTGTACATCCAGACACATTTTATGAACACAATCGCCAATATCATGAGGAGCGGCTTAAAGCCAGCCAGCGGCCACGGCCGTTCGCCAGCCCCAAACGCACCAACAACAATCTGAAAGATCGGTTCTTTCTTGTTAGCGGTGATCTCATGATCACATTTGGGAAAAATTTGAAATCACATGCAGCACAACCAGTATGCACCCGTCCCATGCGCAAACCGCAGGCTGCTTGATTTTGGAATGTTTTCAGTCAGTTGCGAAAACCGCAAAAGTATTTAGAAAACCAAAGGCTGTTTGCGGTTTCCGTACAGGAGAACAAAAGAACTTAAGGATTGAACTGTTTTAAGGAGTTTTGTTCTCCACATAGCTTCTTTTAAGCGGAGGAAGAAATGAGCGAGACAACCGAATTGACATTTACACAAGAAGTTCAGGCGGCACCAACGGCCGTTTACTATGCACTCACCAATGGGGGCGCGCTGCGAGAATGGTTGTGTACCAACTCGCAGGTATCTACCCGGGTTGGCGGACGACTCTATTTGTACTGGCAGCAAGGGTATTATGCCGCGGGCGAGTTTCAGACGCTGGAACCGGATAAAGAGGTGGTGTATACCTGGCAAGGCAAGAATGAGCCAACTGTGTCTACCGTCACTTTTACCTTGGAGCCGACGACTGATGGCACTCGGGTCAATTTGGTGCACAGTAACGTGCCCGCTGATGATAATTCCGCTGACCTACGGCAAAGCCTGAAAGAAGGTTGGGATGCGGGACTGGCCAATTTGAAGGCTGTTCTGGAAACCGGTCTGGACAAACGTATTTATGACCAGGCGTTTTTAGGCATTCTGATTGCCGGGCAGGTAACGGCCGAACAGGCGGATGATCTGGGCATTGATGCTGAAGGCGGTATCCGTATCAGCGGAACGATGGCCGAGACAGGCGCCGCCGCGGCCGGTTTGCAGGCCAATGACGTGATTGTGGACATGGGCGGCAGCGTAACGAAGGATTTCAACAGTTTGCGTGAGGCGATACGGCCGTATCGTGCCGGCGATTCCGTGAAGGTAACCTATTATCGCGATGGCGAACGCAAGCAGGTGGTTATGAACCTGATGACTCGCCCCGTGCCGAACATTCCCGCGACGCCGGCTGGCCTGGCTGAGGCAGTCCGGGAATTGTATGACGAGTTAGATGAACAGCTGGACGAGGTTTTGGCCAACGTTACAGAGGCTGAAGCAAATTATCGGCCTGATGAGGACAGCTGGAACGTAAAAGAGCTGCTGGCGCATCTCATCACCACCGAGCGCGGGACGCAAATGGGTGTGGCCACACAGGTCACCGATGGCGTTTTGGACGGCTTCCCCAACAATCCGCCTGCCTGGGTCCGGTCGGTAACGGCCGTTTATCCCACGCTGGCTGAAATCGTAGAATTGTGGAAGCGGACCGAGGCCGAGACGGTGGCGCTGTTGGCCAACCTGCCAGAAAGTGTAGTGGCGCGCAGAGCAAGCTACCATAATATTGGCAATAACTTTTTGACCGGGCTGGCTACCCACACGCGTTCCCATATTGGTGAAATTCAAACGCTTCTGGCCACTGCGCGGGAGGCATTGGAGACAGCCTGATGAAACATCCCAACAAGATTAAGGTGATTGAACCTTTTCTTATCTTACTATTGATTACAGTTGTCGGTATTTATCTGTTGAATGCGTTCAACAGCGGCAGTTGGCTCTGGTTCCAGGGCAAAGCAACCGTCTTAGATCCGCCATCACGGATTGTGGTCGTGGCAGATGGTGAGCGAACAGTTTTGCAGCCGGGCACCGATTATTATGATGAACTTTCGGATGCGGCCGTTCAAGCCCTGAGCAAGTTTAGCAATACCGATCTGGTCAGTATTGGCCTTTCTGATCAAACGCTGGCTGATTATGCTGAAGATGCTTTGATTGTAGAGCTGTACTTTGACCGGCCGCTGCAATTTAACACATTGGCCCGCACGGGAGATCCCACCCAACTGCTGATTCCGATTGACGGCCGTCACGCGGCTGGCGGATATGTGTTCCGCGGTGCGCAGGGTGAGTGGTGGTTTGGCGCGGTGCGCATGGCCGACCCCTCCCCTTTATACACGGTTTTGCAGCAGATGGGGTATTCTGCGGCCGTTTTTCAATCGGCTGGTTAGGTTGAGTAATCGAACCTCCCGCAGGTTCCATCTAGATGATGAGCCTGCGGGAGGTTAAAATTTAAGGAGATCGTATGTCTGACAAAGAAGCTGCTGCAAAAACGGCCGAATCCGAAGAAAAACAAACAAATTGGATCATTCAATGGTACATTACAATTCCTTGAATCGTTGATGGTTATCAAAAAAGGAGTATGTGATGTCACAATTAGAACTTGTTACGCGGCAGGTTGGTCCGTGGGGGATGAATACCTACGCGCTCATCTGCCCCAGCAGCAATCAAAGTGTCCTTATCGATCCTGGCGATGACCCAGAAACATTGCGTGAGATGCTGGGCGACAGCCAGCCTGTAGCTATTTTGCTAACGCATACCCATGTAGACCACATCGGTGCCTTGCCCGAAATGCGTGAGTCGCTGAATGTGCCAGTGATGGGTAATGATGGTCCACACGAGCCGGGCGGCAAAGATATTGCAGCAGATCGCTGGCTGCGTGATGGTGATACCGTCTCCGTAGGCGAACATACGCTGCGGGCTGTGTATGCGCCGGGCCACATTGGTGACCAAATCTGCTTTGTGTTGGCAGATGACCACCGCGTTATTGTTGGCGATACGATTTTTGATGGTGGGCCTGGACGTACCTGGACAAGCGAAGGGTTCAAAACGACGTTAGAGACGTTGCGTAACGTGGTGCTGCCCTGGCCCGATGACACCGTGTGCTATCCGGGGCACGGGCCCCATTTTCGCCTGGGCGATCGTCGGACCGAGATCGAAGCTTTTTTGGCTAAAGATCACGGCGATTTTTTTGGTGATGCAACCTGGGATATGTAAATATTCTCAGTAACATGCTTTTCCTCTTCTCTGGGAAATGTGGGAACCGGCCGTTGAAAAACATATGGGGTTTGGATTGAGGCTGGTTCTCACTTTTCCTATCTTCGATACGTAGACTTGTCAGGTTTGTTAATGAAAAGGTGTATGGAAGAGAAAACCTGACAGGTCTCTTTTGGGAGTAATAAGGAATGAAATTTTCAGCTCAGCCCTCGGGTATGCGGGGCTTTGTGATTGTTTGGTTGGGTCAGGTGGTGTCCATGTTGGGCACAGGCATGACCAATTTTGCGCTCTCCTTCTGGATTTTTCAGCAGACGGGCGAAGCCACGGCCCTTACCTGGGCCATTTTCTTTTTTATGGCCCCCAGCGTGCTGTTCAGCCCCATAGCGGGTGCCATTGTTGATAGATCCAATCGCAAAACAATTATGATTGTGAGCGATCTGTTGGCGGGCATAGCCACGATCTTTCTGTTGTCATTGCTGGCCACAGACAGCCTGCAAATCTGGCACATTTATGTGGCCAACTTGCTGGCGGGCGCGGCGAATGCGTTCCAGTTTCCGGCTTATTCGGCGGCCGTGACGATGATGCTGCCCAAAGAGCAATACGGCCGTGCCGCCGGCATGTTGTCTCTGGCCGGCTCAGCCTCGGGCATTTTGGCACCTGCTTTTGCCGGCGCGCTGTTAGGGCCATTGGGATTGGTAGGCATCATGGGCATTGATGTGGCCACTTTCCTTTTTGCCATTTTTGCTTTGTTCATTGTGCATATTCCCCAGCCAGAAGTGACGGCCGAAGGCAGAACGGGGCAGGGCAGCCTGCTGCAAGAGTCAGCCTATGGCTTTCGCTATATTTTTGAAAAGCCGAGTTTGCTCGGCCTGCAAATGGTCTTTTTCTTTATCAACTTCCTGGCAATGTTTGGCTTCGCCGTGATGGTGCCCATGATTTTGGCCCGCACGGGGAATGATGAAATTGCTTTAGCCAGCGTGCAGTCGCTAGGGGCCATTGGGGGTGTGGTGGGCGGTTTGCTGCTCAGCACCTGGGGTGGACCAAAGCGTAAAGTGAACGGAGTGTTGCTGGGGATGATTGCCACCAGCATTTTTGGCCAGGCGCTGATGGGGGTTGGTCAGGGTGTATTTATTTGGGCAACGGCCGCTTTCATGGGTCAGTTCATTATCCCTATTCTCAACGGATCAAATCAGGCCATTTGGCAGGCAAAGGTAGCCCCGGATGTACAGGGGCGCGTGTTTGCCGTGCGTCGCCTGATTGCCCAAATTACGGCGCCGGTAGCCACGGCGCTGGCCGGCCCGTTAGCCGATAACGTTTTTGAACCAGCGATGCAGCCAGATGGGGCGTTGGCGCCGCTGTTTGGCTGGCTGGTGGGCACCGGTGCCGGAGCGGGTATGAGCGTCATGTTTGTTATTACTGGCTTGATTGGCGTGGCGGTTGGCCTGGGTGGCTATCTGTTCCCGGCGATTCGCAATGCCGAAGAGCTGCTGGTGGATCATGAGGTGGTGGTGCAAACGGCCGTTCTCAAGAAACGCCTCAACGAGCTCACCGCAGAACGACAGGTCTTGCGGCAGGCCCCCAGCACCGTACAAAACCAGCAGGCGTTAAGGGCGATTGCTCTGGAAATGCGGCAGATTGGAGCCGATTTTCCCCAGCAAAGCCGAGGCGACTTTAAATGATGCGTGAAATGTGAGACGTGACCAAAAGTTTTGCATTTTACGGCCGTTCTGGTTTATAACTACTGTAATCGGCAAAAAGATTTGGCATAAAAATCTAAGGAAATTTGGCCGATTACATGAGTAAAAGCGGGTGCATCAGGCCTTTTTAACTTTAAGGTTTTTCCCGCTTTTGCAGCAGTGTAACACTGAAAATTTTGAGATAAAGTGAAATGGGTAGGAAATAATTTAGATGGGCATTACACCGCAGTTAACTTGGGAGATTGGCACAGCATATGATTTATTCACCAGCCTGGACGTGATTCACAATCCAGCTCGATATGGTTTAAGAGGCTCTTGGGCTGCTGGTGTACGTTCCCGCCTGCCTGTAGAACAGCGCGAATTTTTGCAAGGAGCTGTGGAGCACCATCATTTTTGGGCGATTCCCTGGCTGGCAAACCAGGACGGGCCCAAAAACAGTGCCGCTATCCTCAAAAAACTTGCCGGTATCCCGGCAGAACAAAGAATGAAGCAGCTGGCTGCCTGCTACATGGAAGAACAGCGGCAGGAGTTGCTCTTCCGCATTGCTGACCACGGCACCTGGGATGCCCAGGATAAAAAAGCACTGCGAACCTCGCTTACCGAGATGTACAAAAAGGAAACGGGCAAAAGCAAAAAAATCTCGGACGATGATTTAGTCAGCATGTTGGATGTGTGGGCAAATACGGCCGAATACAGCCAAAAAATGCTCGATGCCTTGCAAGTTTACTACGACGTTTTCTTTAAAGAAGAAGAAGCCCGGATACAGGAACCGCTAGAAGCGCGGGTGGCTGAAGCCAAAGCTTTAGCCAAGAAACTGGCTCTGCCCGATCTACTCAATGAGCTGTCGCAAGGGCTGCGCTTTGAATTTGATAAAACCCAACAAATGGAAGAGCTGGTCATGATACCTTCCTTTTGGACCACGCCGCTTTCCATGTTTATTCCCTTCTCTAAAGATGACAAACGCTGGCTCTTCATGTTTGGCGGTCGCCCGGATGGCGTATCTTTGGTACCGGGGGAAACCGTCCCGGAACTGCTCTACCAAATGCTCAAAGCCCTGGCCGACCCAACCCGCTTGCGCATTTTACGCTATCTGTCTGAAGAACCCCTCACCCCCGCTGAATTAGCCCGCCGTTTACGCCTCCGTCCCCCTACCGTTATTCATCATCTAGATGCCTTGCGCCTGGCTCGATTGGTTCACGTGACGTTGAGCATGCAGGGTCGCCGCTACGAAGCACGCCATGAAGCCATTAAAACCGTTTGCACCATGCTAGAAGGCTTTCTCGACGGCGAATCATTCACCTAAAAGCAATAACCCAGTGACAAAAAAGATTGCGTCAGCTTTAGAAACTGACGCAATCTCAATTAAACAAATACAGTTGTGTGTTTGTCGGGTCGCCTTATTCCGGCTATGGTGGATTGCCCGAGTTTGTTATGTAAATCCGATCAACCCAGGTATCAGACTCTCTATAGCCAAATCGCAGTGTGTGTGATCCGGCGGGCAGGTAGAACTGGACCAGAGCATTGCCACTTTCTGAATTGTGGACCTGATCCCAGGTCCAGGTAGATGTGCGTACCATATTGTTGAATTGAACCCAACCATCAGAACGGGTAATGTTTTGTGATTGGCTGACATTTGCGCCATCGATCCTTACCCACATTGAATCTCGATTGCTGCTGTTGTTTGTATTAACTCGAAGGTGAACCTGGTATAGACCCGCATTAGCTACATTAAATGAATAGGTCACATGGTCGTTACTTGAAGGTGGATTACTCGTACTATTGCTTCCATCCCAGGTGATGTATTGCCCACCAGAAGCAGAACCATTGTTGTCTATGTCCCACCGACCGTTCAAACCACTTCCGGATTCAGCTTCAAGATACAAGTTAAATCCGGGCGGTGGGGTAGCCGTAGGCACAAAGGGTTGAATATCAAAGTAATTGAAGTTGCCCCCGCCTCTTACCATTGTAATGCGAACCGTATTTATCCCTTGATACAGCTCGACCTGACTAACAGTGTCGTTTGTCCAATCTTGCCAACCATTTGTCGAGCCAAGGATTATTGTGCCACTATCATATTGCAAAAAGCCATTTCTAACGGATATCCGAATACGGGGGTCACTGGTATCAATTGAAGCGTTACGAATTGTAAAATCGTAAGCAGCTGCCTGAGCGGCATTAATTTCATATTCAATCCATTCACCATCACCAACCCAGCCAACATTGTAGCCGCCGCCAGCATCGCTAGTGTTTTCCAAATCAGGCCCTTCTGCGCCAACATCAGAGCGGTAGTCGCCACTGCCGGGCCCACCACTGCTGGCCGCTTCAAAGAAAGCAACCCCAGCCCCACCGCAGCGGAAATTTTCCATTTCAACACGCGCACTGCCTCCAGCGGCGAGGGTGACTGGCCCAAAAGCACAGGGCACGGTGGGCACTGGCGTGTTGGTAGAAGTGGAAGTAGGTGTATTGGTAGGGGTTGATGTATCCGTTGGCGTGGGTGTGTTACTAGGAGCCAGGGTAATTGAGGGAATGAGCGTGGGTGACGCGTCGGGATCAACCGTCGGTGAAGCCGTGAAGGTTGGTGGCGGCGTGTAGTTCAAAAGGGAAGGTGGGGCCACCGGAGCCTGCGCCACAAACCGGGAAAAGACATCCCCAATGGCAGGCTCCATCAAGCTGACAACAACCACGACGGCAAGGCCAACAAAGAGCAGGATAAGGGCGTATTCGACAAAGCCTTGTCCTATTTCTTTGAGTTTATTATGAGGGCTATGTTTAGTTGGTTTCATTAGGATGCCTCTAAATCAATAAATAATTACTTATACAAATGGGTTTATATAAATAGATCGTAATGAAAGAGCATACAAAAGTCTCTAAGACTTTTGTATGCTCTTTGTCGTTATCTTACAAGATAGGGCAAACCTTCAATACTGATTTGCCAGCCATACGTATCGGAGAACCCACCATCGTAGCGCACCACAAGACGTCCGCCAAAGAAGGGCGTGCATTCGTCCATCGTGGGATTGTCGTAATCACAATCGCTTGTGTCACCGGGGACAGTAATTTGATAAGGGGGGCTAACCCACTGGGTGGGGCAGCTTCCTGGGCGACACCGTGTGGTAATGCCATCCGGGTCCGGCTGCCCACTGACACCGAAGGCCATGGCCCAGTCGGTTGCGTCTGGATCATAGCCCAAATTCGTGCTGGCCGGGGTGAAGGCAAGGGAATCAAAGTAGAAGATGACCGGCGGTTGCGCCCCGGAATCCGAGTCGAACATGCTAATGGTGATCTCTTGCCCAATCATCTCTGGGCTGACATAAAGTAGGGGGATATCTACCGGGTTTTCAAAGTTGGAGTTCATGGGTAAGTTGCCTAGGCCGTAGACGGTAACGCCGTCTGACGTATGGGAGCCAGGAGCATTTAGGATGTGGCGATTGCGGTTGTTCACCTCGCTGGGTACAGAAGTATAAATAGGTGGACCTGCCCAAATTTCAAAACCGTTTTCTGACGTACCGCTCATCGCCTGCACATCTAGGTAGATATAGCGAGCGCCGGAACTCTGGTCTTCAACAATGTTGGGGACGTCCGTGGTTAGATCGATTTCAAAGCTATCCACTGTTCGAGCCGTAGCGGGTACAGCGACGCCAGGGCCATCCACGGTAGAAAACGGTATGTCCGCTCCAGGGGAAACCCAGTGCATATCTGTTAGATGATCACCCGTATCGCGCACGCCATCACCCGTTTGCCCAAAGTAATCTACCAGGGGGACTTTCACGACAGTGCCATCGGGATTTTCAGCGAAATAAGATAAGCTGTAGCGCGTCCGCGTGTTGGCAGAAGTTGAATAATTGCCGGGCGTACTGCATGACGTAGGCGTATTTTGGATACGATTTTCATCAATGCGGACAAACCAGTAAGGGTTAATCTGATCGAGGTCAAGGTTCGGTGCTCCGGTAACCAGATCCAGCTCGTCGGTGCGCAGCAGACAGGGTTGCATTTGACTAGAGCTACCACCATCTGTACCGCAAGTTTTAGAAACCGGCCCGGCGCTTAAGCCATTGTTTTGAGCAGTATTTGAGCGGATAACACTCGCAGTGTTACTCGCTGCATTCATTGAATCTGGATCAAACAGCTCAACGCGCACAACATCGTGACCATAGTCGGGCGGGATGTAAATGCGATAGGTGTAGGTGTAGGGGCCGGGTGCCCAATCACTGACCAGCGGGGAGAAAGGGTCACCCATATGGGTGCAGGAGCCAGGACCAAAGATACCTTGATTGGACGTGCTGAGAACGCCATCTTCTACGCGGCGGCTCACGTAGATTTCGGCCAAGGAGAAGATAGCGGCCGTTGCCGAACGCGTCAGGTGAATGGGTTCACGAAAACCGATCACTTTCAAAAAGTAGGTTTCAACAGGCCAGGTAGCCGTGACCGAGTACTCAGTGGCACCCAGAGGCGTCTTTTCGACATGAATATTGCCGGAATTATTAATCGACGTGGTAACAGAAACAGGCATATTATTGGCATTCAGGAACTGGCCTGATTTGGTTCGAGCATCGGCCTCTGATCCGGTGTTGGCCAATGACCAGTCGGAAAGCTCCACAACACCGGCCAAAGCGGCCGAGTCGATGGCCGATTGCAGCTGGGAACCACGGGCGAAGATGAAGCCAACATCGATAGCAATGCCGACGAAGGCGATAATGCCTACCATCATGAGGGCAATGAGGACAATACTCTGCCCTTTTTCATAGGGTGTTCCCTGCTTCTTTTGCTGGATAAACTGTTTGATACGTTTCATTTGTTTATACCTGTTTGCTATTTTGCCAGACAAATACAGTAATTCTTTGTTGTTGGTTTTATTCAAGACGATTTGTTAATTTACTTGCCCACAGGAGTCGTCCCAACGTTTGAATTCGGCCAAAATCCAATTATCTGGAACGTTGTAGCCAATGAGGCGAAAGATAGCGAAACCTGAGATTTGGTACTGGACGTTGACACCGGTGCCGGTGGCTGGCACTCGCCAAACAACCACACGCAGGTCTCGTTCTAACTCTATATGTCCTTGAAGGATCGTTCGCACGTCGTTGGAATTAATGGTTCCAGTACTTCCGGCTACCCAATCCCCTATTTGCAATGCCTGGTCGGTTGGGTCTCCTGGTTCAATATAGCCGCGTACGGGATGGGTGAAATCTGAACCGGGTACAACTCCACCTTGAGGACAACCTGGACCGCTACAGGGATTGTAATTTGTACTGTCTCCAGGCCATGCGAGGCTGTTTTCTAGAGTGTTTGCATTTGCTGAGATCCCAAGATTCCAAACCAACCAGCCAAAGTTCCCGCTGCCCGCGCCATTCCAAATTCTGAAAACATCCCCTTCTTGTGCTTGCAGCAGTGGTATGTTGTCCCTGTGATTCACAAAGGAATTGTAAACTGGCGGATTGGAAGGATAGGAGAAATTGCTTGGATACGGATTTGAACCAGTAAGTGAAGGATCGGTGACCGAACGTACGCCTTCTTCAACCGCAATTGGAAAAGCGGCACAGCCGTTGGTTGCATTTTGGCTGGTAGCCGTGATGCGCATGATGCTGAGAGAATCGATGGACGAAAAGCCGGCCAGCTGCGACATGGCGTCTAATCCAAGAATAGAGTCCACGTCATGGATGGCATAGGTGCCCACAATGCGTAAGCCGTCAGAGATGTCGCCCTCAGGATTAACATGCTCATTGAGTCGCAATTCCTCTTCAACCCGCGTCCTGATGCTGTCTTCATCGACATCCTCAAAGCGAACGGTATTGCTTATGCCGTAGATGTGGGTAAATTGCCAATTTTCATCATTATCGACGATAACGCCATCGTCGTTCACGGTGGCGCGAATGCTCCAAATGTCCCAAACTTCCGGGTCTAGTTGCAGAGTTTGGGTGACATTGTTGAGGGCAACGTCCACCATCCCTTCATCTTGCCCCCCGTTGGCGGC
>PABI01000093.1 GCA_002699125.1 Anaerolineaceae bacterium
GCGGCTGTCGCAAACCGGGTATGCGCGTACGTATGCCTTAAGCATCTTGCTGGGCACAGTGGCGCTGTTGGCTTACTTTTTATGGCCGGTTATCGGCGGCTAAACGACTTTTGCTTTTGTTTGTCATGTCCATGAAAGTGGGCATCCAAATTGCGCACAATATATGGATTCCCGCCTACGCGGGAATGACAAAGAATTTGGAGAAAGAATGGGCATTTTATCACTTCTAACCTTTTTTCCGCTGGTAGGGGTTATTCTCCTGCTGGCCATGCGTAATACATCTGACAATACGCTGAAGGGTGTGGCGACGGGAACGGCCGTTGTCACTTTCATATTGTCGCTGGTGGTGCTGGGGCTGTATGAAGGCGCTGAGGCTGGCCTTCAGCTCGTCGATCGCTTCAACTGGATTGAAGCGTGGGGCATCGAATACCACATGGGTGTCGATGGTATCAGCATTTTGATGATTTTGCTGACCACCTTCATCATGATGCTGGCTATTCCGTCTTCCTGGACGGCCATTACCACCCAAATCCGGCAATATTACATCTTCATGCTGCTGCTGGAAGTAGGCATGATCGGTGTTTTCCTGGCACAGGATCTGTTCCTGTTCTACATTTTTTGGGAATTCACCCTGGTGCCGATGTATTTCCTGATTGGCATTTGGGGTGGCCAGAACCGGGTGTACGCCGCCATCAAGTTTTTCCTGTATACGATGGCCGGTTCGCTGCTCATGCTGCTGGGCATTCTGTACATGGGCATCACCAACGGCACCTTCTCCGTGCCGGATTTGATTGCCGGGCGGGCGGCCTTTGCCGACGTGCAGAACTGGCTGTTCATCGGCTTTGCCATCGCCTTTGCCATCAAAGTGCCGATTTTCCCCTTCCACTCCTGGCTCCCGGACGCGCATACAGAAGCGCCCACGGCCGGTTCCGTTATTCTGGCTGGTGTGCTGCTGAAGATGGGCACCTATGGCTTCATCCGCTTTAATTTGCCGCTCTTCCCCGAGGCTTCGGTTGAGTTTGCTCCGGCGATTGCTGTACTGGCGATCATTGGCATTATTTACGGGGCCATCGTCTCTTTTGCCCAGAAGGATGTGAAGAAGCTGGTAGCCTACTCCAGTATCAGCCACCTGGGGTTTGTGATGTTGGGTATCTTCTCCTTGAACACCCAGGGTATTCAGGGCGCAATTTTGCAGGGTGTGAACCACGGTATTAGCTCAGGCGCGTTGTTTTTTATTGTCGGCGTGCTGTATGAGCAGCGCCACACGCGCGAGATAAAGGAGTATGGCGGCGTGTGGAAAGCGATGCCCGTTTTCAGCGCATTGACGCTGATTGTGACGCTGTCCAGCATGGGCCTGCCTGGGTTAAACGGCTTCGTGGGTGAGTTCACCATTTTGCTCGGTTCGATGGGCGCAACACAGTCGCTGGGGGCCAATGCCTGGATTTACACCGCATTTGCCACGACGGGTGTGATTCTTGCGGCCGTTTACCTGCTGTGGATGTTCCAACGGGTCTTTATGGGGCCGCTGGACAATCCGGCCAACGAAAAGCTGCGTGATTTGAACGTGGGCGAGCTGGCGATTATGCTTTCTTTCCTTCTGTTCATCATTTGGATTGGTGTGGCCCCGTCTGGCTACTTTGACCTGATGGATGGCACTGTTTCCAAGTTAGTGGCTGATATTGGTTCTGTTCTGGTTGCGGGACATTAAGTTTTTGCGATCGGAACCTGGAGATTGATTCCAAATCTCTGATTCCTGGAATTGTATGGCGCTGGTTTTGTACATCTGTACAGCCAGCGCCTTTTTATTTCTGAATCCCTTCTTGCGAGACAATACATGGAAAAGCCAACGGAAACCGTCTATTTTGTACACATTAGCGATTCGCACTTTGGCCCAACGGCCGAATACGCGCGACACGGCTTCCAACCCCAACCCTGTGTAGAGCGTGCCGTCGAGATAATCAACAGTCTACCCACGCGCCCTGATTTTGTGGTGCATACCGGGGACATTGTCACAGACCCGGACGACGCTTCTTACCGGCGGGCTGCGGCCGTTTTTAGCCAGCTTCAGATGCCCGTTTATTTTGTTACGGGCAACCATGATCGCTCCCGTGATATTCAGCAGTTCATGCCGCTGGGGCCGCGCCAGCCGCTGTCGGCCGATCCGGATGTGCTGTCTTATGCGTTTGCGGTGAAGGGGTACCGCTTTGTGGTGCTGGATGCGCGCGGGCCGGACGAGATCGATCCGCATGGGGTGCTGTCTGAGGCGCAGATGGATGTGGTAAGGGCGGAGGCAACGGCCGTTGGCCCGGCGCTCACCATTTTTATTCATTTTCCCGTGCTGCCGATGAACTCAATCTGGATGGACCTGAACATGCTGGTGCTCAATGGCGAGGCGTTTCACCAGGCGCTGCTGCCAGCGCGGGAGCGGCTGCGCGGCGTATTTTACGGCCACGTCCACCAGTCGATGCAGACGGTGAAAGATGGCATTGTGTATACGGCCGTTCCCAGCCTGTTCTCCCAATTTGCCGCCTGGCCCAATGATATTGTTGTCCGTGAAGACCCGGAGTATTTGCCCGGTTTCAACTTTGTGCACCTGCTGCCCGACCAGACTATCGTTCATCAGCACACCTTTCCCCGTCCTTAACCCCGGCTCTACCTTCTTTTATATCCTTCTTTTGTACAAGGACATATTTAACCAGCTTGAGGAGCCCGTTACCCTAAATACCAAAGCTCAAGAAGTAAGAACTAAAGGAAAACAGATCTGCCTGATGCCTTTACTCACAAAGCAAAAAATCGGGGAAATCAGGATAATCTGCGTCCTATTCGCAAAAGGAGACACAAGATGACAACGCTTATCGGCTTATTTAAAGACCAAAAAACGGCGGAAGCGGCCGTTGATGCGCTCACCGCGGCTGACCTGGATGATGTAGAATTTGAAACAATCTTAAGCTGGGACGAAGAGCAGGAGAAAGAGGTAAAGGTTGCGCCAGCGTTCACCGGTTACGGTTCCTCTGGTGCTCCGGTGGCGATGAGTCATGTGCCTTCCTGGAACCTGGATGATGAAGAAGAGCGCTTTTTCAAGCGCACCGTGCAGCACGGTGGGGTACTGATTGTGGTGGATGTGGACGATGAGGACCAGGTGCCGCAGGTAAACCGCATTTTAGAAGAGAACAGTGAAAAAGTAGCGGTCAGTTCATAATTTGCCGCATTCCGAAAATTAAATACGATTCGTGAAGTGGCGGACAGACTGTTTTGGTCCGTCACTTTTTATACCATAGTGGTCGAATTCTTTGCCACTTATGGCTGGATGGTTCAACAATATACATTTTCAAGTTCAAAGGCAACAGTCTGTTAGCCACTAAATCAATCGTTTGATAGATCGTTTTAGCCTGATTCTTGCTCATCAAGAACATTGATGTGAATGACTAGGTTATCAATCATAGGTTCCTGTAAACTGGCTGATATTATTTTGACTGGGATTTGCCAGGTAGTTGATTGTTGAATCCCCTCCAACCAAATTAGGAAAGGCTCTAAATTTTTTTCTGGTTTGTATTGTATCAATTCCTTCACTTCATATTCAATTAAGCAACTGCCATCCGAATCTCTGGAATATTTTGGTCCAACGGTATTTGAAGCCTGCTCTATAAGGTTACTCCAACCTTGTGATTGTAAAGCAGATAAAGGAATGTCCAATTCCATTGGATTTGAGTACAAAGTGGGTACTTCAGGAGGAGTTAATTCAAATTCCAATGATTCAATTTCATTATCGTGAATCATCTCTGCAATTAAGTAAACATTCTCATTAGGATATTGATATGTTAATGGGAGGGCAATTGAAAAAGCGGTTTTCTCAGCAGGTCCACGACCGTTGTTCGCAATAACGGGTTGAATCCAAGCTGCAACCGAATCCGCTATTTGAGCTGCAAATATTTTTTCTAGATATTGCCTGTAATCTTCAATATGATCCGCAACTTCCTTTTCATATACGTTTTTAGACTTCTGGGAAGTAAAAAATCCTCGTCCTCTGAGCCCTTGGGGTTTGGTATCTGATTGGGCAAAAGTTTTGTTAAGAAGTTCGCTTCGATATTCAGTCAAGAAATTATCAAAGTCGGGCTTATCTCTACATCTTTTAACTTCTACCGTGAGTTCTTTGTGAACTTCGTTGTCTTCTCCCAAAAAATATAAATCTATTACAGGTTTTGAATTATGAAAACCAACAATCTCATTTTGTAGTTTAGAAACCTGTTCTCTTAGTTTTTTTATTTGGTTTTCACTATCTTTCTTCTCTTCCGAAAAAACCAAATATGAAGAAACTACGAGAAGAAAAGTAAATAAAGCGAGCGAAAATGCCCAATTCCCGCCTTTCGAGAGGTATTCAATAACTTGAGGAGGGATATTGTCTTGAGGAATATAAGCAGATATGTAATCCAAAAGTGCAGGTAGAAAACCTAATGCCCAAAGCCACTTTTTAAATATTCGTTTCAGCCACTCAAAGATCATGTTGTCTTTTTAATCGAGCTAGTTATAGAATCAAAACAAGCTTACAAAGCGTGTTCTTCTAACGAAAATTGTGATTCTGATAATAAGGTTGTCCCATAATGTTACTACTGGAACGGATGTATTTTATACGGAACCTGCCTTTTTTCAATCTGATGTCGAGCCAAAGCTTATAAATCTTGTAACATTGCTTAAAGTTTTTGAAAGCGAGGTGCTTTGATGGCTATTCAACGTTTGCGAGGGGCGTGCCCGCATGATTGCCCGGATACTTGCGGCATTGTCACAGAGGTGGTAAACGGCCGTGCCACCCATTTCTACGGCGACCCCGACCATCCCATTACCCAGGGTTGGCTGTGTGCCAAGGTACGGCCGTATCTCAACCACGTTTACCACTCCGACCGGTTGACGCAACCGCTGCGCCGCGTGGGGCCAAAAGGCAGCGGCCAGTGGCAGCCAATCAGCTGGGACGAGGCCATTAGCGAGATTGGCCAGCGCTGGCGGGCCATCATTGCCGAGCATGGTGCGGAGGCGATTTTGCCCTACAGCTACAGCGGCACGCTGGGCCTGCTGCAAATGGGGGTGGTGAACGGCCGTTTCTGGAATCGTCTCGGGGCCAGCCAATTGGAGCGCACCATTTGTGGTGCGGCGGCCGAATTTGCCGTGGAGGCTACGCTGGGCAGCCGGCGCAGCCAGCGCTATGAGGATGTGCAGCACACTGAATTGGTCATCATCTGGGGGCACAATCCGGTGAGCACCGCGCCGCACTTTATGCCCCACCTGCTCCAGGCGCGCAAAAACGGCACCCAGGTCGTCGTTATCGATCCGCGCCGCACCCGCACCGCCAAACTGGCCGACTGGCATATTGCGCCAAAGCCGGGCAGCGATGGCGCGTTGGCGCTGGCAGTGGCGCACCACATCGTGCAAAATGGTTGGCACGACGAGGCGTGGCTGGCGCAGCACACCGTCGGCTGGCCGGAACTGCGGGCGCGCTTGGCGGAGTATCCGCTGGGGCGCGTCGCCCAAATCACCGGCCTGCCAGAAGCGGACATTGTTCGTCTGGCCAGGCTGTACGCTGAAACGACGCCCGCACTCATCAAAATTGCCGATGGCTTGCAGCGCAACTTAAATGGGGGGCAAAACGTGCGGGCAATTTGTGCTTTGCCGGCGCTCACGGGGCAGTACGGCCGTCGCGGGGGCGGATTAGCCTACAGCACTAGCGGCTACGTGCCGTGGGATGGTGACGCAATCCACAAATGGGCCGAATGTCCACCGCCGGGACGCAGCGTTAACATGAATCGCCTGGGTGCCGCCCTGCTGGGTGAGGTAGACGATCCACCGATTAAATCGCTGTTTGTCTACGGCTCTAATCCGGCGGCGATTGCCCCCAATGCCGGTCGTGTAGTCGAAGGACTACAGCGCGAAGATTTGTTCACTGTCGTCCACGAACTGTTCCTGACGGACACGGCCGATTTTGCCGACATTGTTTTGCCCGCCACCAGCCAGTTGGAGCACGCCGACCTGCACAAAGCGTACGGCCACACCTACCTGACCTACAATCACCCGGCTATCCCGCCGCTGGGCGAGTGCAAAAGTAACTGGGATGTCATGAAATTGCTCGCGGCCGAGATGGGCTTCACCGAGCCGTGGCTGCAGCAGTCGGCGGATGAGGTGCTGGATGAGGTGTTGGCGGCAACGGCCGTTACCCAGCCGCAATTCGCTGGCATCACATTAGAACGACTCAAGACTGAAGGTACGATCCCGCTCATGATTGATCCCGAGGTGCCGTTTGCCGACGGCCCCTTCGACAGGCTCAGTGCAGGCCGTTTCCCCACTCCCAGCGGCAAAGTCGAACTGTACTCACAAACGATGGCCGACATGGGGCTGGACCCGCTGCCGGGCTGGCAAGAGGCGGCTGATTCTGGTGGACAGAATGGGGCGGTTTTGAACGGCCGTTTCCCAGCCCAAGAAGCGCTAACTTTACTCTCCCCAGCTTCCCATCACTTCACCACCAGCACCTTTGCCAACCAGGACGACCTGGTGGCGCGTGAAGGCGTTCCGTTTGTGGAAATCCATCCCGCTGATGCTGCCAACCGTGATATTCAGTCTGGCGATTGGGTGCGTTTGGAAAACGGCCGTGGCTGGTGCCATCTACAGGCCAAAGTGACAGACGGCGTGCGGCGCGGCGTGGTCGCTTCGCCAAAGGGGAGATGGAGCAAGTGGGGTGACGGCCGTAACGTCAACTGGCTCACCTCCGATGCCCTGGGCGACATGGCCGGGCAAAGCACCTTTCACAGCAGCCGCGTCTGGCTGCGCCGGGTCGAGAAATGATGGTTAGACCATCGATTTTCAGTAGTTTTATCAGGTAAATGTGGTATGATCGTGAAAATTGTTACAGCCTGATAAAAATTCATTTCAGGCTGTTCAAACTATCTCAGGAAGGGTCTTCGTACGCTATGGAGTTTCAAATTCCAACCTTGTATTTACCAATTTTTGCCCCGGTTTTGATTGTAGCTGGCTGGGGTGTGCTGCTCATGATTCTCGATCTCTTCATTCCCGAGGATAAACGCAGCTGGGCACCGTGGCTGGCTGCGGTAGGTCTGGTATTGGCGTTGGGGCAATCCTGGCTGCTGTGGGGCGATAGCTACGGCACGTTCACCCCTGAGGGTGGCCATCCCATGCTCATCGTAGACAATTTTGCCACTTTCCTCAACATCACTTTTATCCTCACCGGATTGCTTTCCATCCTCATTTCCGCTGGCTATTTACGCAAGCACGAACTGGATCGGCCTGAGTTTTACATGCTCATGCTCTTTTCTATTAGCGGCATGATGCTCATGGGCATGTCCAACGATCTCATCCTCATCTTCCTGGCGTTAGAGGTGCTTTCCATTCCGCTGTACATCATGTCTGGTATGGCCTGGCCCCGCAACGACTCGGAAGAATCGGCGATGAAATATTTTTTGTTAGGGGCCTTTTCTTCCAGCATTCTGGTTTTTGGCATTGCCCTTGTCTATGGGGCAACTGGCTCCACAGCCTTACCCGAAGTTTTGGCCGCGATTGGCGGCAGCGGGGCGCTGGGTCTGGCCGGGGCAGCGTTTTTGCTGGTGGGGTTTGCCTTTAAGGTAGCGGCCGTTCCTTTCCATATGTGGACGCCAGATGTGTACGAAGGCGCACCGACTGTGGTGACTGCCTTCATGTCCGTCGGGGCCAAAGTGGGTGGCTTTGCCGCCATGCTGCGCATCTTTGTGACGGCGCTGCCAGACCTGGGTGATACCTGGGTTGGGGCGGCAGCGATTGTGGCCGCGCTCACGCTTATTTTGGGCAACTTTGTGGCCATCTCCCAGGCAAACATCAAGCGCATGTTGGCCTACTCCAGCATTGCCCACGCGGGCTACATCATGATTGCCGTGGCCTCCGGCATGGGCAGTTCCGATGGGGTGAGTTCGGCGCTGTTTTACATGTTTGCCTACCTATTCACCAATCTGGGCGCCTTTGCCGTGGTGATTGCCTTAGAGCGCAAGCAAAACGAAGGCACCATGCTGGATGATTACAAGGGTTTGGCCAAGCGCAATCCATGGCTGGCCCTGGCGATGGCTTACTTTATGCTGTCACTCACCGGGGTGCCGCCGACGGGTGGATTTTCCGGCAAGTTCTTTGTCTTCCGCGCCGCCATTGAAGCGGATTTGGTTTGGCTGGCACTCATTGGCGTGGCGACAAGTGTGGTCTCCGGTTACTACTACCTGCGGGTGGTCTACCTGATGTACATGCACGAGGGTGACGGCGAAGTTGTGGCTATGCCGGGTGTAAGTTTGGCGGTGGGGATTACGGCCGTTGCCACCATCATCCTCGGCTTTTTCCCCGGTGCCTGGTTTGCCATCACCCGCGAAGCGGCTTTGTTGACGGCCCGATTGGTAGCCGGTGGCTAACAACTTTTATTTGCAAATCCGAATATGAAAAGTGAAGGTCGCTTATTAAGCGGCCTTTTTTATTTCATCACGAATTTTTCTTTGAATAGACAGTTGAGGCGAATTAGAAGAGGCGACCTTGCTGGGGCGGCCGTATTTCGGCCGCATCTAACCCCACAATTTCCTTGAACCGGTTGCACGTTTTTGGTGAAAACCCGGAATAATCGTTGTTAAAGAAGCCAAAAATGTGCTTGAATCGATGCAAAAGTGGTTCGATTTTGTCGTACCATTCTTCCAGTTCGGCCGTTTTGTCTACCAGCTCTTTGTCCTTGGTGGCGTACTGGCCATGCGGTCCGATGAAGCGCAGGTAAAGAAAGTCGGCTGTGGGGGTGATGGTTTTTGGCAAATGAATGTAATCCGCAGCGGTGAGGCAAATGTTGTACGGCCGTAACAAATCCGCCACCTCTGGCTTCACCCAGGAATCGTGGCGAAACTCCACGGCAAAGCGGGCTGTTCGCGGCAGCTGGCTCAAGAATTGTTTTAGCTCATCTACCTGGGCATAGGTAAAAGCAGGACCAAACTGGATGAGGATGCAGCCGAGCTTGTTTTGCAGGAGAACGGCCGTTTCCACAAAGTCGTGCATCGCCTCAATCCCGTCCGTCAGTCGCGCTTCATGGGTAATTGCTTTGGGTGTTTTCAGACAAAAGGTGAAGTTTTCCGGCGTAGAATGTCGCCAGCGCAGCACACTTTCCGGGCGCGGCGTACCGTAGAAGGTGCTGTCAATTTCCACCGCGTCGAACAGCGTGCTGTAGTGAGACAGAAAGTTCCGCGGCGGCATCCCGGCGGGGTAAACCGGGCCAAGCCACTGCTTGTAGCTGAAGCCCATTGTGCCCAGGTGCCAGGTGGTAGAAGAAGACATTGGTAAGAGACTGAAGGTTTAACTCTCCAGTCTCCAATCTCTTTTTAGTCGCCGGTTTGGGCAACGGCCGTTGACCGGGCCACAACCTGCTCAGGAATAGGCGTATGCACAATTTCGTAGCGAATGTAAACCGCCACCACAAACAGCAGCAGCCCCACAGCCTGATGCGATAACGCCAGGAAGATCGGTACGCTGAACCAGATGGTGCTCACGCCCAGCACAATTTGCACCGCCACCAGCCACAGGAAATAAACCACGGCTTTGTGTACGTTGGCTGAGTACGTATGTCGTTTGGTGATAAAGTACAGCCAAACGGCCGCACCCAGCACCACAAAGGCAAACCAGCGATGCACAAAATGGACCCCCACCGGAGCCGAAATCAGGTTTTGCCACCAGGCATCAAACTGGGCAAACAGCGTGTTGGGAATCCAGCGCCCGCCCATCAACGGCCAAGTGTTAGAAATCCAGCCTGCCTTCAGCCCGGCCACAAACCCGCCGTAAGTGATCTGAATCACCAAAACCACCAGGACCAGCGCCGACAAAACATACGGTAGTGAGCCGCGCCCTTCTTTGATTACCTTGGGGAAGCCGTGCCTGTGCCTCAATGCCGTCCACATCGTCAGCGCCAGCAAGAAGAGCGCCATGAGCAGGTGAATGGTCAGCCGAAAATGGTCCACCGCCGGATTTTCTACCAGGCCGCTGCTCACCATGTACCAGCCCAAAAACCCCTGGAAACCAAACAGCGCGCCAATCGACAAGTATACAAACGATTTTCGCCAGGGAATGATCCCTTTGTACAGATAGTAGAAAAGTGGAATCACCACAATCAGCCCGGCAAAGCGGGCAATAAGCCGATGAAGATACTCGACATAAAATATGCGCTTGTAGCTGTCCAGCGTCATGTTGTAGTTCACAAGCCGACCTTCAGGCGTTTGCTGGTATTTGGCAAACTCTGCTTCCCAGGCCGCTTCGCCAATAGGGGGAATGACACCGCTAATCGGGTTCCATTCTACAATGGAGAGTCCAGATCGCGTCAGCCGCACGTAACCGCCAAACAGTACCATGATCATGATGAGGCCCACCACAATCAACAGCCAGCGAATGATTTTTTTATTGTCTTGTTCTGACATTTCTAGCTCCTGCAAACCGTTTTCTTTTCTGAGTAACAACCTTCCAGAAGGCTTTGTGCTCCTGGAAGGTTGATGTATCCTCTTCCGGCCCTGATTATACCAATTTTACAAGACGATTCAGCCTGTAAATAAAAGGTGAATGACATTTAGCAGAAATATGGATGAGTTTTGTCAACAATTATTTGGGACGTTCGTTAGCATTTTGAGATCTATTTCGGCTATAATGATACAACCTGCGCTGATCAACTGATTGTAAAGTGCATTTGCTTCTCGGAAAACCAGTATCCGGCTTTGCTTAACTATTATTAGTATAAGTTGTAGTTTATAGTAAATTTGTGTCTTGCGGCTCATGCGGAACGATCAGGCACTCCCCATTTTTTTTCTAAAGCTTTTTCGCTCACTGCGAATTAGCCACAAATTGTCACGGCTTCGGTTTTGGTTTAAATGGACGAACTGGATCAGGTGGCAGCAGTGGTTGGTGTTATTTGGGCTTGGCGCGGCAGTGATTGTGGTTGAGATACGCAATCATAAATTGATGTGGCAAGAACATAACAGCGGTCAAACTATCTTGACTGATCATATGCTCGTGTGGGAGCTTGTTATTTTTGGGCTTGTCCTTCCTTTGGTGGCAGGAATCGTTCTCGGATATACAGGTCGTACAGCAATTGAGCGAGACAAAATGGTCAGAGCACTAGAATTGCGCCGCGCGCTGATAGCCCAAATGCATCAGGCCCAAAGCTGGCATGAATTAGCTGAACTCATCGTCTCTACACCGGGAAATGTCGTTACGGCCGATCGCACCTGGCTTTTGGCTCAACGGTCAAAAGACGAGGAGTTTGATCAAATAGCCAATTGGGAAAGACCTGCAAGTGGGCGGATCCCACCTTACCTGCAGGTATCGACGGCCGTTTGCCAACGTTGCGAACAGGCCAAATCGTTAAAAGAAACCAGGATTTTGACCTGTAATTGTCCTCAAGCCGAGGGTAGAAACCTGCCCTGTACTCGATATTGCCTCTGGCTCTCGACGAAGGATACGGGCAAGGCTGCCTTGCTAATTGATGTACCGCCTGAACAGCCTTTAAGTAAGGGCCAAATAAAGGTGCTTGATGATCTCGGTGATGAGATGTCTTTGGCCATCGACAATGCCAATCTCCATTATGAAAAACAACGTCAGGGTGATATCGCTTTAAATGTGCGACAAAGGATTGCCCGTGACTTGCATGATACCCTGGGGCAAAATATTAGCTATTTGCGTTTGAAACTGGGACAGTTAAGTGAAGATGAGCTGGATCCTGGACGTGTTGAGTTCCAAAATGAGTTGGCCAATATGTTGAGAGTGGCGGATGAAGCATACGAACAAGTGCGCGATACGCTGGAAGAGTTGAGAACGGCCGAATTCATTGATCTTGAGGAAACTGTTCGGCAATATGCGGATCAGGTTGGTGCAAGGGCTGGATTCTCTATGAATGTTTATTCAACTGAACAGCTAGGGGTATTATCGGCCAGGAGAATTCGCCAAACGATGTACATTTTGCGTGAGGCGCTTAACAATGTGGAAAAACATGCTAATGCCCGGAATGTGGACGTGCACTTATTCTGGCGCGAGGATGAGTTCATCATGACAGTGCATGATGACGGTATAGGCTTCTACCTGGAAGAAGTTAATACAGAAGAACGGTACGGGTTGACCATCATGGGTGAGAGAGCCCGAGCAATCAACGCGCATCTAACTATCGATTCGACCCTGGAAAAGGGCACTGAAGTCAGGTTGCGTGTGCCTTTGCCGGGTAGTGCTATCACGGCAAAAAGCTAATGGATTCTATCCGTATTGTGGTTGTGGATGATCATACCATCTTAAGAGATGGCATTGTGAGCCTCCTGGATGCCCAGCCCGATTTTGAGATTGTTGGTGTGGCGGGTTCAGTTGCTGGCGCTTTGGAGGTCGTGGCTGCCTCCAGGCCGGATATGGTTCTGATGGATTATGGCTTGCCTGATGGCACTGGTTTGGAAGCCACCAAAGAAATCCTGGCTTTTTTCCCTGAAACAAATGTGGTTTTGCTGACGGTCCATGAGGAAGACGATCTGCTTTTTTCTGCTGTTCGCAGCGGGGCAAAAGGATACCTTCTCAAGAATATCTCAGCGAAGGATTTGCTGGCCAAATTACGTGGTTTGTCACAGGGAGACATTGCTCTTTTACCAGCCCAGACTAAACGCATTTTGTCAGAGTTTGCCAAAACGGAAACACCTAATCCAAAAGAAGAAATTCCTCTAACAGACAGAGAATTGGAAGTTTTACAGTTACTTGTAGCCGGCGCAACAAATCGAGCGATCGGGGCAAAGCTTCACATTTCGGTACACACGGTAAAGAATCATGTGCACCATATCCTCGACAAATTGAATGTCGAAACTCGTCGACAAGCGGCCGAATTGGCAATCAAAAATCAACTGGTGAGAACTGATAAGCTTTAAGAAGCTTCCTTTTCCTCCTCATCCTCGCTGGTACATGGACTATTTTCGAATAGTCCCTTTTATCCCTTCGTAATGCGAATCCCCACTCTGTGCTGAGTTAAATCCCATCTCTCTATTCACCCAAAAACTTAATTCAAATTGATCTTATCCCCATTGCTCATAGTCCCAGGTCTATCTAATCGCTGAATCGATCAAGGCTAAAAATGCATCCCATTTTAGTTCCTATTTGAACTGTTGGCGGATTTACGCCTGGCCGGTTGATCCCGTACTCTGGTACTACACTCCTGCGCTCTAACTGTAAGGTTTGAGCGCTTTCTGGACTGAGGATAAAGAGGGAATGACTTGGCCATGCAAAAAAAGATCCTGGTGCTTGAGAGTGAGAAGTTGCTGGCCACAAGCATTGTGAGCATTTTGGCATCACGCCCAGAGTATGACGTGGTCCAAACAACGGTCAATTCTCTTGCGTGCCTGGAACAGTTAGATGCTATACAGCCAGATGTCGTAATCCTTGAGAAAGAGGTGCTGGCGGCCAATATTTCAGCCGTGGTTAAAGTGACCGATCGCTACCCCAAGCTGCGGCTCATCGTTTTTAGTCTTAGCAACACCAAGGTCCATGTTTTTGATCAGCAGATAGCCCAGGTGAGGAATGCCAGTGACTTCCTTGAACTACTTTAGATCTCGTCAGGCTAGCAACCAACTACGATAGAGAAGGGATATTTAGGAAGTAAGGGAGAAATGATTATGAATTTGATGTGCCAGTGATTACATCGTTTTGTCATAAGCAAGTAATTGAGGAGGAACATGATGAGTTACCGAAAAATTATGAAAAACCTATTGTTGCTGTTTATCTGTACGGCCGTTCTCTTTTTGGCAAGCGGCAGCAGCCAGGTAAACGCAAAACCGAAAGACCCAGTAAGTAAAGTGGGCTGCCAGGGCAACAATGGCAACGGCAATGGGCACGGTAAATGCCCTAAAGAAGAGTATGACGGCCGTAAAGGTGCCGCAGCTCGCGCGTTTCAACAGGGTGCCTTAAACCCGCTGATGGTAGACACACAGGCTGCCGTTCTGATTGATGGCGCTCCCCATTATTTCAGCCATCCCAACTACGCCAACAGCCCGCTGCCAGAAGTAACTGCTGGCGTTGTAACAGAGTTTGGCAATCCGCTGGTCGAACGAGGCTATTCCAGTGACAATGCCACTAACGTTTTTGTGGTCATCCCCGCTGCCCTGCCGGACGGCATGCTGCAAAGCTTCCAGACCTGGAACCAGGTAGCAACGGGTGGGGCTCCGGCATCGGCTGGGCTCAATTTCCACGCTTACGTTTTGCGGCCGACTGGTGTCGCCGATGAGTACACAGTTGTCTTCGACAGCGGTCAACTCACCGTGCCGCCCCTGACGGACCCAACCGTCAGTGAGATCGCCACCTTCCCCGTAGCTAATCTGGCTGTGGAAGCTGGCGACATGCTTGCTTTTTACGGCCGTGGTGTGCCTTTGGATATTGGTGCAGGGAGCGACATGGTTTACTATCCATCGCCAGCAGGCCCGCTGCAAGGCAGCACGATCACCGTTGGCAGTGGTGATTTTCCTGCCTTAAACCAGGCCCGCACCTACTCCTTCGCAGCCAATGTATTTGACATCTCCTTAGCCACCATTACTGGCGGTATGCGCAAATTTGTCAACGAGCTGCCTGGGTTGGGTGCTGCTGCCGCCAATAACCTCGGCCAATATATCCCCGTCGCTGTCCCCGACACAACCACCTATCCCGGTACGGATTACTACATCATCGAGCTGGGCGAGTACACCGAGCAAATGCACGGCGACCTGCCCCCCACGACGCTGCGCGGTTACCGGCAGGCTGGCGGCGAATTTCATTACTTAGGCCCGGCTATCGTTGCCCAAAAGGACAGGCCGGTGCGTATTCTGTTCCGCAATCTGCTGCCCACTGATGCTGGCGGCAACTTAATGATCCCTGTTGATTCCACGGTGATGGGTTCAGGCCCAACCGCCGCCGGACATGAATGGGAGATGATGAACCCGGACCAGGTCGATCCCTTGAATCCAATGTGTAGTGGCCCCGACAAGGATCTATTGGTGGCACAGGGCCTTTGTTTTGCCGACAACCGGGCAATCATTCACCTACATGGCGGCATTTCCCCCTGGATCTCAGATGGTACGCCGCACCAGTGGATCACTCCGGCTGGGGAGAACACACAGTATCCCCAGGGCGTCAGTGTACGGCCTGTACCGGATATGAATGATAGCGGCAATGCCACTGATGGTGAGATGACCTTCTACTACACCAACCAGCAGAGCGCCCGGCTCATGTTCTACCATGACCACGCCTGGGGCATCACTCGTCTGAACGTCTACGCTGGCATGGCTGCCCCCTACATCATCCAGGACGCTACCGAGCAGGCATTGATTGACAATGGCGTTATCCCTGGCCCCGAAGCCACCATTCCTCTGGTTGTTCAGGACAAGACCTTCGTGCCCAACGATGCACAGCTGGACTTGCAAGACGAAACCTGGGACACAACTCGTTGGGGCGGAGAAGGCAATCTATGGGTACCCCACGTTTACTCACCAGCCCAGAATCCAGGTGACGCTTCTGGTGTGAACGAATACGGCCGTTGGGCTTACGGTCCCTGGTTCTGGCCGCCGACGAGCAGCATCGAACATGGCCCTATTGCCAATCCTTACTTCGATCCCACCTGCGATCCTGACCTGACCTGGTGCGAGCCGCCGCTGATGCCGGGCGTGCCCTATAATTCAATGGGCATGGAGTCGTTCAACGACACGCCGGTGATCAACGGCACGGCTTACCCCACGCTCACCTTAGAACCGAGAGCGTACCGCTTCCGCATCCTCAACGCAGCCAACGATCGCTTCTTTAATCTGTCGTTGTACCAGGCGGTAGATGCCAACGGCGTTCTCTGTGACGCCAATAATCCAAACCCGGCGCCGGAAAGCACCGGTGTGGCCTGTACTGAGATTCTCTTGAATCCGGAAGAAGTGGCGGCGGCTCTGGACGATCCGGCTGGCATCTTCCCCACGCCAGTTGTGGGCACAGAAGGACCAGACTGGATTGAAATCGCTAACGAGGGCGGCTTCCTGCCCACGCCAGTTGTCATCCCAGCTCATCCTACAACGTGGGTCACAGACCCAACCTTGTTCAATGCCGGCAATGTCGATCAGCATTCGCTGCTCACCGCACCGGCCGAGCGGCATGATGTGATTGTGGACTTCTCGCAGTACGCTGGGCAGACGCTGATTCTTTACAACGACGCGCCAGCCGCGTTCCCCGCTCGCGATCCGCGCTATGATTATTACACTGGCAACCCGGACTTGCGCGACACCGGTGGTGCGCCGCCCACGCTGCCCGGCTACGGTCCCAACACGCGCACCATGATGCAGATTAAGATTAGCGCTGCGCCTGTGGCCCAACCTTTCGATGTAACCACGTTGGAAAATGCTTTTGCCCACCAAACAGACGGCTCGGGTGTGTTCGAGAGCGGACAGAATCCCATCATCGTGGGCCAAGGCGCGTACAATACAGCCTATGGCACTTCGTTCCAGAACAATGGCCCACTTGCTGGCCTAGTGCAAATCTATGACACGTCGTTGACCTTCGCTACCTTATCGGGCAATACGCTTACCTTTAACCTCAGACCAAAGATGATTCAAGATGAGATGGGTGAGGCGTTTGAATTGGAATACGGCCGTATGAGCGGCTTCCTCGGTGTAGAAACACCCAATGCTCAGGCAGGCTTGCAGAACATGATCCTGCATGGCTACACAATGCCTCCAGATGAAATTCTGGACGGTGTGGAGCTGCCTCCTGGTGTTGAAGTAACCCCCATCGCCACCACCGACGACGGCACCCAGATCTGGAAGTTCACTCATAATGGTGTGGACACCCATCCTATCCACTTCCACCTGTATGATGTGCAGCTCATCAACCGCGTGGGTTGGGACGGCATCGTGCGCAAGCCGGAGCCAAATGAGCTGGGCTGGAAGGATACCGTGCGCGTCAGCCCGCTGGAAGACACCATCGTGGCGATGCGCCCAATCATCCCGCATCTCCCAGTAGAATGGGGTGGTCTGCCGAATAGCATCCGGCTGCTGGACCCGTCTATGCCAGAGGGCATGTACCTTGAAGGGGCGAACACAACGCAGCGCGAGGCAATGGGATTGCCCATTATGGCGTTCAATCCCGACGGTGAACCGGTAGATGTGGTGAACCATTATGTCAACTTCGGGTGGGAGTACGTCTATCATTGTCATATTCTCAGCCATGAAGAAATGGACATGATGCATGCCCAAGTGGTTGGGATCGCGCCGCCAGCGCCAGACTTTATCTCGGCAGTCCGCAGTGGCAATGGCAACAATCAGCAGTACCTGCTGACCTGGACAGACAACTCGAAGAACGAGACTGCGTTTGTCATTGAGCGCCGCGTGGTTGGTTCCACAGGTGCCTGGACAACGGTAGCCACGGTGCCTTCCAATCCGCTGACTGGGGGACCAGGAACCGGTTTGAAAACCTATACTGACCGAATCGGTAACACCAAAACGCTGTACGAATACCAGGTGTATGCCATTAATGTGGTTGGTGATACGTGGGATTACTCGGATCCGGCGCTCAATGAGATACTTCCGGGCGGCGGCTGGCCAACGCTCACGCTTAGCTCCAATAATCAGAGTGGGCCGACACCGCCTCCTGGTATCCTCAACCCCACCAACCTGGCCGGCAGTGCCACTGTAAAGAACAAACGGACCGCTACGGTCACCTTGGTCTGGCTGGATAACTCTGCAAACGAGACTGGTTTCCTGATTCAGCGGGCCGATGATGCCAATTTCTCCGCAGGTGTTGTGAATGCAACCGTGGGTGGCAATGTGAGTACCTTTAGTCAGAATGTGTCACGCGCGACGATGTACTACTATCGGGTTCTGGCCTTCAACGACACGACGCAGTCGAACTGGTCTAACGTCATCACCATAACGACGCCGTAACCTTCTAACTTTATCTGAGGGGGAGGGGATTTCCCTCCCCCTCACTTACGTAATGGAAGGTGTGTCATGAACCGAATAAAGCTTACGATTTGGCCCATGTTGTTCCTTATATTAGTAGGGTTTGCGGACGTCAAACTGTTTGCCAGAGATCATGCGCACAACATTGAGGCAATGACACAGGCTGTTTCCAGCTGGATTCAGGTGAACAATAATGGCTTTGGTAACCAGCAGACTGAGGAGGTGAGTGCGCTAGAAGCTTTCAATAACCATCTCTATGCTGGTACCAGCAACTTAATAGATGGTGCGCAGATATTCCGCTCAACAGATGGGGTGACGTGGACGGCCGTTACCGACCCAGGCTTCGGCAGTGCCCATGATACTGCTCCGCCCGCCATTTTAGACATGATGGTGTTTGATGGGTATCTCTACGCAACGACCGGTCGGGGGAATGCCGCCCAGATTTGGCGAACGGTAGATGGCGTCAACTGGGCACGGGTTGTGAATGCCGGGTTCGGCGATCCTGATGTTGTTAATATGACTGTTTTGGCCGTATATGGTAGCCAGCTTTATGTGGGAGCCGCTAAACAAGATACCGGCGTGCAGGTCTGGCGTACTTACACCGGTGATGGCAATCTCAGCAACTGGAACCAGGTAGCAACGGGCACGGATCCAGCCATTATGACTGGTTTGTCTGTTTTTAATGTCGATGGCGGACTGTACGCTGCTGTACAGTCTGAAACTGGCGCAGCGGCGCAAATCTGGCGCAGTTACGGTGGGGCTTTGGGCACCTGGACGGCCGTAGTAAGCGATGGCTTTGGCAATAACAACACGACCTTAACCGGCGGCCTTGCCGAGTTTAATGGCTATCTCTATGTTGGCGCGGGAAATATCGTGGACGGTGCCCAACTTTGGCGCAGCAACGACGGGGTGAGCTGGCAGCAGATGATCACCCCCGGCTTGGGTGACCCGAACAGTGAAAAGGTTGAATCTGTTTTCATCTTCCAAAATCAACTTTACGTCGGCGTGAAAAACGTGAGCACTGGGATTGAAATCTGGCGCTTGGCCGATGGTTTGGCTTGGGAGCAAGCCAATCTGGATGGCTTTGGTGACGGTAACAATGCCGGCACAAATGGGCATAATGCCACCGCTGAGTTCCTGAATCAACTCTATTTGGGAACTGCAAATGCCGTCGATGGTGGTGAGCTATGGCGAAAGCCGCTGACTCTGAATGAGAGGGTCTATTTGCCTGTAGTTCTGAGGATGCCATAAAAAGCAGGTTCTCCCAAAATCTTGGAAGTAGCAGGACGCATGACTTATACGCATGCCACTCCTGTTTCTGGTAAGATCAGCCCCATTAACTACCTAAATCCACCAAAACGAGACAAAAAATGAAAAAATTAGGGTTGGTTTTACTATTTTTGGGCCTGATGTTGATTGCTTGTGACGATGTATCAGACGAGTTTGATGACGAGTTTGACGAGCCTGTTGGAAATGCGGCTAACTCTGATGAGGAAATGGATGTTGAAGAAGATGTGGCGGTGGATACGGCCGTTTCCCCCACAAACAGCTTCCAATTTATCGACTGTCCCTTCGATGCCCGAGCTGATGTTGAATGCGGCACCCTCGCCGTCCCCGAAAACCGCAGCAGCGCCGATTCACCTACCATTGAGCTGGCGGTGGCCATTGTGGCTGCGCCCGATGGTGGCAGCGAACTGCCCATCGTTTACCTGGCTGGCGGCCCCGGTGGCAGCGGCCTGGATGACTACGCTGCCGATCCAGACGGTTGGAACTATCCCTTTTTGCAAAACCGCGATCTCATTTTGCTGGACCAGCGCGGCACTGGCTACTCTGATCCCACCCTCGACTGCCCTGAATTTGCTGAGGTAGATGAGCAGGACAACCCCGATTCCCTTTGCTATGATCGCCTGATCGACGAAGGCATCAACCTGATGGCTTACAACACCCAGGAAAATGCCGCCGATGTGGCCGATTTGCGGGTAGCCTTGGGCATTGAAGCGTGGGACTTGTTGGGCATCTCCTACGGCACCCGGCTGGCGCTGGAAGTGATGCGTAATCATCCTGAAGGCGTGCGCGCCGTCATTCTCGATTCACCGTTCCCGCCCAACGCCGACACGCCCGTAGACGAAGTGTACAGCGTCACCGACGCCCTTGCTGAACTGTTTGCCGACTGCGAGCGAGATGATTATTGTCGCGAAAACTATCCCGATCTGGAAGCGGTCTTTTTAGAAACCGTCCAGCGGCTGAACGAAGATGAAACGGCCGAAATTTTCGGCGACGATCTGGTGTTTGCCCTCAGCAGCGCCTTCAGCGACACGGAACTGGTTCCGTTGCTACCGTACGTTATTTACGAGGTGGCCAACGACAATTTTGATGCGCTAGACGAAATTAGTACCGAGGGTGACTTTGCTCGGCCCCGTTACCAGGACGATGAAGACCGCAGCGACAGTGAAGGCATGTACAACTCCGTTATCTGCCACGATGAGTATGCGCTGGGAGATTATGAACGGGTGGAAACGGCCGTCATCGGCACTATCCCCGTCGAGCTGGAGGGCGCACTCTTACAAAGCACGTTTGATTTGACGAGCCTGTGTGAGTATTGGAATCCAATGACGGCGGTGGACAATACGGCCGTATCCAGTCCCATCCCCACGCTCATTCTGGTTGGCCAATACGATGTGGCTACACCACCCCGCTGGGCTACGCTTACCGCCGCCACCTTGCCCAACAGCTACCTGTTCCAGGTGCCTGGTGCCGGGCACTCCCTGCTCAGCAGCGTGGAATGCACCGTGGCCATCGCTGAAGATTTTCTGGAAAATCCAGGCCAATCCCCCAACGCCGACTGTCTGGACGAGATTGAATGGCCGTACTTTGAATAAAACTGTGTCGGATCAAGGCATTGGTGTTTAAAAAATAGATCGGTAATCGTAGGGGCGACCCCCCGTGGTCGCCCAAATCGGGGCAGACACGGAGGTCTGCCCCTACCCAAAATGGGTGCCTACTTGCGCGGACAAGACACAAAAAACCGCAGAACGTACAGAGTTCGCCAGGAAAAATCCTCAGCGTTCTCCGCATGCTCTGCGGTTAAGCTTTAGCGAATCATCAGGCAACCGGTATCTCTTCCACTACCTCACCTTGCTCCAGACCCAGCAGCCGCAGCAGCGGGCTAACCGGCATGTCGCCAATGACGCGGAATGAAGCATCGGCCTTCAAGCTTCTTAGCGCCTGCGTCAGGGTCTCCTCGCCAGCCACTATCGGGCCAAGTCGCTCTACCACGTCGGCTACTTTCAAGCTGGAAAGCATCCGTGGATTTACTTCTGCCAGCACCTGTTGCAAATATGGGCCAAACTGACTCAGCTGCGGCAGCCATTGGCTAAAGACAAGTGGCTCTGCCGCGCCATTCTCACTGGGCGTCAACATCCGACCAACCAACGGCACTTCGTTGCCAATCTGGGTCAGGCCGTGGGAAAGGGCCATGACGTTGGCCAAAATTTGGCCAGTTTGCCCGCCGTTGCCAAAAATGTGCACTTTCAGGCTGGGGGCGATGGCCTCAAATGCTTTCAGCGACGTTTCCGCCTGGATGGTGGCGATACGTTCCTGGTGCGTCAGCTGCAAGCGCAGCCGCTCCAGATCGACCAGCACCGGGGCTTGCCCGTACAACAGGGCCAGCTTTTCCTGCGCTTCAATTTCGACTGTCTTAAGCCGCTGCAATTTGTCGGCTTCGGCCTTGGCTTGCGCCTGGGCTACCTCTGCCTGGGCCAGACCTTCGGCGCGGGTGACGGACACCTGTTTTTCAGCAACCTGCACGCGAGCGGCGTCTACTTCTGCTTCGGCCAGACCGGCTGCGGCCGTTTCTGCTTTGGTCGCTTCAGCCCGGATCTTGGCGGCATGGGCGCGCTTTTCTGTAGCGGTCGCTTCCGCCTCGGCGTGCACCAGCTCGGATTGCGTTTCCACATCTACCTTGATCTGCACAGCGCGGGCTTCCGCTTCGGCGGCCAGCTTGAGCGATTCGGCTGCTTTGTTGGCTTCCACCAGGGCAATCTCGCGGGCGCGTTCTGCCTCGGCCAGCTCTTCGCGGCGCAGACGGGATGCTTCGGCTTCTGTGAGTTCAGCCATCCGCGTGATCTCTTTGGCCTGAGCCACGGCCAGTCGGGCAGCTTCTGCCTCGGTTTTGGCCAGATTGATCTCCGCCTCTTGCTTTTGCTGGATGGCGCGCAGCTGGGCCTGGCGCTCGGCTTCGATTTGGGCCAGGTGGGCTGCTTTCTCGGCTTCGGCTTCGCCCAGCTGCTGGCTGAGTTCCACTTTGGCCATTTCGGTTTCATGCCCGGCGGCTGCGGCCGTTTTCTCCCGGCTGATCTGCAAAACGCGCATTTCATGGCGACGCACGTCCAGCGCTTCTTGCTGGCTAATCGTGGCCGTCTCGACCTCGCGTTGAGCGTCCAGCCGTTCAGCGGCCAGTTTTTTCTCGGTCTGGGCGCGGATTTCGGCTTCTTCCTGCTCGCGGGCCTGCATGTCGGTCAGTTCGGCCAGCTGCTCCTTGTTGGTGGCAATCCCGGTCTCTTTAGAGATGCGTGATTCGGCCTGGGCAATGAGTTTGGCATAAGCCACGCCATCGAGCCGAGTAATGGTGAGCAGCGCCAGGTCGTAGCCCAGTTCGGACAAAATCTGGTTCACCTTGGGGAAGGCGATGGCGGCCAATTCCTGCCGGTTGGCGATGATTTCTTCCAGGCTCATGGTGGCCGCGGCAGCGACCAATTCGGCCGTACCGACTTTGGTGATGGTGTAGATAAGGCCGGTGGTGTCCAGGCCGACGCGCTGGGCGGCAATTTCCGCTTTGTCCGGGTTAAGCTTGGCCACGGCGTGGGCCCACAGGCGGAAGCTGACCTTGCTGCTGTCCAATGCTTCCACTCCGGCATCCTGCGTGCCGTGAATGGGCACGGTGAAGCTGATGGTTTTGAGCTTGATCACCTGGGTAATGGGGTTGAGCCAATATTTGGCGGGGCGATCGGCCGATTGGCCAAACACTTTGCGTTCGTTGGAGAGGGTGAGGCTGTGACGGCCGTCGCCCACCACGACATGAATTTCATCCGGGGGGACCAAAATGCGTCGGCCAAAGCCAAACAGGCCGCGCGCCCGGTCTGCCTCGGTGCGCAAAACGGCGACGCTGGTGTTCACGTCGCTGAGGGCACGTTCGGCCGTGGCTACATCGGGCATGCGCCGCGTTTTTGTTTGAGTGGACTGACGGGTTTCCTCGACCGTGGGTTGGGGGTGTTGTTGCTGAGTCATTGTATCTCCTGTGTACCCATCCTACGCCCATCTTGCGCCCGTGGGCGCGAAGATCATAAAAGTGTGAAATTGGAAAAAGCAAAATTGGTGTTCAAGCGGCAATACGGCAGAAGGCGGAAAAAGTTCCAGATGTGGGGGCAAGTGGGCGACTGGCAGTAAATGTGGGGTGGAGAATTGTGAATAGTGGATTGAGAATGGTGAATTGTGAATGATTGGTTGTGAGGTTGTGTTAGAATACGGCCGTTGTCAGTCGATTTAGGGTTTGTTTGAATCATTAAAGGATCATGCAAAGATCAGAGGGAATTAATGAGATATAAAATTGTTGCTGATGTAGTTGGAAAATCCCTTCTTTTAGAGAATCTAAATTTTGAATTAGCACCATTTTTGGTGGAGTTTAATTCCAATGAAGCAAATATGCTTGAGTCGATATCGGTTAGTGTCAAAGTTGAAGACATAGAGGGATTTTTACCCTCAATTGATCAAGTAAATCAACAGTTACGAATTTCGATTGTTGCTCCACCTTATCGCCCCCAGATTATGAAATTGCTGCAAACTATAGAATCGGTAGGAAGCTATTTGTTTCGTTTTGAGAAAATTTTATGGGAGTTTCCAACAGAACAGTGGATTCCGGAAAATGAATCAGAACATGAAAAGATAAAATTGCTTCAATTTGAAAGGCTCGACAAGAAACCGGAATATCAACCTCGGAAAGTGACGAAAGAATTAGCATTCCAGTTATTGATTGAACACACAAAGTTTGATGATCTGATAATTCCTTTGGCATTTTATCGGGAAGGAACAGCAGAGTTTGACAATAGGCGCTATGTCAAAGCGTATTTTGAATTCTATTTCGTTTTAGAAGATCTTTTTGGTGAAGGAAAAACACGCAATCGAGATGTGATGGATAAATTCATTGAATCTGAAACTTTAAAAAATGCTGTTGAGGCGACACTCAATCTATTTTCAATGAAGGCAAAAAGTGATAGGGATTTATCAAGACTCTTTGCAGAACGAAATTGTGGATATGATTTTGAAGGTGCAATAAAGTTTATTGTGCTTACTAGAGGGACCCTGCATCACTTTTCGCAAAGGAGTTCACTAAAAACTGCAACGCCATTCAATGTTAGCATGTTTCGTACGGAAGCGTTTTTACTTATGCATATTTGCGAACTCTGTTTTGCTCAAATTGTTGCGGAAAGGTCACCGTCTTTTGGAAACTTGATTGAGGGTGCAATTAATTATTAAAGTTTTGCTCTTCTCCCCATCACAAACCTACGATTGCAACAAATCATCCAGCGGATCATCATCTTCATCTACCAGGGTGCGGCGGGTTTTGCCGCCGGACTTGGGGTCTTCAACCAGGCCCATCTCGTAGAGGTGCTCCATGAGGCGGGCGGCGCGCGGATAGCCCAGGCGCAGCTTGCGCTGCAAGAAGGAGGCGGAAATCGTGTCGTTTTTCTGGGCCAGCTCGATGGCTGCTTCCAGCAGGCTGTCCGTTTCGTCCAGCAGGGCGTATTTGGCGATGAGGCTTTCCCAGGGGGCGGGAATCGGCTCAAAATCGTCGGGGGTATTTTTATGCCAGAAGTTTACAATGCGCTCAATCTCGTTATCGGAAGGGAAGACGCCCTGGACGCGCACCGGGGCGCTGGCTTCGGGCGAAAGGAAGAGCATGTCGCCTTTGCCCAGCAGTTGGTCCGCGCCGGTGGTGTCTAAAATGACGCGGGAATCGACGTTGGAGGCCACGGCAAAGGAGAGCCGGGCGGGGAAGTTGGCTTTGATCAGCCCGGTGATGACGTCGGTAGACGGCCGTTGCGTAGCCACCACCAAATGCATCCCCGTTGCCCGGGCCATCTGTGCCAGGCGGCATAGGGTGCGTTCCACGTCGCCGGGGTAGGTGTGCATCAAATCGGCCAGCTCGTCGATGAAGACGGCGATGTAGGGCAGCTTGCGGCGCGTTTTGTCACCCGCGATCTTACGATTGTAACCGCCGATATTGCGTGCGTTTACCTGAGCAAACATCTCGTAGCGACGGTCCATTTCGGCAGTGAGCCAGCGCAGCACGCCCACAGCCCGGTCCGCCTCCACCTCCACCTGCCCAATCAGGTGAGGCAGCCCATTAAACCGTACCAGCTCCACTTTTTTGGGATCAATCATCACCAGATGCAGATTTTCTGGCGTGTTGTTGAACACTAGGCAGGTAACAAGGGTGTTGATGCAGACGGACTTACCGGAGCCGGTGGTCCCGGCGATGAGGAGGTGGGGCATCTTGTCTAGATCGATGGCCACGGGCACGCCAGAGACATCTTTGCCCAGGGCAACGGCCAGGTGGGAACTGTGCCGGACAAATTCCGGGGATTCCACGATTGAGCGCAGATTGACAACGGCCGTTTCCGAATTCGGCACTTCCACACCCACAATGCCCCGGCCGGGCACCGGTGCCTGGATGCGCAGCCGGGTGGCGGCCAGCGCCAGGGCCAAATCTTTGCGCAGGGCAGCAATCTGGTTGATGCGCACCTTTTTTTGCTGCGGTTCGCCGTCAGGTCCGGTGCGTTCTACGTAACCTGGCTCCACGCCAAACTGGGTGATGGCCGGGCCGCGCTGAATTTGCGTCACGGTGGCGGGGATGCCAAAATGAGCCAGCGTTTCTTCGATGATCTGCTTCTTCTCGTCGATCTCCTCTTTGCTCATGACGACGTCGCTGCCTTCCTCCAGCAGGGAGAGCGGCGGCAGGCGTTTGCTGCGTTTGGCGGGATCGGTGTAAACGGCCGTATCGTCAATAATCAACAGCTCGTCGGGATCGGGCGCAGGGGGCGGTTCCGGTAGAGGCAGCTGGGCGGCCCGTTCTGGCTGCGCCACAGGCCGTGGTGCTGGTTCTGGGGGCGCAAGCTCCTGCGAAAGTTGGCGCAGCCGGACCGAGAGCGTGTTCAATCCGGTAAGGAAATCATCCCAGGTGAAACCGGCCATCAGGCTGATGCCGTAGGCCAGCAGCAGCAAATAAAAACCGTTGGTCAAAAACGGGCCAAAAAAGTCCAGCAGCGGCTCAGACAAGGCCCAGCCGACCAGTCCGCCACCTTTGCCCAGATGGGCTTCAGGCAGCGTGGCCCCGCTGAACTGGAAGCTAAGCGGCAGCAGGGTGAGCAGCACCAGCTCAAACCCAATCACCTGGGCGACACGTATTTCGTACGGCCGTTCTACCTGGCGCAGCGTCAGATGCAAACCGCCTGCCGACAATGAAAGCAGCAGCGGGTATGCTGCCCAGCCAAACCCCTCACGAAACAGGCAAAGCCAGACGCCGGGACAGGCGTTGTTGGGCAAGCTGAGCAGGGCCAGGAAAATAAGAAAGGAAATGGTGAAGAGGATGATGCCAGCGATCTCGATGCGCCAGGGCATCAGGCTGTTGATGAGGCGTTCGTCCCATGTGGGGGGCGGCGGCTCTGGGGTCTTACGGCCGCCAGATTTTGTTCGTGCCATACCAGTAGGTAACTGGGTCCTTGAGTAATTGGGTAGTTATTCAGCTACCCAATTACACTTGTTACAAGTTCAGCCCAGTCTAATCAACGTCATCGACCGTGACGCCGCGTAGGGTGAGGGCCAGCCGCTTGTTGGCTCCGTCTACTTTGAGCACGCGGGCAACAACGATTTGCCCTTTTTGCACGACGTTGCGCGGATGGAGGAAGACGCCTTCAGCCAGCTGAGAGATATGGATAAGCCCTTCCAGCTCATCTTCGATCATGACAAAGGCACCAAAGCTAACCACGTTGCTGATGACGCCTTCAACCAACTGCCCCGGCTTGAACCGTTCATCGACGGTGAGCCAGGGGTTTTCGCGCATTCGTTTAAGGCTGAGAGCAACACGGCCGTTTTCTGAATCAACATTCAAGACTTTTACACGCACTTCCTGGTCTGGTTCCAAAATATCGCTGGGGTGAATAACGCGGCTCCAGGACAGCTCGGAAATATGAATGAGACCTTCTACGCCGCCTAAATCGACAAAAGCACCAAAGTTTGTCAGATTGGTGACGGTGCCTTCATGAATTTGGCCCGGTTCAATGCGGAAAAAAAGCTTTTCCCGCTGGTCCGCTTCGACCAGGGTTGCCCGCTCCGAAAAAATCAGCCGGTTCAACTCGCGGTTCAGCTCAATAATTTTGAGGGTAAGCTCTTGCGCTTGCCATTGGCGCAGCGCGTTTAGACGTTCGCTTTCCAGATGGAATTGGGGGAAGTCAATCAGTTGTGAGGCGGGCACAAAGCCTTGCAGCCCGCGCCACTGCACCAACAAGCCCCCCTTGTTGAAGCCGATGATAGATAACGTGAGGGTTTCGTCAGCGTCCATGATTTCCTGGGCCTGTAACCATGGATCAGCTTCTTCCGGGCGCTCGCCATCGGACCAACGGAAACGGCCGTCTATGCGTCGATTTAAAGGAAGCCATTTGCTGCCGTCCCGCGGGGCCTCTGGCTTGTTGTCTGTGGGAAGCAGCGCCTCCTCTTGTTCAAAAAGGGCGGCCCAATAGGCATCATCAGATTGCTGTTGAGGGGACATTTCGGGGGAGGTGTCTGCTGTCATTTCCATTACTCGCTTGTTATTTAAATTGCACGCGGAAGAAAGTGGCATAAAACATAAAGTTGTGGCTCAATTATAAGCCGAGATGATCTCCTGTCAAACGGAAATTTTGCATGAAATTTATTGCGTTACACTGGTAAAACAAGGTGCAGAATGGAAAAATTTTTGTCAGAAACGGTCGTTACCCATTCTCTTGCCACTCGTTGGCTGGGGAAAAAGTGCCAGGTGCTGCCGGAAGTTGACTCCGCCAATGATTTACTCAAAGAAATGGTGCAACAGGGCAGCGATGATTCACCGCCTGCCGGCTTTGTGCTGCTGACTGAATATCAACGAAAAGGGCGGGGGCGTTTGGCCCGCCATTGGGAAGCACCAAAAGGCAGTTCGCTGCTGCTTTCTATGCTGTTTCGGCCCAACTGGCCCGCTGCCCAGGCCAACTGGCTGACGATGTTGGTAAGCCTGGCCGCTGTCGAGGCAATTGCTGCCCACACAAACCTGGAAGCTGGTCTCAAGTGGCCCAACGATGTAATGGTACGGCAAGAAAACAGCTGGCACAAGGTAAGCGGCATTTTGCAGGAAGGATCGTTTGGTGGAGACGGCCGTCTGCAATGGGCCATCGTCGGTATCGGCATCAACGTTAATATTCCAGCCGACGAACTGCCAGAAGGCATTACACCGCCAACTAGCCTGCTGGCAGCAACGGGGCAGTCTGTGTCACGCTTGCCGCTGCTGTGCACCTTTTTAGAACGTTTGGAGGAGCTGTATGATGGGGTGGGTAACGGCCGTTCCCCTCAACCGCTCTGGCAAAATAAGCTTATCACCCTGGGGCAGCCTGTGCGTGTAACCCATCACCAAACCAGCAATTCATTCATGGGCATTGCCGAAGCGACCGACAGTGCCGGGCACCTGCTGGTGCGTGATGAAGCAGGTAAGCTGCATACCGTTACCGCCGCTGACGTCACCCTGCGCGAAAAATAGTTATGGTCAAGTAAAAACTTCGTTTTTCATTGTTTTTCCGCTACAATAGGAAAATCTTCGGCTCATTGCTAACGCTTCCCAACTGGCCGGAGCAAAGAACAATCGCCAGGCAGTTTTCGGCACCAACTGATGTGAGGTAAAAGCTCATGACCGATTTTCGTGACAGTTTTGATGATGATCTTGACAACAATGTTGATGATGACTTTTCGGCATTTCGGGAAGATCTGTTCAGTGATGAAGAAGGCGCACCTCTGGCAGATGATCTGCCAGCCGTTGATGATATTGATGACGAATTTGAACAACTGCGCCGCAAAAGCGCCCGTGGTGAATCGCTGGATGATGATTTAGACAGCGACGACGCCTTTTTTAGCGAAGAAAGCAGTGGCGGCTCCGGTTTTGCCTGGCGCAACTTTACACCCGGCCAGCGGCTGACGCTGGCCCTCTTGGTGCTGCTCAATATCATCATAGGCACCATTGGCTTGCTGGTGGTCACTGGCAATCTGGGTTAATTTTAAACGCTATTTTCTGAAAACGATATTCCAGATTATTTACTCATCTAAAAATTCCCGGAGAATTTTACGATAAAAAACAGGGCACGCGCTGTGCCCTGTTTTTTTGTTCTCAATTTGTAACCATTCAGTCAAGAGATTGGACCAATTTGCAGGAAAATAAACTTTTCGCCAAAGTAAATTGGTCCAATCTTGTCTCAATTTTACGGTGAGGTGCCCGCATCGGGAACCACAGTTTGTCCGCCACCGGTTTCAACCGTGGGCACAATCCCTGGGCCCGGCAGCACCAGGGTGGGGATGGTCCCTTCTGGCGTAAAGATGATCTTGTCTGTGTCGTTGAGGGCGCTGGCGTTGGCTTGTACCAACAGCAACTGCACATATTCGGGATTGTCCTCGTAGATGAGGGCCAACGCCTGCTGAAAGGCCGTGTCTGCCTGGGCCTGAACCAGGGCAACTTCGGCCAAAATTTCGGCAATGCGTAAATCTTCTTCAGCCTGAAGCCGTTCATTTTCCTTGGTAGCCAGCAAAATGGCCTGGTCTTTGGCAATTTCCGCCAGGGAGTTTGCCTGTGTGGCTTCGATGACCACCAGTTGGGCTTGCAGGCGTTCCTGCTCTAGCTGTGCCAATATGATTTGCTGCCGCGTCTGCTCCTGAATCCGGCTTTGCTCTACGCGGATTTCACCTTCCTGCCGTGCTTGTTCTGCCGCCGCTTCGGCTTCGGCTTTTAGCTCGTCCTGAGCGGCCTTTTCTGTTTCTAATCGGCTTTGCACGATGGCGTCTAGAGCAGCCTGTACTTCAGGCGAGAGGATGACTTCAGGCACAACCAGGTTTTCGATTCGAAGGCCAATGTCGGCTACCAGCCCATTCAACTCATCGTCAATGCAGGCACGCAGCTCATCGCGAGAAGTGCCAATGATGTTGTTGTCGAAGGTGCGATCGCCCACGCAAACCTTCATCGACTGGCGGGCTAAATCCTGAACGCGGGCGCTGGCCAGGCCGTTGTCCTGATAAATGCCCCGGTAACGCGACCAGTTTAACCGAATCAGGTCGCCCTGGGCCAAATTGGGGCGGAAAATATCGCCGCTTACAGAGAGGCCAATGCGCTGCTTGTCTCGGGTAATGATTTCTTCGTCCCGCACGGTGAAGGGGATGGCCTGGGCTGAGATGGTTTCGAGCGAAACAAACAGGCCAATGTCGCTGTAAACGCCAGACCCAACAACCTGGTAAATACGATTGTTGCGGAATTGAACGCCTACTTCCTGTTCTTCAACCGATTCCAGTATGTAGAAAAACTGTCCGGCAAACGAAAGCAAAACGATGATGCCGATGATGCCGAGTACAATGATGCCCACGCGGCGAAGACGTGAAAACAACATAGGGTTATTCATGGTTGCTCCTTGAAATTGGAAAGTTTACTTGGTTTTTGCTCAGGAGATAGTACGCTATTTTGCGTTTTTTTGTTTCAACCAATTGTCCTAGAATGGCATTGTGGAGCTAACGGCCGCTTTCCATCCCCGGCCGATATTCTTCTTCCAAATTGGCCAAAATCTCCGCTTCGGTAAACCAGACCGGCGTTAATTCCCGCGCCACAAAAATGGGGGCTTGATCCGCGTAGTGCGGCGACACCTCATCCAGCGTGGCGCTGCCGTATTGGTGGATGCTTTGCGAGCTGACCGATCCGTCTGGCTGCCAGGTGACCCTTAAAATATAAGAATCCCCAGCGATGCCGTGGAAACGGCCGTCTTCGCCCATCTCGCCATAAACAGCGTGCAGCACATCGGGTGAACCACCCAGCCCCAAATCTACTTCGCCGCGCACCAGCCGGTTGACTTCTTCCCAGGGCACTTCAACCGTGCCAAAGTTTTCCAGCAGATGGTCCACTGCCTGGGAGAAGCTATTTTGGACGGAAACGGCCGTAAATTCCCCACCCGTCATGTTCGATACAGACATGTGCGTATCTTCGGCCTCCAGAACGTAGTACAGCGTTAGCATGGCCACGGTCGCCCCCGTACTATCCGGTGTAGATTGCCAATCCCAGTTGACCAGCAGGTCATAGGCGGCACGCTCATCGGCGTCATCCGGCGGCGGTTCGGCCAGAATCACATTCACGATTTGTACAATATCTGCTTCTGGATGGTAGGTCATGTCGTATTTGTAGGCGTAAAATTCATCTGCGGTGATTGATTCATCGCCGCCAAACAGTTCCAGCGCCCGCAGCGAGCGGTTGGACATCGTATCGTTGATGCCCAGCGTGGCAGGGAAGGCAGCTTCATTTGGATTGCCCTCACCAATCGTGGTGCGGTACGGGCTGCTGTTGGCATTCTGAATAAAGCCGGAAGGAGGATTGCTGACCTGGGGCAGTTCATCAAACGGCAGATACTTCGTCCACAAAGTGTCTGAGGTGTTGCCGGGTAAATATTGCTCCCAGTTGTAGCCTTCAGTGCGGATGGGGATACGGCCGTTATACACATAAAAAATATTCCCCGCCTCATCCGCATACCCCACATTAAACATCGGCAGCGGCCCCTCGCGCATGGCGGCCTGCCATTCGGCGAGATTGGTCGCTTTGTTCAGCCGGACAAACTGCTCCACGTGGCCAATCTCACCCATCCCGGCATAGCGTAGGGCATAGACGCCATGATCCTGTCGCACTGTGGGGCCATACACCGACCACAGCACTTCTTGTTTTACGGTCCAGCGAAAACGGCCGAACAGCGTCACCGTAATCGGCGCTTCACCCACCTCCAAATCGCGCCACTCACCGTCAAACAAATATTGGTCCGGGTTGTCGGGATTCATCTCCAGTACGTAGATGTCAATCAGGTCCGGGCTGTTCACCGTGAAGGCATAGCCCAAATGCTCGTTGTGCCCGTGCGTGATCGTGGGCGAGCCGGGCAGCAGGCCGCCAACCATGTTCCAGCCTTCTTCGCTGACCATGTGGGCTTCGTACCAGGCCACCGGCCCTTCCCACGGCTGGTGCGAATTCACCGCCAGGAAAGTCTCGCCGTTGGCGCTGCGCGTTGGGCCTACAGCAATGACATTGGAGCCATACTTAACCGGTGCGGGGAGATTGGAGATTGGAGATTGGGCAATCTCTAATCCCCAATCTCCAATCTCCTTCTGTGATACAGTTCCCTGCCGCGTCTCGGCAAACAGCTCACCCAGCGCGCCATCCAGCCCAAAGAAAAGCGGCACGCGATGAATAAAGCCCGCTGCCACATCCCGTCCGGACAATGGGAACAGTTCCGGCAGCAGCACTTCTTCTTCGTGCAAGGCAGCGTAATAATTCAGCCCATCGGCATACCCTTGCATGATGGCTTGTATTTCTGGCGGAATGGTGTCGTATTTTTCGTCCACCACATCCCAGATGCGCAGCAGTTGCACCATGTAATCGTTGGGCGCGGCGTCGACACCGTAAGCCACACCTAGCTTGCCTCGGGCTGCCACCAGCGCCTGCTGGATGGTTTGGAAATCATCTTCAGCGTGAGCATAACCTAAGCCGTAGGCAGCGTCAGCATCGGTCTGGCCAAAGATGTGGGGCACGCCAAAGCTGTCCCGCCGGATCACAACGTCGTAATTGTCGTTGACGGCTTCCAGCTCATCCAAATTCACCACAAAAGGCCAAACCCCTTGCGGCCAGAAGATATAAGCGGCGGCCAGGGCCAGTATCGTTACAATGCCCAGGACAGTTTTTTGCCAACGTTTCATCATACATTACCTACAAACAATTATTCGGCTGGTTGCAGGATGAGGTGGTTAACGGCCGTTTCCATCACAACCTCCTCGCTCCACACCATCGGCAGGTATTCACCATTGAGCCATAATTCGATCTGGTCGTCGTAGTTGGGGTGGTAGGGATGGCCGGACTGGCCAGTGGGGATGACCCACTCGCTGGCGTCGAAATCGCTCATGTCGATCAACATGCGCATGGAGGGGTGGCCGGTAACGGCCGCTGGATTGCTCCAGCTCCAGCCGTTGGCATTCACGATGCTGCTGCCTCCGTCGGCCGGGAATGGCCCGCGATTGACCAGCGACTCTACCGGGCCGATGCCGCTTTCGCCCAGCGGATTGCTGACAAACGTCGCCGTGTGAATGCTGCCCCAGGTCCATTCGTTCATGTCGTCGCCCACGTTTTCCTCAAACCAGGCAACGGTGTCCTCCAGTGCCGCCAGCAAAATGTCCGCCTGCGATTCTTCGGCGCCGGTGGATTCGTCATCCCACCAGGTGGCTTCGGGGTTGTCGGCCAGTTGGTGGAAGAGGATACGGCCGCCAAACGAGCGCACATTGTCTTCACCCACGTCATCGGTCAGGGTGGACTGAACCAGGTGCATATAGAAAATCTCGAAGAGGGCGGCCGGTACGCTGTCGCGCCGCGCCTGCCGGTCCCAGCCGCGCAGCCGTTCCAACGCGGCCTGCACCTTGTCGTCGTCGCTGGAAAGGCCGTCCAGCAGCGGCACGTAGCTGTCGGCCATCAGGGAGCGGCTGTCGTTCTGGATGCGTGCCAGGTCTGCTTGTGACAGTTCCCCATCACCATCCAACTCCGCCTCGATCATGTCCACAATGCGCTGGCCGCGGTCGCCGTCGGCCCAGTATAGGGTGAGCAGGTAAGGATATTCCTGATCGACGATGGCGTGGTTGGCCGTGGCAATGTACCCCCATTCGGGATTGAGAATGGCGGGCAGTTCCTCGTAAGGCACCCAGCCCTCCCATTCGTATTCGCCGGTCCAGCCGGGCACGGGCACCAGTCCGTTGCCATTGGCCCGGATGGGAATGAGGCCCGGCGTCTGGTAGGCGATGTTGCCTTCCACATCGGCATACACCACGTTTTGCGAGGGCACATCCCAGTAGCGCAGCGCCTCGCGGAAATCTTCGTAATTTTCGGCTTTGTTCAGCCCCATGATCGATTCCAGGGTGCGCATCGGCTCCTGGGCGGTCCAGCGCATGGCCAGGACGTCGCTGGTGCCATCGCGCAAATCGGAGATGATGGGACCATGCCGGGTGATTTTGACTTCGAGCAGTACATCTTCGCCACCGTTAACCTTGATCACCTCTTCGATGATTTCCATATCTTCCCACTCGCCCATGAATTCAACCTGGTTAGGATTGTTGGGATTGATCTTTTCGATGTAGAGGTCCTGCACGTCTGGACCGACGTTGGTAACGCCCCAGGCGATGTGGTCATTGTGGCCGACGACGATGCCCGGCACGCCGGCAAAGCTGAAACCGGCCACGTTGTAGCCGGGGGCATGCAGGCCAACCTGGTACCAGATGGCGGGCAGTTGGATGCCCAGATGGGGATCGTTGGCCAGGAGCGGCATTCCGGTATCGGTATGTTCGCCGCTGATGACCCAGTTGTTGCTGCCAACGTAATCACCTCCGCCCAAAAAGCCATCGGCCGGGTAGCTGCCCACGATGTTGGTGTTGACGTTGGCCCAATCGACCTGTTCCATTTGCTGGTGCAGTGCTTCGCCTTCCTCGTTGGAAAATTCAATGTCCATAGCGTCGGTAGGCACCATGACAGGTCGTTCGTCGTAGGGGTAGAAGGGAAGCAGATTGGCGGTGGTGCCTTCGCCCAGCTCTTTGATAAGATTGGCCCGCTCGATTTCCTGACTCCAGTTGCCGCTGAGGTCATCGGCCATGACCACGGCCCAGGCGATGGTGTGCAGCGGCTCCCACGGCTCGATCTCCCATTTGTCGTTGACCAGCCCGAGGATGGTGTAGTTGAGGGAGAGATTGTCGCCCTGTTCGGCGATATAGGCGTTGACGCCCTCGGCGTATGCTTCCATGATGGCCATCATTTCCGGCGCTTCGTTTTCGTAATAGGCCAGCGAGTCGGCGGCGATGCGATTCCAGCCCATGGTACGAATGAAGGTATCGCTGCTGACGGTGGCTTCGCCGGCAATTTCAGAGATACGGCCGAGACTCACGTGCCGCCAAAACTCCATCTGCCAGAAGCGGTCCTGGGCATGGACGTAACCCTGGGCCAGGAAGAGATCATGTTCGTTTTCGGTGTAAATGTGGGGGATGCCGTTTTCATCGCGGTAGACATGGACTTCGTCTTCCAGTCCAGGCAGGGTGAGGGTGGCGTCGGTGTCGGGGAACGGCCGTCTTACTTTCACCACGCCAACCACGGCCAAAACCACAATCAGCAAAGCGAGAATGCCAAGTAAAATGAGTCCAATGCGGGCTGCCAGTTTCATCTTTTCCTCCAGTGGGGTGTGGGCTGTGCCACGGACGTCTTACGGCGTTTTGGGATGGGACACAGCAGGTTGAATCGGCACAATGATACACGGTTTGCAGTTGGCTAACTAGGTGAGAATGAAGGAAAAAGTTGAGCGAATGGGGGAAGCTTATTCGGTGGACAGCGCGGCGAACAGGTTTGATTTTTGCCAGGCCCAGATGACGGCCTCGGCGCGGCTGGTTACCTGGAGCTTGTTAAATAGCTCCTGCTTGTGATGTTTCACGGTGGAGCGGCTGATTTTCAGCGTGGCGGCAATTTCCTTGTCGCTCTGGCCCAGGGCCAGGTGGTGTAAAACTTGCTGCTGTCGCAGCGTGAGGTTTACCTCTTCTGCGTTTGGTGACGGTTTAACGGCCGTACCCAGCGGGCGTAAAACAATCATGCGCACCCGACGGCCATCATAAATGATTGGGCTGGCGGTGACCTCAATGTCTATCTCTGCACCGGTTTTGTGAAAGCATTTGGTTTGGTAAGAATGATGGTAGCCTACAGCAAGCTGCTTCAAGATATGGGTTTGCTCGGCTGCCGGTGCCATGGCGTTGACGAGTCCCTGGATGTTCTGGCCCACCAGTTCATCGGCTGAATAGCCAAACAATTGGGTGACCGCTTTGTTGACGGCCAGGATATGGCCGTTTTCGTGCAATACCACCGGGCTGTAGGTGTCGTTAAAGAGGGCAGCAAAATGCTTTTCTCTTTCCCCTTCTGATTGTAGATCGGCCAACAGCCTTTCCGTGAACTTTCCTTCCTCTGTACGGTGCATTTTATGCAGTTTATGACTGTAGCCTACTGTCATTTCCGCCCACAGGGTGGCCAGGCGTGGGGCCAGCCAGGCGGTTTGCGTTTGGTCTAACCCCAGCAAAAGCTGCTCCGCCAGCAGGCGTTGCAAATAGCCCAGTTTGGCCAACGAGAGTTCAAACTGCGCTAACTGCTCGCCCACCAACCGACCGGCTTCGGGGGTAAACGGTGTCATCAACAGATAACTGGTGATCTGTTCTTGAAGGTCAACGGCCGTTGCGGCCGTTTTGGCTTCACTGGAAGTGGGCAAGAGATACCAGACCAGGCCAATCTCTTCCCGATGTGCTGCCCAATGTGTTCCGATTTTCTCAGAGATGTTCATGGCAAAATATAAAACAGCAAACGTCTCACAATGCTTCTATCCTTGGCCAACCCAAACGAATGAAAGTTTTAGCAATTATAAACCCCTCTCATTTTCCATTAATGTTAGTTTTGTTGAAACCTATCCTTATAGACAGGTGGCGGCTCCAGGCGGGTATGCTAAGATTGCCGTGCGGTTAATCGTAGTCCAAAAGTGGGATGAATTCGCACCGGAGACGTGTGATTTTTGTCTTATCGCAGCCGCAAGAGAGGAAAGGATGCAAAGCCAACCAGGGCTTGATCGATATAAAAAGTGATAGTGAGCGGAACCCGGTTTATTAGGCTTGGTTCCGCTTTTGCTTTTACCCTCTCCTAAAAACGGCCGCTTGCCTGTTCCAAAGTTTGGGGGAATCCCCCGCCCGGCTCCTCTCTGGGTGGGGGATTTTGCTGTTTAGGAAATCGTCAAAGAGGTGAAAGAATCCAGCTTTTGCCAGGCCCAGACGGCCGCAGCCGTGCGAGCAGTGACCTGCAATTTGGTGAATATTTCCTGGTTGTGATGCTTTACCGTGGTCAAACCAATATGTAGTGCATCCGCAATTTCTTGGTCTGTTTTACCCATTGCCAGGAGGCGGAGAATTTCTTGTTGCCGTGGTGTGAGGTTCACTTCTTCTGGCCCCAGCAAAGGTTTAAAGGCTGGCGTCAGCGGCCGTAAAACAATCAGGCGCACAGGGCGGCCTTCATAAACAATTTGGCTGGCCGTAACTTCAATGGGAATCTCCGTGCCGGCTTTACTAAAGCATTTGGTTTGGTACGTGTAGCTGCCGCCTGCTGCGCTATGCTGCTGGATGGTGGCTTGCTCGGCAGCGGGAACCAACGTGCGGGTTAGCTCCTGAATTTGCTGGCCGATGAGTTCTTCAGCTGTGTAGCCAAAAACGTGGGTGACGGCCTGGTTGATGGTGAGGATACGGCCGTACTCATGCAGCACCACCGGACTGTACGTTGCATTAAACAGTGCCATAAACTGCTGTTCGCCTTCTGCTGCCTGCTGTAGGTCCGCCAGAAGCTTTTCAGACATATCCGTCTGTTCGGCCAGATAGAGTTTGCGCAGCTTGTAGCCATAGCCAACAGTCATCTCCGCCCAAAAGGCAGTTAGGCGCGGGGCTAGCCAGGTTGTTTGTGCCTCGTCCAGACCCAGAAAAAGCTGCTCTGCCAGCAATTGTTGTAAATATCCGAGCTTTTCTAACGAGAGGCGAAACTGTTGCGCCAGTTGTTCGCCAACCAGCCGGCCAGCGTGGGCGGCAAAGGGTGTCATGAGCAAATGGCCGATGATCTGTTGCTGAAGGTGGGTGGCTGTTTCCGCCGTTTGGGGCTGTCCCTGGTTCGGCAGCAGATACCATACCAGGCCAATCTCTTCCTCGTGTGCCGCCCAGAGTGCACCAATTTGGTCAGAGATATTCATGGGGAGACGGTAGAGGGAAGCGGCCGTTTCGTCAATCCTTTTGAGTTTGGCGACAGGCATGATTGTAAGGTCGCACTTACCATTTATTAATTTTTGTCTCCTCCAAAACCCTCCTTTTGGAGGATCATGGCACAACTTGGATCGGTTAAGATGACATTTGTAGTTGTTTATTTCAATTGAATGGGCAAATATGCCTAAAGCGATGCGGTGAAATGTCAAGAGGCAAAATCAAGTAAATTTCACCGTCAAGCAGGCAAGCTAACGCGCACCTGCACGAAGCACCTTAAC
>PABI01000094.1 GCA_002699125.1 Anaerolineaceae bacterium
TCGGTCGTCGGCGCCGCCGCCAGCCAGACGGATGGCTCGATGGCCCCCGGCAGCACCCAGCCTTCGTTGTAGTCCAGGTGGGCGCCGAGTAAATTCACCCGACCAGGAGCACGAACAGTAACGGCCGTTTCCCGCCCCACCAGCTCCCGAAAAATATGTTGTACCTGTTCAAGTTTTGTTGATTGTAATATTGACATAATGATTGCAAGAGAATGGAACGCAGATTTTCCTGATAACCCTGATCAAAAAAATCAGGTAGATCAGGTCAATCTGCGTCCTATTTGTTTTTTAACTATGGACCGTACTGTCCAGCAGCAGGCCCAATTGGGCGGCGGCTTCGCGTAGCTTTTGCCAATTTTCCAGCCGCACGGTGGCTGCCAGCTCCCCCAAACTCTCATCGATGTATTCGCGAGTTTTGGCGTTGGTGCGCAGCGTTTCTAAAATGCCTGCATCCCGCACACGCAGAATAACGGCCGTTTCTAACCGACCTTCTACCCCCCGCTCCCGCCAGCGCTCGATGCCTCGTTTGGTGGCTGCCGGTAACGGCCGTTCGCCGGCTTCCTGCAAAAAGGTCAAGATGCGGTCCGGCTCGATGCCCTCGGCGCGGGCCTGCTTGAGCGAGGCCGGCGTGATCTGGTAAGCGTACGGCTTGCCCGCCGCCACCGGCTGCGCCTCGCTGATGCGCGCCACCTGGAAGCGGTGGTGCCGGTTGGCATTATGTGCCACCAAAATGGTCGCATCCGACTGTACCACGATGGGCACGGTCACTTCCTCCGTGGCCGGTGGCGTGCTGGCCAGCCATTCCAGCGCCCGATCAGTGAGACGGAAGAGATGGTGTTTGCCCTGAACGGCCGTTTCTGCCAATCCCAGCCAAAACAGCGGCCCCTGCACCAAAAACGATAGCAGCCGCCCCTCCACCAAATCCCAGTTTTCGATGCCGGAAAGATAGTTGTCCTGGGCCACGTCGCGCACGTACCAGGTGTCGTAATTGCCGTCGGGGCGCTGGAAGTCGGGGTCAGCTTGCTTGATGTGTGCGATGAGATCGGACAGCCGGTACCAGTCCGGCGTTTGCGGTAGAGCGTCCAGCAGGGCGGTGCGGGCCAGGATGGGATCATTGCGCCACTGGTCCCCCTCGCAGCGCAGGCCGGGCGTGTGGCACAAATCGTTCCAGCCGCTGCTGCTCCAGGCGTCCATCAGGGCGCGCAGTTGGGCTTCACGGGATTTGGTCAGCCAGGAAACGGCCGTGCGCGTGGGCCGAATGCCGCCTTCCACTTCGCGCAGCATTTCCATTTCGCGGGCCAGGTTGATGAGCAGCGAGCGGCGGTCGGCATCATTGTCGAGCAGAATTTGCGGTAGGAGGTCGAGTGCTTCGCTGCGCAGGGCGGTGCGTTGGGCCAGGGCCAGCAGCGTGGTGAGATCATCGACGGCGCTGCTGCTGGCGGGCGTGTAGCGGTTGGGTTCGGGCACGGGGATGAAAGGGGCAACGGCCTGCACTGAGCGGCTCGACGAAGTTGAGCTTGTCGAAGCGGCCGTTTGCCGGACTTCTTTGGGTTTTTCTGGCCGGGGCAGCTTGGCCAGCAGTTCCTCGGGGAGGTAGTAGAACTCAATCATGCCTTCGGCCGTTTCGTCAAAGCCACGGTAGACAAAACCGCGATACCAGAGCGACTCCACCGGGCTGATGGGGTCAAACCACGGCTCTTCCCGCTCCAGCGCGCCTGGCCCCATCATTCGCACTTCGCCATGCAATCGTTCAAAGGCGGCGACGGGGGAACGGCCGTTGCTCTGCACCAGCGTTTGGATAGCGGCCGCTTCTTCCGGACCCAGGTACAAAATTTCCTGGGCAAAATCGAGCTCCGCCAACCGCTCCGCCAGCGCTTTACAACTGGCGGCTTTATCCGCGCCGGTCAGGTCCAGCTCCCACCATTCCCCGATCACCCGCAGCACAATCAGTTCATGTTCCTGTAACGCTTTCAACAATGTCCGCATAAAAATCTCTCAATTTCGTCTGAAAACAAAACCTTATTCTTCAGGTGTCATTCTGAGCGAAGCGAAGAATCCCTCTGAAATTTACCGATCAAAACCCTTCATTTCTTAATTGAACTGAACATCATCCCTAAATCTCCGCCACGCCCAACTGCTTTTTGTCGTTCATCTGCATACCGCCAGCTTATATGTCTGGGCGGATTAAGGAAATTTCGATAGGCAACAGCCATCTGCCTGGCTGCTTCATCATATGGTACTTGACCAGTCGCTGTTCCCAAACCAGGACATGCGATTGACCGGATTTTTGGGGCAGTAGTCAAATTGTGTTGGTAAACGGCCAGGAGCATAGCCCACATGGCAATATAGACATTATCGGTCAAAGCAATTGTCATCGGAATTCGCATGGTTGGAGTGTGTGCGATGTAAGGATGTTTTTCATGCCCAGTTTCAATGATGAATGAGGTGCCAATTGGTTGTTCACCAAGATACGTTTCGAGAATGTGTTTCTGGACACGTTGCTCTAAGTTTCGGCCAAAGAAACGAACGATAGCTAGATCAACACCACCGTCCATCAAACCAAATGAATTAGCTGCGCTGACCATACAGTCAAATTCAGATAGTTTTTCAAAATATTCGTTTACGATTTCAACATCGGGCAATTCAGCAAAATAGTTGCGCCAGGCGGTGCAAAGGGCGGGCTGGGGATCAACGAGAATAAGTTTTATTTCTTGCATAAGTTTGCCTCGAATATCTTTTCAAATGTCAATGTGCTTCTTTTATCCATAAGGTAAGGGCCGGTTACGGTTTTAGGGATGCTTCACTGCGTTCAGCATGACAATGCTGGGTTTCTCGTTGGGCAAACGGCCGTTCCTCCTAAACAATCACGTCAATGGCGGCGGGCAGGCTGGTGACGGTGACCTCGCGTACGTTGTCTTGCGGGTAGGCAAACATTTCGCCGTCGGTGTGGATGGGCAGGGGGCGGTTGGATCGCACGCGAATGTGCTTGTTTTGCCGCATCGTCACGTGCTTGGATGTGACATGCGTGCCGCGCATCACCGAGAGCAACAGGCTCAACATGGTCAGACGGCCAACCGGGTTCACCGTACAGGTGTCGATCAGGTCGTCGGCCTGTTTGGCATCTGGCGTGAGTAAAAAGCCGCCGCCGCCGCGTGGACCCACACCAAAGGCAATAAAGGTAATTTCTTGATCCACCAACTTATCGTCAAAATGGGCGGTTACGTGAGGCAGCTGCGAATAAGCCATGATGGTGCGCAGCGTGGCCCACAGGTACATCAAAAAGCCGTGCACGCGGGTGATCGCCTGGGTTTCAATTACCACCACGGCGTCAAAGCCAATGCCGATGTTGTTGTCCACAATGCGAAAGCGCCCCTGATCATCTTCAATGCGGGCCAGATCGATGGTTCGCGGCGTGCCAGTGAATAGGTTTTGTACGGCCGTTTCAATCTTCGTCGGTATCTTCAAGCTCCAGGCCAGATCGTTGCCCGAGCCGATGGGAATGATGCCCAGTTTGGTAACGGCCTTGCTGCCGCGCATCAGCCCGTTGACCACGTCGCTAATTGTGCCGTCGCCACCGGCCGCGACGACCAGATCGTAGCCATCATCGGCGGCCTGCCAGGCCAGCTCCCGCGCATGGCCTGGCGATTCAGTCAGCACCAGATCGACGCCGCCAAAGGGTTGGGCTGCCTGTTTGATAACGGCCGCTTGCGCTGCGCCGCGTCCTTGATCTGCCATTGGATTGAGAATGACCTTTACGCGCATCTGTTTCTCCAGAACAATTGGTTTAGTGGAAGTGGGTAATTATACGATACGGATATTATCGTACAAGGTAGGGGCGATGCAATCGGATACTACCGGCGAAAAACAAACAATCATTTCTCCGATTGCGTCGCCCGTTGGCTGGCCAGGTGGTGGGCGACGCGATGGGAGATACGGTTGCAGGCGCGGCGCGGACGACATCCCATCGCATCGCCCCTACAGTCTCGCATGTAGCTGTCCGCTATGTTAGAATCACGCCTGTGAAAAAGTTGGATTATTTGGTGATTGGGCACATTACGCGGGACGTAACGCCGGCAGGCAATCTGGTGGGTGGTACGATTTCCTATTCCGGGCGGGCGGCGCTGGCACTGGGTTGTGCAACGGCCGTTCTCACCAGTTGCCAACCAGGTTACGAAGGATTGGCTGAACTCACCGATCTCACAGTCAAGGTCATTCCATCGGCCCATACCAGCACGTTTGAGAACATTTACGAGGAAGACGGCCGTACCCAAATGCTCTACACTGTGGCCGATCCGATCCGGGCTGAATATCTGCCAGATAATTGGGCGAATGCAAAAGTTGTGCATCTTGGCCCGGTAGCCAACGAAGTCGATCCGGCGCTCATGCACCAGTTTCCCCACAGCATCATCGGGCTGACGCCGCAGGGCTGGCTGCGCCGCTGGACAGAAGACGGCCGTGTCTATGCCCGCGACTGGCCCAAAGCAGAACAATTTCTGCCATTGGCCGATGTGGTCATCCTGAGCGAGGAAGATTTGCTGGACGAGGCAATGCTGCCCCGCTATCGGCAGCTTTCCAAGCTGCTCATCATGACAGAAAATGCACGTGGCTGTACCGTTTTTACAGGTGACGAGATGCGCCAGATTCCGGCACCCAGTGTGACCCAGGTGGAACCCACTGGCGCGGGCGATATTTTTGCCACTGCTTTTTTAATCGGGTACGCGGAGAACGGCCGTAACCCCTGGCAGGCCGCCGAATTTGCCAACAAAATCGCCGCCCAATCTGTCACCCAGGTGGGCCTGGATGCCAAAATTAACTTAATTCGGCAAGCGATTCAGAAGCAGAAAAGCTATCTGCCTACTTTACATAAATCGTAACTCGATTTTTTATCAAAGATTTCGCAGATTAAAAAAATGAAGAATTTTGGACACAGATAAACACAGATTGTCGCAGATAAAGAAAAAAATCTGTGTTTATCTGTGAAAATCTGTGTCCTATTTCTACAAGGTACTCATGACGACAAAAATCTACGCCATTGCCAATCAAAAAGGGGGGGTGGGTAAAACCACCAGCGTGATCAATCTGTGCGCCTTCCTCGCCTCCAGCGGACGGCGCGTGCTTATGGTGGATATGGACCCGCAGGCCAACGCCACCTCTGGCCTGGGCTATGAGAAGTATGAGATGGAACTGTCTACATACGAACTGCTTTTGGAAACGGCCGCACTCGATGACATCCTCTTGCACCACAAAGAATACAAGCTGGACATTTTGCCGTCCCATCCCGCCCTGGCCGGGGCCGAGGTGGAGCTGGTGAATGCCATCGGCCGTGAGTATCGTTTGCGCAACGCGCTGGCTGCGATAGACGGCCGTTACGATTACATCCTCATCGACTGCCCGCCCAGCCTGAGCTTGCTCACTGTCAACGCCCTCACCGCCGCCAAAGACGGCATCATCATCCCCGTGCAGTGTGAGTACCTGGCGCTGGAAGGGCTCACCCAGCTCAACCAAACCATCGAGCTGGTGCAAAAATACCTCAATCCCAACCTGGCCATTCGCGGCCTGATTATGACGATGTATGATAGCCGCACCAACCTCAGCCGCCAGGTGGTGGAAGAGGTGCGTAAATATTTTCCGGGCAGGGTGTTCCGCACCATCGTGCCGCGCAACGTGCGCCTGAGTGAAGCCCCCAGCTTCGGCCAGCCAATCAATCTGTACGCGCCCAACTCCCCCGGCGCGGTAGCTTACAAAGTGCTGGCCGCCGAACTGGTGAAGGGGGATATGACGGCCAAATCGACGGCGCAGGGGGTGGCTGCATGAGTAAAAAACGTGGACTTGGCCGCGGACTGGGAGCGCTTATCCCCAGCGATCACCCTGCTTCGGCTGAAGAGGGCGGCGTGAAGATGGTGCCGGTTACGGCCGTCTCCCCCAATCCCCACCAGCCGCGCAGCAGCATGGACGAGCAAAAGCTGCAAGAGCTGGCCGACTCGATTAAGGAGCATGGTCTCATCCAGCCGCTCATCGTCACCCAGGTGGACGGCGGCTACACGCTCATCGCCGGGGAGCGCCGCTGGCGCGCCTGCCAGCTGGCTGGTCTGGACGAAGTGCCGGTGGTGGTGAAAGAAGCCACGGCGCAGGAAATGCTGGAGCTGGCAATCATCGAAAATATACAGCGCGCCGATCTCAATCCGTTGGAAGAGGCGTACGCCTACCAACAGCTCAGCGAGGATTTTGGCTTTACCCACGAGCAGATTGCCCAGCGCATGGGCAAAGGACGCTCGACTATCACCAACCTGATTCGCCTGCTGGAGCTGCCGGAAAACATACAGCAGGCGGTGGCCGACGGCCGTATCAGCGGCGCCCACGGTCGGGCATTATTGCCATTACCCAACGCTACGATGCAAACCAACGTGATGAACGACATCATCAAGTTCAACCTCAGCGTGCGCCAGGTAGAAGCCCGCGTCACCACGCTGCTGTCGGCCAAGAAGCCGCGGTCACGGCCGCGTCCCGGCCTGCCGGTGGAGCTGGAAGCGCTGCAAAGCCAGTTCCAGGAGATGCTGGGCACCAAAGTCAACATCGAAACCAGCGGCAAAGGCAAAGGGCGCGTCATCATCCACTACTACTCCGACGAGGAACTGCAAGCCGTCTATGATGCGATCATTGGGGAAGAATAAAAGGCAGTAGAGATGAACGAATTGCAAATAGATGTCTCAGAATCTGAAATTGCTGCTTTCTGTCAAAAGTGGTTGATAGAAGAATTTGCCCTGTTTGGTTCGGCCGTGCGCGGTGACTTTCATCAGGATAGTGACATTGATGTTTTGGTGACATTCAAACCAGAGGCCAGATGGACTTTATTTGATCACGTTGATATGCAAGATGAGTTAAAGTCGTTATTTGGACGGGATGTGGACTTAGTGAGCCGAAAGGGAATTGAACGGAGTCAAAATTACATTCGTCGCCGCGAAATTATTGATTCAGCTAGAGTGATGTATGCAGCCTCGCGATGAGAGCTATCTGCTCGATATTTTAACTGCATGTCGTCTCATCCAATCATTTGTCGCTGATATGGATCGAGATGCTTTTGATGACGATCTAAAAACACAATCGGCCGTGATCAGGCAGTTTGAAATCTTGGGCGAAGCAACCAAACGTCTCTCTGAAGAACTGCGTGCAAGCCAGCCAGACATTCCCTGGCGGCAGATGGCTGGCATGCGTGACATTCTCATTCATGCCTATGATCATGTAGATTTAGATCAGGTGTGGTATGCAACCCAAGCCTCTATCCCCGCATTAATTCCCCAAATTGAAGCGCTAATAAAGTAACAGACGCGGCGTTCCCATCGTCTTTTCAATCGCCATCGCAAATTTGATTTTGGTTTGCCATTGATCGATCTCGGATCGATTGGTTTGTACGCTTTCTCCTTATACTCAACATTTACGTGTGTTTAAAGGAGAAAGCTGTGGTTAAAGTCAGATCGATTTCAGCATCCCTCATTGGCACTTTTTTTATCAGTGCCATTTTATTGTTTTCCACGTTGTTTTGGCTGCAAAACGGCCGTCCCTCACTAGCCGCCCCATTAGCCACCACCTGGTACGTCAACGCCGCCACCGGCAGCGACGGCAATTCGTGTCTGTCGGCTGGTTCCGCCTGTGCCACTATTGGCGGGGCGATAGGCAAAGCCGCCGTAGATGACATCATCGAGATTGCCGCCGGAACGTACAGTGAAAATCTAGTCGAAACATTGGCGGTGCAAGATCTAACGCTGAACGGTGCGGGCGTGGGCAGCACCATCATCGACGGCAGCGCGAGCGGCCGCGTGCTGGAAACCACCGGTAACGTCACCATCACCGGCATGACCATCCAAAACGGCAGCTACAACCCCGGTGACATCTTCGGTGGGGCGGGCATTGCCAACTTTGGCAATTTGCTGCTGCAAGACAGCCTGGTTACCGGCAACAGCACCAGCAGCGGCGGCGGCGGTATTTTTAACAACAACCAACTGACGCTGCTCAACTCGGAAGTTTCCGGAAACTCGGCGGGCAGCATTGGTGGCGGGATTGTTAACTATGCTAACGACACGTTTACCGCTACCAACAGCCTCATTGCCAACAATGATGCCGTTCAGGGTGGCGGGGTTTACTCCATTGGCGAGGTGATCCTGACGGACAGCACGGTTCAAGGCAATACGGCCGAAACGATTGGCGGCGGTGTCATCATTTGGAGCGGTACGGCCGTTTTCGATCAAGTCACCGTCTACCAAAACGAAGCCGTTCAGTACGGGGCCGGCATCTTGAACAACGGCGGTACGTTCACCCTGACCAACAGCACCGTCAGCGACAACAGCGCGCCGGATTACGTCGGCGTGGCCAATATCGGCCCGGTGGAAGGCAGCATCCTAAACAGCACCATTGCCTTCAATAACGTCACCAGCGCCGGAAGCAGCCGGTACGGCGGCGTGATTAACATCAGTGGCGGCACCCTTACCATCCAGAACAGTATCGTGGCCCAAAACGACGGCCGTCAATGCTTTTCCAACGACAGTTGGACCTCCAACGGCAACAACCTGAGCAGCGACAACTACTGTGACTTTGTTGCCACGGGCGATCTTCAATTCACTGATCCGCTGCTGGCGCCGCTGGGCGATTACGGTGGGGCAACGTTTACCCATCCCTTAAGCCCCGGCAGCCCGGCGATTGATGCGGGCAGCAACGCAGCCTGTCCTGCCACCGACCAGCGCGGCGTGGCCCGTCCGCTGGATGGTGATAATGACGCGACGGCCGTTTGCGACATCGGTGCGTTTGAAGCGCAAAATCAGCTCACCATTACCGATATTTCCGTGACGGAAGGCGACAGCGGCACGACGGATGCCGAATTTACCGTCACCCTGTCACCCGCCAGCAGCCAGAGCGTGACGGTGGATTATGCGACGAATGAAGGAACGGCCGCAGCCAACAACGACTACAACACAATCGGCGGCCAGCTCACTTTTGACCCCGGCGAAACAACGCAAACGATCACCGTCACCGTTAACAGCGACACCGACGACGAGCCAGACGAAATATTCACCGTCACCTTGAGCAATGCCGGCAATGCCGACATCATCGACGGCGAAGCCACCGGCACTATTATTGATGATGACGGCCTGAGCAGCCTCACCATCACCGACCAATCCGTGGACGAAGGCGACAATGGCACCACCATCGCCATTTTCATCGTGTCGCTCTCTCCGGCAACCGGCGATACCGTCACGGTCGATTACCAGACGGCCAACGGCACTGCTTCGGCGGGCAGCGATTACCTGTCCGCCAACGGGCAGCTCATGTTTGATCCCAACGAAACCAGCCAAACGATTGCAGTCACCGTTAACGGCGACGACACGGACGAGGGCACGGCAGAAACGTTTGTTGTGAATCTCAGTGCGGCAACCAATGCCAACATCGTAGATAACCAGGCCACCGGCACCATTACTGATGACGAAACGGCCGTCATCTCCATCGCTTATGGTCCAGAGGTGGCGGAGGGAGATAGCGGGAGTGGAACGGCCGTCTTCACCGTCAACCTCACCAACCCGGCCAGCTTCCCCATCACGGTTGATTACATGACCGAAGATGGCTTTGGCGACACCGGTGCCGACGCGGGCAGCGATTACGAGGCCCAGTCGGGCACGCTCACCTTCGATCCGGGCGAAACGTCGCAAAACATTAGCATTACCGTGTACGGTGACACGGAATTGGAGCCGGATGAACGGTTTAACGTGCGCATCAGCAACGGCGATCCGGCACCCATCCTGGCCAGTGTAGCTTTTGGCAACATCCTCAACGACGATGATCTGAAAGTGTACCTGCCGTTCATCATTCGTTAGCTTACTCCCAGGTGCGACGCACTTTGGAAGTGCGTCGCACCTTCATTCCCCGAACGGCCGTTCCCCGGTATAATCTCCGCACATTTCCAAACCACATAAACGGAGTAACCAACGTGAAAAACCAGGAACTTATTCGGGAAAAAGTCACCCAAGCCACCCAGATTTTAAACGAGTTTGACGTCGATCTCTGGCTCACCTTTGTTCGAGAAACCACCCTGTCGCCCGATCCGGCGCTGGAGCTCATTGCCGACGTGGATGTCACCTGGCAGTCGGCGTTTATGCTTTGCCGGGATGGAGCGCACGTGGCGATCATCGGCCGTTTTGACCGCGAAAACGTCGAGCAGCTGGGTGTCTACCCGCAAATCATCGGCTATGATCAGGGCATTGCCGAACATCTGCGCACCGTCCTGGCCGAAAAAGCACCGCGCACCATTGCCATCAACTATTCCGAAAACGACGTGGCTGCCGACGGCCTGAGCCACGGGATGTACCGCAGCCTGCAAAACATCCTGGCCGGCACGCCATTTGCCGACCGGCTTATCTCCGGCGAAAAGATCATTGCCGCCCTGCGCGGCCGTAAAAGCCCGGCGGAAGTGGAGCGGGTGCGCCAGGCCATCGCCACCACCGAAGCGCTCTTTGACGAAGTGGAAGCGTTTGCCAAACCGGGCATGACTCAACGCCAGATTGCTGAGTTTGTGCGCGGCCGTATCGACGAAATGGGTCTGGACTACGCCTGGCCCAAACCGTTTAATCCGATTGTGACCTGCGGCCCGGATTCGGCCGTGGGTCATGCCGCAGCGGGGGATGTGGTGCTGCAAAAAGGGCACACGCTGCACCTCGATTTGGGCATCAAGCAAAACGACTACTGCTCAGACATCCAGCGCATGTGGTACGTGCTGGACGATGGCGAAACCGAAGCACCGCCGGAGGTGCAGCGTGCCTTCGATGTGGTCTACGGAGCCATAAAAGCCGGAGAGTCCCTGCTCACGCCCGGCACCCCCGGCTGGCAGGTAGACGAAGCCGCCCGCGACTTCATTGTGGACAACGGCTACCCGGAATACATGCATGCCTTCGGCCACCTGCTGGGCCGCGTGGCCCACGACGGGGCCACCGTCCTGGGGCCGCGCTGGGAGCGATACGCCGGCATTTGCGAACTGCCGGTGGAGGTGGGCAACATCTTCACCCTGGAACTGCACGTCACTGTACCAGACCGGGGCATCATGAGCCTGGAAGAGGACGTCCTGGTCACCGAAAACGGTGTCGAATACCTGAGCAACCCGCAAACTGCTTTACGGTATATCAAAAGCTAAAAAGCAGACTATTAATGGACCAACAATTCTGGATTTTTATAGTCATTGGAGTTGGAGTCTTCTTTATCGTGCTTTTTAGTGTTGCTTCTCACAAATTTAGGAAACGATTTGATCCTTACAAAAAAATCAGACGAGAAATAGCCAGGCAGACCGGGTTAACAATGGTTCCAATGCGTGGCGATCCTTTCGCTTTGCAAGGATCTATAGGCGATAGATTTGTAAGTGTTTTCACCAGGCCAGTTTGGCTTTGGCGTCGCAGAATAGACAAGTATGAAATTCAGGTTGCCAATCCAGAACAGCTGAATCTTTCGTTCCAGTCCCGCCACATTCCGTCTTCATTCGCAAATCCACCAACAACAAATTTAGACCCTTCAGTAAGGCCTTTTTTTGAGCAATTTGAAGTCTACGGCAAATCCGTAACTTTAGCTTTTGAACTTGCGGAAAATGAAACGCTCTGGGAAAAATTATTAAAACTATCTCAATGCACTAAAGCTGTTAAGTTGACTGTTCGTAACGACCGAATTGTATGTTATGAGTCAGAATTTAGAATGATGTCTAGCAATGTTGATGAAGTGTCCATTGCTTGTCTGATCTTCGACATTCTGTCAGAAATGGCTAAGCTTGTTGACAATTATCCCAAACAGAGATGATTCATTCAGGAGGGTAAAATGTGTTTGTTAATTGTTGAAGTTTTGATGCTCATCGCAGGTTTGGGCGCAATTTTTACGGGTAAGCTGCCAGAATCTTTATTTAAGCTGCTTTTTGGCAAAGGGGAATATCATACTGACCCGCAAAGCGCTCGCTTGTTTGGCCTGCTCTTAGCAACACCACTTCCACTAGCCTTTGCTGCTGGTCTTTTACTTGGTATTTTGTTTGGTCCAGATGCTGGCCTTTACGCGACGCTGCTCGAAATTTTAATTATAGTCACAGTAGGCATTGTCTCGATTATTGCGGCCCAAAAAATCAAGAACAGGCCGTCAGCATCTCAGTCCACGCTGCTTGAGCAGGAAATTTTGTGATGGTGCTTCGCCTTTTGCTTTTACTCGTCGGGGCGATCGGTGTGTTTTATGCTGCTGCTTACGCCGTTGCCAGACCAGACACAATATTCGCAAAATTTGTGATTTATGGGGTCATTTTGCTTTTTGCAATTTTTTATCTGAGTCAGCCATTCGATCTGTTGAGAATCATTAAAAACATATTTCGCGAGGATGATTGAGAGTCAAAAAGCGCAAATGTAGGCAACGGCCGTTTCCCACCCCACAATCTGCTCTTCCAACTGTCTTTTGTACAGGGTCCGCACCTTTTCCACTTCTTTCTCGCTCAAGCCAGCTTCAAGTAGGCGACGGCCGTATGTGCCATCACCATCTCCACCAAACCAACGTTCTAAGTGGCCGGCAGTCAACCGCCGCTGGCTTTTTTCGCGGTCCAGTTGCAGCGTGACGGTGGTGAAGCCAGCGGCTTCCAGCCCGGCCTGCAAATCTGACTCGTCCCAGTTCACCAGCGGGTCGGTTTCGTCAGCGTAGATCGCTTCTTCAGCCTGGGCGACTTTTTGCGTCAGCGTTTTGGTCTCGCCGGACCAATCAACCAGTTGGTACAGCCGCTGGCCATGTTGGGGAATGGTTTGGACGAGGCAGAAACGGCCGTCTTCAACCAATCTCTTTTTGAGCGGCGTAAATAACTCTGTCATTGAGACATTGGGTAATTGAGTAATTGGGTTGCGGGCCAGGATGCGGTCGAATTTTAACTCTTCTTCGCCGCGCAGGGTGAGGAGAGTGTCTAGTTCGGTTAGATCGCCAATGAGGATGAACGGCCGTTCCAGTTCAGGCAGTCGTTCGGCTTGCTGGCGCAGCGCTTCGCCGTCGGTGGTGGCCGCCGCCAGGGCGTAGACGCCACCCTCAGGAGCGCGGCGCACCGCTTCCCAGGTGAGCAGGCCGCTGCCCGCATTCACGTCCAGCACCAGATGATGCCGCTGCACCACCGCCAGCTCAAACAGCCGCTCCCGCTGCTGCCCCAGCGCCTGTCCCGCCTGCGAAATCGTCCGCTGTAGCCACGCTTCTTTGCCTTTGTTCTTCGGACTGGTCGTGTAAATCTCCCCAATCTCCAATCTCTGATCGCCACTCTCCAGCATGGCCGCCAACTGCGCCTCGCGCTTACGCGCCACCTCGTCCCGAATTTGGCGTTCGTGCCCCTGGTCGCTGGGCTCGTAGAACATTTTGCCTTGCAGCGCGTCGGGCAAATATTGTTGCGCCACCCAGTGGTCGCGGTAGGCATGTGGGTACAGGTAGCCCTGGCCGTGGCCAAAACCTTCTTTGTCGCGGTTGCCGTCCTTCAGATGGTTGGGCACGTCCGCTTCCTGCTCTTTTTCCACGCTGCTGAGGGCGTCGAAGAAGGCAAAGGCGGAGTTGGATTTGGGGGCGGTGGCCAGGTAGATGCAGGCCTGGGCCAGCGGGAAGCGGCCTTCGGGCATGCCGATACGTTCAAACGCCTCCCAGCAGCTTGTGACCACGTTGATCGCCTGCGGATCGGCCATGCCCACGTCTTCGCCAGCAAAAATCGTCATGCGGCGGAAGATGAAGCGGGGGTCTTCGCCAGCGTACACCATCTTGGCCATCCAGTAGAGTGCTGCGTCGGGGTCGGAGCCGCGCAGGCTTTTGATGAAGGCGGAGATGGTGTCGTAATGCACGTCGCCTTCTTTGTCGTAGAGGACGGCGCGGCGCTGGATTGATTCTTCGGCAACTTCGAGGGTAATGTGGAGTCGGCCGTCTCCATCTTTTTCCGTTGTCTCCACCGCCAATTCCAGGGCATTCAGCACGCCGCGGGCATCGCCGTTGGCCACATCCACCAGATGGTCCAGGGCTTCCGGCTCGATGGCGACGTTCAGGCTGCCATAGCCGCGTTCCGGATCGTTGAGCGCCTGCTGCGCAATTTGGCGCAAATCGTCTTCCGTTAGCGGACGCAGTTGAAAAATGCGGCTGCGGCTGACGAGCGCTTTGTTCACCTCAAAATACGGATTTTCCGTCGTGGCCCCGATGAGGATGATGGTGCCGTTTTCCACGTGGGGCAGCAGGGCATCCTGCTGGGCTTTATTCCAGCGGTGCACTTCATCGACAAAGAGGGTGGTGCGCTGCCCATACAAATTGCGCCGCTCCTGTGCCGTGGCAATCGCCTCACGAATCTCCTTCACGCCGGCCAGCACCGCGTTGATGGTGATGAAATGGCTCTCCGTTGTGTTGGCAATGACCATAGCCAGGGTGGTTTTGCCGGTGCCCGGTGGACCATAAAAAATGAGCGAGGAGAGCTGGTCCGCCTGGATGGCCCGACGCAGCAGCCGCCCCGGCCCCATGATGTGTTCCTGCCCCACGTACTCATCCAGCGTGCGCGGGCGCATCCGGTTAGCCAGGGGGGATTCCTTTTGGATTTGGGCTTTACGGCCGTGTGCAAACAGATCCATACTCGCATTGTAGCCAGAACTCAGCTTTAAGGGCAACTTATCCCAGGCATTTGCAACAATTTTTAAGGCGGTTTCCGAGAAATAAACGAGGAAAAAGATAGAATAAGAGGATGGGAATAATAAAAGCAGTAACACCTGAACTAAAAGAAACGTTTATCGAAACA
>PABI01000095.1 GCA_002699125.1 Anaerolineaceae bacterium
AACTGGCACGCCAGTTTGAGCTGCCGCGCGGCTTTGGCAGCCGGGAAACGATGCTGCTGAATTTGTTGCGAACGGCCGTGCAATACGACGCCCTCCCCTCACTCCTCACCACCCTGCAAAAAATCTGCCAGGAATGGCAAACTAGCTATCAGCAGCTTGCTGACACCCATCCCCAGGCCGCCCCCTACCTCCATCCCTGGCAAAAACGCACCGCCGCCACCGAACAAATGCTTACCGAACTCGAAAACTCGTCTTCAATTGTGGAATAAAACAACTCCACTTGTCATGGTGAGCGCAAAAGCTGACGTAGTCAGCCAGCATCCCTACGGGCACGAACCTTTGCAGACCCGGTTTTCACGTGATTGTCTCCGGTGGGATTCTTCCCTTTGGTCAGAATGACGGCCGTTTCGCGTTGAAGGTGTGTTGGGATACGGCCGTTTAATGCTATAATGACCTCGCGACAATCATAAGGATAAGCAACTTTTTAAGAGGAAATGATGCGAACACAAATGACGGCCGTTGAAATGACAGGAACAATTGATGAGCACAACCAGCTCCATTTGGACGATAAATTACCCATTACCGGTCCCACACGTGTACGCGTCATTGTTCTAACAACTGTTGAGGACGAAATCTCTGAAGAAGAATGGCTGAAGGCTGCTGCCCGAAATCCGGCTTTTCAGTTTCTTCATGACGCAGCAGAAGAGATTTACACCATTGAAGATGGCAAGCCAATTGAAGTTGAAAAATAAAGTCGTACTCGTTCCCTTTCCTTTTGACGATCTCTCAAGCAGCAAAGTGCGTCCGGCCGTTTGCCTGACAGAACCAATCGGGCAGCACAATCATGTTGTTTTAGCTTTCATTACCAGTCGCCTACCTGAAAATCCAGAATTGAGTGATGTGATCCTCCACAAGGACGGATTGGACTTTGAACCAACAGGGCTGCGCGTTTCATCAGCCATACGGTTACATCGCTTAATGACTGTTACAACAGAATTGGTTCGCCGGGAATTGGGTGAGCTTTCGCCGAAGCAACAAGAAGAAGTAAACCAGAAATTACACAAGCTGTTTGAGCTTGACCGATAATTCCAAGTTTCAAGCGCTAGAATAGTTCCGGTGAATAACGGCCGTTTCGCGAGGAAGGTGTGCTGGGATACGGCCGTGACATCAGCCAAGACAAATAGACAGTTATGACTTCTCACGAAACTGACGAAATAGGCTACCCGCTTGATCCAGAGCTTCGCGCTTTAGAGTTTCATCTTGGTGACTTGGCCGCCAAGTATCGAATGCACAAATATTCTGCACAGAAGGTCATCAAAGAATATCACGCGACGCTCACCAAACTATACCAGCTTGGCTGGGATGCTGCGCTAGATGTTGAAAGTGAGCTACCAGACGAATTAATGCCGGAAGAGTATCTTAAGCGTAACTCCTCTTCTGCTGAGTAGAATTTTTCTTTTCTGGACCAGTTTTGTTTTTCCTCTGTGTAACTCCGTGCCTCCTCTGCGAAACTCTGTGTTCCGCTTTTGTGGAGCAAACGCCCCAAACAAAGTAAAATCCACCCCATGAACAATCAGGCAACTTTTCGCTGTTTCCGGGGCTGCCCCGGCACGTACTCCATTTACGACGTCATCTACACCTGCCCCACCTGCGGTGGTCTGCTGGAGGTCCACCACGAGCTGGAACCCCTGCGCCGGCGCAGCGCCGAGCAGTGGCAAACCCTGCTCGACCGGCGCGCCGGCAGCAGCCAATGGCCCTACGGCAGCGGCGTCTGGGCCATGAAGGAATGGGTCATCCCCGACCTGCACAACGACAACGTCGTCAGCATGTTTGAGGGCAACTCCAACCTGTTTTGGGCCGAGCGGTTAGGCCAGCAAATTGGCCTGCCTGACCTGTGGATCAAGCTGTGCGGCAACAGCCACACCGGCAGCTTCAAAGATTTGGGCATGACCGTCCTCGTCAGCGTGGTCAAGCAGATGATGACCCTGCCCGACAATCCGGTGCAGGCCGTGGCCTGCGCCAGCACCGGGGACACCAGCGCCGCCCTGGCAGCCTACGCTGCCGCCGCCGGCATCCCATCCATCGTCTTCCTGCCGCAAAACAAGGTGAGCGCCGCCCAGCTCATCCAGCCCATCGCCAACGGGGCCCATGTCCTGGCCCTGGACACCGATTTCGACGGCTGTATGCGCATCGTCAAAGAGCTGACCAGAGACAACAGCATCTACCTGGCCAACTCGATGAACAGCCTGCGCATCGAGGGGCAAAAAACAGTGGGCATCGAAATTGTGCGCCAGTTTGATTGGCAGGTGCCAGACTGGATTATTTTGCCCGTGGGCAACCTGGGCAACATCAGCGCCACCTACAAAGGGCTCAAGCTGCTCTATGAACTGGACATCATCGACAAGATGCCCCGGCTGGTGGCGGCTCAGGCAGCCAAAGCCAATCCTTTTTACCAGAGCTACCAAAACGGTTTCCAAGAAAAAGTCTCCCTGGCGGCGCAGGACACGCAGGCGTCGGCCATTCGCATTGGCGACCCGGTGAGTTACGAGAAGGCGGTGCAGGCGATTCAGGCCACCAACGGCATCGTGGAACAGGCATCGGAGCATGAGTTGGCCAATGCGGCCGCTTTAGCCGACCGCACCGGGATGTATGCCTGCCCGCATACGGCCGTTGCCCTTGCCACCCTATTCAAATTAGTAAAGCGCGGCGTCATTCACAAAGATGACCGCACCGTCGTCATCAGCACTGCCCACGGCCTTAAATTCACCCAGTTCAAGGTACAGTACCACGAAGGCACTCTGCCCGAAGCGGAAAGCCAATACGCCAACCCACCCGTCAACCTGCCTGCGGATGTGGAATTGGTGAAAGACACGATTGCCCGACGACTGGAGATCGCAAACCCGTAATAGTGTTTAAAAATAAATCGGGTAATGGTAGGGGCGACCCTCCGTGGTCGCCCAAATTAGGGCAGACACGGGGGGGGGTCTGCCCCTACCCAAAATCGTTGCCCGTTTTTATTCTAAAATGCAAACGGGCTGGGTAGATATGCAAGCCCCGATGGGGCTTCCACAACTAGCCAGGGGATTTATCCCTCGGCGAACGGACGGAAAACAGGCAAAAAAACGAGGAAATTACATGTCCAATCACACGCCAGAACCATTCGAAATCGGCCTCTACTCCTTTGCCGAACTGACGCCGGACCCCAAAACCGGCCAAATGATCACGCCCGCCCAGCGGCTTGAGGAGCTAATCGAAACCATAGAGCTGGCCGACCAGGTGGGGCTGGACGTGTTTGGCCTGGGCGAACACCACCGGCCTGACTTTGTTTCGTCGGCTCCGGCCGTTATTCTGGCCGCAGCGGCGGCCCGCACCCAACGCATCCGCCTCAGCAGCGCCGTTTCCGTGCTGAGTTCCGATGACCCGGTGCGCGTGTTTCAACAGTTTGCCACGCTGGATTTGCTGTCAAACGGCCGTGCCGAAATCATGGCCGGTCGCGGCTCGTTCATCGAATCATTCCCGCTCTTTGGTTATGAGCTGCGCGATTACAATACGCTTTTTTCGGAGAAGCTGGAGCTGCTGCTCAAGGTACGGGAGCAAGTCGAAGTGCATTGGTCCGGCCAGCACCGCGCCCCGCTAACCGGGCTAGAGGTTTATCCTCGGCCGATTCAGGACCCGCTGCCGGTGTGGATTGCCGTCGGCGGCACGCCAGAATCGGTGGTGCGGGCGGCGGCGCTGGGACTACCGCTGGCCCTGGCGATCATTGGCGGCATCCCCGAGCAGTTTGTCGGGCTGGTGGATTTGTACAACCGCGCCGTAGCCCAGGCCGGCCACGACCGGTCTAAACTGGCGCTTAGCATCAACTCCCACGGATTTGTTGCCGATAATGCTCAGGAGGCCAGAGACGTTGCCTTCCAGCCCTTTGCCCAGGTGATGAACAAAATCGGCCAGGAGCGCGGCTGGCCGCCGATGAGCCGCCAACAGTTCGATGCCTCCACCACCCTGCGCGGCGCCAACTTTGTCGGCAGCCCGGATGAAATCATCGAGAAGATTTTGTACCAGCACGAGATTTTCAACCACGATCGCTTTTTGCTGCAAATGAGCGTGGGCACGATGCCCCACGACAAGATGATGCATGCAATTGAATTATTGGGGACCAAGGTAGCGCCGGTCGTTCGGGAAGAAATCGGCCGTCGTACCCAAAACGCATAGGGGTCATTCCTCCTTCAAATAAGGCTGCCCTAACGCCTCCGGTTTGGCCGCCCCCCACCTGGTCCGAAACCGCTTGGTTGACATAAACAGCAAAACAGCCAGGGTGATGCCAAAAGGAACCATGCGCCAAACGTAGCGGGACAAGACCCCCGGCAGCACCAGTTCCGGGCTGAGCGAAAGCTGCCACATCGTACCGAACAACAGTGAGCCGGCCATCAAAATCAAAGGATTCCACATGGAGAAGAAGACGAGTGCCAGGGCGATAAAACCCCACCCCAGCAGAAAGTTATAGCTCCACACCGGATTGTAATCGAGGGCATAGATAGCCCCGGCAAACCCCATGAGTGCCCCACCCAGCGTGACGCACAAATACCGGGTTTTGCTAACGCTGATGCCGGAAACTTCGGCCACCGTCGGGTCTTCCCCCACCGAGCGAACCCGCAGCCCCAGACTGGTGCGCGTCAGCACAAACCAAATCAGGGCGGCCAACACAATGCCAACGAAAAAGAATGGCGACAAACCAAAAATAGTTGGGATTCTGTCCATGCCCAAGGGGCCAGTGAAAGGGGAACCCATGTAAGTCGTCAGGCCAAAGCCCAAAATCCAGATGCCCATGCCGCTGACCACCTGGTCGCCACCGAGGGTGATGGAAAAGAAGCCATGCAAGAAGCCCAGCAACGCACCAATGGCAATGCCAACAAGGAACCCGAGCATGTAACTTCCGGTCATCTGAGCGGTGATAAAGCCCAACGTTGCGCCAAACAACATCACGCCCTCTACGCCAACATTGAGGATGCCCGAGCGTTGGCCAAAAAGTTCTCCCAGCCCGGCAATCAGGAATATAGTTGAGGCGTCTAGACTTCTAACCCAAAACTCCAACATCGACATTCTCCGTACTCTTACCGAAGCAAACTTCCTTTGCGGATGACACCGTGATCATTTGCTTCGGATTAACTGTTCCGCTCCGTTGCTTTGACTATCAATAGTTATGGGACGGAACAGTAGTTTTCACCACGACAATCTTGTAACGGTAAAAGAATTGAAAGGCAACTAACGTAATCATCAAGACGCCCAGCAGCGCATAATCCAGACCAAAACTCATGCCCAATTTGCCCTGAACAAAACGGCCGCCTACCGACAATCCGCCAAACAGAAACGCCACCGGGATCGAGCCCAGCGCGTTCCCCTGAGAAATAAGGCCGCAAATAATGCCGTAAAAGGCCATGTCGCCAAAAAAGGCATAGTTCCGGGCAATTTTGTACACACCGGGGACGGCACCAAAATAATGGTAGCCGGCCAATCCGGCTAACACGCCACCGAGTACAAACACCAGAACAGGCACCTTCAGCCGGCTAATGCCCGCATAAGCCGCCGCCGATGGATTTTGCCCATAGGCCTTAATCTCAAAACCAAGCCGCATTTTGGCAAACAGATAATACAGCAATATTCCAGCACCCAAAGCAAGGAATATCGTGATCGGCACATCAAAGATCATGGGGGCGCGCAGCGCGTCCGGTAGTTCAAAGCTTTCACCACGACCGCCAGAATTCATAAAAACACCACCATCTTTGATCATGAAAGAAACCAACCAGTAGGCCATAAAATTCAGCATCATGGTGACGACGATCTCGTTGGTGTTGTATTTGCCCTTCAGGTAACCGGCAATGGCTCCCGTTACGGCGCCGCCAACGGCCGCTCCCACAATGACCAGAGGCAGCAAAAGAATGGCAGGCGGGTCTGGCGTGTTCAGCTTGTTCACCCCAAAGGCAAAGAAGATCGCATAAGCCGTTAGCGCGCCCACGTAAAGCTGCCCGGTCATGCCAATGTTCCACAGGCCCGCGCGAAAGGGAATGATAAACGCATAGGTGCACAACAAAAGAAAAATGAAACGGTTAAGCGTCAGCGGCAGGCCAAACTGGTTGAAAAAGGCGTAGGAAAATATCTCCTGGTAAGCTGTCAGGGGACTGATCCCGGCCAGGATAAATATAAAGCCAAACAGGAACAAGGCAGCAAGAATAGCCAGCACGGCATTTACCACAGCCTGCCACGGCTTGAGCACTGCCCGTTTCACTAATTTAAACTGGTACTCGCCAAGTTTCATACATCACCCCCCGTAACATGAATCCCGGCCATCATGGCGCCAACTGTTTCCCTGTGTGCTTCCGCAGCGGGAATAATGCCCATGAATTTGCCCTCGTAAATGGGTGCTATCCAGTCACTCAAAGAGAAGATTTCATCCAAGTCTTCAGAGATGAGGAGGACGGCCGTATTCTCAAACTTCGCCTCATTCAACTTATTACGCACAAACTCGATGGCCCCAATATCCAACCCTTGCGTCGGCAGATCGGCAATTACCAACAGTGGACTGCGCGAAAGGACCCGAGCCAGGATAAACTTCTGCAAGTTGCCACCGGACAAATTTTTGGCCTTCACATCGGCATTGGGCGTCTTAACGTCATACTCAGCAATGATCTCTTCAGTTAACTTGCGAATCCTTTGATAATCCAGCGTGCCACCGTGCTGGTAATTCTTATCAAAGTAATAGTTCATCGTTGTGTTTTCCACCAGCGAAAAATCGGCAATAGACCCCAAATGGTTACGATCGGCCGGAATGTAGCCCATGCCCCGCTGCCACCGTTCGTAGCTGGAGGCGGCGGTAATATCCTTGCCACCAAGCACAATTCGGCCCGCCTCAATCGGGCGCAGCCCGGCCAGACATTCCACCAGCTCCCGCTGCCCATTGCCAGAAACGCCCGCCACGCCAAATATTTCACCATCGCGGATTGAAAATGAAACACCATCCAGGGCACGCACGCCCTTATCGCTCATGGCAGACAGATTATTCACCTCAAGGATCGTTTCACCCTTTTCTGCCTTGGCCCGCTTAACATTAAAAAGCACCTCGCGCCCCACCAATGCCGTTGCCAGGCTTTTTTCCGTGGCCTGTTTTGTCTCAATACAAGAAACAACCTTGCCCCGGCGCAAAACGGTAATCCGGTCGCTTATGCGCAAGACGATTGGCAATTTATGGGTGATAAAGGGCACGATGGCCAGATTATCCCGGGCCATTGCCTGAATAGAGGTGAGGAGCTTTTCTGTTTCGATGGGGGTGAGAGCGGCCGTTGGTTCATCCATGATCAGCAGTTCCGCCCCGCGATAAAGCGCCTTGAGAATTTCCACGATCTGCTTTTCGCCCTCAGACAACTGCCACACCTTGGCTTTTACATCAATCGAAAAACCGAACTTGTCACACAGGTCATGGATTTCACGTGTTGTGCGTTTATAATCGAGGATTTTCCCCGCACGCGGATGACCCAAAATGATGTTCTCGATGACGGTATGCGCCGGAACCAGTTTGCGGTGTTGGTGCACCATGCCAATGCCACGGTCAATGGCATCGAGGGGGGAGTTAAATATTACTTTCTGGCCACCCAGAAAAATTTCGCCTTCGTCTGGCTGGTATTGGCCAAAGAGAATCTTCATCAGGGTAGATTTACCCGCGCCATTTTCACCCAAAATCGCGTGTATTTCACCCGCCTTAATCGCAAAATCAATCTGATCGTTGGCGACAACGCCTGGGAACCGTTTTGTGATTCCCTTTGCTTCCAATACCGTTTCGCCGGGTTTTATCTGTTGCAGTAGCACGTTGACCCTTTCGATTTCTTCTAATTGTTAAGCGATGAGGCCCCCACAAGGCGGGAGCCTCATCTTAATTGTGCAAAACCTGAGCTATTATTGTCATTCCCGCCCCACACCTTCGCGGGGGCAGGCTGCGGGAATCCACTCTACTCTAATATCGTCACGCCTTGCAGATCAAAATTGAATTGGGACAGCAGCCATTCGGCCGTTGGCTCTTCCCCAGCCGGTTTTACTTCTTCACCGGCGGCAGGAACCGGCAGTCCTTCAAGCTCCAGGCCAGTGCCGTTGCTAATGAAGGCGTGTTCCGTGAAGGGATCCCATTCGCCGTTGATCATCTGCTCACGACGCTGCTCGACCAGGTCCAAAATCTCTTGCGGGATTAGTGGCAGGGCAGCCGGGCTAATTGCATCCACGCCCACATTACCATCGTTCATGATGTCTACCGTAGGCAGTTCGGTGCCGTCGGCCAAGGTGATGGAGCTCTCCATGCCCAGGTATAAAACCGTTTCCGGGTTTTGTTCGCCAGCCATGAAATCGTTGATCATCTGGTCATACAGAACTTCCCAACGAGTATCGAAGGAAACAGCCACAGTGTCGGTATCTGCCCAACCATAGAAGCCAACGATGTCCATATCTTTACCAACAAACCAGATGCCTTGCTCTACAGCCACATCAAGCGGTGAACCAGAGTCGGTTTGTTGGGTAATGACATCCACGTCGTACTCGCTAATCAAGGTTTCGGCGATGCCACGCTCTTCTGGCGGCAAGAACCAGTCACCAGCGTACCGCACGTAAATGTTGATATCCTTGCCCAGCATTTCGGCCGCATCCTGTACGCCCAAAACGAAACCATTCGTGCGGCGAATCACCTGCACAGAAGGGAAGGCGGAAACGATGCCAATGTTGCCCGTTTCGGTCAAAGCACCAGCGATAAGGCCTTCCAGATAAAGTGCCTGATACTGCCGCGGGAAAAGGCGAATAAAGTTTCGCTCTGTAGACAAATCACTGGCGATGATAGAGCCAAAATAGACGTCGGGATATTGCTCGGTAATGTCTTGCAGGGGCAAGCCCATGAATTCGGCATTGCCGATGACGATATCGGCACCGTCAGCAATAAGCTCTTCCGCGTAGGGGACCGTGAGATCGGGACCCACTTCTTCACGGAAAACGTATTCCAGATTGTCATACTTCTCGGCCAGACGGTCGCCAGCCCGATCGTGGGCACCGGACCAGGTGGTTCCTTCAATAACGCTGAAATGCAGGATTGCCAGGGTTACGTCTCCGTCCCCTTCTTCAGCAGTCTCCGCCGTATCTGTAGTCTCTGTCGTTTCTCCTGTTTCCTCGGTTTCTCCGGAATCTACAGTATCGGCGGTATCTGCACTGTCCTCAGCCGGGGTACAATGCGTCGTCCCCAACACGACGGCGACCATGAGCAGCAACAACAAAAGCACACGGGGTATTCTATTCTTCTCTTTCAATGAGAACTTCTTGAACATGACTTTCCTCCTTCTTCTATTGACATCACAAAAAATAATGGGAGTAACTCAATCACAGCATCTTGTAAGCTGTTTCAGGCAACAGCTTACTTAATTGGGCGTTTTTGCTGAAGTGGTGAAATTTTAGGGAATAATCTGTATATCGTCAACAAACGTATTTGGATTTGCAGTTTTGCAGAAGTGAGGGATTTGTTTGGGGATGGATGGGTAACGGCCCCTTCGATGAACTCAGGGCAGGCTGTTTCCCCACAAAACCAAGGTAAAAAAAGGCGATTGAAACTTGTCCAATCGCCTTTTTCTCTATTCAAACCAACCGGAAAACCACGCCAAGCGGTTCATCATCAATCCAGATCGATAACGGCCTTGATGAGTTCGCCATCACGCTCCAGGCGGAAGCCCAGCTTGAGGCAAATGGCGCGCATGCCGCGATTTTCGGACAGCAGGTAAGCCACGACGCGCTTGACACCTTCTTGCTTGCCAATCTCCAGTAGATGAACCAGCATCTCGGTGCCAACCCCCTGCCCCTGGTAGCGATCGCTTACCAAAATGGCAAATTCGGCTTCGTCGCTGTTCCGTTCTTTGGTGAGACGACCGGCGGCGATAATTTCCTCTTCTTCCGTTTTGGGATTTTTGTGGGTGACTACAATGGCCATATCTCGATCGTAATCCACAAAGCAAATGCGGGTGAGACGTTCATGCTCTACGCGTTGATCCAGCTGGAAGGCACGGAAGTAGCGCAGGTAGACTGATCGTTCCGAAAGCGTCTCGTGGAAATTTACCATCTTTGGTTCGTCTTCGGGCCGAATGGGGCGCAGGGTGATTTCCAGGCCATCATCGGTGGTGAGGCTTTTGATGTATTGGGCGGGATACGGCCGTATCGCCAACTCCGGCAGCGCATCTTCTGTCACCTCTGGTTCATACAGCACCACGCGGGCATCCAGGGCAATCAGATGGTCCGACGAAGCAAAGAGGGGATTGATATCAATCTCCTTAATCCAGCGCTGGTCAGCAACAAGCTGGCCAAAACGAACCAGCAGCGCTTCCAACCCGGCCAGATCCACCGGATCGCGGCCGCGCACGCCTTGCAGCGCCTTGTAAATCTTGGTGCGCTCCATCATGCGGCGGGCCAGGGTCGTGGTGAGCGGCGGCAGCCCCAGCGCTCGGTCCTTGAACACCTCTACCAGCGTGCCACCCGTGCCAAACAGCAGCACTGGGCCAAACTGCGGGTCCGGGCTGGAACCGATGATCAGCTCGTAGCCATCCTTCAGCATGAGCATTGGCTGAACAGTGACGCCCAAGAAATCCTCGGCGCTGTATTTTTCAGTCACCGATTTTTCCATGGTGGTGTAGGCGTGGCGCACCTCACTTTCCGTGGCCAGGTCCAGGCGCACACCGCCAACGTCGGTTTTGTGGGTGATGGTTTCCGAGTTGAGCTTGAGCACCACCGGGTAGCCCATCTCTTCGGCAATTTTCACTGCTTCATCGGCCGATTGGGCCAGTCGGGTCTCCACCGTGGGAATGCCATAAGCGGCCAACACGTTCTTGGATTCGTACTCGGTCAGAATGGTGCGGCCTGTCTGGCGCACGTCGGCCAGCATCTCGGTGATTTCGTGGATTTTCAGACGGCTCTCTTCGGACTCTTCGGGTAAAAACGGGGTTTCGTACAAACTTTGCAGCCGCTTATGGTAGCGCCACATATATTGGAAGACGCGTGCGGCCGTATCCGGAAAAGCAAAGGTGGGGATGTTGGCCTGGTTCAAAATCGCTTCACCACTGGCGATGTCTGCACCGCCCATCCAGCTGGCCAGGACTGGTTTGCCATATTGGTATTGCGGGGGACGGCCGTACAGTTTCTTCAACTCTTGCGCCGTCTGGGTGGGATCTGTCATCGCTTGCGGCGTGAGAATCACCAACAGGCCGTCGCTGTTTTCATCATTAGCGGCAATCTGAATCGATTTGGCGTACCGCTCGGCATCAGCATCCCCCAGAATATCAACCGGATTGCTGCGGCTCCAATGCGGCGGCAAAAATTCATCCAGTTCCGCCATCGTCTTTTCCGACAGCTCCGTTAGCTCACCCCGGTTGGTGATGAGGGCATCGGTGGCCAGCACGCCAGGACCACCGGCGTTGGTCACAATTGTCAGGCGGGGTCCGCGCGGTCGCGGCTGCTTGGCCAACACTTCGGCCATGTTGAACAGATCATCAATTGAATCAACACGCAGGACGCCAGACCGGCGGAACGCCGCCGCCAGCACCTCATCGCTGCCGGTGAGCGATCCGGTGTGGGAGGCGGCTGCCTGGGCGGCCGCTTCAGTACGCCCGGGCTTAATGACGATGATCGGCTTCGTTAAGGCCACATCTCGCGCCGCCGAGAGGAAGGAACGGGCGTTACCAATCGACTCCATGTAAATGACGATGCTCTTGGTGCGCGGATCGTCGCCCAAATAGTAAATCAGATCGCCCCAATCCACATCCAGCATCGAGCCAATCGAAACAAACGAACTAAAGCCCACATTTTCGCGGAAGCTCCAGTCCAAAATGGAAGTGAGCAGCGCGCCGCTCTGGCTGATGAAGCCCACGGTGCCGGGACGGGCCATGGCGCTGGCAAAGGTGGCGTTCAGACCGCTAATCGGGTTCATCACACCCAGGCAGTTCGGGCCGATGATGCGCATCTGCCCTTTCCGTGCTTCAGACAGGATTTCCTGCTCTAATTTCACCCCTTCCGGGCCAATCTCCTTAAACCCGGCGGAAATGACGATGGCACCTTTAACACCTGCATCTACGCATTCGCGGATAATGCCGGGCACGGTGCGCGCTGGTGTGACGATGATAGCCAGATCCACTTTTTCCGGTACTTCACCAATGCTGGGGTACGCTTTGATGCCCATCACGCTAGCCCGCTTAGGGTTGATGGGGAAAATGGTCCCACCAAACGAGTTGGTCATCAGGTTCCACAAAATGGTGCGTCCGACGCTGCCTTCGCGCTCGGTGGCCCCGATGAGGGCCACGCTTTTTGGGGAAAAGATGACGTCGAGAGGATTTTTATTATAGCTAAACACATCGTGGGCTGTGCCACGGGTTAAATCAATCATGTTGAATTGCTCCTGTTCATTGCTGCAATATTTTACAAAACGCAAACCATTTGTAGGCTTCTAGTTTTTCATACCCTTTTTGTGGTTTACGTAGCCATCAGAGATTTTATTTGAATGAGATAATATCAAAAAGTGCTGTTTATCCTGGCCAACGGGTACATTTTGTTAGTTTTTAAGGGTTGGTAGTGTGGGAAAGCGTTTCGTTGAGCCTGGCGCTTCAGCGATGATATTATCACTTTTTTGGTTGCAACCTGGTTACAGCCGAAACCAAATGTCCGCTATGCGTCGGGGGGCGATTACAAAGATTTTAAGACTTTATCCCGATCTTTGCTGCTGATGCGCTGGTGGGCTTCCAAGATTGCCAGCAGGCGGCTGATGCTCATGGCGGCATGAAGCCCGTAACCATGCTCCTGCATGGTGGCCACACCGCCCTGCTCACGATCGACCAAAACCACGGCGTCGTTGACCTGCAAGCCAGATGCTTTGAGGGCCACGATGGCTTGCAAAATGGAGTCGCCGGAGGTGATGAGGTCGTCGATGACAACGGCCGTTTGCCCCACCTGCCACACGCCTTCAATTTGCTTGCCTGTTCCATAACTTTTGGCCGTCTTGCGCGGGTAAATGAGCGGTTTATCCAGTTCCAGGCACAAAGCAGTCCCCAACGGCAGCCCGGCCAACGGCGTCGCTGCCAACAGGTCAAACGAGAGGCTATCCAGCACCGTGCGGTAAGCAGCCACCGCCTGGCGCAGCGCCTGTGGGTGGGAAACCAGCAGGCGCAAATCTAAATAAATGCGGGACCTTTTGCCGCTGTGCAGCTTAAATTTTCCAAGCTGAACCGCACCAATGTCAAACAATGTCAGGGCAAATTGTTCCAGGGGGGGTAAAGTCTCGCTCATGGACCGTGATCTTAGCACGGTTTGGGGATTCGGTAAACTCAATTTTGGTTCGCCGCGGCAGGGGATGTTGTGTTACAGTGGGGATTGATTGACAGAAGTAATCTTTTAGTGGCAAGAGGACAACGAATGGTAAGAACCAACAAATATGACTTGAGTATCTTTCATTCGTTGATTCCTGATATTCGCTGTACTCTCCCTGAAAATAAGTTTTGTCAGTCAATCAACTATATCCTATTAGAATTAGGAGACTAGAGATTGAAAGAGAAGCAGTTTAACACGCGTGCCGTTCACGCTGGTGAGAGAGCTGATTTCACCAACGTCAATTCTGTTGTCACCCCGATTTTCCCCTCTGTGGGCTACACCTTTGCTGATTCTAACGAACTGGATGCCGTCCTGGGTGGCGAGCAGCCAGGCTACGTGTACTCGCCCCGGTATGCTAATCCCACGGTGGCGGCGTTTGAAACGGCCGTTGCCAACCTGGAATCCGCCGCAGCCGCCCTTGCCCTCCCCTCCGGCATGGCTGCGATCCATTTGGCGCTGCTGGGGGCCGGGGTGCGGGCGGGCAGCCACGTCGTCGTGGCGGCGGATGTGTACGGGGCGACCTACTCGCTGGTGCAGGGCATCTTTACCGAGCTGGGGGCGACGGTGCATCTGGTGGATGTGCTGGATTTGGACGGGATTGAGGCGATTTTAGCGCGGGAAAAAGTGGCTGCGCTGCTCGTCGAAACCATCTCCAACCCGCTCATGAAAGTGGCCGATTTGCCCCGCCTGGCCGAACTGGCCCACAAACACGGGGCGCTTCTGCTGGTAGACAACACCTTCTGCTCCCCCTATTTGTGCAATCCGATTGAGTTTGGGGCGGACATGGTGATTCACAGCGCTACCAAGTTCATCGGCGGGCACGGGGATGTGATGACGGGCATCATCGCCACCAGCGCGGAACTCAAGGCGGAGATGGTGCGGCTGAACAAGCTGCTGGGCAGCAGCTTGGGGCCGTTCGAGGCGTGGCTGGCCCATCGCGGCCTGAAAACCTTGCCGCTGCGCATGCGCCAGCAGTGCCAAAACGCCCTGGAAATCGCCACCTGGCTGCAAGGCCATCCCCAAATCAGCCAGGTGCATTACGCCTTTTTGCCCGACCATCCCCAATTTGACCTGATGCACCGGCTCAGTGGCGGCAAGGGAGGCGGGGCGGTGCTCTCGTTTGAGGTTCTTGGGGCCGGGCGGGCAGAAATCTTTGCCCTCATGGACGCCTTGCAACTGATCCAGCCCGCCACTTCCCTGGGCGACATCTACTCGCTGATGCTCTACCCCGCCATCTCCTCCCACCGCAGCCTTACCACGGAAGAACGCCACAACCTGGGCATCGGCGACGGCCTGCTGCGCCTCTCCGCCGGCATCGAAGACTTCGCGGACATTCAGGCAGATTTGGCACAGGCCTTGGCAGTTTTGGATTAATCATTTCAGCTTTCATGTAGAATTTTGGTAGTTAAGCAAGTCACCTTCACTTGTCATTTCGAGCCGCTTTTGGCGAGAAATCCCTCTGAACTTCGCAAGCTGAGAGCCTGCGATCGTCAAAGGGATTTCTCCCTTCGGTCGAAATGACAAATCTGGCACAGGAGAAAAGCACATGACGCATCATGCACAGGTTGTCATTATTGGTTCCGGGATTGTGGGCTGCGCCACGGCGTACCACCTCGCCAAAATGGGCTGGAAGGATGTTCTGGTCATCGACAAGGGAGAGTTGTTCGAAAACGACGGCTCGACTTCGCACGCGCCGGGCGGCGTGGTGCCGCTGAGCCACAACAAGCTGCTGACGCAGATGGGCCTGTACACGGCCGATCTCATCGCCAGCCTGGATCATTTCAGCAGCGCACAAAATACGTTTAATCCTACCGGCCAATTGGAGATCGCCATTTCCGAAGCGCGTTGGCGCGATTTGATCCGGCTGCACGGTTCGGCCAAAGCGTACGGTTGTGAGAGCCACCTGCTGACGCCGCAGGAGTCGGCGGCAAAGATGCCGCTGCTGGACCCGTCGCAGTTTGTCGGCAGCCTGTTTATCCCGCGCGGCATGATTGTGAAGGGATCACACGTCACGGCCGCATTAGCCCGAGAAGCAGAAGCGATGGACGCCGCCAAATTTGTGGGCCACACGGCAATGACCGATATCGAAGTGAAAAATGGGCGGGTAACGGCCGTTCTCACCAACAACCCCCAAATGCCCCGCATCGACTGTGAAAATGTGCTTTTAGCGGCCAACATCTGGGCCCCGGCCCTTAGCGAAAAGTTCGGCATCCACCTGCCGCTGATGGCCTTTGAGCACCAGTATGTCATCACCAATCCGCTGGACCGATTGGCCGAGTTCGACCCGGCCAACAAAGACCACGAAGTCACCTACCCCACGATGCGCGAGCTGGATTCGACGATGTATTACCGGCACCATTGGCAGGCGTACGGCATCGGCAGCTATTATCACCGGCCGCACATGGTTCGGCCACAGGACGTAAAAAAGACGGCGATCCACGACTTCACCCCCGATGACTTTTTTGGCCAGCCGTGGGAGCAGGCCAAGCGGCTGCTGCCCGCCCTGGCCCAAGCGGATGAGGTCGGCTTCCAGCGGCAGTTTAACGGCATGTTTGCCTTCTCCATTGACGGGATGCCGATTATTGGCGAGTCGCAGGTGAAGGGGTTCTGGACGGCCGTTGCCAGTTGGATTACGCACGCGGGCGGGGTTGCCAAATCGGTGGCCGAGTGGATGACCACTGGCGAATCGGAATGGGATATGCGCCAGGCGCACCTGCACCGCTTCCACCAGTTCCAGACCACCGAGGCGTACACCACGGTGATTACCAAGAAAAATTACCGCGAAGTGTACGACGTTGTGCATCCCAAGCAGTCGATCACCGAGCCGCGCAACGTTCGCATGAGTCCGTTTGCACCCCGATTAAAAGAACTGAAAGCGGAGTACACCGCCTTTGCCGGAATTGAACTGCCCAACTGGTTTGAGGAAAACGGCCGTCTCCTGGAAAAGTACGAAGACCAGATTCCCCCACGCAGCGGCTGGGCGGCGCAATACTGGTCGCCGATTCAGGGGGCGGAACATTTAGAAACGCGCAACAACGCCGCCCTGTTTGACCTGACCGGCCTGTCGATCATCGAGGTGAAGGGGCCGGGCGCGGCCGAATTTAGCAACTATCTGTGCAGCAACCAGATGGACGTGCCGGTGGGGCGGGTTGTGTACACTACCTGGCTCACCCCCAAAGGCGGTGTCAAGCGGGACCTGACCGTGGCCCGGCTGGCGCCGGACAAATATTGGCATTTTGTGGGTGAGGGCACGCTGCCGATGGATCTGGCCTGGGTGCAAAGCCATGCGCCCAAGGATGGTTCGGTGGTGGTGACAGATATTTCCAATGGGTGGACGGCCGTTGGCCTCTGGGGCCCCAACGCGCGCCAGGTGCTGCAAAAAGTGACCAACGCCGACGTGAGCAACGAGGCGTTCCCCTACTTCACCAGCCAGTGGATTACGATTGGGCTGGTGCCGGTGTTTGCCATGCGCATCTCCTATGCGGGCGAGCTGGGCTGGGAGCTGCACTTCCCCATCGACATGGCGCTGCAAGTGTGGGATTTGCTGTGGGAAGCCGGCCGCGAGGTGGCGATGATTGCCGCCGGAATGGGCGCGTTTGACTCGCTGCGGCTGGAAAAAGGGTACCGGCTGTGGGGCGGCGACGTGCACACCGAATATTCGCCCTACGAATCCGGCCTGGGCTGGACGGTGCGCCTCAAGAAAGGCAACTTCATTGGCCGTGACGCCTGCCTGGAGCTGAAGGACAAGCCGCTGAAGAAGAAGCTGTGCTGCCTGACGTTCAACAACAGCGGCATGGCCCTGGGTTACGAAGCGCTTTTTGCCGACGGCGAATGCGTGGGACATGTGACCAGCGCCAACTACGGCTACAGCGTGGGCCAGTTCATCCTGTACGGCTACCTGCCCAGCGCCCACGCCCAGCCCGGCACGCAAATCGAGGTGGAATACTTCGGCGAGCGCCACATGGCCACAGTGGTGGCTGAGCCGCTGTATGATGCGGGGATGGAGAGGTTGAGGGGGTAGATCCAAGCTGCTAGAAACCAATTTAACCTCTGTGATTTCTTAAGAGACAAACAAAGTTAATTTGCGTCGGCTGGCAGCGGCTTCTACTCAAATACCTGAATACCTATTTTGCCATCGTATTTGTCCTTTTGGTATAATGCTATCGCGTTTTTCGGTTTCACCAAAGTAAAAGGAAACAAGAACACAATGAACTCATCTTTGGAATTTTGGGGTTTTGTTGCAGGAATACTAGCACTTATTATTACTATTTTGGCCCTTTTAAGGGATCTGTTTAACTTTCAGTTAGAGTGGGAACATTCAAAGAACTATCTAAAGCGGTTGCTTGTTAGTCGTTGGTTTCAATTTATCGTCGCATTAGGTTTAGTATCTGTGTTTTTCTGGTCACAATACAGTAAAATTCAGCAACTTCAAGCACAAGTAATTGCTCAAGAATCCGCATATGCTACTCAAGAAGCGGAATTGATATCTGCTTTTGAAGTCACTCAAGAAACGCTAGAAAATCAGGCAACTCTTTCCCCTATTGTTACTACCATTGTTATAACGCAACCACCTATATCCGTTACTCATTCCATCTCAACAAATAATCCTCAACCTGTACCAACTTTCACGGCTCAACCCACTTACACCCCTTACCCTCCTCTTCCAACATATACACCTTACCCACTGCTGCCAACATATACTCCCTTGCCAACATTTACTTCAATTCCTCCAACTTTAACAGCCACTTCCCCTGAGTATACAAAAGTTCTTTCAGGTTATACTATATCCTTGGTAGAAGTAAGTGTTGAGGGTACTAGAACACATCTTCAATTTGAAGGAGATATTACCGGTGACGGTGGCAGGGACTGGCTTTGCTTTGATCCCTGTTTCGCAGTAGACACCGATGGCAATATCTATAATGTAGATTCTCTAACTATTTATCAAAACACATATGAAAATGGGCGTGCTTTTATTGATTTTCCTGGGCATGTTCCTTTTCAATTTGTTTTGACTTTTAGAGAACTACCAGAAAATATTAATTCATTTCTATTATTTGAATTTAACGGGTTTGAGTCGCAAATCGTGGAATTTAATAATATTCCTATCCCTTACCAAGCACCTATCCAATAGAAAATTCCACCCTCCCTGTTTTGGGCAGGTCTTCGTGGTGGCTGTAGCAGGCGTCCCACCTCGCCACTTTCCCCAATTTGTCGGTGGTTTTGGGTTGCAATTTGCCTGGTGGTACGGTGAGGACACTGGTCACAGCCAAGGTAGGTTTTAAGTCAAATGAAGACCTCTTACTCTGGACGGGTCTTCTTAATTCTTGAGTGCTGTGGCCTGTCTTACTTCGGCTTCGCTCAGTGTAGGCTCTGGCAGCGCCACTTACCTGGCCTGGTTTGCGGTTGGCATGGCAAAGGGCTGTGTCTGCCATTTCCCCGGAAACTTTTTGCCAGGCAAGTCCCGTTTGGCGCAGTTTCCGGGGAAATTTTGGGGCAGGGATGACAACGAATTTGATTAAGGAGCGAATTTTCGGCCGTGCTGCTAGATTGTGAGTGGGTACGGCCGCACTCCAGATTGGTCCAATCTTGGTAGCTCTAATTGCAGCCTTGCGCAAGTGAGATTGGACCAATCTTTGCACCCCGCGCCACTTACCTGGCCTGGTTTGAGGTTGGCGCGGCAAAGGGCTGTGTGGCTGGTAATGGAAACGGCCGTTCCTGATAAAGTGTGATGGGAAACGGCCGCACCAATCTATGGAAAGTGACGGCATAATCTGCTATCATAACCATCAATGAACAACAAGCAGCGCAAAACGCTTTCAGCCATCTTTGCCGATCCGATTAATGGGAATATTGAGTGGCGGCGTATTGAATCGTTGTTGGTTGCGTTAGGTTGTCAGGTAATTGAGGGGAGTGGGTCACGCATTACCTTCATCCTCAACGGGCAGCGAGCCGACTTCCATCGGCCACATCCGGGCAAGGAAGCGCTGCGCTATCGCGTCAAAGATGTGCGTGAATTTTTACAAAGGGCTGGAATATCACCATGAACGAAATGAAATACAAGGAATATTCAGCAAAAGTTGAATATGATCCTATTGATAAGATTTTCGTGGGGCATATCATTGGCATTCGAGACATCGTTGGCTTTCATGGCAGCACGGTTGAAGAATTGGAAACCGCCTTTCAGGAAGCGGTAGACCATTATTTGGAAGTTTGCGAAAAACTTGGGCAGGAACCACAAAAATCTTACTCTGGCAAATTGACGCTACGGGTTCCTCCTGATCTGCACATGGCTGTGGCCGCTGAAGCTGAAATAAACAGCAAAAGCATCAATCAATGGGCAACGGAAGTCTTAAGAGAGGCTGCCAAATCTAAATATCGCAGGTAGATGAAGCGGCAACTACGTTGGGATTTGTATCACGCGCAGAAATCTGAAGCTGCATCCCTTAAAACCATTCAACCCTATCAGTTTTGAGGGTAAATTTAGCCAACAACAAGATTGGACCAATCTTTGCACCGCGCGCCACTTACCTCACTATTGAATAAATATGACGGTTATGACCAAAGCTGTCATCATGACAGCTATCCCCGATTGAAGCATTATGATCCATGCTCGGGCAGACTGCGATCTAAAATATCGGTGAGAGAGAAGTAGAGTAAACGCCGTGATGATGGCGGCAGTGATCGATCCAAAGATCAAACTATCCACGGATGAAGGATAGCCATCCACAATCCATACGCTTATCCCCCAAAGAGAAATCACAGAGAATTGAAGCAAACAAATGATACTCATGGCCAGCCACACCTTGCGAAACCCGATCCGAAAAACAAAAAGAATCCCGATGATTATCCAGACAGGCATCGAAACAGGAACAGCGGCAATCGCTGTACATCCCGTAAGTGTCAGAAGCCCTATCAGAATATCGATAATGCGCATATTTTCTTAAAGTGACTGATCTAAAATTTGCTGTGGTCAGCACCATTGCAGAGATTCAAGAAATGTCGTAAGGGTTGGTGGCTTTTCAAATGATACAATGATACCGTTGGAATACGCTACTTCTGCAAACCAAGAGGGACAACAACGAATTTGAGTTAGGCACAAATGAGTATTCCCCTCTTTTAGGAATCATTGTTGCTGCGCTTACGTGCAAACTGGTTTAATGTAATTTCTGTGCGAGGAAATGATTCATGAACGATACAAAACATCAACTGGTAACAACGACCCAAATTCAGGCCTTTCAACAGGATGGCGCAATTCGTCTGCAAAAGGTATTTGATAAGGAGTGGCTCAACACTATTGCCCGCGGCATTGAAAAGAATTTGGCAAACCCGAGTCAATATTCTGAAAGTTTAGATGCGGGCAGCGGCCGCTTTTTTAATGATTATTGTAATTGGCAAAGAATTCCTGAGTATCAGGAATATATTCGGCAATCGCCGGCTGCCGAAATTGCCGCCCGACTCATGGGGTCAGCCAAAGCGATCTTCTACCATGAACATCTATTAATTAAGGAGCCTGGCAACCAGAGCAAAACCCCCTGGCATCAGGATCAACCGTACTATCCTGTTGACGGCCGTCATGTTTGTTCCATTTGGATGCCGCTTGATCCGGTACCTGTAGAAAACTCGCTCCAGTTTGTAAAAGGGTCTCATACCCTGGGTCCCCGTTTCATTCCACGCAAATTTGCCACGCAAAAAAATTACAAACTCAAAAGCCAAGTCGATCACCGTTCAACGGGCTTCGCACAGTTTGAAACTGTTCCTGATGACATTGATTCAAGGCCAGACAAGTACGAAATCTTGTCGTGGGCCCTCGATCCAGGTGATTGTGTTGTTTTCTATGGCGCGACGCTGCATGGTGCGGCGGGCAATGTCTCGCTCAACACCTCGCGGCGAGCCTTCTCAACCCGTTGGTTTGGCGATGATGCCCGCTTTGCGGAACGGCCGTGGGAATTATCGCCTCCTTTTACTGGCGGTTTGTCTGCCGGTGAGCCGATGGCCTGTGAGTTATTCCCCTTGATTTGGTCACAAGCGTAAGCATTAATAAGGAAAACATCATGGATAAAGTTGTAGATCATATGCGGCACCGCGAACGCTGGCGAATGCTGGCATTTTTAGCAGCCGCACTCGTCTTTAGCATGTCAACCTGGTTTTCCGCTTCGGCCGTCATCCCCCAGCTGCGTGACACCTGGGCACTTACTCCCAACACCGCCGCCTGGTTGACTATTGCCGTGCAGCTTGGCTTTGTGGCCGGCGCGGTCATTTCTAGTCTCTTCAACATCTCCGATGTCATTGCGCCCAGGCACGTCATCATGGGGGGGGCTATTGGGGCCGCAATTGTTAACGCGCTTTTACTGCTGGCCAATGGCCCCCAAGCCGGGATTCCGCTGCGCTTTGCTACCGGTTTTTTTCTGGCGGGCGTTTATCCACCAGCCTTCAAACTTATATCGACCTGGTATAAAGAAAATCGTGGACTGGCGCTTGGCATTTTAGCCGCTGCCATTGTGGTGGGTAACGGCATTCCCCATCTGATTAACGGGCTGGGTGGACTTGATTGGCAAATTGTCATCTCGGTCACCTCCATTCAAGCACTTATTGGTGGGTTAATTGCTGAGTTTATCATTCGCGAGGGACCGTTTCCTTTTCCAACGGCCGTTTTCAATCCACGTCAAATCGGTTTGGCCCTAACCAACCGGGGCGTTCGTCTGGCAACGCTAGGCTACGTCGGCCACATGTGGGAACTGTTTGCCATGTATGCCTGGATTTTGGTTTTCTTTATCGAGCTGTTTTCAGTACACAATGTGGGAACGGACTCATTGGCAGCGTATGCCACCTTCATCATTTTCGCCTCTGGCGGGATCGGTTCCTGGATTGGTGGCATCATGGCCGACCGCTGGGGCAGAACCAACACGACAATCTTGATGATGGCCGTCTCTGGAACTTGTGCTATTCTCGTTGGCCTGCTGCTCAATTCAAATCTGTACCTGACGCTCCTGGTTGCCCTCATTTGGGGCATTACTGTCGTGGGCGACTCGGCCCAATTCTCAACGATGGTTACGGAAACGGCCGATCAATCCTACGTGGGCACAGCTTTAACCATCCAACTGGCGTCCGGCTTTGCCATTACGGTGGTTACCATCTGGCTCATTCCCATTCTGCAAGAGTTAGTTAGCTGGCAGTGGGCCTTTGCTTTTCTAGTTCCCGGACCGTTGGTCGGCATTTTCGCCATGCTGCGGCTGAAAACTTTACCTGAAGCCGCCAAAATAGCTGGCGGTAAAGGTTAACTCCTGAATAATGTAAATAATTTCAAAGTACCGCTCCGTCTGTCTTGAGTCGCCAGCTTTCCGGTGTATAATCGCCTTCCTAATCAACAACTCAACCAATCAAAATAATAAGGAGAAAACCCTATGACTGTCAGTAATTCAAGTGCAACCTGGGAAGGAAGTTTAACGGAAGGAAAGGGAACGATGGTGGTGGGAGACGGCCGTTACGAAGGCCCCTTCACCCGCGCTTCCCGTTTTGCCGATGGCGCGGAAACCAACCCCGAAGAATTAATCGGTGCGGCCCACGCCGGCTGTTACTCCATGTTCCTCTCCGCGCTGCTTTCCAAAGATGGTCACGTGCCCACCCGCATCCACACCACGGCCAACGTTCATATCGGCCAGGTAGATGGCGCGCCCACCATTCACACCATCGAACTCAACTGCGAAGCCGATGTGCCGGGCATTGACGACGCCACCCTGCAGGATTATGCTGAGAAGGCCAAGGTCGGCTGTCCCGTCTCCAAAGCGCTGGCCAGCGTCGGCAACATTCAGCTTACCGCCACGTTAAAAGGCTAATGAAACAAGTTGTCTCAAAAGATGGCACAAAGATAGCTTTCTGGAAAAGCGGTGCGGGACGGCCGTTACTGCTCGTTCATGGCACCACCGCTGACCACAATCGCTGGGCCGGCCTCTTGCCGCAGCTGGAGCAGCACTTTACGGTCTACGCGATGGACCGGCGCGGTCGTGGCAGCAGCGGTGATGCCCCAGATTACAATCTGCTGCGTGAAGCCGAGGACGTCGCGGCCATTATAGAAAGCATTGCTGAGCCCGTTCTTGTCCTGGCGCACTCTTACGGCGCCATTTGCAGCCTGGAAGCCACCTTGCTGACAAATAACATCGACCGGCTCATTCTCTACGAACCACCCATTCCCGCCGACAGCCCCCAAATCTCGCCGGACATACCCAAACGGATGCAGGCACTGATCGATAAAGGCGAGCTGGAAGCGGCTCTAGAGGTTTTTATGCGGGAAGTTGTGCGCATGCCAGAGCATGAGCTGAGTGCTTACCGCAAACTGCCCATGTGGCAGGGCAGGATTCAGCTCGCACCCACGATTCCCCGAGAGCTGGCGGTTGATTGGACTTATCGTTTTGACGCTGCCAAGTTTTTCAGCCTTCAGGTGCCCACGCTGCTCCTGCTCGGCGGCGACAGTCCACCTTTATTCCAAAAGGCGGTGGAGCGGGTTGATTCCGCTCTGCCTAACGGCCGTATTGTGGTTTTGCCCGGGCAGCAGCACATCGCCATGGACACAAATCCCGAGCTGTTTTTGAGCGAGGTCGTCAGTTTTCTAGAGCAGCGGTAAACATAAATGGATTCCCGCCTTCGCGGGAATGACACTCAAAAATGAAGATTTGTGTGGCCCAAACCAGACCCATTACCGGGGATATTGCGCGGAATATTGAACGGCATAAGGCATTTGTGGCAACGGCCGTATCCCACCAGGCCAACCTCATCATCTTCCCCGAACTCTCTTTAACCGGCTACGAACCCACTCTGGCCCAGGCATTGGCCATCCAGCCAGACGATCCTCGATTGGACGTTTTCCAGACGCTGGCCGACACCGGGCAAATCATGATTGGCGTCGGGGCACCGACCCAAAACCAGTCGCGCCCCTGCATCAGCCTGATCATTTTCCAGACCAACCGGCCCAGGCAGCTTTACACAAAGCACTATTTGCATGAAGACGAACTGCCCTTTTTTACCAGCGGGGAGCGCGTTTCCGGCCTGGTGGGGGACAAAAACGAGGTGGCGCTGGCAATCTGTTATGAACTTTCTGTGCCGCAACATGCCGCTGCCGCAGCCGGCAGTGGTGCAGCGATTTACATTGCCAGCGTGGCCAAATTTGTGAACGGCATGGAAAAAGCCAATAAGCGGCTGGCTGAAATTGCCAGACAGCACCACATGACGGTGTTCATGGCCAACTGCATCGGCCCGGCAGACGGGGCGGAATGCGCCGGACAAAGCGCGGTTTGGAATTGTGAAGGCACGTTGGTAGCCAGGCTGGACGTCAGAAATGAAGGCGTCCTCATCTTCGATACAGTGACAGAAACGTTCATTCAAGAAATGATTTAGCGCTCTTTTGGGCAGTGACGATATGTGCGGGGGCGTTGAACTGCACGGTCCCGTCTGGCTGGCAAAACGGCCGTAATGCCACCTCCGCCTCCTGCAAAAGCAGCTCAAACTGCTCGTCATCAATCACATCGGCCAATGTCCAGCCACGAATGTCGGTAAACATCCAGTCGGCAATGGAGGGAAAGCGTGCGTAGCCCAGTTGGGTTTCGATCTGCAAATCGGCCAGCGGTAAGCCGGTAAACAGGGCTTCCAATTCGGCCGTATCGCCCAAAACGTAAGGCGAGCGCAGCCCTTCAGCCACCTCGGCACCAAAAAGACGCGCCAGCAAGGCCACCACGACCGCATAGCCTGGGGTGTTTTCCAGGCTGTCCCACACCGCCACGGCCAGACGGCCGTCGCTCTTCAACACCCGCACCATTTCGGCCAACGCCTGTCGCCGGTCAGCAAAAAACATCAGGCCAAACTGGCTGACGACGGCCGTAAAGGAATCATCGTCAAACGGCAGCGCCTCAGCCCGTCCGTGCCGCCATTCCACCTCAGAAGTTTTCTTTTGAGCCACAGATAGCATCCCGTCGTTGATATCCAACCCCACGACACGGCCGTTTGGTTGAACATGAGAAACGGCCGTGCGTGCCAAAATGCCCGTGCCGCAGGCCACATCCAGCACCCGCTGCCCTGATCCCACCTGGGCCGCCTGCAAAACCGGACCACCCCACTGGGCAAACAAGGCGGGCAGAAAAAATTGCTCATAAATCTCGGCGGCGCTTTGCTGCACCTGCCCTTGTTGAATCGCATCCATCGGTTCACTCCTTCATTTTTCACCGCAAAGAACGCAAAGATTTTTCCTTTGCATTCCTCGCGGCTCAAACTTTGATCCACAACTATGGGATCATTCTAAAGGGGTGAGAGGCAGTGTCTAGTTCAATAATCGAACTGCCAGCAGGGAATAGGGTCAGGCGGGGATAGCCAGAGCGGCTAATTTTTCGTAATAGGGCTGGCATTCGGCGAGTAACGGCCGTAACTGTTGAGGAAATGGCGCTGTTTTGGGCTTGTATTTCTGGAATCCCGTCGAGCGATGGACCGCATCATACCAAAATTTGGACCACGAGCCGTCTTCCGGGCGCGCCCCCGCCGGCCAGCTGAGCATCGCCTCGTCAAAGGGAATGCCTATCTGCTGGCACAGCTTCGCCAGCACGCCGCGTGGATTGAGCAGCGTTTGTTTAGAATCCAAAACGGGCGGCGTTTGGCCGATGCTTTGCAGATAATCCAGCAACTCCAGGTGCAGGGCGTAACCCACATCGTGCAGGGCGGGCTGGGCCACCTGCTTGGCGTACGAGGGCAGCATTTCTACAGGATCGCGGGTCAAAATCACGTTCACCGTCTGGCGCATAAAGCCCCAATCCAGATCGTTCAGATGGTGGGTCATGTGCTTAAAAAAGAGTACCGGCTTCCCATGGTCGCCCAAAATGAGGTCTTGCACCACTTTTTCACCGTCGTTTTCCATCGTAGCAATCACTTCTTCCGCGCCAGGATGGTATTCGCGGGCCGGCGTTTTGGAAAGGTAATGGGCGTAGAGGGGTTCGTCGAAAACGGCCGTATCCGCCCGTTGTGCAAAGCTGTACATCAACGCCGTCGAAATATTGCGCGGCCCACTCCAGAGGCAGATACGGGTTGTTTGGGTCATTGTTCCTCCTTTTCGGTGATCGGTAATCCGTTATCGGTAATCCGTAAACTGACCACCGATTACCGTTCACTGATTACCGATTACCGGCCTCCACTGCCACTTGCACCAGCCCCTCATACAATGCCTGCAAGCGCCGCGTCATCGGTCCGTAGCTGCCACTGCCAATGGTACGGCCGTCCACCTTGGTCACCGGCGTCAAACCGCCAAACGTGCCCGTCACAAACGCTTCGTCAGCGCCGTACACGTCGAACAGGGAGAAATTTTTCTGGTAGCAGGGAATGTTGTTCTGCCGGCACGCTTCAATCACCTTACCCCGCGTGATGCCGTTCATGCAATATTGCCCGGTGGAGGTCCACACTTCGCCATTTTTCACCATGAAAAAATTGGTGGCGTTGCAGGTGGCTACAAAACCATGAATGTCCAACATTAGCGCCTCATCGGCACCGGCCTCCAGCGCCTGCACCAAAGCCATCACCTCGTGCAGCTTGCTGTGGCAGTTCAGGCGTGGGTCTAAATAATCGGGCGAGCCGCGCCGAATACTGCTGGTGAACAGCGTCACGCCCCGCTCGCGACTGGCGGGGTCGGCCAGCTTGTGCTCGGCGATGATCACCAGGTTCGGTCCGCTAATCGTCAGGCGCGGGTCCTGTGACGGCGTCTTTTTGATGCCGCGTGTCAGCATGAAGCGCACGTGCACGTTGTCGTGCATCTCGTTGGCGTTGATGGTTTGCCACAGGGCATCGGTCAGTTCAGTGCGGCTCATGCCTACATCCATGCCGATGGTTGCCGCACCCTGCCACAGCCGGTCCAGGTGCTCATCCAGAAAGACCAATACGCCTTCGTGCAGGCGCAGGGCCTCCCAGACGCCATCCCCAACCAGGTAACCGCTGTCAAACACAGAAATCTTGGCTTCGCTGCGGGGAAACAGCTCGCCGTTGATGTAGATCAGCACATTTTCATTCCGCACATCGGGCACGGCGTTGTGGGTTCCATGAGTCATAATCTCTCCTTAAAACTATCCACAGATTACACAGATTCCGCAGATTAAATCAAAAAATCTGTGTAATCTGCGAAATCTGTGGTTAAACGGCCGTTTTCACTTCACGCGCTACAAACTCATTGTAAGCCGCCAAAATTTGCCGGCAGATGGGTCCGGGACGGCCGTTCCCCACCACCTGTTCGCCAATTTGCACCACCGGCAGCAGCGCCCGGGATGAGCCGCTCAGCGCCGCTTCGGTTAGCTGGGGAATCTGAGCCACGGTAATGGGTTCCAGGCTGGTAGGGATGTCTAGTTGCTCGGCCAGGTCGAGAATGATTTTGCGCGTGATGCCGGCCAACACGCCCGTGCCGGCCGTGTGGAACACGCCAGCCAGCACGCCGTAAAAGTTGGTGCCGGTGCCTTCCAAAATCTCGCCCTGCTCGCTCAGCAACAAATATTCATAAATCGCGCCGCCCACTTCGTAGGCACGGCGCTTTTGGGCGAAATCGGCCGTTTTGGCCAGTGGGGTTTTTCGCGCCAGATCAGGGGCAAAATCAACACGCACGCCGCTCTGGTACAGTTCGAGCGGAGGCGGCGTGAACGGCATCAGGCCAATCAGCAGCCGGCTGTCTGTATCCAAATGAGTTGGCGGTGCAGCCAGAAAGTCAAACCGCACCCGCGCTTCAGGCAGCGGATATTGGCTGCACGCGGCGTGCAGGCCCCGGCGCAGCCGCGCTTCGTCCAGTTCATCGGGCCAGCCTAGCAGCGCCATTGAATCGCGGGTGCGCTGGATGTGGTGCGCCAGATAGAGAAACTTGTTGTGCTCAAAGGTGCGCAGGGCGGAGTAAACGCCCAGTTCCAGGCCATCATACAGTTGGTCAAAGCTGGTGGCGTGTTCGGGGACGGGTAACGGCCGTATCCCACCCGGCTCTACAACAAAAAGTTGAACCATTGTCATGTCGCCAATTGTAGCAGCAGCGCCGCTTTTGGCGACGAATGTTATACGAACAATCTGTTTGCGAAATTGTTAACTGGGTTACGGCCGTTTTCGTCGGATCGATTTAGGATCGTTTCGCCGTTAGACTATAGTACCGATCGCATAAACTGGCCGATCAAACATGAACAAATATGTTATTATTCCGCTTAGCCAGTACGGACCTGCACCTTACGTTGCCGTGTTAAACACAAGCACAGCATCGTGTCAGGTCAGCAATTCAAGCGGACATTATAGTAATTCTGTTGTAGTTAAAACCATTTATGGAGGGTATTAAATGACTGAACAAACCCAAGTTACCAACAGCCCGGCAGCGCCCGGCGGCGGCAACCGGATGCTCATCATTGGCGGCCTTGCTGCCTTAGCTGTTGTGGCTATCCTCGTGATTGCCGCAATTTTCCTTCTACCCCAATTGTTTGGGGGAGATGATGGCGCTATTGCCAGCGTCATGCCACCGGATACAAGTTTGCTGGTCGAGGTAAATCTACTTAACCTGGCAAATGAAGATGCCAATCGCGTTGCCCGCGCTTTTGAAGATTTGTTTGATGAAAACGACGTCGATTTTGACGCGGATGATCCGGCCAGCTTGCTGGAACAGCTTGATGAAGATTTGGAAGAAGCCAGCGGCCTCACCATTACTGATGATGTCATGCCCTGGATTGGTGCCAACATGGGTTTTGGTCTCATTGAGCTGGATATTGAAGCGATGGACCAGGGCGAGGTGCCGCAGATTGTTTTTGCCGCTACCATTCGCGATATTGATTTAGCCGATCAGTTTATTGAAGATATGATCGACGCCATTGAGGATGAGTCTGGCAACGACGTAGACGATATCGAATACAGTGGTGTCCTTGTTTTTGAGATTGACAGTGAATTTGAGGATGAGCGGCTGGCATTCGGCCGTTCTGATGAAATCTTCTTCGTGGCCGCCAATATTGACGTATTGGAAGAAGCAATCGATGCTCAACAGGGTGATGAAAATCTGGCTGGCGTCGCTGAATATCAAGACACTATCGCCGAACTGCCTGGTGACCGGGCACTTACCTTTTATATGAGTGGTGAAGGGTTAGAAAACAGCTTCCAGGCCGCGGAAGAAACGGGTGAACTAGAAGGCTTCGACACCGACATGATTGAAGACTTGGGCTTACTCGGTGTCGGAATGTCAGCCATGGTTACCCCAGAAGGCATCCGCATGGATTTTGTCGGCAACTATGAAAGCTTAACAGAAGAACAACAAGCCTTGATGGATGCCCAAACAGACGACATTGCCACGGCCGAATTCCTCCCTGAGTCCACCTACGTCTTCATCGTAGGCCAGCGGCTGGACCTTGCCTGGCAAAGCGCTCTAGACTCCTTAGATCAAGCTGGCTTCCCTGAAGAAGACATGGAAGAAGCAATGGACATGTTCGATGATATGTTTGGCTTCAACCCCAGTGATGATCTGTTCCCGATTCTCAATGGTGAATACAGCATGGCTGTTATCGACAGCGATGAGGGCCTGATTGCTGAAGAATTCGACACCGACCTGGGTGCTGTCATCATGCTTGGCAGCGACAACGGTGAAGAACTAACCGAATTGGCTGAAGATTTTACCGATGGGCTAGAGGATCAAGAATTTAGCGTTGACGACTCCGGCAACGACAATGTAACAGTTTATGAAGTTGAAGATCCCAGCGGCGAATTGGTCGGCGCTTATGGGGTAAGTGAAGAATACCTCATCCTCTCTACCAGCGGTGAAAGTATCGAATCTCTCTTTGCCGGGGAATCCAATCTGGCCGACAGTGACAAGTATCAAAACGCCTGGGATGCATTCCCCCGTGGAACCATTCCTGTTGTATATATTGATCTGGATGGTTTGTTTGCCGCCCTGGAAGATGTAGATCCAACAATGGAAGAGATAACTGATGTTAATCCGGTTTATGCTTTTGCCATGGGCACAAACTCCAATGACAATACAACCCAAACCACTATGATTTTCTTCGTCGCCGGTGAATAATCTAAAGTCAGAAGTTTTAGAATAAGGGCAAAAAGAGGCTTGCGTAATGCAGGCCTCTTTCTTATTATTACGGTGTCAGTTACTTTAAATTCCACCTTCTGCCGGTACGCTTTTGTAAGATAGTTTGAAACATCAACTCTGTACCTTTAATTTGGTGGTAAATGTCTTTTGCGGTATCCCATATGAAGGCCTGAACAACTTGCCCATTCTGGCTCCCCCACATCAGTTTTTGTCTGATCATATTGCCAGAATCCAACTACCACCAGCTTTCAGGGATAAACCCACTTAGCGTGCCTCTGGCACATCACACGGAGGAAACATTGAGAAGGATCAACCAAACATTACTTGTTCTGGCCGCTGTGTTCATTTTCTTAATCGGCACAGCTGCGCCCTCACGAGCAATCGCCACTGATTTGCTCATCACCGGTGTCATAGATGGTCCTCTCACCGGTGGACTTCCAAAAGCAGTAGAATTATATGTTGTTAATGACATTCCCGATTTGAGTATTTTTGGGATTGGTGGCGCCAACAATGGCGGCGGTTCCGATGGGGAAGAGTTTACCTTCCCCGCTGACGCAGCCACCGCTGGCCAATTTATCTATGTGGCCACCGAATCGATTGAGTTCACCAATTTCTTCGGCTTTGCGCCAGATTACACAGATGGCACGGCCGTTTCCATTAACGGTGACGACGCTGTTGAACTATTCCAAAATGGCGCAGTCATCGACACCTTTGGCGACATCAATGTCGATGGCACCGGCCAGCCGTGGGAATATCTGGACGGCTGGGCGTACCGCGTCTCCGGCACAGAAGCCGACGGTACGATTTTCAACATTGCCAACTGGACATTTAGCGGTCCCGACGCCCTGGATGGCGAAACAAGTAATGCCACTGCGGCCATTCCCTTCCCTACCGGCACCTTTGCACCCCTGGCCGGCGATGCTGCCCCTGGCGTGGCCAGCACCGATCCGACTAACGGCGCTGCCGGTGTGGCCATTGATGCCAACGTCACGATAAACTTCACTGAAGATGTAACAGTCACTGGCAGCTGGTTTGATATTGCTTGTACAGTAAGTGGGGCGCATACGGCCGTTGCCAGCGGTGGACCCGCCAGCTACACGCTCGACCCCGATACAGATTTCGCCAACGGTGAAAACTGTACCGTCACCGTTTTTGCCGCCCAGGTCACCGACGATGATACAGATGATCCGCCGGACAATATGTCTGCCGACGTCAGCTTCAGCTTCGACACCGTCAGCCTCAACATCTCCAGCGTGGTCATCAACGAGTTCTTGGCTGATCCGGCCACTGACCTTGCCGGCGATGCCAATGGCGATGGCATCCGCGACGCCAGCGACGACGAATTCATCGAAATCGTGAACGTGAGCGGAACAGCTCTGGACGTGAGCGGCTGGTCCATCAGCGACGCCGTTCAGGTTCGTCACACCTTCCCCACCGGCTCTATCATTCCGGCAGATTGTGCGGCCGTTGTCTTTGGTGGCGATACACCAACTGGTGAATTTGGTGGTGCCGTTGTCCAAACGGCCTCTACCGGTTCGCTTGGTCTGAACAACGGGGGCGACACCCTGTTACTGGATAACGGCGCTGCCAGCACGCTTGAATATGTTTACGGCAGCGAAGGGGGTAACGACCAATCGCTGACCCGTGAACCAGATATCAGCGGCACTTTTGTGCTGCACAGCGATGCGGCCGCTTCCGGTGGCGCGTTGTTCTCACCCGGCACGCAGCTGGACGGCACGGCCTTCTCTGGATGTAACTTTGGCGCGGCCGAGCCAAAACTCAACGAGTTCTCTGCCAGCACCACGGGCACAGATGTTGAATACGTTGAGGTGTTTGGCTCGCCAGAGACAAACTACTCTGTCTTCACGATCCTGGAGATCGAAGGGGATAGCACCGCTGCCACCGGGACGATTGCCGAGGTCATCAATGTGGGCACAACCGATACCAGCGGCTTCTGGTTAGGCGATTTGCTCGCCAACGCGCTAGATAACGGCACAATTTCTCTGCTTCTCGTCGAGAACTTTAGTGGCTTATTGGGCGACGATCTGGACACCAATGATGACGGCGTCCTCGATGTCACCCCCTGGAGTGCAGTCGTAGATGCTGTTTCCGTCAGCGATGGCGACGCTGGAGATCTCACCTATGGGGCACCTGAACTCGGACCCAACTACGATGGTGTGAGCAGCTTCGCCCCCGGTGGCGCTTCTCGCATCCCTGATGGTTCTGATACCGATTCGGCCGCAGACTGGGTACGTAACGACTTCGATCTGGCCGGCATTCCTGGCTTCTCTGGCTCGATCAGTGCCGGCGAAGCATACAATACGCCCGGAGCGCCCAATGAAATTTTTGTGCCGGTGACCTGTGACACAACTGGCATCACCACCCCCATCTACGAAATTCAGGGCAGTGGTGCCAGCAGCCCGCTGGACGGCTCGGCCGTTGTTATTGATGGCATCGTTGTGGGCGACTTCCAGGAAGGGGATGGCGACCATACCGACTTAGACGGATTCTACGTCCAGGACCCAACGGGTGACGGCGATCCCGCTACCTCTGATGGCATCTTCGTCTTTGCCCCCGGCGCAATAGATGTAGTTCCTGGCGACTTGGTAAGAGTCAGCGGTACCGTCGATGAATTTTTCGATATGACCGAAATTACCAACGTCAATACCGTCCTGCTTTGCGGCACAGGCAGTGTTGCACCCACGATCATCTCGGTCCCCTCTGACCTTGAACCCTACGAAGGCATGCTGATAACGGTTGGCCATACGCTCTACATTAGCGAATACTTCAACTATGACAGATTTGGCGAAGTCGTGCTTACCCCAGATCGTCAGTATCAACCAACTGCTATCTTCGAGCCGGGCAGCCCGGACCAGGCCGCTCTGGCCGCAGCCAATGCTGCCAACCGAATTACTCTGGATGACGGCCGTACGTCACAGAACCCCGATCCGGCCATACACCCCAATGGAGCGGAATTCACTCTGTCAAACATCTTCCGCGGCGGCGACAGCCTGGACAACGTCACCGGCGTAATCGATTACCGCTTTGACCTCTATCGTATCCAGCCAACCCAGGGCGCAGATTACAACTCCGTCAATCCGCGCACGACCGCCCCCGATCCTGTCGATGGCAGCCTGCAGGTAGCCAGCCTTAACGTGCTGAATTATTTCAACGGCGACGGCATGGGCGGCGGATTCCCCACCGCGCGCGGTGCCGATGATCTCGAAGAGTTCAACCGGCAGCGGGACAAGATCATTGCCGCGATCGTTGACATTGACGCCGATGTGATTGGCCTCATGGAAATTGAGAACGATGGTTACGATCAGTACTCGGCCATTGCCGATCTGGTCAATGGCTTGAACGACGCCACTGCTCCAGGCACCTATGCCTTCATCGACCCCGGCGTTCCGGTTATTGGTACGGATGAAATTGCCGTTGGCCTCATCTACAAACCGGCCACGGTAACCCCGTATGGCAGCAGTGCTATCCTGGATTCCAGTGTGGATGCCCGCTTTGACGATGACAAGAACCGGCCGGCCCTCGCTCAAAGCTTCGTAGAAAACGGCACCAACGGTATCTTTACTGTCGTGGTCAATCACCTGAAGTCCAAAGGCTCCCCTTGTGACGACGTCGGCGACCCAGATTTAGGTGATGGCGCAGGCAACTGCAACATCACCCGCCTCCTGGCCGCCGAAGCCATGGTAGACTGGTTGGCCAGCGACCCAACGGGCAGTGGTGACTCGGATGTCCTCATCATTGGTGACTTGAACTCGTATGATAAGGAAGATCCAATCGACGCCATTCTGGCAGGCTCGGATGATACCTTGGGTACTGGTGATGATTACACCGACCTGCTCTACGCTTTTGGCGGGGAACTGGCCTACACGTATGTGTTCGACGGCCAGTTGGGTTACCTGGATTACGCACTGGCCAACGACAGTCTGGCCGGACAGGTAACCGGCACAACCGCCTGGCACATCAACGCCGACGAGGTGGATTTGATTGATTACGATACGTCATTTAAGGAGGACGCTCAGGATGCACTCTACGAGCCAAATGCTTACCGCGCATCGGATCATGATCCAGTGATTGTTGGTTTGAATCTAACACCATCGCTTATCCGCAATGGAGATGGCTGCTACGTTGTTGCTCTGGAAGGCAGCCCGTTTGAGGGTCTTGCCACCATCGTTTCGATTGGAGATCCCGGCTACAATGGTGTGCGGTTCCACGCAGGTCGTTGGGGACAGCCGTTAGGTCTGAGTGACGACGCCTGTTATGAAATTCACGGTACGGACAATTCTGAGATCATTACCGGCGGCTTGACCAACGACGTGATCTTTGCCTACGATGGCAACGATATTCTCAATGGTCTATTCGGTGATGACACCTTCACCGGCGGTGCTGGTGCAGACTTCATCAACGGTAACTTTGGCATTGATGAAATCCTGGACTTTGAGCCGGGAATCGACAATTGCTTTAACGTGGAGATCGGCTGTTAGTTTTACGCTCTTTCATGAGCAGCATCATTTTCTAAAATGAGTGCTGTCTTTATGCAAGCCCTGCCAAAGCATGACTTTGGCAGGGTTTTTGCTTTTCAGGTCATAGGGGCAATGTGACCTGGATATGACTTCCGGCACATCCATTCGATCTTTCCATCTTCTATACTGTAACCATATTCGTTAAATGATAAAGTTCGTTTGGAGGAACCTGATGGAAATGCAAAAGAAAGATTTTAAAGGTGGTTTGATTTTAATCGTAATTGGCCTGCTGGCGCTGGCGTTTCAGCTTTTACCAATTCAAATGAGTGAAAACATGGGCTTGCTCATCGTGCCGGGGCTAGGTGCTTTGTTCCTGGTATGGGGTATTTTGACCCGTACCGATGGGCTGATGATTCCCGGCGGCATCTTGAGCGGCGTTGGTTGGGGCGTCTACGCCATTGCTGGACCCTTCTCAATTTGGCAAGGCGACAATGAAGGTGGCGTTTTCCTCATTTTCTTGGGGCTTGGTTTTGGGCTGATTACGCTGGTAACGGCCGTTTTTGGTGAAGAAACACACTGGTGGGCCTTAATCCCCGGCAGCATCATCGCTTTCGTGGGTGTTGCAATCATGTTTGGCGGCGCACTGTTAAGCGTTCTGGCCTTTGTGGGCAAACTGTGGCCCCTGGCCCTGATTCTCATCGGCATTAGCATTCTGGTCAAAGCCAATAAAGAGAAAGCTGGCGAAGAGAAATTTGTTCCAGAAAAATAGAATCGGCTTTGAAGATTTTCCCCGAGCCGCTGCGCAAAAATTTGCGCAGCGGCTTTTTTTTGTTCAACTTTGCTGCATTTACAAAGTTTTTATTTATCGTTTATTTTTTTCTTACACACTTCTCCGAAAATAATAATGAACTACCAAAACAAAACGAAATGTGTAGTTCATTTTTACAATTTCACAGTTAGATCAAATGTTTAGGAGGTATAACATGAACACTATGATCCGTTGGAACCCATTTGGTGAAATGGCCAGAATGCGCAGCGAGATTGACCGATTGTTCGAAGATGCCTTCAACGCACCGGTAAGCAAATGGGACCGCAATTCCGTCTGGGGCTTCCCGTTGGACGTAACCGAAGCTGACGAACATTTTGTGGTGAAAGCGGCCGTTCCTGGCATGAACCCCGATGACTTAGACATTACTATTAGCGACAATGTGCTTACCATCAAAGGGGAAACGCAAGATGAAGAAGTTCAAGAAAATGAAAAAGTTCATCTGCGTGAACGCCGTTTTGGCAGCTTCATGCGCAGCATTAGCCTGCCTACGCCCGTTGAATCTGACAACGTGACGGCCACAGTAGAAAAAGGCATCCTGACGCTGCAAATCCCCAAAGCTGAGGCGGTCAAACCCAAACGCATCGCTGTACGCTCTGGCAATGGAAAAACCGTCGTCGAAGGCTAAAACGACAATTAATCGACGTTACTAAATCGCGGCAGGCGCTGGATTGATCAATTCAGCGCCTGTTTTTGTGCCGGCTAGCTATTGTATATGCGGGCATGTATACGATTCTCTAACGGCCGTCTTACACAAATCATATGCACAGTCAGCACAATATAGTGCAGGTTTTTTTTAACATAAAACTTTACCGACATAGAAATCCATAGCGAAAAATCGCAAATTGTATTGAGAGGAGCATAAGCATGAGCAAAATTATAGGTATCGACTTAGGTACAACCAACTCAGTCGTCTCCGTAATGGAAGGTGGCGACGCCGTTGTGATTCCATCGGCCGAAGGGGGCAATACCACCCCATCCATTGTCGCTTTCAATAAAAAAGGAGAACGACTGGTAGGCCAAACAGCCAAACGGCAAGCTGTTGTCAATCCAGACAACACCATTTATTCCGTTAAACGGTTAATGGGCCGCCACATTGATGCAGACGAAACAAAACGCACCCAAAAAATGGTGCCTTATGAAATCGTCGCCGGGCCACAAAAAGATGCCCGCGTCAACGTCCCTGTTGTAGATAAAACGTACTCACCACAGGAAATCTCTGCTTTCATTTTGCAAAAACTGAAGCGAGATGCCGAAGCATATTTGGGCACCAATATTACGCAGGCCGTTATCACCGTGCCCGCTTACTTCAATGACAGTCAGCGGCAGGCAACCAAAGACGCTGGTAAAATTGCTGGACTGGAAGTCTTACGTATCATCAATGAGCCTACGGCCGCAGCCCTGGCTTACGGCTTAGACAAAAAAGAAGACCAAACCATCCTGGTGTTTGACCTGGGTGGTGGTACCTTTGACGTTTCCGTTTTGGAAGTGGGCGAAGGTGTCGTAGAAGTAAAATCTACCCACGGTGACACGCACCTGGGTGGCGATGACTGGGATGAGCGCATTGTGAATTGGATGATTGACGAGTTCAGAAAAGATCAGGGCATTGACCTGAGCCAGGACCGTCAGGCATTGCAGCGGCTGCGCGAAGCGGCCGAAAAGGCCAAAATTGAGCTATCTTCCCTGATGCAGACAGAGTTGAATCTGCCCTTCATCACGGCCGACGCCAATGGGCCAAAGCACTTGCAGCTCACGCTGACCCGCGCTAAATTTGAGCAGCTCACCGAAGATTTGGTAAAACGCTGCCGTGACCCGTTTGAAAAAGCGTTGGCAGACGCCAATATGTCCGCCAGCGATATTCATGAAGTGGTGCTGGTCGGTGGCTCTACCCGTATGCCCATGATTCAGGAGTTGGTGCAAAGCTTGACCAACAAAGCGCCAAACAAGAGCGTGAATCCTGATGAGGTTGTGGCCCTGGGTGCGGCCATTCAAGGTGGCGTGCTGGCCGGGGACGTGAAAGACGTTCTGCTGCTGGACGTAACGCCACTGAGCCTGGGTCTGGAAACCTTAGGTGGCGTAATGACACCATTGATTCCACGCAATACCACCATTCCAACGCGCAAGACGGAAACGTTTAGCACGGCCGAAGATAACCAAACGGCCGTAGACGTCCACGTCCTACAAGGCGAGCGGCCCATGGCCAAAGACAACAAAACGTTGGGCATGTTCCGCCTGGACGGCATTCCGACTGCACCGCGCGGTTTGCCGCAAATTGAGGTAACATTCGATATTGATGCCAACGGCATTTTGGATGTCACCGCTAAAGACAAGGCAACCGGCAAAGAGCAGAAGATTCAGATCACCGCCTCGACCAATCTGTCCGAATCTGAAGTGGAAAGCATGGTCAACGCCGCCAAGCAGCACGAAGCGGAAGACAGTAAGCTGCGCGAGTTGATTCAGGCGCGCAACCAGGCTGATCAGATGATCTACGCCACGGAAAAGAGCCTGAACGAGTTGGGTGACAAAGTGAACGAAGGTGAAAAGAGCCACATCGAAGGCATGATTGCTGAACTGAGAACGGCCGTCACCACCGAAGACATCACCCAAATCAAAACACTGACCGAGCAGTTACAGCAAGCCAGCCACGCACTAAGCCAACAGCTCTACCAAAGCCAGGCACAACCTGGCAGCCAGGCGCAGCCCGGCAGCAATGGCAGTGCTAATGGTCAAAGTAATGGCAATGGCCAAGAAAACCCGGATGACGTCGTCGAAGGCGAATTCCAGGAGATGTAATACCGTAGGGGCGAGGCAGGTGGATAACATCCTTGCTCAACAACAAAACCACTTCACCACCTGCCTCGCCCACCTAGAAATTAGGAAGGGCCAATGGACTATAAGGATTATTACAGCATCCTCGGCGTGTCAAAATCCGCCAGTCAGGATGAAATCAAAAAAGCATACCGCAAACTGGCCCGCAAATATCACCCGGACTTAAACAAGGATGATCCGCAGGCCGAACAGCGCTTCAAAGATATCAACGAAGCGAATGAAGTGCTGTCTGACGCCGAGAAGCGGAAGATGTACGACCAGTTTGGTTCGCAGTGGCAGCAATACCAACGCGCTGGCGGCCGCCCCGATGACTTCTGGTCACAATGGGGTGCCCAACAAGGCGCTGGACGACGCGGCCAAACGCGCACCGTCAGCCCCGAGGAATTTGAGCAGATGTTCGGCGGCAGCGGAGGCTTCTCGGACTTTTTCGAGGCGCTGTTTGGCCAGATGGGAGCACGGGGCGCAGGTGGTCAACAGGTCAATTTCAACGACATTTTTGGCCAGCAGGGCCAATCCATCCGCCGTAGCCGCGACGTGGAACACATGATCGAAATCTCGCTGGCGGAAGCGTTTTATGGTACCAGCCGGACCATTCAGTGGGAAAACGGCCGTTCCATCGAAGCAAAAATTCCGCGCGGGGTTAAAACAGGCTCCCGCGTCCGGCTGAAAGGCCAGGGGCAAGATGGTGGCCACCTCTATCTGAGCATCAAAGTACAGCCCGACGGCCAATTTGAGCGAGATGATGATAATTTAAAAACCGACATCCCGGTCGATTTGTATACGGCGCTGCTAGGTGGCCAGGTAGACGTCTCGACGATTGACCGTACCGTCAAGCTCACCATCCCGCCGGAAACCGCCAACGGCAAACAATTCCGCCTGCGCGGTTTAGGGATGCCTACACTAAAAAATCCAGAGGAACGTGGCAATTTAATCGCCACACTTGACGTGCAGCTGCCCACGAACCTGAGTGAAGAAGAGAAAGAATTGTTCCAGAAATTAAGATCACTCCGAGAAACATGAACAGGTAGGGGCGATTCGGAATCGCCCCTACAAAGTCACCATGTTTGCGGGGGAGGCAATCATGAGATTAGACAAATTCACCCAAAAAGCCCAGGAAGCGGTTTTGGAAGCCCAGAACCTGGCCCAAGGCTATAACCATCCGGCGATTGAGCCGGAACATTTGCTGAGCGCACTTGTAGCGCAGGAAGGCGGCGTGGTGCCGTCGCTGCTCAAGCGAATCGGCACTGATACCAGCATGTTGCAAAACAGCCTACAGCAAGCGCTGGGCCGGATGCCTCGCGCCACCGGCAGCAGCGTCCAGGTGGGCATCGGCCGCAACCTGAACGCCGTCGTCGAAGAGGCGCAAAGCATCGCCGACAACATGAAAGACGATTACGTCTCTACCGAGCATCTGCTGATGGCGATGGCCCAGCCCAAGGCGGGCAGCGTGCGCGACCTGTTAGCGCGGCACGGCATCGACTACAACAGCATCATGCAGGCGTTAGCCGCCGTGCGTGGTTCGCAGCGGGTCACCAGCCAGAACCCGGAAGCACAGTACGAAGCATTGGTGAAATACGGCCGTGATCTCACCCAGGAAGCACGCAAAGGCAAACTCGATCCAGTGATTGGCCGTGACGAAGAAATCCGCCGCGTCATCCAAATTTTGAGCCGCCGCACCAAAAACAACCCGGTGCTCATTGGCGACCCTGGCGTGGGCAAAACCGCCATTGCCGAAGGGTTAGCCCAGCGCATTGTGCGCGGCGACGTGCCGCTAGGGCTCAAAGAAAAGCGGCTGGTTGCCCTCGATTTGGGTGCCCTGGTCGCCGGGGCCAAATATCGCGGCGAGTTTGAAGAGCGGCTCAAAGCCGTCCTTAAAGAGATTCAGGAAGCCGAAGGCGCAATTATTCTCTTCATCGATGAGATGCACACCTTGGTGGGCGCTGGTGCCGCTGAGGGCAGCATGGACGCCAGCAACATGCTCAAACCGCTGCTGGCCCGCGGCGAACTGCACGCCATCGGTGCCAC
>PABI01000096.1 GCA_002699125.1 Anaerolineaceae bacterium
AGTCCATATATTGGGCCAGCCTTCTTAATAGCCCTATATATGGCGGTTATCAAATCTCGAAAAGTACCCATTTTATTGTCGAAAGATAAGCGGTAATTTAAAGTATCTTCAATTGTTTGGATAGCTTCTTGAGCTTCTTCTTTAGTAACAGCGTCTATTTTTCCATGAACAAGATTATTTCTAAGTTCCATAACCTTAGAGCGCCAAACTTTGAATTCTGCGGTTTTTTCATGGAATATTTTGTCACCAAACGCAGGGCGACAAAATTTGCTTTTTATAAGGTTCGTGAATTTATTTCGTGCTTTTTTCTCAGCTTTTGCAAGTTCCTCAAGATTGTCATGGAAATACTTTCGTAGATGTTGATAAATTGCAGCCTCAAAAGCTGTTTCAACCTCAATTACTGTAAGTCTATATTCACCTTGGTCGAGGTAATTGTAGGCATTCAGCAACAAATTCTCAGAAAGGGGGACTCCCTGCAGTGATTTGAGCTGTGTTTGAATGTCAGAGACTATTTTGTTAGGTAACGGGTTTATTTGTGGAAGCAGATCACCCCAATAGGTTATTTGCATTAATTTAGTTGCGAAATTCGAAGTCGGAGAAAGTGGCGGATTTTCATTTAACATGAAGGCAAGGATGTAGTCAAATTGCACTTCTCGACCAGTAAGCAGTTTTACATGGTATTGCTTTGAGTTAAAACGATAGACTTCCAAAAACCTATTCACGATTCTTATTGCCAGTTGACAATACCAATCTTTCATTGGGAGAACTTGTTTCCAAGCTTTATCCAAATCAGTTAGATTCTCTGCAGCAAATGGAATAAATACCCATACCCATGTGTACCGATAGGTAGCTTGTGTATCACGTGCTTGCTCTATTAAGAATCCTTCTCCGGCAAAAGGGAATTTTTCACGAGCTTCTTGCTGATTTTTCCACCGATTTTCTATTATTATCTGATTTTTCAACGAGGTTGTTTGGTTTTCAATTTCAACATCGTAACTATCAATTGGAAGATGTAAAGCATATGGTAAGGACAGCCCAACGGCTACATAATGGCAGCCTTCTGGTTTGAGTTTGCTAAAGTCAAAGAAAATTTCGCTTTCCATAACTGCTTTTTAGTTCAAAATCACTCAGAGCTAATCAGTTACGGCCGTTCCCTCAATCTCAATCAAAAATTCAGGTCTAGCCAAACCGTACACGCCAATCCAGGTGGCCGCTGGTGGGTTTTCCGGGAAAAACTCCTTCAAACCCTCACTGACCGGAGCCGTTTGGTCCATCCAGCTTTGCACGATGTAGATGTGCAGGGCGACAATGTCGCTGAGGGTGGCGCCGGCGGTGGACACGGCCGTTTCCACATTCCGAAAACTCTGCCACACTTGCGCCCGCAGATCGTTCTCGCCGACGATGTTTTGGTTTTCATCCCAGGCCACCTGCCCTGAGAAATAAACTGTGCGATGGCCTTGCGCTACCACAATTTGCGAAAAGCCATACTGTAGGCTGTTGAATAAGGTTTCGGGATTGAGACTGGTTTTAGACACGGCCGTTTCCTCCAAAGTTAAAAAAACTGTGCCAATAATGCCCTTCGATAAGCTGGTCGCCGCCGGGCCGGTTGACGATGGGTGTCGTCATGCGTTTTGCTCGTCTACGCAGGGTTTGCTGCCCCGAAGGCACGCAGGGCCTCCAGGGTGGTGTGAACGTCCTGGCCCTCGTCGTTGGGGAAACGGCCGTCTGCCTGCTGCATTTTCCCCAACTGCTTTAAGCCGGTCACGATAATGTCGTGATTCGCTGCGTAATCAGCACAAAGCAGTGTTGTCAGCATCCAGGCCAATTCGTTGGTTGATTGAGGCAGACGGGCGTACAAATATAAACGAGGTTCTAGCGATTCAATGAGATCGTGTACATTCAGCTGCCAGGCTAAACCACAAGCGAGCCAGTGCGTTTGGGCGAAAGACGGTAGTTTGTTGACGTCGGTGTCCAGGTGCATCCGCAAAAAGTGGGCTGCCTGTAAGGCTGCCTTAGCGAAGCCAAAATAAGCCAGCCAAAAACCGGCATTGGCGGTTAGATACAGTTCGGCGGCTAAATCCCCAGGAGCAGCCCAGGGAGGTGCTCTATCGACTACGGCAAGTCCTTCCTTAAAATCTCCTTTTTTTCCTTGTCGCTTCTCTAAAAATCGAGTTGCCTGGGCAATGGCTGGCTCGGCTACGCCGATTCCCAATTGTTCTGCCTGCGCCAATCGGTAACAGGTGGCGTCAATAGAGCTGTAATCTGGTGCCCAAAAGGGGGCAAAGCCGCCATCTTTCCGCTGACCACTGCAAAGCTGCTCGATGATGGCCGCCGACGGCCGTTCCTCATGAAGCAGGTAGCGCAGTCGGGCAATTTCTAGGTCGCTTCCATTTTGTTCGACAAACTGAATGGCTTTTTCTCGGTTCATGTTCGATCTTGCCTCCTTGCTTGTTACTTATAAATTGATAAGTAAGCCACCTGCTGCGATAAGCAAGAAGCCCAAACCCACCACATGCAGCCAGACCGCCCGCGTATCCCCGGCGCGAATCAGCGGCAGCAGCGTCTCGGCCCACATCGACCACAAAATCGAGCCGACAAAAATGGCCGCAGCCGCCCCCAAAACATATTTCCCGACAGGTTTTTTCGCTGCTTCTTTACGCTTTGCCATGAGGTTCAAATTAAGTACCTATCCGAATATTGGCCACAGAGTTCACAGAGATTTTTGAGATTGGTCTTAAGTTCTCTTTTTCCTCTGTGGCTTTTTCGGATAGATTCTAAAGATGAGCCACCACCAGGTCACCCATCGCCTGTGTGCCCACTTTGGTTTCGCCCGGTTTGGCGATGTCGGCGGTGCGGTGACCGGCGGCAAGGACCTGAGATACGGCCGTTTCCACCGTGCCTGCCTCTGCTTCCAACCCCAGGCTGGAGCGCAGCATCATCGCCGTGCTCAAAATCGTCGCCAGCGGATTGGCGATGCCCTTACCCGCGATGTCTGGTGCCGAGCCGTGAATCGGTTCGTACAGCCCCACGGAGCCAGCTTCACCCAGCGAGGCCGAGGGCAGCATCCCCAGCGAGCCGGTGATCATAGACGCCTCGTCAGACAAGATGTCGCCAAACATGTTGCCCGTCACCACCACATCAAAATCACCGGGGCGGTTGATGAGGTACATCGCCATCGCGTCCACCAGCACGTCTTCATACGCAACGTCCGGATATTCAGCCGCCACCTCGTGTGCCACCTCGCGCCAGACGCGAGACGAGGCCAGCACGTTGGCCTTGTCCACTGAAGTGACCTTGCCCCGGCCACCGGCAGCCTTGCGCTGCTCTGCCAAGGTGAAGGCGACGCGCAACACGCGCTTGATTTCCATCTCATTGTAGCGCATCGTGTCGTGGCCGCTGCGCAATCCATCGACCGTTTCGCGTCCCTGCGGTGTGCCAAAGTAGATGCCGCCCGTCAGCTCGCGCACAAAGACGATGTCTACATCCTGCACCCGGTCCGCTTTGAGCGGGCTGGCCTCCGCCAGCGCTGGAAAAACGCGCACGGGGCGAATGTTGGCAAACGCCCCCAACGATTTGCGCAGCTTGAGCAGCCCTTGCTCGGGCCGCACGCTGGCGGTGGGATCGCTCCATTTGGGCCCGCCGACGGCTCCCAGCAGGACTGCATTCCCACTCAAGCACATCCCCAATGTTTCCTCGGGCAGCGGATTGCCCGTTTCGTCGATGGCGATGCCGCCGGCCAGGCCGGTTTGGGTGGTAAAAGTGTGACCGAATTTGTGGGAAACGGCCGTAAGCACCTTTTCCGCCTCAGTCACCACCTCTGGTCCAATTCCGTCGCCGGGAAGTAATGTGATTTTTGCTTCCATGTTGCTAAATCCTTCTTTGTAAGTGATGCTCAGTAAATCAGTTTTTGTCTAGCCAGCTTTCAATTGTTTCCAGGCCAGTTTTGTATCCATCAGACGCCCGATCAAACAGGGCTGGGCCAAATTTCGCGGCTGCTAGAGCCAAAAGGAGGTGCCCAATGTGCAGGGATATGAGTCCAGGCGTACAGCCATCAACCAGATTGAACCATTCGCAGAGTAACGGCCGTTCCGCCACATACACCCCAAAACCCCAACGGGCCACCAAATCGCCCAGACTCAGCAGTTGTAGAAAAAAGCCAGCCGGGAACAGCACAAAGGCGACGGGAATGGTAATAAACTGGATGAGCAGCAGGCCATAAATGCGAAACGCATACAGACCAAATCCCGCCACAAAGTTTCGCACCGTCCGCTTGATGTTTTGCTGCGCCAAATCGATGAGCACCATCACCAGCGGCACCAGCACGGTCAGCCAGGGAAGAATCAGGTAGCCACGCCCCAGCCGGGCAGGCAAAGTGATAATTAAGCCAATGAAAGTAAACAATAAAAATATGGCTAGCAGCGCGCCTATGATCAGGCTGAACCGGGTCGCGTATTCGCGCACCAGACCCCACGCGCTCCACTTTTCCCAGGTCATCCGCAAATGAAAGGGCATGAGCAGAACCGAGATGCCTAAAATAATCAATCCTAGCAGGAAAAAACCATCAAAACCGCGAGCATGTAAAGCTTCCTGCTGGTGCCTAAAAAACTGAGTGCCACGCCACAAGCTAGCAAGCGACAGGAGAATCAGTGCGGCAAAGGTGATACGTTTGGCCATTGTCCTTGTATCACTCTTTTTTGAGGGAAACGGCCGTTCCCTCACACCCTTTCACCAATGCCTCCGGCTCGATGGCAAACACCGCAAACGGCGTTCCTGCCGCGGCCCAAACAGTCTCAAACTGGAGCAAATCCTCGTCCACAAAAATGGTCATTGGCGTGAGATGGCCAAATGGCGGCACGCCGCCAATGCTAAAGCCGGTGGCGGCCTTTACAGAGTCGGCGCTGGCCCGCTTAACTTGTTTGCGCCCCACGCCACACAATGCGGCCAGCTTGCGCTCATCCAGTTGGTTTACACCAGAGACCAGCGCCATAATCGGCTCATCGTTCACGGTGAAGCAGAGGCTTTTCACAATTTGAGCTAGCTCGCAGCCGATTGCATCGGCCGCTTCCTGGGCAGTACGGGTGGTTTCAGCAAACTCTTTTATTTCAACTGCCAGCCCGAGTTCCTGGGCGGCATTAGCAACTTTTTGGGCAGATGGGTGCATTTTTTCAGTGTTCAGTTTTCAGTAAGCAGTATTCAGTAGGCCTGTTCACTGATTACTGACCTACTGAATACTGGTCACTGACTAATCAAAGTCATAATCGTCATCAAAATCTTCTTCAAAGTAATTCTTGCTGCGGCGGCGGTGGATGTAGCGGTCGAATTCAGCGGAGATTTCAGCCTCAAATGAAGGATCATCGAGTGCAGCATCGAGCATGATGTCGGCAAGATCGGAGTCAGAAACGGCCGTATCCTCAAATTCATCCTCTGCCATGCTGGCCAGCTGCGTCTCCAATACGTCCCGTTCAATTTGCCGCTTGGCGATGTCTTCGCGCAGCTGGGTCTCCACTTCGGCAAACCAGTCGCGCCCTTTCCGGGCGGCTTCTTCTTCGCGACGCATCATCACCGCGCTTTTGTGCTTGTCCAGCCGGGCCAATTCATCCTCAATTTCCTGCAGCCGATTCTGCACCCTCGTCAGCTCCCGCACCAGCAAATCTAGCTGCTCTTCCTCTGACTGAATCATGATCGTGTGCGGTGCGTCCGGTTCCAGCAGCAGCAGCTCCAGCTTCTCCAAGTCACCCGCTGCGTACGCGGCGTTAATGGCCATCATCATCTGCGTACGGTAGTCGCGGTCCGCCTCGTCGATAGCCATGTCCGGGTGAAAGCGACGGGCCAGTTGGCGGTAGAGCTGCTTCAACGATGCCTTTTCTTTTTCCGCTAAAACCTGCCGTGGTTCATTAGACACTTCACGGTAGCGATAATCGCCAGTTTCCGAAGCAGATTTACCGGAGGCCCAGGCAGCAGCTTCATTCTCCGGGTCGGTTTGCCAGCCTTCACCCAGCCAGCGCATTTTGCGCTTTAGCTCAGCAATTTCAGCGTCGAGCTTGTCCAGCTTGTCGGTGAGCCTGGCAATGCGCGAGCGCAGCTTAAACTCAAAAGCACTAATCGCCGCCAACCGGTCCGACAGCTCTGCCTCTGCTTCGATCAGTCGTGGGCGCAGGCCAGCCAGCAGGACGTTAATATGCTCAATTTGCTCATGCAAACTGGTTTTTGCGGGAGAGTGATTCGGGTTTGTCATGCCCGTATTGTAATCAGTAATTGAGTAATTACCCAATTGCCCAATTGCTTAATTACTCAATAATGCATACTCCATGCTGTCGGCCAATGCCTGCCAGCTGGCTTCGATGATGTTGGCGCTGGCTCCCACGGTGCTCCAGCTTTTCTTGCCCTGGCGCGTGTCGATGAGGACGCGGGTGGTAGCGGCCGTTGCGTTTTCGCCGTCCAAAATGCGTACTTTGTAATCGACCAGCTTGATACTGCTCAACTGTGGATACACATCCACCAGCGCTTTACGCAGCGCGGCGTCCAGAGCATTGACCGGGCCATTCCCTTCAGCAACCATGTGCATGCGCTTGGGGCCAACGCGCACTTTGACGATAGCTTCGGCGTTCAGGCCGCGCCCGCGCCGCTGGCTAACGCTGACAGAGTAATCAATTACTTCAAATGGCGGCACGTAGGCAGGGTGAGTGCGGCGCAGCATCAGCTCAACGGAGGCTTCGGCACCTTCAAAGGTGAAGCCCTGCGATTCCAGCACCTTGATTTGCTCTAAAACTTTGCGCAAATCCAGGCTTTCTGTGTTCAGGCCAAACTGATGCGCTTTATCCACCAGGTTGCCCCGACCAGATAGCTCCGAAACAACACTGCGCTGCCGGTTGCCCACCAGCTCCGGCTCGATGTGCTGGTAGCTGAGTGGGTTTTTGAGCATGGCAGCGACGTGGATGCCGCCCTTGTGAGCAAAGGCACTGGCACCCACAAATGGCTGGTGATCGTCCAAATCCAGGTTGGCGACTTCGGCCACATAGCGGGAAAGTTCGGTAAGCGTGGTCAGTTTTTCCGGCGGCACGCAGTCGTAGCCCATTTTGAGCTGCAAATCAGGGATAAGGCTGCACAAGTTGGCGTTGGCCACCCGCTCGCCGTAGCCATTGATGGTGCCCTGCACCTGCATCGCCCCGGCGCGTACGGCCGCAAGCGCATTGGCCACGCCGCACTCCCCATCGTCATGGGTGTGGATACCGATTTGGGTCTGGGGGCCTACGGCCGTTCTAACCTCGCCCATAATTTCCTCAATCTCCCAGGGCAAGGAGCCGCCGTTGGTGTCGCACAGCACCACACTGTCGGCCCCGTTCACGGCAGCGGCTTTTAAGGTGGCGATGGCGTATTCCGGGTTGGCCTTGTAGCCGTCGAAGAAATGCTCCGCGTCGTAAATCACCTCTTTGTCATGCGACTTGCAGTAAGCCACGCTCTCGCCAATCATGTCCAGATTTTCTTCCATGGTGGTTTCCAGCACGTCTTTTACGTGCAAATCCCACGTTTTGCCCACCAGCGTGATGACCGGTGTGTTGGCTTCAATGAGTAGCTGTAAATTGGCATCTTCTTCCGGTTTGATCCCCTTGCGGCGAGTGCTGCCAAAGGCGCAAACCTTGGTGTGTTTCAGTTCCAGCGAGCCCACGCGGCGGAAATATTCCACGTCCTTGGGATTGGAGCCCGGCCAGCCGCCTTCAATGTAGTCGATGCCAAAGTCATCGAGCCGCTGCGTGATTTTGAGCTTGTCGTCGAGTGAGAGAGAAATCCCTTCGCGCTGGGTGCCGTCGCGCAAAGTGGTGTCGTAGAGGTAGATTTTGGTCATGCTGTCACCTTTTCGGTAATCGGTGATCCGTGATCGGTAATCGGTAGTTTTCGCTCACCGATTACGGTTTACCGATTACCGACCACCGTTCACTGGTTTGTATTCACGCGGGCCGGATGCGCTGACTCGTAGGCGGCAACGGCATCGGCCTGCTTAAGTAAGTAACCAAGCTGGTCCAATCCTTCGAGCAGGCAAGTTTTGCTGAAGCTGTCGATGGGGAACTGGACGGAACGGCTGTCTGGCAAAGTAAGCGTCTGGCTGGCTAAATCCACGCTGACTTTGGTGCTGGGATCTTCAGCCACCAGGCTGAGCAGCTGCTCATGGGTAGCCTCGTCCACGATGATGGGCAGCAGGCCGTTTTTGAGCGAATTGTTGCGGAAAATATCGGCGAAGCTGGTGGAGATAACAGCCGTAAAGCCAAAATCCATCAGCGACCAGGGGGCGTGTTCCCGGCTAGAGCCGCAGCCAAAGTTATCGCCCGCCAGCAAAATCTGAGCACCTTGCGCTTCTGGCTGGTTGAGCGGAAAATCTTCGCGGGGCGAGCCGTCTTCATTGTAGCGCCAGTGGTGGAATAAATTTTTCCCCAACCCTTTTTTGCTAATTGTCTTTAAAAATTGGGCCGGAATAATCTGGTCTGTGTCGATATTTTCTGTAGGAATAGCCACCATGTGGCTGGTTAAAGTTGTGAATGGTTGCATATTTTTCTCGTCATATGGTCATGTAGGGGCGACTCGCGAGTCGCCCCTGATTATTGGTAAGCAAACTGGAAGCGAAACGGCCGTTCCCCCACCGTCGTCGTGGCGCTTTGGCCGGATTGGATAACGGCGATGATGCCCTCGTGCTCCAGCTCTTGCACAAAATAGGGGCGAAACCAGTCGCTGAGCATTGCTTCATCCTGGAAGCTGTTGGACGCATGAAACAGGAGACGGCCGTATCGCTCCAACTGCACCTCGCTGATGCGCTGGCGCAGGCCAATGCGCGGCAGTTGGTTCTTTTTCAGCTCGTACTTGTTCAGCCCACTCAGCGGAATGGTGAGACGGCCGTAACTCTCCCGAAACACCGGATTTTCCACGACAATCGATTCGCGCACCGCGCCGTCCAGCTTGCCCAGGCGACATTGTGACAAATCCCCAACCAGCACCAGCGACGTCGCCGCATCCACCTGCGGCAGCAAATGTTTTACACACTCCACGGCATAGCGTACTTTGATCTGGTAGGTTGGGTTTTCCATTGTGTCTCTCCTCTTATGAATGGGACGCAGATTTGCCTGATTTACCTGATAAAAATGATCAGGGTAATCAGGTAAATCTGCGTTCTATTTGCTATTGCAAACTGCGCACGTCTGTGACGCGGCCGGTAACGGCCGTTGCCGCCGCGGTTAGCGGGCTGGCCAGGAAGGTACGCCCGCCTTTGCCCTGGCGGCCTTCAAAGTTGCGATTGCTGGTGCTGACGGCGTATTGACCCGGCTGGAGCTGGTCGCCGTTCATGGCGATGCACATGGAGCAGCCCGCTTCGCGCCACTCGGCCCCGGCCTCCTTGAAGATGCGGTCCAATCCTTCGGCTTCGGCCTGCTTTTTTACGTCTTGTGAACCTGGGACCACCATCACGCGCACGTTTTCGGCGATGCGACGGCCGTTAAAAATTGCCGCCGCCTCACGCAAATCCGAAATGCGCGAATTGGTGCAGCTGCCGATAAACACCACATCCACCGGATGCCCCAGCAGCGGCTTGCCCGCCTGCAAATCCATGTAGGCCAGCGCCTTTTCCACCGTCTGCCGCTCGCTGATGTTGCCGATGGCCATCGGGTCGGGAATCATCTCCGTAATTTTCATCCCCAGCCCCGGATTGGTGCCGTAGGTGATCATCGGCTCCAGGGCACTGGCGTCGATGTCTACTGATTTATCATAGACCGCGCCTTCGTCGGAGGGGAGCTGCCGCCAGCGGGCGACCGCTTCATCCCAGGCGGCTCCCTGTGGGGCATGTTTTTTGCCGGCGATGTATTCAAAGGTGGTGTCATCCGGCGCGACCAGCCCGGCACGCGCACCGCCTTCGATGCTCATGTTGCAGATGGTCATGCGCTGCTCCATCGTCAGGGCACGAATCGCTTCGCCACGATACTCAAACACATGTCCCGTGCCGCCGCCCACGCCAATTTTGGCCAGCAGCGCCAGGATGATGTCTTTGGAAGCGCAGCCGGCGGGGAGACGGCCGCTTACGTTCACGGCATATGTCTTGGGCTTGGTTTGCAGCAGGCACTGGGTGGCCAACACATGCTCCACCTCGCTGGTGCCGATGCCAAAGGCCAGCGCGCCAAACGCGCCGTGAGTGGCCGTGTGGCTGTCGCCGCACACAATCGTCATGCCCGGCTGGGTTAGACCCAACTCCGGCCCAATGACGTGTACAATGCCGCGGTTGGGACTGTCCATGCCGAACAGCTCAATGCCAAATTCGCGGCAGTTGGCTTCCAGCGTGGCAATCTGTTTGGCGGCGATGGCGTCCTGGATGGGCACGCCAATCGGTGTGGTGGGAATGCTGTGGTCCATGGTGGCGATGGTTTGAGACGGCCGTTTCACCGTCAGCCCCCGCTCGCGCAAACCAGAAAATGCCTGGGGCGAGGTCACCTCATGAATCAGATGCAAATCAATGTATAAAACCGCCGGGCTGCCCGGCTCGTCCACCACAACGTGGCTGTCCCAAATTTTGTCAATGATTGTTCTAGGTTGGGTCATAAAAACTCCAGTCATTATGTTATAATCAGAACCTATGCCGACAGTATTGCAAGATGGTCCTTACTATTTTGTCTTTTTTAGTTCGGATCAGGGCGAACCAGCCCATATTCATGTAAAGCGAGATAGAAGTATCGCTAAGTTTTGGTTGTCGCCTGTTTCGCTGGCTAAGAACCGAGGGTTTAAAGAACATGAATTGCGTGATATTGCTCGGCGTGTTATCAAACATGAGTCCGTATTGTTGGAGGCATGGCATGAATACTTTAGTTCTTGAGGCTGATCCACAAGCTGTTGATGTTTCTTTTACGGCAGACAAATTGAGTGTTGCTTTGAGTGACGGCCGTTCGCTCTTGGTCCCACTTTCCTGGTATCCACGCTTGCAACATGCCATACCAGCCGAGCGCAATAATTGGCAGCTATTGGGCGATGGATACGCTATTGAATGGCCTGATCTGGATGAACACATCGGTATTGAAGGATTGCTGGCCGGTCGGCGTAGCGGTGAAAGCAAACGTTCATTGGAACGTTGGCTAGAAAAGCGTTCGCCTCCTGGATGATTCATCTTTTCTCCAGTCTCCAATCTCTAATCTCCTGCTACTGCCACTTGCTCCACCACGCTGGACGTTTCCGTGCTTGCCGCCAGCATCTTGTTCAGCGCGCTCAGGTAAGCGCGGGCGCTGGCGACGACGATGTCGGTGCTGGCACCGTGGCCGCTGTATGTGCGGGCGTAATGCTGGCTGGTCTGCGGATTGAGGGCATATTTACTGTCGCCATTGTCTGGCTGGATGCGAATGGTAGCCTCAGCTTGGGCGTCTAAACCTTCCGTCACCGCGTTGATGGAAAATTCCTTCAGTCTGGGTGTTTCTCCCACAATTCGATTGATTGCCTGATAGGCGGCATCGACCGGCCCGGTACCCAATGCTGCGTCCATGTAGGTGGTGCCGTCTGGCCCCGTCAGGCTTACCGACACGGTGGGGATGCTCCGGTCGCCGCAGGAGACCTGAATCTGGTTCAGCTTCCATATTTCCGGCGGTTGGTAAATCTCATCGGCAATGATGGCTTCGATGTCGGCGTCGGTGACCACTTTTTTCTTGTCGGCCAGCCGCTTGAAGCGCTGGAACGCTTGCTCCAGTTCGTCTTTCTCCAGATCATCGTAGCCCAAATCTTCTATGCGCACGCGGAACGCATGGCGGCCCGAATGTTTGCCCAGCACCAGAGTGGAGGCGTGCAGCCCGACCGTTTCCGGCCGCATAATTTCGTAGGTGAGCTGGTTTTTCAACATGCCATCCTGGTGAATCCCGGCTTCGTGGGCAAAGGCGTTGGCCCCCACGATCGCTTTGTTGGGCTGGACAACCATGCCGGTGTAGGCGCTTACCATGCGACTGGTGCGGGTGATATGCGTTGTGTCAATGTTGGTGGTGAAGTTGAAGAAGGTGGGACGCGTGTGAATCGCCATAGCCACTTCTTCCAGGGAGGTATTCCCAGCCCGTTCGCCAATGCCATTGATGGTCACTTCCACTTGCCGCGCGCCAGCTTTGACGCCGGCCAGGGTGTTGGCTGTGGCCAGGCCCAGATCATTGTGGCAATGGGTGGACCAGACCACTTTGTCTGCGCCTGGCGTATTTTCAATGAGATAATTGATGAGCCAACCGTACTCTTCTGGCGCCACATAGCCAACGGTGTCGGGAATGTTCAGCGTGGTTGCCCCGGCCTTAATGGCCTCGGTGAGTACCTGTACCAAAAAGTCTGGGTCAGAACGACCGGCATCTTCTGGCGAGAATTCCACATCGTCGCACAGGCTGCGGGCAAACCTGACCGATTCAATGACCTGTTCAATACATTCTTCGCGGTCGAGGTTGAGCTTGTGTTTAAGATGGATGTCGCTGGTGGCCAGGAAGGTATGGATGCGGTGACGTGGGGCGACCTTCACGGCGTCGTAGGCGCGCTGGATATCCTGCTTGTTGGCCCGTGCCAATCCGGCGATGACCATGGGCTGGCCGCTTTTACGGCCGTCCAGCAACGGACCCACTTCTTCAGCAATGCGGCGCACGGCGTCAAAATCGCCAGGCGAAGCGATGGGGAAGCCAGCTTCACAGATGTCCACACCAAGGCGGGAAAGCTGCCGGGCAATTTCCAGCTTTTCATCTGCGTTAAGCGTTGCCCCGGGCGATTGTTCGCCATCGCGCAGCGTTGTATCAAAAATAACGACTGTTTCCTGTTCCTGAATATCGACACCATCTTCGTTCATTTTTATGTACTCCTCTTTTTTGACAAGGTGACCTGGTGGCAGGGTGACAAGGTGAACGAAAACAATTATCACCTTGTCACCCCTTCAGCTTGTCACCTTGTCATTCAATCTCAACTGCTTTCAACCACGGCATCATCCGCCGCAAATCTTTGCCCACTTGCTCGATCTGGCTGCTGCGGGCCTCCTGCCGGCGCTGGTTAAACCAGGGACGGCCGTTTACATTTTCATCAATCCACTCTTCAGCATAAGAGCCGCTGCGGATGTCTTGCAGCATCTGCTTCATTGCCTGGCGCGTCTCGTCGGTGATGATCTTGGGGCCACCGGTGTAGTCGCCGTGTTCGGCCGTATCGCTGACGCTGTAGCGCATATAGCTCAGACCGCCCTGGTAAAACAGATCCACAATCAGTTTTAGCTCATGTAAACATTCAAAGTAGGCGATTTCTGGCTGGTAACCGGCTTCTACCAGCGTGTTGAAGCCCGCTTCTACCAGGGCCGCCACACCGCCACACAAAACTGCTTGCTCACCGAAAAGATCTGTTTCGGTTTCTTCAGAGAAAGTGGTTTCCAACACACCGGCACGAGTGCAGCCCAGCCCCTTGGCGTAGGCCAGGGCAAAGGCTTTCGCGTTGCCACTGGCATCCTGCTCCACGGCCAGCAGGGCGGGGGTGCCGATGCCTTCCACATATACCTCGCGCACGCGGTGCCCCGGTGCTTTGGGGGCAATCATGCTCACGTCTACGTTTTGGGGCGGCACAATCTGGCCAAAGCGGATGTTGAAGCCGTGGCCAAACATCAAGGTTTTGCCTTCTGTTAGATGTGGCTCAATGGATTCCTTGTAGATGGCTGCTTGCTTGGTGTCTGGTACCAGCACCATGATAACGTCGGCTTCGGCGCAGGCAGCGGCCGTTTCCATCACGTTTAGGCCATCAGCTTCAGCTTTGGCCCAGGAAGGGCTGCCTTCGTAGAGCCCCACGCGCACATCTGCGCCGGAGTCGTGCAGGTTGAGTGAGTGGGCGTGGCCCTGGCTTCCGTAGCCCAGGACCGCGATCTTTTTGCCATCGAGCAGACTAAGGTCTGCGTCTTTGTCGTAATAAATGTTTGCCAAAATTCCAATCTCCCTTGTTTCGGTAATCGGTAAAGGGTTTTCCGATTACGGGTTTAATGATGTCCGTTTTGGTGGGCGGGAACGGCCGTATCCGTCCCTTCACCTGCTTGGTCACTCTCACCGCGCGTCATCGCTACGCGGCCTGTGCGCACCATCTCTTGAATGCCAAAGCTTTGCAGCAGCTTGATGAGCGAATCCACCTGATCTTCCTTGCCAACAATTTGAATAATGAGCGATTCCATATTCACATCCACGATGCTGGCGCGGTAAATATCGACCAACTGCATTACTTCAGCGCGCGTCTGGCTGTTGGCTTTTACCTTGATCAATGCCAATTCGCGCTTGATCGATGGCTTATGTGTGACATCCTCAATGCGCGTCACGTTAATCAGCTTGTCTAGCTGTGTGGTGATCTGGCGCATGTCCCGGTCGGTGCCATAAGCCACAAAGGTCATGCGGCTGATGCCCGGCGTTTCGCTGTGGCCCACGGCCAGACTCTCAATATTAAAGTTGCGGCGGCGGAACAAGCCAGCCACCCGGTTCAAGACACCTGGTTTATCTTCCATCCAGGCATTAATTGTGTGTCGTTTCAACAGTGGCTCACTCATTTCATTCTCCTTTCGCCGTCAGGCTGCTGGGGCGGCGAATCATATCCGCATTGCTCTTGCCGGGTGTCACCATTGGATACACATTGGTGAACTCTTCCACCTGGAAGTCCAGCAGGAACGGTCCATCATATGCTTGTGCTTGTTTGATGGCGTCCGGTGCTTCTTCTTTGCTGGTGACGGCACGTGCGGGAATGCCATAAGCTTCTGCGATCTTCACAAAATCGGGGTTGAACAGCGGCGTGCCGGCGTGACGCTTGTTGTAGAATACATCCTGCCACTGTCGCACCATGCCCAGATACCCATTGTTGATAATGGCAATTTTGATCGGCAGCTTTTCTTGTACGATGGTCGAGAGTTCAACCATCGTCATCTGGAAACCACCGTCGCCAGCGACGACCCAGATTTCCTCATCGGGCAGTCCCATTTGGGCACCGATGGCGGCGGGCAACCCGTAGCCCATCGTGCCCAATCCGCCGGAGGTGAGCAAGCTGCGCCGTTTGATGTGATGATAATATTGTGCTTCCCACATCTGGTGCTGACCCACGTCGGTGACAATGGTGGCGTTGCCTTCATTCGTAGCGTGCCACAAGGCGCGAATGACGTAGGGGGCGATCAGATCGTCGGTTTCCTGGGCCAAAATGTCCCGGTCGCCTGTGTCAGCTTTCCACTCGGCAATTTGCTCCAGCCAGGTGGGATGCTCGTTGGGTTCGATTTGGGGCAGCAGACCACGCAGCGTCAATAACGCGTCGCCAATGACGGGGGTATCGATGGTGATGTTTTTGCCCATCTCGGCCGGGTCCAGATCAACGTGAATGATTCTGGCTTTGGGGGCAAACGTGTCGAAGGCCCCGGTGAGCCGATCATCCAGGCGGGCACCAATGGCAAACAGCACGTCGCACTCTTGCAGGGCATAGTTACAGAACGCTTCGCCATGCATGCCACCCCAGCTAATAGAAAGTGGATGCGTGCCAGGGAAGGTGCCGATGCCCAACAGGCTGGTAGCTACGGGGATGTTGGCCTTCTCGGCCAGCTGGCGCAGTTCGGCTTCAGCTTTGGCAATGGAGACGCCCTGTCCGGAAACGATAACCGGTTTTTTGGCTTCATTGATGAGACGGGCAGCGCGAGAAACGGCCGCAGGGTCCGGGGCGTTCATATTGGGGTTGTAACCGGGCAAATTGACCGACTCCGGATATTTGAACGGCATGGACGCCTGCTGCACATCTTTGCACACATCGACCAATACAGGGCCGGGGCGCCCGGTGCGGGCGATGTAAAATGCTTCTTTGATCGCATCTGGCAGCTCGCGAATGTCGGTGATGAGGTAATTGTGCTTGGTAACTGGCAGGCTGACGCCTTGAACATCTGACTCTTGAAAGCCATCGCGCCCCAGGAGGGAAGTCGGGACTTGCCCGGTGATGGCAACAACGGGTGTGGAATCCATGTAGGCAGTGGCCAATCCGGTGATGAGATTGGTGGCCCCTGGCCCAGAGGTGGCTATGCACACACCCACGCGCCCGGTTGCCCGCGCATAGCCATCGGCCATGTGGGAAGCGCCTTGCTCGTGTGTTACCAGCACATGATGAATAGGATACTCATATTTGGCCAGATCATCATAGGTGGGGAGGATGGCTCCGCCAGGCAGCCCAAACACGACTTCGACGCCTTCGTGCATGAGACTTTCCCATATAATTTGACCGCCGGTTTTTATCTCGCTCATAGAATCTTCTCCTTGGGAGATTGGAGATGGGAAATTTCCCAAATCACTCTTCCTAAACTGTTCTTTTTGGCGATTTGCCAAATAAAAAGGCAGCAAACAGGTTTTTCTGCTTGCTGCCTGGGGTGACAGATGGATATGTTTGGGGCGCTTGCTGAGATTGAGAACAGCAGGCGACAGGGGAGGTGGCCGTTTGCCCCTGAGTGTGTATCGATTGCTGAAAATTCATTTTATCTGTTTGCATGATACGGCCGTTTCCAAAAAAATTGTAAAAAAGCAAAAAAAAAGCCGCCCTGCTGGGCGGCTTGGTTTCATCCAAAGAGTGTTTAACTTTCACTCATTCCTTACCCAACAGGCATTGTCTCCTTATTAATGACAATAATAAGGACGAGGCTAAGAAGGATAAGGCTAATAATGATGTGAAAGAATGTAAACATATGATTTTTCAGTTCTAAAATGTCACATAAGTGTACAGACTGCTTTTTGTTCGTCTAGTGACAATATGCCAAAAGAAAACCATTATTTCTTGTAACAATTGTACAATCCTCACCCAAAACACCATTTCCAAGGGCAAGATGATGCATTATACCGAACAGCCCTCTCTATGCCAATGCAGATTTATGGTCCTGTAGTCTTGGTAGCCGTTTGCAACCGCCGTAACTTAGGAAGAATAGTAGGGGAACGGCCGTTTGCCACTTTTGGGCAGTTATCGTTAAAAATACCAAGGCGGAAAATGCCTAAACATTTTCCGCCTTGATTCCCACTATTTCCCACTGAACCGCGCATTTCAGCACAAGTCTCTATGAGTATA
>PABI01000097.1 GCA_002699125.1 Anaerolineaceae bacterium
AGAGAGGCATCATGAAATCTTCGCTTCGCCAAAGACCTGGGTCCAATCGGCAAACTTGAGATTCGTCGTCACAATCAGCGCCACCCGTTCATACAAAGCCGAACACAGCTGAAACATCAGATGGGCGCCCATTGTGGAAAAAGGAATAAAGCCCAGTTCATCAATGACAATCAGGTGATGCTTGAGCATCTTGTTAATGAACGGCGTGATCCGCCCTTCTTCTTGTGCCTGGAGCAGCTCATTGACTAAGGCAGCTGCATTGAAGAAACGGACGCGGCACATTTGCTGCGTGGCGGCCACAGCCAGGGCGGTGGCAATATGAGTTTTGCCCAACCCTGGATTCCCGATGAGAATGACCGGTTCGGCTTTTTCCATATAGTCTCCAGACAACAACTGCCGAATCTTCTTTTGGTTGAGCTGCGGCATCATATCAAAGTCAAAGCTGGTGAGGTCCTTGACCACCGGAATCTTGGCTTCCTTCAAGCGACGCTGTCGCCGCCTGGCCTCCCGCTCCAACACTTCCTGTTCAGCTAAGGCCAGGAGAAAACGACTGTAGCTCTGGTTGCTCTCGGCCGCTTCGGCCGCATACGCTTCATGATGGCGCAGAAAGGTGGAGAGGTACAGCTTTTTCAGGTACCCCTCAAGGACAACTTTGTCGACGACGGCAATCTGGTCGGTCGGTTTCATGAATGTCCTCCAACCAAACTATCGTACATGGCTAACTGGAGCGGTTGTTGGCCGATGCCTTGTAACTGATGGTTGTGACCCAGGTCCACCGCAGAAAACGTCGGATCCGGCTGGTTCAGCTGGGTTAACCACAACTTGACACCATCCAGATGGGCACAACGATGGTCGATGGCCTTCTCAATGGCGGCGGTCAGTTCTTCAGCACTGTGCTGGCGATGCAAATAAAGAATCTGAACAAACTCGCGCACGCCACGGCCGTCTGACCACTTCTGCTGCAGCTGGGCCAACAGCTGTTCATAAACGGCAGCCCATTGTTCCCGCCAGCGACGCACTGGCTTGGCATGAAGAAAGGCTCCAGGGTTCTGGCGGATGAGCGGCAGGTAGTGATGGGGGTCGATGATCTCCTGCTCCTTGTCGTAACAGCGGGCATGCACCGTGACTGGTTCACTCTCGCCGGTAGCATAAATCTCGATAGTGAAAGGATACAACTTGGCCATCATTTGGAGTTGCCCTTGGTCTGTGGGCACGCTGTAGCGATTGGTTTCCACCTGCACCTGGCTGTAGCGGTTCAACCGCACCGGCACTGTCTGACAGCAGTCGAAAGGATGGGTTGGCAGAGCGCGCAAAGCTGCTTTTTCTGTTTGCCACATCGCGCCAATGGTGGCTGGCTGTCCCTGGACCTGGCGTTCATCTTCGGCCAGGCATCTTTCCAGCAGATAGTTGTTTAGCTCAGCATAGCTTTCGACTTCCGGTAATGGAACCAAGAAATGCCGCCGGTAATAACCTACACTGTGCTCGACCAGGCCTTTTTCATGACCGGCACCCGGTGTACAAAAATGGCTCTCGAAGAGGTAAACACCACGAAAATGGTAAAAGGCTTGCTGCTCAATCCGTTTTTTGCCTTTCAGGACTGTCTGCACCGCCGTTTTTAGATTGTCATAGCTGATCCGGCGGGGCACACCGCCGAAGAATTCAAAGGCTTTGACATGGCCCAGCCAGAGGGATTCTTGTTTCTGACTGGGAAAGGCCATGATGAAGGTGCGTCTGGAGTAGGACAGTTTCATCAAGAAAAGCTGGACGATGATTTGTTGACCCTTCATGATGACTGCCGCCTCGCCCCAATCGACCTGAGCATCTGTGCCAGGGTCGAACTCCAGTGGGAGAAACACCTGGGTTTTCTGCCGCACAACCGCTTTTTGTTCTTTGCGCACCTGGGCCACAAAGTGCCGGACTGTCGATGCAGCCCCAGAATAGCCCTCCTTTTGTATTTCCAGCAGGATGGTGGGGGAGGTCCACCGTTGTTTGCGGGGCAATGTTTTGTTTTGCGCCAGCAGTTGTCGTATTCGCTTTTGGTAAGGTCCTAATTTATGTGCTTGCCGCTTCTGTCTCTTGGTATAGCGGGGTGGCTGTTCTGATTCCACCATCTTTTTCACGGTGCGCCAGGCGCGGCCGGTTTCGCGGGCAATTTCATTGATGTTTTTACCTTCAATGTAGAAAGCCCGTCTGATTTGTTCCCATTCTTTCACGGTCAGCATCTCCTTACCTCCATTATCATGATGCTCTTTATGATAATGGGGCCTTGAGTTCTGACATTTTCGACGGCCGTTTCTCTGACTACCTATGCACTTTTAGATTATCGTAAACATTGGCTTCGCCTTTTTTGGCAAAGGCCAGGGTCTTGCGCACCTGGGCGGCACTCATGAGCCGTGCTGTGCCATTGCGCCGCTCAATAGCCGAGGTGTTGGGAACATTGTAGCCCAGTCGGTCCAACGCTTGTTCAATTCGCTTTTTACTGCCATGAGCATAGCGGATTTCAATTTCCTTGAGACGATAGCCACTCTGGTGCTTGATGATTTGCACATGAGCTGCCGTGCGGGGAATGCGGAAACGGGCCTTGGGATACGGTCCGCGCGTGCCTTGTCGCGGTGGGTAGTAGGCATAGCCAAATATCTCTGGGAACAAGGTGCGATAAGCCGCCAGGCCGTCGGTGAACAAGGCCACCTCCTGTGGATGGCGCACACGCGAGGCACCATCTTGGAGCAAGCGGCGAATCAGGGATTCATCCCGTGCGCCCTGCACATGGGCCAGAATAAACTTGCTCGCCGGGTCGATCAATTCTGCTTCCCAGGCTGGCTGTTGCTTATTACCAGCAAAGCCATGCCGTTCATCGGCTTGCAGTTCGCTAACGGCCACATTTTGGACTTCCTGTTCATGATATTGTTGTCCATGTCGGCCCACTTTTCGGTTCAACCGTCGCACGGTACTCGGGTCTACTTTGACCAAACGGGCTGTGCTCTTGATGCCACAGCCTTCGGCCAGATGCTCGGCCACCGAAACGGCTTTGTCCTCTGGTACCTTGCTATTCCACAAGGCTGTGTTTTTGCGTTCGCTAAATTCCTGCTGACAGCAGCGACAACGCAAGTAACGGATGTTGTCCCGACCGTAGACTTTTCTGATTATCAAATTGCTGCCACCTTTTTGGCCGTACAAGTCGCAGTCGAGGTTAACACATGCTAAACTTTCCAAGGGGGGTCTGGTGTGATTTTTTTCTTTCATACGGTAATTCTACCGCTTACGCCAGACCTCCTCTTTTATGGGTTGGTGATAATCTCACTTGACCACCCAAAATTGGGTGCATTAACGAGTTGTCATGAATTGCGAAAAAGGGCATCAACTGATATTTTGAAATTCATATCAAAAAACACAAAATACAGAGGATGCCCAAATGAATGATATACCAACCATCGTTGAAAAGATAACAGAATTGGTAAAAACACGGCTCAATGACTCAGAAAAATCAGTCACGATGACAGAAATTGAGCGGACAACTCGTGAACTATTGCTAGAATTGGGGCGTCAAGTAGTAGAAAAGACCACCCAAGCGATGGCTCAGAAATATCCCGAAGAGACAAGTGATTGTGAGTGTGGTCAAAAAGCAACCTACATCAGGCAACGAAAAACACAGTTACGAACGCTGTTTGGGAAGCTGACTGTAAAACGTGCTTACTATTTATGTGACGACTGTCACACAGGACATTATCCGCTGGATCAGCAGTTAGGCTTACGTCCCAATGCTTTGAGTGCGGAATTAGCTCGGTTAGTGGGCTTAACAGGGGTTCATATTCCGTATGGTAAAGGGAGTGAACTCCTCCAAGAATTAGCTCAAATCAGTGTCAGCCAGCCATGTTTGGCGAAAACGACGGGCCAAATAGGGGAAGTGGTGCAGGAGCGAGAGGAGAAGTTGCAACAAAAAGCCCTTGAGTCCAACTATTTGGCAAAACGCCAACGAGAAAGCAGAAAACCGTTACGGCTATATGGGGCTATTGATGCCACGAAGGTTCAGGTTCGTCAAGTCGGTGAGCATCTCTGGCGCGATTTGAAACTGGGTGCCTGGTTTGAGGCGGGCGGCAAACCACCTAAGACCCCTGATGGCAATTGGACGATAGCGGCCGAAAATATTCACTATTATGCCGATATTGCCGCCGCTGCCGATTTTTCTTCCCTTGTTTGGGCCACCGCTGTCGAACAAAAAGCAGATTTAGCCGCTGAATTGATTATTCTGGGAGATGGGGCTGAGTGGATTTGGAATTTAGTGCAGGAAAACTCTCCGCACACCATTCAAATTCTTGACTGGTTTCACGCGACTGAGCATTTGGCTGACTTGGCTAAAGTCGTTTTTGCCCAAGAAGCTAAGCAAGCGGCGTGGCTATCGACGGCTAAACAATTGATGTGGGAGGGTGATATTGAAGCCCTCATCACCGCTTGCCAAGCATTGCAGGCGGTTTCATCAGCCGATGAGATTCGCACAACAGTTAATTATTTTGTAGAACACAAAGAGCGGATGCGTTACGCTCATTTCCACCAGCAAGGGTATCAAATTGGCTCCGGTACGATTGAAAGTGCCGCTAAACAAATCGGTATGATGCGGATGAAAGTGCCTGGTGCTTCCTGGAATACGGATATGGCCGTTAAAGTTGCCAAGGCGCGTGCGGCTTATTTGTCTGATCGTTGGCGGTCTTTGCCTTTAGCTGCCTGACAGCTTGTTAATGCACCCCCCAAAATTCGCACTCTTGCAAATAAAAAATCTGGCAAGTATAATTTATTATGTTCCCTTGCTAACATTCCAGTCATGATTTTGATAGTTGCGTCCCAAAAATAAACTATCCCGCTGCAAGCAGACGGGGTATCAACTGCTCAAGAGGGGAATCCGCCGCTTGCGGCGGGGAATTAGACCCTCTAATGAAAAATTAAATTGAACTTTATGGATCGATTTGGTACGATTAGATAGTTAATGTTTGAATTTCACCGATTCGCCGGTTTTATTTCATTTAGCAATCTATTCATCGTTTCCTAGGAAGCTATCATATATACAAACGTGTCCGGTCGATAATCCCTAGGATCGACTAATCTCTCAGGCACGCATAAGTTCCTATATTTGATGCAAATTAGCGACAATTCCATCACGAACCAAGAAAGCAGCAAAGGCATCAATGAATGAAGCTGCTAGATTATACGCCTGATTGAGTGAAATTTGATTGATATGGCCACCACCATCAGGGCGATTCCAAACTCATAATTAATTCGCTGCACAAAGCCATCTTTTGCATCAACGGCGAGTTTGGCCACGGCGAACTCGACAAGCAAATTTGCTGATGAAGATGGCCAAGCAACTTCAAGGCACGTAAATCTTATTTTTTTATGAGTTTGGAAAGACCCTGCCACCACCATCAAAGTCAATGGTGCCGCCGAGTACATGTTAGCTCTGTTAGCCTGCAAAAGAAACGGGCATAACGTGAGATGTTTTGAATAGATCTGTCACACAGGGTTATTGATTTCATGGTGGATTGAGTAAGAAATAATGAGCCTACTTAGCAAAACCCCAATCGATTTGAACAATCCGACTCTGAAGAAGTTGTTGGAAGAGCTTATAAAGGCCTACACTGAGCCGTATAAAGCAAAAGATATTGTGGTTGCCGCCGGTATTACTATTGGAAACTACCCGGATGGGCTGATCGACGTGCGCCAAAGATGGACAAGGACGCTTGAAATTCTTGTGGACGAGGGCCGGCTGCGCACCCTGGTGGAGAAAGCGCTGGCCGATCTCACGGTTGCAGCTTACCATCCCTTTTTCACCGAGGTGCTGGCCGAAGATGACCGAGATAGACCGGCGGGACTAACGGCCGATGAACGCAAAACGCTCAGCGCCACCTATATGAGTATCATCCCTAAGCACCTCTCCTTTGAAGCTCTGCTTGTGCAAGGCCTGGGCCAAGATCTGGAGGAGTTCCCCGGCGCTAATTTACAGCAGCGAATTGACACGCTGATCGCTTCCTACGAACTGGACGAACGGATCACAGAACTATTTGAAGCCCCATTCAATATTTCAGGACAAGAGAATAATAATGTGTTGCAGTTAGCAAGATTAGCCCTTGATCCGGTTCGCACTAGCTACGAAGAGCGCATGAATCAGTCATGGAAGGAGGACCCCTTTGAAGCATGTTTCTTGAATCAAGGTATCCCTTTCATCGATCGCCAGGATTTTAGAAAGCAGGCAAAGAAACTAAGCAAAGAAGGGGCCAAGCGCCTACTTATTATTAACGGCGATCCCGGGGTAGGTAAGACCCACAGTAAAAAGTTCATTGAAAAGATCGCTCCCTACTGTGAATTCAAATTCTGCTTTATAGATATGAAGAAGGAAACGCCATCTTTATTTTACCCGGACACCCTGGCCACCAGATTAGACAGCGATATAACGCTGCCGCCCCACCCTGACCATCCACAAATCCCCTTGAAGGAAGAGGTTTCCCAAAAGTGGGCCGAGGTAATTGGTGAATGGTTGATCAAAAAAATGAAGCTGGAACAGGGGCAGTGCTGGATAGCGCTCGACGGCTTCGCCCACGAGGATCTACCTGCTCCGACAAAACGTTTGGTTAACGATCTCGTGGAGGCTGTTTGGGACCGCCTGCCGCACGTGCGTCTCATTTTGCTGGATTATCCGCTGGATGACCTGGACGAAGAGATCCGATTGTTTGTTGAAGAAGAGGATATCGAAGTTGTTACACAGCCTGAATTAGAAGAGTATATGATAAAGGCGGTCAAGGAACTGCGCCTTCAGAAAGATACGGTCGAACTACGTGAAAAGGCCAGGGAAATAGTAGAAGGTCTATCCGCAGCGCCTGAGAAACACATGGCAGAGATCAAAGTTGGGGTCATTAACACGGCGAAAAGTCTATCACAGGATTAGTGACATGTCGGCTGAACAGGAAAGCGTTAGTAAACAAGATCTATACAAGCAGTTTGAGAGACTATCCGAGAGTCTGCGCCCCGAAATAACAGCGCAGCAATGGGCCGTGCGCGAGCGTGTAGCTGTGCGCATAGACTACGCGCTGGACGAAATGGGATCCGCGGCCGATGCCGGGAAGCTGTCGGAAGCGATGCAAGAAGCTGTCCGCCGCGTTCTTGCCGAATCTAACGTGATCACCGCCGAGGACGGAACGGCGCTTTGGCGATTGGATCATGGCCCGAGACAGGAGACGCTGCTGCGCCTGGCCAACGAGGAGCGGCTGCTCGAAGTCCTCAACGCCAACCCCGCTTCAAACAAATCCCCGCTGCAAGAAATGTTCGATGCCACCGTGCACGGCGACGTCCTGGCGCTCGAGGAACAATCTCTGTCCCAATTGGAAGCCATGCTGCAAATCGTACTCTGGCTCGAAGATTGTCTGCCTAATTTACCGCACAAAGCGCATTTGCGCCGCCGCATCACCTATGAGCGCCTGGTTGAACCTTTTCGTTTTCTCGTAGGCCAGCACTTCAGCGGCCGCAGCAAGGAATTATCCTTGCTGCACGATTACATCATTTTGGCTGACGAAGCAGCCTTTATGGAAGCGCATCAGGAACTACTTGCCAGGGCCAATGACGGGCCAGGAAGCGCGGCGGGCGACAACCCCCAGCAGCCTACAGACGACACGCTGGAGAAGCCCAAGCCTCTACTTATCTACGGCATGGGTGGCATTGGTAAATCGACCTTGCTGAGTTACATCATTCTTGATCCGCAAATTTCCGCTGGCGAGAAACCCCCTTTCGTCTATATTGATTTCAATCGCAAGGATATCGACTTGGAAAACCCACTTTCGATCCTGCTGGAAGCGACAACCCAGCTTGCTGTTCAAAACCCGGAGGACGAAGCGCGCTGGCGCGACCTGGGAGATAAGTACCAGGCGGTATTGAAAGAACCGGCTGAGGACCCCGCGCAGTACGATCTTGAGTCGCTAGCCTCCTCTCACATACGCGCTTGGGAACGGTACATGTATGAATTCATAGATGTACTGCAGAGTCTTCAGACAGGCGGGAAGCCACTGCTGTTGGTATTGGATACGATGGAAGAGTTACTCTTTCACAATATCGACTACCTCGATGGACTATGGGAATTCCTGGAGTTGCTACAAAATAAATTGCCAAGTATGCGTCGCATTCTCTCCGGACGAACGCCCCTGCCCGATCGATTTCCGGTTTACAACCTGCTTTTGGATGGACTTGACCAAGAGTCGGCAATAACCGTTCTGCGTAAACGTAATGTACCGGACAAAGCGGCAGAGCAAATTGTCGCCAGCGTCGGCCGTATCCCGCTCAATCTCTGGCTGGCAGCCGAACTTTATGACCGGCTTCCCGAGGAAGAAAAATCCTTTGAAGCTTTGGAAACGAGAGATAACTACTTCTATCAGGTCAAGGAGTATCTGATACAGGGTGTATTGTACAGACGCATTCTAAGTTATTTGCATGATGACGATATGAGATTGTACCAACTGGCACATCCAGGACTTGTTCTACGTCGCATCACACCCAACCTAATACTAAACGTGCTGGCCAAAGCATGTGATATTCAGGTCAACAATCTGCAGGAAGCAGAAGAGCTATTTGACCGCTTGCGTCGGGAAGTAGCCATTGTAGAGATCGACAACGCACGGCCGCAAGAACTGCGCCATCGTCCCGAACTACGCCTGGTTATGCTGGAATTGCTCATGCAAGATGAGTTGGCAACGGTGAACGAGATTCACCACCAGGCAATCGAATATTCTAAGAAACGTATCTCAGATACGTCCGACCCGGATATTCGCGATCGCGCCGACTACCTTTATCATCGCCTGGCCCTCAGAGATGACAAGGGAATTGATCCACAGTTTTTCGGGGATTATTCGGAATCCGAACTTCAAGCAATCGCTGATGAATTGGGTAGAGTTATTGAAGATCTGCCCGTTGAGGCACAGACCGCCCTGGTTTCGCGAGTCAAAATTAACATTCAGCTAGACGAAAGTGTCTGGGAGACTGCAGACCTGATAACATGGGAACATAAGACCAGTCGTTCATTGTCGGCCTTAATTAACAGACGTCAATATGAACAAGCATTAGGCCGGCTGGACAAGCGGAAGGAACGCAGCCCTGAAAGCCCCCTCTTGCGACTTGAGATTGCTGCACTAATCGGTCTAAAGAGGTTCTCGAAGGCACTTCAGGTTATCACCAACGGTATTCAGCATGCGCCGCCTTATTCACAAACAATGCAGATGTTATTCGTCCAGCAAGCTTCCATTCGCGAGGACAGCTTTGATTATGCTGGTGCTCTGCAATCCTACAAACAGGGGTTGAAAATTGGCGCACGTCGGGGGGACAAAGTTGAGTTTTTGCGCATCCAGTTAGCTATCACACGACTGAGTCGTAATGTGTATCATACTGACGACGAAGACGCTACTATACGCGAAAAAAACAGGTTGTTGGCGGCCTGGGACGCGCTCGATGATCAAGAACTCTCTGGCCATACCACATTAGTACGTGATGTCGCCAGCCAAATGGCAGCACAGAATCCGGAGATTGTTGTTCGTGCACTTCAGCTTGTTGGTTTGCATGGAACGCCTCCCGAAAATATTGAGCATTTTGCCAGGTCGCTAGCCTCATGGGACGATTTACGTTCAGGCGAAAAGGATACAGAGCCAGGCATGTTGGCGCGGGAGGTGAAAGCTAAGTGGCGCGGCGATCTGTATACAACTTGGTTTGAATTCTTACAGAAAACTGATTGGGAAAGGGGGAGCCGTCGGTTACAGAAGCTGTTCATAAATGTGCAACTCACGCCGACCCTGGCCATTACCTTGGTTGAATTGATTAAGGCACGGCTTTTATTGACCACCGATGAAGCTCAATTACTCGAAGAAACCCTGGCTTCTGCCTTCACTTCTGGCGAATTATCCACCCTTCTAGCGGATCAATTTGACAGTCCACTAGATGAAATCACAGCCGCGACAGAATATAAACGGCAGATTGCCGATGTAATCAGTTGGGCCGAGTCAACCGGCAGGTTAACGATGCTACTGCGTGCATTGGTCGCTGCACGTCCGAATCAGTCTCACCTGTTGACCTTATTGGAATGGCTGGGTATCAACACCGACCTACTTACAATCACGATTGATCCTGAAGCAGCTATTGCTATTAATGAACAGACTGCGGAGCAGGCCCAGGAAATCGGTAATTTGGCGCAGGAATTTGAGGCAAAGATACGGCTGGGATTTGCTTATCTAGAGCGTGTGCAAGGAGATGAGAATGCCAACATCATACATGCGCAAGAATCGTTCCTTGATGCACAGGTCATGCATGATGCCGTGGCCGACCCGCAAATGTCTGCGTTGATGTTTACCGGTCTGGGTAACGCTTACCAGCGGAAAAATCAGACCGCTGAAGCTGTTAAAGCGTACGAGCAGGCATTACAGATCAGGCAACAAATTGGCGATAAAGCCGGTGAGGTCAGTAGTCTGGCTATTATAGGTAACACTCTGTATGTTGCAGGCTCATACCAAAGAGCAAAGGATTACATCGAGCAAGCACTGAACCTAGCCCGTTTAACTAAGAATAGGATAGAAGTAGGGAACCAACTTGGAAATCTAGGGCTTGTTTATCATAAGTTAGACAACACAGAAAAAGCAATAGAATTATACCAGGAAGCGATAGAGGTCCGGCATGAAATTGGTGACCGTCACGGTGAAGCAGCAGACTTGGGCAATCTAGGAAATGCTTATCGAGACCTGAATCAGCTAGAGATGGCGGAAAGTTTCCACCTAGAGGCACTAGCAATCTCGCGTTCGCTTGGCGACCGTGGCGGTGAGGTGACTGATCTTTACAATCTCGGCAGGGTATATGCTTCAGAAGGAAACTACGACCTAGCTTTTGAGACTTATCAAAAGGCATTGGCAATTCACGAGCGGTTCCTTGATTCTGAAAGCCTGAAGTCAGCGAGCCTTTTTAATGCGCTCGGCATGCTGCAACACACAAAGGGAGATCTCAAGGGGGCGCAGATTTATTACAAACAGGCCATCGCGATCAGGGAAGACATTCTAGGCCCGGATCATCCTGGCACAGCAACAAGCTTGAACAATCTTGGGAATTTGATGCAAGATGTTGGGGTGTATGCGGAAGCGTTACCTTTACTCGAACGATCCCTGACCATACGAGAAGCGCAGCTGGGTCCCGACCATCCAGACACTGCCTCAAGCTTGAACAATCTCGGCGCACTGCTTAGCACCCAAGGCGATTACACCACTGCCCGCCTCTATTACGAACGCGCTTTGGCGATTAATGAGAAAGTACTGGGTCCCGACCATCCAGACATCGCCTCAAGCTTGAATAATCTTGGGAATTTGATGCAAGATGTTGGGGTGTATGCGGAAGCGTTACCTCTACTCGAACGATCCCTAACCATACGAGAAGTGCAGCTAGGGCCTGACCATCCGGACACTGCCTCAAGCTTGAACAATCTCGGCGCACTGCTTAGTACACAAGGCGATTACACCACTGCCCGCCTCTATTACGAACGCGCTTTGGCGATTAATGAGAAGGTACTAGGTCCCGACCATCCAGATACCGCAACAAGCTTGAACAATCTCGGCGCACTGCTTAGTACCCAGGGCGATTACACCACTGCCCGCCCTTACTACGAACGCGCCTTGGCGATTAACGAAAAGGTGCTGGGTTCCGACCATCCTGACACCGCGACAAGCTTGAGCAATCTCGCCGGCCTGCTGCAGGTGCAAGGGGACTACGAGGGAGCGCGACTCTACTACGAACGGGCTTTGGCGATCCGGAAAATGGCGCTGGGTCCCGACCATCCCTCAACGGCAAACTCGCTCAACAATCTAGCTAACCTGATATATAAGATGGATGATTATAAGCAATCCTCTGAACAACGCATCGACACTGTCAAATCTGAGGACACTGAAATAGATGCACAGATCGTCACCGTGGGTGGTGACTTTGTCGGTGGTGACAAAGTCATTCACGGCGACGTTGTACACGGGGATAAAGTCGGTGGTGACAAAATATCAGGTGATAAGATCACTGTCGGCAATATTTCTGGCAGCACAAGCATAGCCATTGGGAGTGGTGCCCAGGCTACAGCAAAAAAATTTAAAAATGAAGAAAATTCGGTCGGTCGACTGGAACTGATCGGTTTATCTAGTCGTATAATGAGTACAGCTTATCTTATAGCACCAGATTTAATTATGACAACCTTTCACGCCATTGAAGCTCTTATCAACCAACAAATACCACCTGAAAATCTAACGATAAGGTTTGATTTGCTAGAAACGGGAGGTAAATCGGTGGTATCGCAAGGGCAAGCATATGCGCTGGCAGTGGGCAAGGAGGTACAGAATCGCTTTGGCAGCAAACGACCGTGGCTTTTGGCCTATGATGAAGAGCTTGACTTCGCCATTTTACGGTTGGCCAGCGCGGCTGGTAAAGATGTCGTCGGCGGTTTACGAAAGGGGCGAAGACGCGGCTGGTTAACACTCTCACCTGAAGCGGATGTCAACAAAGGGGACAGTTTGCATTTGATTGGGCTTGATACGTCCGGGCATGTCAAATCAGAAGTTATTGAAGGTTCTGGCTTCAGTTTCTCCGATGATGGTAAGCGGATCCGTTATCAATTAACAAATCGTTTCGGTACATCAGGTGCTCCACTATTAAATATGAACGGAGATGTTATTGGGATGAATGTAAAGTTTTCGGACAAAACAGGGGCTTCTGAGGCTTTTTTGATGTCTGCTATTTATAAATATCTTGAAAAGAAAGGGGTACTGCTTGAGGAATTCCTATGATAGCGGTTTAGGCGATATAGGCAACGAAGAATAATTTCAGTTTGATAGAGCTTGGTTTTGGAGAGGAGGTAACCGTCGTTGATCGACCCTAAGTCAGACAGCATGAATCAGATATGCAACGGCCGTTGGCGTCGAAAACAAAAAATTTGTAGTTCAAAGAGTTATCAGTTGCTGAAGCAAGATTTTAGATTTGCTGCAAAACTTATCTATAATTATCGTGGATAAGATATTTTGGTCGATAATCCCAAACTGTTGGGCTGTCCTGTTCATATTGCCTTAGGACATCGGTTACAAGTTAAGGGTTTGAGGCAATTGTCAAGGGCCATAATTCAAACACAGATGTCTCGTTTTTTCGCTTTCGTTTGACAATTCCCAGGTCAGTAGAACGGTCTGCCAGGTATTCCGGCATAAATCGGGTATCACCTCGTTCAACAGCTTTGGTGTAGTAATAGGTTGAGCGGAACACCATCTCCACCGAGATGCGCTCAAACGGCAACTTTAACAATCCGGCAACCTCATCACAGAGGTCAATTAACACGGTATAGACAATCCAGGTAGACCAGAGTTGTAATTCAACCGCATTCTGGGAACCGCACCAGAAGTAGGCCAAGCCAAGCAACCGCTTGATGGTGGCATAGGCGCGTTCAATCGTCCAACGACGATAGTAAAGAGCTACCAGATAACGAGCAGGCAGCCGCTCCGGGTCGAGTTCATTGGTCAGGAAGCGCCGCCAGGTGTTCCCATAGAGCACTTCAACCAGGCGCACCTGCTGGCGGTCATCACCGGTGCCTATCCAGACAATGGTATCTCGAAAAACAGGCGTTTTGACCAGAACCTGGGCGACTTCATATTTCAAATTGCGCTTGGCGCGCGTGATAAAAGTAGCGCCTTTCTCAGTCAACTGACGGAAGCAGGTGAAGTTGGTATACCCTAGGTCAAACAGGAGCAAACTTCCGGCCTGGATGTGGGCGACAATCACTTGCCAAAAGCTCTGGTCATGACTGGTTGCCTTCGCGTCGAACCAGATTTTGTCTGGCAGTTGGGACCCCAGGTGGAGTAATGCGGTCATTTTGCCCGCCAGCGGATGGCTTTCCAGGTCACGCAACATGCCCACTTTGCGAATGAGTGCATCGAGGGTTGACCCATCGGCAATCAAACAAGCGGCGAATCGCGACTGTGCCCAGGCGATTTCTGGTGGCAAGGGCCGTTGGCGCTCTTGCCACCGCTGCTGCATCAAGGGCAACAAAAGGTTGAGTACGTTGAGAATCAAGATAGCTGGCAGCGTGTTGAATCGGTCGGAAAGGCCCTGTTGACTAACCTGTTTGGGGTCTTCCCAGAGCACCGCTTCGTCACGAATCAGGCGAGCCAATTCACTCACAGCAGCGATTTGCCGCCAGACAGCACTCAGCAACAGTGCCATCATCACCGGCAACGTAAGAGTGCGTTCACGCAGTCCCATCTGCCGAAACAGGTCGCATTGTGACAAAGTGAGCGGACGGACCAGGCTATAAAACAGCGCTTCTACTTCTGCGGTTAAATTGTCAACGAGCGGTCGTTTTTGTCTATCGGCCTGAATGGCCCGTGTATGTCGGACTGTACTTTTGGATTTTTTGTCTGTATTTTTCATACGTGAATTGTAGCCAATTTCTGGCTTGACAACTCACAAAATAGCTTAACTTGTAAGCAATGGCCTTAGGAGGTTAGTAATGAACGAAAACGCAGGAAAATTATATCGAACGCTAGGTTATAAAGGGCCAATTCCTGAGGAAGTCACCGACGACCTGCTCGAAGCATCGGAAGTAGAACCAGATATGGGTGAACGGCCATTACTTGCTAAAGAGCACGTCGCTGAAATCAAACGTCGCTATGCTGAAAACCCAGACGAAATTCAACAATGGTTTATAGACAACTGGGGTGATGACGTAACTGAGGATGACATTTGGGATGCGCTCGAAGATGCCGAAAATGCACTCAATGCGCCAGAAGAGGCGCTTGAAAGCTTTGAATCCCTCTTCTCTCTACGTCGCCAAACACAACTACCGCCTAACTTCACATTTCCGGGCATGACACGCGAGATAGAAATCGATCCTGGCAGCAAGAAGTTTGAGACGAAAGGGGATGCTATCAATTGGGTATTATTTGCCGGACCGCAATTTATCGGTGATAAAATTCACCTAGTCAAAAAAGATGATTTTCGTTTGCACGACCAATTTGACTCTAACTTTGTTTATGATCTCACCGAACCACCTAATAATGGTGGCCTAGACATTGCCTTGTTCAGTGACTTCGGAACCGGCGAGTACCATTCACTATATATTGCCAGACAACTTCAACAGCGCAAATTTCCGTATGCCATTCACCTCGGCGATGTTTACTATGCTGGTCGCCGCTCGGAGTTTCGAGACTATTTTGAGGGGCCATTAGATCCGATACTGTCTGATACGAAACTGTTTACTATGAATGCCAATCATGAGTTGCTTTCTGGTGGTTTCCCCTATTTCGATTATATGAAACGGCGGCGTCAAAACCACGCTAATCAAGAGCAAGAAGGGAGCTATTTTTGCCTGCGCTCACAACAGTTTCAGATTGTCGGTATTGACACAGCCTATCATGAAGTCGGCCGTTTTCAGGAGAAAAAATTACTTGCCTGGTTGGAAAAAGTATTGTCGGAAGGTCGAGATCAGGGGCGTACAAACATTCTCCTCAGCCCAGATGACCCCTATAGCTATGGCAAAATTGGCTTGCGTGACTTGTTAGACGAGGATCTGAGTTCAATTGTGCTAGAGAAAAAGTTGGTCGATTTGTGGTTCTGGGGCAACACGCATTATTGTGCCTTGTTCGACAGGACGGATGATTTGCCATTTTTGGGCAGTTGTATCGGACATGGCGGCTACGCCTATACAAGGAAACGGCGATTCCAAACTTCTCCGGCTCCTGTCAAATTTCTGGAAACGATGGCCCGTTTTCCAGCCTGGACAAAAGTGCGCCAAGATCGAGGCAACAACGGTTTTTGCATTCTTAAACTTAAGGGCAATGGTTCTATTGAACTAGAGTATGTAGACTGGATGAGCAACACCCGCTGCATCGCCCAACTTGCTGTTACCGATGGAGAAAAGTTAACTGTCAAATCGGTAGAAGAGATGGCGGAACCGGAAGAGCTTATGTGAATTTTGAAAGCGAGAGGTGAACATGGCTAACAATGAATACCCCATTGTCTTGGCACACGGAATTGTCCGTTTCGACGAACTACGCCGACCACTCATCAGCACCTTGCAAGTACTCCTAGCAGACCGCAACCTAGCACCTGACCGAACCCATTACTTTCGGCGTATTCGCTCCTTCTTACAGAAACATCAATTTGAAGTCTATCATTCTGATGTTAGTTGGGCGAGCGATGTCTCTATTCGTGGTCAAGAGTTAGCACAAAATATCAGCAATATTTTGGATAAAACGGGCCACAAGAAAGTTCATATAATAGGACATAGCATGGGTGGCCTTGATGCACGATACGCGATTGTGAAAGAAGGTATCGCCGACAAAGTCGCAAGTCTTACAACAATCGGCACGCCGCATCTAGGTACACCTGTCGCAATTCACATTCTTGATCAGGGCGGCGACTTTGTCATTGAAGCGTTGATGGAACTATTCGAATTTGATTCCGAAGGTTTCCTTACACTTACACCCGATGCCCGTGTCTGGTTCAACGATGAATCACGCGAAGCAGAGGCTAAAAACGATGTTGTTTATCATGTCTATGCTAGTTCACAAAAGAAGAAAAAAATCTTGTCGTTATTACAACATTCCTGGCAAATCATACATGACGAGGAGGGAGACAACGATGGCTTAGTGTCGGTTGCCTCCCAGCTATGGGCAAATGAGGTAGTGGCCGAAGACGGTACAACAAAATCGATCCACCAGCATTCTTTCCCCGTATTCGCTGACCATCTCAACCAACTTGGTTGGTGGGACTTGAATGAACTACGTGATGGTAAGTGGTGGAGTCGAAAATCACTGCGCCAGCGGCGTGAGTACGAAGAGTCGATTCGCAATGTATATTTACAGATAGTGCGAGATGTATCATCCACTAGTAGTTCGGTAAGTGAGGAATTAGGGTGAAAAAGCGCCGATACTGGTTGACTAACTCTTGTTCTATTCGATATCTAATCATTCAACCATAAATTGAACTATTAATGATGCAATTGGCTGGTTCAATTCAACAACGCCGGATCACGAGATTCAGAGGGTAGTACTCCACGAGTTTGGGCAAGTGCTAGGAATGCAGCACGAACAAGGCAATCCGGCCTCGACCATTCAATGGGATAAGGAGACTGTCTATCGTCACTACGGCAACACGGGATGGAGCAAGGCTGCTGTAGACTTTAATAACCTTTGGTGCTAGTTCATAAACCGAACTCAGCAATTGACAAATGAACAAATCCATCGTCGGCAGGTTGTAAACCATGCCACTGGACCAAAATATTGAACAAGGCCATCGTGTATCCAACCCGGCTTTTGAAATAGTCCCAAACACGATGTCCCACTTTCTTAAAATGACACACAACCGTCAACATCGACAAGACCGTTTCAATTATCATGCGGTCATTCCAGGTACCCTTGGCACATATTTTCAAATTGGGCGGATTCCAGCCCGATTTGGCAAAATGGGGGTCGGCAAAGACCAGCATCTCCTCAGCGACTGTCTCGACCAGGTGTTGAAAGGCGCTGCCGTCGTAAACGTTGGCCGTGTCCACATCCCAAGCAACAATCAGGCCGAGGTGATTCAGCAGCAAACAGAGTTTCCCACCGACGATCCAGCGCTGGTTAGAGATACCTTTCTTGCCAATCTGCTCAGAACTCCGTCCTTCACGACGAGGATGAATCAATTCGATACCGTAACTATCAATGACACCAATCAAGCTGGGGTCAGCCATGAACTGCTCCACCCAATGACGATGGGTGTTGAACAAGCGAAACAAGCGTGTGCGATGCGGCAAGTTCGGAAAGAAATGCCGTCAGTTGTTTTTCAGCCAACGATAGAAGGCCCGATTGCCACGCCCTTTGAGGGCAAAGAGCAAGGCAAGAGTGACAACTTCACTGGGAAAAAGCGTTGCTTGGGAATGTTTGGGCGCATAAAGCATCTTGTCATCCACCTGGCAGAACAATTTGATGATAAAATCTTCGGTAGGCATTGGATTCTCCTTTCTGGTTTTGGTTTGTCAGCTTCAGAATAGGAGAATCCGGTGCCCAACTCAAACTAGCACCATTGGTTAATAGACATTATTGGAAATAACAGGCAATACCTCAAAGGCTGTAAAATCAGCCTAACACACAATCAATCAAAGAGGTATTGCCCATGTTATGCTACGATAAATTGAAAAATAAGCCCAATGTATTACTTGCCTTCACCAGTTTAACTCAACCAGAGTTTGAAGAACTGCTGGTGGCCTTTGAACCGGCTTGGAATCAGTATATCTTGAAAGAATTCATTGCTGATCGGGAACGGCAACGCCAATATGATGGTGGACGAAAGCCAGTCCTCCAAACAGCAGCCGACCGTTTGTTGTTCATCTTGTTTTACCTAAAAACGTACCCTTTACAGGAGGTGCTTGCCCTCTTTTTTGGCATGAGTCAGGCGCAAGCCAACCAATGGATTTATCGTTTGACAACTGTGCTGAAAATGGCTTTGGATAATCTGGCTGGCTTGCCAGAACGAGAAGCCGCGCAGTTGGACAAAGTCCTGGCGCAATACGACACACTAGAATTTGCCCAAGATGGGACAGAACGATGGCGACAACGGCCAAAAGTCAACCAACAACAGCGTGAATACTATAGCGGCAGGAAAAAGGCATACACGGTCAAGAACAACCCGATTGCCCATCCAGAAAGCCGTAAAGTTTGCAATTTGAGTGACACGGTACCAGGCAAAAAACATGACAAGAAATTAGCAGATAAAGCAAACCTGAGCTTTCCTCTGAATTGTCTCTTGGAACAAGATACCGGTTACCAGGGCTTTTTGCCGGAGAGGGTCATCATCTTGCAGCCCAAGAAAA
>PABI01000098.1 GCA_002699125.1 Anaerolineaceae bacterium
ACTGTAGTAGCCCTGGTAAAAATATGGTGCCGGCAAATTCCCCAGAACTGAGATTTCGCCATAGCGGTCTTCAATCGCCTGTTTGGTAGCCAGCACCTCTTGAAATATCTCTCGCGCCGGTTCATACTGGCCACTACTCATGGCGTTGACCCCCAGTACCATTTGGGCACTACTTTCCCGCTGCCGGTCATCTTGTTGCCGGTAGAGATCAATGGCCGATTGCAAATGCTGCTGCGCCAACTCTGCCTGGCCGCGATTCATAAAAATGATGCCTAGACCGTGGTGAACTTCAGCTACCCGGTTAGCTGTCCTATCGCTGGATTGTGTCTCTAGCAGCACCGATGCCCGCTCAAATTGCGTTTGCGCTGTCTCGTTATCACCTTGAATGAGCAAAGCCGTATAGCCCCAGCGCAGGTGAGCGGCCGCAGCCAACAAACTGTCTTCTAGCTGTTCAGCCAACGCCAGGGCTTCCTGGGCTGTTTGTAGGGCATTCTCAGGCTGGCCGCGCAGGAAGTGAAAGTAGGATTGAGCCACCAGCAGTTGGCCTAAAACCGACCGGTCCCCAAGCTCTTTGGCCTTGGCAACCACCCGGACCAACGAATCCTCACCTTCGGCTAGAAGACCAGCCAGACGCCAGTAAGTCGTTAAAGCATGGTGACTGTCCAGCAGTAAATCCAGATTCGCTGCCGCCAAAGCCTGGTTCCAGGCCTGGCGAATATTGTTCATCTCAACCGCAACCTCAGCTTTGGCCTTATATGGCTCGGCCCCGGATAGTGCGTCCGCTTGTGCTGCGACCCACTGTAAATAATAGTGGTAGTGTCGGGTCAACACAGCAGCATCAGCGGCCGTTTCGTCTAACTTCTCTCGGGCAAACTGACGCATCAATGGGTGCATCTGGTAACGATCTGAGTCTACGATCTGTAACAACGATTTTTCAACCAGACCATTTAAGCGATCTGTCGAGGCATTGGCAATGGCGGCAGCGGCCGTCGCGTCAAAGCCGCCGCGAAAAACAGCCAGTTGGGCCAGCGCTTGCTGTTCTGCCTCCGTTAATAACTGCCACGAGGTGTTAAAAATGGCCCGAAGGCTACGATGGCGGGCCGGTACGTCACGCATAGTGGTGGCTAAAAAGTCCAGGTCCGCTTCAATCTGGCGCAAAATAACGGGAGGTGAAACCTGGTTGGCCCAGGCGGCCGCCAGTTCGATGCCCAACGGCAGCCCTTGCACCGAATGGCAAATTCGGACGACATCGGCCAGATAGCCGTTTTGCAGATTAAGCTGTGTACCGGTGCGGCTGGCCCGTTCATCAAACAGTTGGATGCTGCTGTAAGTACGAATGGTTGCCGGCGGTTCGGTCAGCTCGGGAACTGGCAAGCCATCTAGCGGGACAATGTATTCAGCCTGCAAACGCAAAGGGGTGCGTGAAGTGGCTAATAAGGTGACAGCCGCCGCTTCCTGTAACAGGTCCACCAACCAATCAACTTCCCTATCCAGGTGCTCGCAGTTATCAAGCAGCAGCAGCATTTCCTTCTGGCGCAAATAATCCAAAAGCTGCTGCTCGGGTTCAGGACGCTGGCTAAAGGTAAAGCGGAGCGCCCCGGCAATGGCCTGTGCCAGCACGGGCATAGATCCAGCCTCTGCTGGGTTGACATCAGCCAGGGGCACAAACCAGGCCCCCTGGGCAAAAGCAGGTAACAGCCGATGAGCCATGGTGACGGCCAATCGCGTTTTGCCACAGCCACCTTCGCCTGTCAGTGTCACCAGGCGGTAATCGGGATTGTTCAACAGGGATTCTAGACGGGTCTGCTCCTCTTCCCGACCAAAGAACAGCGTGGCTGTGGCGGGCAGGTTATGGGCTCGAACGCGGGAATGCAGGGTTGGCCGGGGAGCAACGGCCGTCGTAGAGGCGGGTGGTTGCTTGATCTCTTCGTACAGGGCAATTGTTGCCGGGGCCGGCTCAACCCCCAGTTCCGTTTGCAGCTGTTCACGGCCGCGCTCATATTCGGCCAGCGCGGCCTGGCGCTTGCCCAATGCCGCATAGCCGCGCATAGCTGCCCGCAGCCATTTCTCACGCAAATTGTCCAGTTGCAGCAGTTTGTGCGCTGCCGCTACCATTGCGGGATAGTCCCCTCTCGCCTCACTAGCCTGCAACTGCGCAGCTAACGCATTCTGGTAATGGGTGCGCAAGCGTTCCCGCTCGAAGAAAAGCCACTCCATAAACCGGGGAGAATCGGGCATGTCCAGGTCAGTCAGCAGGTCACCCCGGTACAGTTCCAGATCGCCGGCCAGGAAATGGGGCACATCACACCAGATTTCGGCCGTTGCCTTCAAACCAATCTCCTGGCGGTCGGCCACCAGATAGCTATCCCCAATCCCCTGGCGCAAATGGTACAACGTCCAGCGCAAGCTGGCGCGGGGATCAGACGTGTCCTCATGCAGCAGGTCCATTAAGTGCTGCCGCGAATGCGATTTTTCGGTCAGGAGCAAATAAGCTAGCAAGGCCAACGGCTTTTGACCGCGCAGGGTGACGGCCGTTTCCCCTTGATCAATTTGCGGCAAACCCAGCAGTCGAATCTTCAGCGTCATAGGGCTGCTATTGTAGGTCGTTTGGCGGCAAAATCAATTTGCCAACGCTTTTGCCAACGGTTGCTTCTTATCCTGAGAGAAATTGTCAAACACATTTCAAATCTGGAGGTTGTCATGAAAAAGTACAGTGTCTTGTCCCTTTTAACCCTTGTTGTTGTCGCCCTCTTTATCTTCGTCACTTTTCAGTCACCAAATGCATCAGCCAACCTGGACGAAGCTGCCTTTGATTACGCCCAGGCGTCGGATAACCACGCCGCGCGCTGGCAGGCAATGGCTCAATTCTATGCCGACAACGATATGCTTAATGATCGCTTTGATTACAAGCAAGCTTCCGACGTTCATGCCGCACGCTGGCAGGCGATGGCTCAGTTCTATGCTGATAACGATATGCTCAATGAGCCGTTTGACTACGAACAAGCGGCCGACGTTCATGCCGCCCGTTGGCAGGCAATGGCTCGTTACTACGTTCAGCACGATTTGGTGAACATGCCGTCACAATAGAGGAGAGACAAGCGGCGCTGTCTGAAACTATGTAAGCCGAGCGACGTTGGAGCGTTGCCACTTCGACCTTATTAATCAACTTGCGTTAGATGAAAACACAAATTCAAAATGGAGGATCAAGATGAGTCAAAACAATCGTGCAGACCAATCGTTAGGATTTCAGATTCCAAGTTTAAGCTACAGCGTTCCCGAGCCGACGACCTATACCGGTGTGAATATTATTCAACTGAAGCTACCGGTCCATTATTTTAACAGAAATGTTGCTCCCGATTATGCTCTTTCATTTAACGGAACGGGCAGCAATGTCCATATTCCTGACCTGGGCCTGTCTGGCAATGCCTTTATGTTTGAAGCGTGGGTTAACGGGACGGGTACAGTCGCCGTGGGCGATAGATTTTATCTGGGGCTGGATGGCAAGAAAATCAGGCTGTCTATGAATGGGAATGTGGCCGAAGCGTCGCTGGCGGCTGCTCCTCACACCTGGGTGCATATTGCAGCTGTACTGGATTCTGATAACGATTTGATGGCAATCTACTGTGATGGCAAGCAGTTTTATCGGAGCGGATTGGCAATTGGGTTTTCTGCGCCAAAAGCGCTGCGCATTGGCGGTAATGAAGCCAAGCCTTACTTCCGCGGCATGATTGATGAGGTCAGGCTTTGGCAGGGGACGCGAACCGAGCAGCAGATTGAGTCAGGTATGGCGCAGGACGTTAGCATGGTAGATGGATTGGCGGCTTACTGGCGGTTTGATGAAGGAAGCGGGAATCAGGTGAACGACCACTCCGGCAACGGCCGTAACGGCACAATTTACGGCGCGGAGTGGGGTGCCTCGACACGGCCGTTGCAGGGCAGCACGGCCCAAATTTCCCCGCAAACCATCAATGAAGAGAAGCTGCGAGCTGCCTGGCAGCAAGCTGTCAACGATGGCATCTTTGACAGCGCCATTTTTCCCGGCCTATCCTGGATTCGCGCCGCAAATGACCGGCAGGCGGCCAAAGAGACACTGGCTACCTTGCAGGAAGATGTGGTCGTTAACAAGTATCAAAACGGTGAACGCCTGAGCCTCTATCGTACCGTGTCCGGCAAGCTATCCTACCGCTTTGAGCCGTTCGAATCCGGGTACACGCCTTCGCTTTACCTGATTGAGCGCTATCGGCTCTCTTCCTTTTTAGGCAACTATGGGGCCGGCCGCATCATTCGCACGTTTTCGCTGCTGCCGGGCGAAAAGACAAAAATCAGACTGTCATCTTACACCGAAACGAAGCGCGAAGCAGCGCAATCCATCTTTGATTCCTACACCCAATCCAGCGCTAACGAATTTCAAAGTTCACTGGAATCCGAATGGTCGAGTGAGACGACAGATACGCGCAGCCGGGCTTTTCAGCAGGACAGTGAAATGTCTACACACGTGGAGGCGTCGCTTGAGGCGGGATGGGGATTTGGCAGTGCCTCTGTCAGCGCCGAAATGTCTGCCAGCATGTCTCAATCTAGCAGCCGCGCTTCCTCCTCAACGCGCAATGAATTTGCCCGAAATGTCTCAAACGCCGTGTCTAAACACGCGGCGCAGGCCTCCTCGCAGCGGGACGTATCCATCATGAGCTCGGCCGAGGTAACAGAGGGTGAAAGCTCCACTGTAGAACGGGAAATTGAAAACGTTAACAAGAGCCGTACCCTAAATTTTGTCTTTCGCCAGATGAATCAGGAATATTTTTCTATTTTGCACTTGATCGACGTGCGGGTTGCCGTGTCTGGGCACGGGCCGGTGGCCTTGTCGGGCCTGGACCAGCTGCTGGCGACCAGTATCAAAGAGGAATTCCGGGACGGCGTGCGGCAGGTTGTTGAAGCTGAACTGCAAGGAATCACCGGCTACGACGGAAAGATGCAGCCTGATTTCTTTTTGCAAGGGGAACGATTATCGCCTGGCGATAACGGTGCCGCTGTCGAGGAGCCGTATTTGCGGGTAAATCATGAGTTTTCCATGTCATATCGCGATCCCATTACCAATTACGGAATTCAGGTTCCCGGCGTCATTCTCAACGTGCAAAAAATTGTAATGCGCACAGACGGCGTGATGGTGGAGGCAATGCCTGGTCAGAGTCTGGCGCTTGATGAGCATACATATGCTTTGCAAGCGGCGGAAGCGAAGGCGAAGCGGCTGGAAAATCGTTTCAAGGCGCTGCGGCTGAAAATTCTGGAGGACGGCGATGCGGAACGAGCCGGGCTGTTTCAGCAGCTCTTCGCGGAAGAGGCTGTTGCCTGACGGATAAGGTTCTCTTGAGAATATGACAATTCTTTAGCAGTCGAAGACAGAAAAACGGCCGTTTCTCACCAGAAACGGCCGTTTTTTGCACCTGTTGAGGCAGCGGGATTTAAGTTTGAAAATGAGGAGTATTTTAAGCTGGACTTATAGGGTAATATGGAGATGTTGAGGTGAAGCCATTTACAAAATAATAGGAATAGGTGTTTGAGAAGTGGTGAACCCTATTCTGTGTCCGCGGGGCCATCCACTTGACAGGAGTTTCGAATGTCAAAAGAATATGCCTTAAAAACTCAAGGATTGACTAAATCTTATGGGGAAGTTCGTGCCTTGCGCGGCGTTGATTTAGACGTGCGACAGGGCGAGATTTTTGGTTTTCTCGGCCCCAATGGTGCCGGGAAAACAACAACGATTCGCTGCTTGCTTGATTTGATCCGGCCGGACAGTGGCACGGTGCAGGTGCTGGGCATTGATCCTCAGGCCGACCCGGTGGCAGTGCGTTCCCAGGTGGGCTATCTCCCTGGCGAATTGAGCCTGGAGGATAACTTAAGCGTTGAAGGACAGCTGCGCTATTTTAAAGATTTGCGGGGCAACAAACTTGATTGGGCGTTTGTCGAACAGTTGGCCCGGCGCCTTGAGCTTGACCTTCGCCGCGCCATCAAGAACCTTTCTAAAGGGAACAAACAAAAGGTTGGCGTGGTGCAGGCGTTGATGCATCGGCCCAAACTACTCATGATGGATGAACCAACCAGCGGGCTTGATCCGCTGATGCAGCAGGAGGTGTATCGCTTGCTTCGAGAAGCCCAGGCAGATGGCGCGACGGTGTTTTTCTCATCCCACATCATCAGTGAGGTGGAGGCTTTGGCCGAACGGGTGGCCATCATTCGCGAGGGAGTGATTATTGAGGAGGCGGAACCGCAGAGGTTGATCCGGATGGCGCTGCGACGGGTGCAGGTCCGCTTCAAAGAGCCGGTTGATCCTAAGTCATTGGCGGAAGTAGATGGCATTTCATTGTTAGAAGAGAGCAATGGCATTCATGTTCGGCTGCAAGTGGCGGGGGAGATGGATGGTTTGATCAAGGCGTTGGCGGCGTTTCCGGTGGTGGATTTTGATGTGGAACGGCCGTCTCTCGAAGAAATCTTTCTCACCTATTACAAAGGCCAGGAGGTACAGTAAGATGTTTGCTGAATTCAAACACACAGTGCGCCGCTTACGGGGCCAAATCATTGGCTGGAGTCTTGGTTTAGGTTTGTACGGTTTGTTGATGGTTTCTCTCTATGACTCTATTGTTGCCATTGAAGGGATTGAAGAGCTGTTCGCCAGCTATCCACCGGAACTACTAGCTTTCTTTGGCGATGCCATGACAGCCTTTACGTCGCCAGAAGGGTATATCGATCTTTACTACTTCCTTTACATGCCGATCATCATCGGCATTTTTGCCGCCAGCGCCGGCGCTAATTTGCTCGTTGGCGATGAGGAAAAAGGAAGGCTGGACTTGATTATGTCTTACCCGGTCAGCCGGACGGCTCTGTTTTGGGGGCGCTGGTTGGGGTTTATGACGGCAACGGCCGTTATTCTGATCATTAGCTGGCTAAGTTGGGTCATCCCTGCCGGCAGCGTCGGACTGGAACTGACCTGGCTTGAGCTCTTGCGTCCTTTCATTCCGTTATTTGCCATTCTGCTGCTTGTGGGTGGGCTGGCTTTGTTGCTCAGCTTTCTCCTACCGTCGGCACGCATGGCCACTATGCTGGGCAGTAGTTTGCTTGTTGGTAATTTTCTCCTCGACGGCCTGGCCAACGTCAACGAAGATCTGAAAAATATCACCGAGTACCTGCCTCTGCATTTTCATCAAGGTGGCGCTGCGATTACCGGGTTGAACTGGGCGTGGCTCTTTGGCTTGTTGGCCGTATCTCTTGTTTGTGCCAGCCTTGCCTGGCTGCGTTTCCAGCAGCGGGACATTCGCGTCGGTGGAGAAGGCAGCTGGCAGTTTGCTTTGCCCTGGAAAAAGTGAAGGTGAGCAAACAAATTCTACAACTGCACAACCACAACTGTCATGCTGCCATCGCCAACGGTTACACTTTGTAAGCCGGTGCCTGCGGGCAGCTGGCTCATGGCTGCACCTAACGAGTTGTTGAGGGTTTGTTCGGCCGTTTGCAGGGCGACAGACGGTACCTGAAAACTACCAATGGTAGCCTCTGCCACCTCAAATTGCAGCGTGTTGTTCACCACGTACGGCGAAAAAGAGACGGTTAACTGGCCATTGATTGGTTCGGCAACAGTGCCACTGAGGATGATATAGCCACCGCTAAAACTTATCTGCGGGTTTTGGATAAGCGATGGCGTACCGGTCTGTGTCTGGGCTGCCTGCGCAGTGGCAATGGCCTGGTTCAGTTCCGCCTCGGTCACGGTGACTTCTACTGTGCCGTCGCCGTTAGGCAGGGGAACGGTGGCAAATTTCTCGGCCAGGCTGCCCGGTTCAATGTTACCCGGCAAAGTGCCATCCTCCAGAGCTGCTTCTCCCTGTTCCAGCAGCTCGGTCGCCCGAGTAGCCAGGACTTCACCTTCTTCGGCCATGACGTTAGCGGCCTGCGTAGCCAGCGCATTGGTTTGCGCCACGACGGTGGCTGCGACCTGGGTTGCTTCATGTTCAGCAATCACGTTGGCCGCCTCGGTGGCCAGGGCGTGGGCCTGCTCAGCAGCGCTGTCGGCGCTGGCGGCATCGGGCAGCGTGGGGGTGGAACGGCCGTTGCCGCAGCCCACCAAAACGAGCAAAATCAATAAGATGGTCAAGATTGTCCAGGTACGTTTCATATAAAATACTCCCAAAGATACAGTTTACGAATCAGACGGATGATAATGGGTTTTCCTAAGAACGAAATGAGCTTCACCGATTTAGCCATACAATCTCCGGCTTGCTGGATTGGCCCCGGCGCATTCACAAAAAATATGCTTGACCCACGATCTAACCTCGTGTAGGATTCTCCACACATGATGAAATACAACGTTTCACTTTTCCACAACTTATCCATTTGTTGTAATAGGAAATCTCTCCTCTCCGGACTTATTGCATGAAAACGACTTCTTTGACTGGCCTAGCCCTTACGTTAGTGATGCTGCTGCTTGTTTTGCTGGCTGCTTTTGTTTTCTTATTTCAGGGACGGCAGCAGGTGGTAGAGCAGCGAGACAGGCTGGAAACGCAAACGGCCGATCTGCAACAAGATTTGGCCCAAACCGAACTTGATCTGGCGGCGGTCGAATCGACCCGCGCCGCCACAGCCGATGCCCTGGCGACGGCCGAATCCAGCACGGTCCTGTTGGATGGCGAACTGGTGCGCAGCCAGCAAGAGGTGGATGCGCTTACAGAACAGCTTGACGCTGCCAGCCAGACAATCACCACGCTGCAAAATCAGCAGGAAGAAGTATTGGCCCAGCCGCCCGAAGTGGCTATTTTGTCGCCGACCAGCGGCCGTATTGTGCCGCAAGGTGAATCGGTCAACATCGTTCTTGTGGCCACCGATCCAAAAGGGGTGACTTCCGTAAATCTGGCGATAAACGACGAACCGGTGGAAACCTACATGCCGGGAAACGAGACGTTGTTTACGGCCGTTTCTCCCTGGGAACCCACTGAAGCCAATGAATATGTCATCCAGCTAACGGCCGTGAACAGCGAAGGCATCAGCAGCCGCAATGCCACGGTAACCGTTACCGTGGCTTTGGCCGACGCCGCCAGTCGCCCGGCTGGTGACGACAATGCTGTGCTGCGCCAGGATATCAGCGAGCTGGTGAGCGGCTTGCGCCAGCTGCCCGCCGCCGACAGCGACGTCGCTGAACAGCTAGTTACCGGTGTGCTACTACGCCAGGCTCAGCAGGACGATGTCACGGCGTTGGTCGGCAGCGACCGATGGCAGACGGCGGGTGCCGTGGGCGCAGCGTTTGACTTCGCCCCGGCCGATTTTGATTACGCAGCGCTGCTCCAGGCGGTACACGGTACGGCAACCCCGGCTCTGTACCGTCCCTTGTCTGATGAGATGCTGCTGTTGGATGAGGCCGAATCGTTTACGGCCGTGGCCCAATTGGGCTACGTGCGGCAGCTGCTGTATCAAATTCAGGATCAAAACTTTGGGCTGGATCAGCTCACAACAGGGGAGTTAACGCTGGATGGGGCGTTGGCCCTGGCGGCGTTGAGCGAAGGGGAAGCGACCGTCGTGCAGGAGAACTTCCTCACTGCCCGTTACCTGCCGTTGGAAACGGCCGTCATTCCCGAAACCTGGGTGATGGATACGGCCGTCTTGGCCGACGTTCCCCCCGCCATTGCCAACCGGCTGCTGTTCCCTTATGAATTTGGCGATGACTTTGCCCGTTTTTTGTATGAAGCGGGCGGCTATCCAGCATTAGATGATGCCTGGGCCAATCCACCGCAATCGACTGAGCAAATTATGCACCCGGAAACGTACGTGGCTGATGAAGGTCCCTCCCTGGTGACACTGCCGGATTTACAGACGCTGTTAGGCGATGAGTGGACGCTGGTGATGGAATCAGTGCTGGGGGAATTTATGCTGCGGCAATATCTAGCACAGCAGTTAAATGAGTCTCAGGTGGAAACGGCCGCTTCCGGCTGGGGCGGCGATCGTTTTGCTATCTACACCAATGAGGCGGACGGCAGCTATGTGATGGCTCTACACACTGTCTGGGACACCGTGACGGACAGCACCGAGTTTGCTGCACTTTACCCCAACTATCCCACACGCCTGTTTGGCAGCAGCGGCGAACTGCAAGCCAACGGCGGCGAGTGCTGGCAAGGTGAGGACGAACTCATCTGCCTATATCAATCCGAGCAAGAAACCCTCATCGTGCGCGGCCCGGATATGGCGCTGGTTTTGGACGTCGTTAACGCAATCTTCCCCGCTGAGTGATTTAACGCAGAGGCGCAGAGCCACAGAGAAAAGCTACAATCTCCACGTGTAATTCCCGCGAAAACAGGAATCCAGGTCCAACCTAAACTGTCATTCTGAAAGCGGCCACACCGCGCACGGCGTTCTATGAGTAAAGAAACGGCATCTAAATGGCCTTGTTTCTGAGTAATGAAGCGCCGCGAAATGAAGAATCCCTCTAAACTTTGCCAGCCGGACCCTTTGCTCGCGAATCAAGTATGCTCTTTTGCTATGCCGCAGGGATGCTTCGCTGCGCTCAGGCTTGTGCTGAGCTTGCCGAGGTAATGACAATCGGTGTCAGGGAATCTGCACGTCATCAACAATGCCGACGATGACGGCACGGACGGGGGCGACTTTCATGTTGAGGACCTGGCGTGCACCATTTCCTTCATCAAGCACAAGCACCTTGTCGCCTACCCCCGCCTGCACCATATCAACACAAATATCATAGCCGCCGGTGGGTTCGCCATCTTCCCCCAGCCGGTCTACAATGAGCAGTTTACGGCCGTTAAACGCCGTATGTTTAATCGTTGCCACCACCGTACCGCTAACTCGTCCTACGTACATGCCTCAATCGTAAAGCGAAACGGCAAATTCGACAATCTCAATTTTATTGTCGCCCTTCTTGCCCTATGCTATTCTGACGTCATTCGTTTGATAAAGGAGTGGAATATGAGTCGAAAAATGTTTACTTTTTTTGTTTTGGCAGTGATGGTCTTATTATCAGCAGCCTGTGGTGGCCCATCACAGGAGTATGAAACCGGTGAAGTCCTGTTGAATGAATCGTTCAACGAGTCTGCGGCCTGGGAAACTTATGTCAGCGATGAAGCTGCTTTGCAGGTTGTCGATGGCGCCTATCGTGTGCAAACTGGCGACGGGGGCTATATCTGGGGTTTGAATGAATCTGAACATGACGATGTCGTGATCGAAGTCACGTCCAACCAGCTTTCAGCTTTTGAAAACAATGCGTACGGCGTCATGTGCCGCTCTGACACCAGCAACAATGGCGATGGTTACTACTTTCTCATCAGCGGGGATGGTTATTATGCTATTGCCAAAGGGGAAGGGGATGACGTGAACGAATTGGTTGAATGGGAAACCAGCTCGGCCATCAATCAGGGACAGGCCAGCAACACCATTCGGGCTGTCTGCATCGGCGATTATTTGGCGCTGTACGTGAATGGCGAATTTTTAGCTGACACAGAAGATGGTGAATATACGTCTGGTTATGCCGGTTTTGCTGCAACTGCTTTTGAAGGTGGCAGCACAGATATCAGCTTTGACAATTTAACGATTACGGCCGCTTCCCTGGCAAATTAGTCATGATTCAGTTAGGAAACCCCTATACTAAACAGGAAATTGCCGCTGCGTTTGTGATGGAGTTTACGGCCGTACACACCTTCTTTGCTGCCATCGACGAAGCACAATTTCTAGCCGCCCCGGAAGGTGTCTGGTCCCCCGCCGAAAATCTGGTCCATCTCATTAAATCGTGCGCGCCGGTAATCATGGCATTAAACATTCCTCAAACTGCACTGCGTATTCGCTTTGGCTGGGTGCGGCACGAGCTGCGCACGCTGGCCCAGGTGCGCCACACCTACGTCAATGAGGCGCTGGCCAATGGCGGACGAGCCGGCGGTCCCTTTTTGCCGGAGGGCGTGGAACCAACGGCCGGAACGCAAGCGCGCATTCTGGCCAAATGGCAAGAAAAAGGTACCGAACTGCAAGCGGCGCTGGAGAAATGGTCCGACAAAGCGCTGGACCATTACCTGCTGCCCCATCCGCTGCTGGGCAAAATGACCGTGCGCGAAATTTTGTTCTTCACCCTTTACCACAACCTGCACCACGTCAACGACGTGCAGCGGCTGCTCAACCAGTCGGAAAGCGAATGGTTTGCATCGGCATGAAAGTAATTGAGACAGACCGCTTGCAGTTGTGTCACTTCACCCTTAACGATGCCCCTTTTGTTTTGGAACTGGTCAACGATCCGTCATGGATTCAGTTTATCGGTGATCGGGGCATTCGCACGCTGGCGCAAGCAGAGGAGTACCTGCAAACCGGGCCGATGGCCAGCTATGCTGAAAATGGTTTTGGTTTGTACCTGGTGCAGCGCCAGGCGGATGATGTGCGGCTGGGGATGTGTGGCTTGGTGAAACGGCCGTCTCTCCCCCACGTTGATATCGGTTTTGCTTTCTTGCCCCAGTTCACCGGCCAGGGATATGCGTTTGAGGCGGCAACGGCCGTTCTCCATCACGCCCACCACGATCTCAACCTCTCGCCCATTGTGGCCATCGTTGCCCCAGACAACCAGCGCTCGATCAAGCTGCTGCAAAAGTTGGGGCTGCAATTTCAGAAAATGATTTCCCTGGCCGAGAATCAGCCAGAGATCATGCTGTTTCATCCTGCCGTCTGACATTGAAAGGGTAAGCACATTGCTAAATCAGAGAAGAGAATCAGGGCAGCCGCCACAAGATCGCGGCGCCATCTTCACTGCCGGAAACCAGGGCCGTGCCGTCTGGTGCCCAGTCCAGGGTAATAATCGGGCCAACGTGATCGTGCAGTTGGGCCAGTGGGTCGCCCGTGTCGGCGTTCCAGATTCGGAGCGCCATGTCCCAGCCGCCGGTTGCCAGCAAACGGCCGTCGCCAATCCAGGCCACACTCGTCGCTAACTCTTGATGCGCTTCCTGCCAGATCATCTCACCCGAGGCGCGATCCCAAACCCGCACCGTAAAATCATGGGAAACAGTCGCCAGCCGGCGGCCATCCGGCGACCAGGCGACATTGCGCACGGCGTCTGTATGCCCTACAAGCGTCAGCAGTTCTTCGCCTGATTGCCGCTGCCAGACACGGGCCACGCCATCCCAGCCGCTGCTGGCCAACTCGGACCCATCTGGCGACCAGGCCAGCTGTGAAACGGCATCTTCATGGATTTGCTTGTCTGCCCAAATTTCGTCTGCTTCAACATCCCACAACCAGAGGTGGCCGGCAAAATCGGCAATGGCCACGATGGGTTCTGTGGGTGACCAGGCAAGCGTGCTTACTTCGTCATTCGGGTGGGGCCATTGCAACCGTTCGGCTTGCTGGGCCACGTCCCACAGCCGCACCAGGCCATCCCCGCCGGTTGAAACCAAAGCAGACCCATCGGGCGACCAGGATACGGCCGTTACCCCATACGCATGTCCCGGCAGCACCAACGGCGCTTCACGTCCGGCCTGGTGGATACGCACCGAGCCGTCGCTGTGACCAATTGCTAAACGTGTGCCGTCGGGTGAAAAGGCAATCGCGCCGGAAACGGCCGTGTGTTCTGCCGTTCTCGCCGACACCTGCCGCCCTTCGGCATCCACCACGGCCAAAACGCCGTTGTCTAAAACCATCAGCAGCTCATTGCTGTCGGCCAGCCAGTGGAGGCGAACGGGCACACTGCTAAAGTTGAACGTGGGCAGCAGGCGCAGCCGTCGGCCCACCAGCCCGCCCCACACCTGGACCGCCCCGTCGCCGCTGGTGGTGATCAGCAGCGCATTGTCCGGCGACCAGACGGCATCATAAACGCCATACTCCATGCCGTCGAGCACAAAACGCTCACGGCCGTCTGCATTCCAAACCTGCACTGTCGATTCTTGCAAGTTGGTCAGCAGGAACTGTGCGCCATTTGCCGACCAGCGTAAATTGCCCCGTTCGCTGGGAATATCTGTGAGCAAGGCTGCTTCTTGCTGCCGCTCGACATGCCACAGGCGGGCGCTGTCTGGACTGGCGGAGGCCAGCAGCGCGCCGTCGGGCGAGAAGGCCAGGTGGGTAATGCTTTCGCGATGTCCGGCCAGTTCACCCAGGCTGTTGGTGGTGTCTGGCTCCCACAGCAAAATCTGGCTGCCCCAGGTAGCCGAGGCCAAAATGTTGCCGTTTGGCGACCAATCCAGGGCGATCACCTGGTCTGGGTGGGGAATCTCGCCGAGCTGCTCGCCGCTTGCCACGTGCCAGATGCGCACCGTCTGGTCCCAGCTGCCGGAAGCCAACTGCTGGCTGTCTGGCGACCAGGCGATGCTGCTTACCAGCCCGGCGTGCCCTGGCAGCTGCTGATGCAGCTCCAGCGTGTGGGCGTCATAAATCCAGATGCCGGCGCTGCCGCCCACGGCCAATAGTTGGGAATCGGGGCTGAGCACGGCCGTTTCAATGGTCCCTCGCCCAAACTGATTTTGCGGCACCAGTTCCTGCACATTTTCCGGGGTGATCGCTCCGGGAACGGCCGTTTGTCCAGGTTCCTCCCCATCATTTCTGAGCGCATCCAAAATTCGGGGCACGATGAATACGACCAACAAACCGAGCACAACAAGACCAGCCACGCTCCACAACCAGCGAGGGAACGGCCGTTTGGCGACAACAGTTTTCGGTTCAGCCGGTTTGGTGGGGATGAGATCGCTCTTGGGTGGAACGGCCGTAGGCGGTGGGGCTGGTTGTGGTGGGGGTGGAGCCGTTTCGGCTGGCGGCTGTGCTTCAACCCGCAGGGCGGAAGAAAGTGTTTCGGCCAGCTGGCTGGCTTTCTCATAGCGAGCGGTAACTTGCTTGGCCGTAGCTCGGGTAATCACGTCTTCGCAGCCCGGCGGCAAATCCGGTTTGACGTCTAGCACGCGGGGCATGGGCTCGGTCATTTGCTTGACCAGGAGCATGGCGGGGGTATCAGCCTGGTACGGCCGTTCGCCCGTCAACATTTCAAACACGATGATTCCCAAAGCGTAGATGTCGGTACGGCCGTCCACCACCTTGCCCTCAATTTGCTCCGGACTCATGTAAGCCGGCGTGCCGATTAGCCCGCTGCCCGTCAGCGTGGCGCTGGAATTGGCCATGCGGGCAATGCCGAAGTCGGCCAGGTAAGCCTCGCCGTATTGGTCAAACAAAATGTTGCCCGGCTTCAAATCGCGGTGGATGACGCCTGCCTCGTGAGCACGGTCCAGGGCTGAGCCAATACGATCTAAAATTTTACTGACTTCGTTAATGGGGAGGGGGCCGTCTTTTAACCGCTCGGCCAGGGAACCGCCTTGCATCAGGCGCATAACCAGGTACGGCTGGTCATCTTCCTCACCGTAATCGTGTACCGGCACGATGGCCGGATGTTCCAGAGCGGCAATGGTTTGCGCTTCGCGGTCAAAACGGGTGCGGAATTGGGGGTCTAATGTTAGTTCGCGGGGCAGGATTTTAACGGCCACGTCGCGGTTAAAGCGGGGGTCATGGGCGCGATAAATGGTGGACATACCGCCGTGCCCCAGCTGCTCTTTTATCTCATACCGGCCAACTTTTTCAGGAACCATAAAAGCATTGTACACCTGGCTTGCAGCTTGTAAAGCAATCAAATTTACAAGCTCTATCAGATTAGGGCACAGATGGTTCGGCTGCGCTCACCACAAGCTTCCACAGATAAACACAGATTGAGAAATAAAAATCAGTGCAAATCAGTGTTCATCTGTGTCCTAAAATCAATTATTAGAAAGTCAAAAAGGATTAGCGGATTAGGAAAGATGGACGTCGTCGACGATGCCGACGATGGCGTGGTCTACGGGGACAAAGGGGATGGGCATGGCCTGGGCGGCTTCACGGCTGCCGACGATGAAGACCAGCTCTTCCGGGCCGGCCTGGAAGGTGGCGTCAGCGGCCACCACCGGCTTGCCTTCCGGCTCTTGCTGTTTGGTCAAAGGCTGCACCATCAGGAACTTGATGCCTTCTAGACCTTCATATTTTTGGGTAGCGACTACTGTGCCGATTACTTTTGCTAATTGCATAATTTTGTATTTCTAGGCGTGTGGGCGAGGCAATTGGAGAAATGGTTGTTTGTTGGGCCAGGATTATACCCAATTGCCTCGCCCCTACCGTTTACCGAATACTGACCACCGAATACCGAACACCATTACGCCGGTTCCCAGCCAAAATGTTGGCCAAAACGGCCGTATCCATTCACATTTTCCCACATTTCAGCATGAAGCTGGGGGATGACCATTTGTCGTACGAGCTGGTTTTGGGCGATGGTGCTGCCGAGGGCAACGGCCGTTGCCACATCCGCTACCAGGCCATGAAAATAAACCAGCCCCTTGCCGCCTAAACCATCTGCCAGGCGTAGTTGCAGCAGTGATACTTCGGCCCCTTTCAGCCCAGCATCGGCGGCCAAAATGGCGCAGGCGACACTGATCGTTTCGATAATCCCCAGCGCATCTTCTTGCGCCGTTTGCCGCTTGCCGCTGAGGGCTGCCACTACGTCGGGATGCACGTTGGGCAAAAAGAGGGTGTCGCGCAGCGCTGCCTGCCCGGTTTCCTTGCCCGCGGCAAACGCTTCTTCCACCGGAGCCACATTGCCGGCCACCAGCACCAAATAATGCCCCGGCTGCACCGTGCCAGCCTGGATGGTTTGCACCGGCGCACGCTTCACCATCGCGTCACCCGCTTCAATGCCGGCGGCAATGCTGCTAAATTCCAGAAGGGCAATGGCGGGAAAATCCATAAGTGTGTTCAGGTGTTCAAATTTTCAGGTGTTCATGTTTATACTTGATACTTGAACACCTGAGCACTTAAACAAAATTACAAGCTTTTTGTTGAAACGCGCTGCCAGATCGCTTCGGACATGCGGCGCACCACGTTGGGCAGGCCGGATTTGGCCGAGGTAAGCGTGAGCGGCACGCCCTGGGCGATGGCCCGTGCCTGGTTGACGTCGTAGCCAATCTGGAAGGCGACTTTGTTGTTGAGGCCGCGCTCAACGGCCGTTTGCGGCAGTTGGGCTTCTGGCGTGTGTTGGTTGAGGATGTGAGATTTGCGCTTCACCTGGATGCCCGCCTTGTTGAGCAGACGGTTGAGCTGAACGGCCGTTTGCACCGAAACCACCTCAGGCGTAATGATGTGCAGGCCCATGTCGGCCATCGTCACTGCCTGCAAAAAGGCGGGCGAATAAACGTGCGGCGCATCGACCACCGTAAAGGCGACGTGATGCTTGAGCAAATTCAAAATGTAATGTACCCGCTCGCCGGAAAGCGCCGATGGATCTTGTGGTTTGGCCGGTGCAGCCAGCACCCGCAGCCCCGAAGGATGAATAATCAGACGATTTTTCAAGACAGCCCAATCCAGTTCATTTTCGGCCGGCAAGTCCAGCCAGGAAGAACGCGCCTGGAGCCGCATGTGCATGACCGCTTGCCCGCCAGAGGGTGAAAGATCAACCAGGCACACCTCTTGCTGGCTGGCCCGACGCAGCGCTGCTGCCAGATTCACCGCCAGCGTCGTTTGGCCCACGCCACCGCGCAGACCAAAGGTAGTAATAATAATGCCGGATTCAGGGCTGGGCTGGCCACCTTTTTTAGACAGCAGATCGTCAACGCGCTCCATCAACTCCTGTGAGGTGACCGGTTTGCTTAGGTAATCATTGGCACCACTTTTTAGTGCCGTGGCGCGATCGACTTCCTGGGAGCGGGCGGTGAGAACCAAAATGGGCAGATCCTCAACATTGGCATCAGCCCGAATTTCCCGCGCCAAATCGTGGCCGCTCATGTTGGGCATCATCACGTCCAGGACCAGCAAATCAGGCTTGTCGGCTCTAATTTGCTCCAACCCGTCCAGCGGATTGTTGATCAGGGTGATGTTGTGGCCGCCACGCTCCAGCATGAGGCCCACCATACGCAGAAGTTGTTCATCGTCGTCAATTACAAAGATTCGGGCCACAGGCCGTCTCCTTACTTTTTGTTATTGTCCAAACAGAAAATCCCAATTCTGTCTTTATGTACCAGGATGAGGTCGCCACTGTAAGAGATCTCTGGATGAACAGATGCCGACGCTTTGGCGGAAAAAATTAGCTGAAAACTGCCCATCGATTGTACCAAGATTTCACGGGCAGAGAATTTACCCTCGTGTATGGCCTCGCCAGCAATTTCAAACGAAGGAACGGTAAGGAAGATGGGAATGCTGCGGCCACGGGTAAAAATGGAACGGCCGTGCTGTGTGCCCACCGGAATACCTTCCCGTCTATCTTGCAGCACAATAAAATTGATGTTGTCTTTACGAAAAGCAGCTACCTGATAATTGGCAACGATGTCGCCAGGGGTATGAATGCGGGAAATATAAGCGTCATGCAGTTCTAAGTATTTAGAATTGGGATTGCCTAACTCGGCGTGGATGCCACCCATTCCCACTGAGGCCCGCCCGGTTACGCGATAGGCATCGGTAAATAAGTCCAGATTAATAATATTTTGTTTGCCGAAGGTAGACATTGCTTCACTTCTCTTTTTACAGTTACGCTAAGCAGGTGAGTAAAGTTGGTTCTTATAGCGTTTTGCGTGATGTGCGGCTAAAACTGAAACACACTTCGTTTAGTAGTTTAATGCTGTACATTGCCAAAGAACCATAAAAATTTCAAAAAAGTTTCAGCATACATGCCAGTACTTTACTATACAATACGGAATGAATCTACCAGTGTACAGCGGCGCAGGCGGCTGAAGCTGCGCGGGCCGGTTAATCCTTCTCCTGTTGGGCTGGCAATGGTAAAAGAACAGAATCCTTCGCCGCCATAGCCTAATCCGGCCAGACAAGGTCCATTCTTCACAAAAATACTGCAATTCATCTCCCGAGCCATGCGGCTGAGGTTGTCTAAATTTTTGGAGTGCATAACGGCCGTATGCCTGAACCCATGTTCCGCTGCCACCGCCAAATCAATGGCCGCATCCGCGTTGGGCATCCGCACCACGGGCATAATGGGCATCATTTGCTCAGACCAGACGGCCGGATGATCTTCCGGCACTTCGGCCACAATCTGGCGCACCTCTGGCCCGGCAGAGATGCCAATTTCGGCCAGCAGCACGCTGGCGTTTTTGCCGATGAACTCCTTGTTCATGTCGGCATACATCCGTGGACCGCGATCTTTCACGGTGACCGCTTTCCACAGGCGGTTAAACTGCCAGCTGTTCAACTTTACCGCGCCGTGATGGGTCATCACCTGAATCAGTTCATCCACGATGCCATCTACCGCCAGCGTTTCCTTTTCGGTGGTGCAGACAATGTTGTTGTCAAACGAACCGCCAATGACAATGTCGCGACCGGCCTGTTCGAGATCGGCCGTTTCATCCACGACAACAGGCGGGTTCCCCGGCCCGGCACAGACGGCACGCTTGCCGCTGCGCATAGCGGCGCGCACCACGGCCGCCCCGCCGGTCACGGTGAGCAGGCGGATATCTTTGTGATGCATCAGGTTTGTGGCGCTTTCGATGGTGGGGTGGGCAACGGCCGTTAATAAATTGGCCGGTCCACCCGCTTTTTGTATCGCCTGGTTCAAAATTTGCACAGTGTGGTTGGAGGCATTTTCTGTGCTGGGATGCACATTGAAAGTGACCGCATTGCCGGCGGCAACCATGGCAATGGCGTTACAAATGACGGTGCTGGTGGGGTTGGTGCTGGGGGTCAGTGCGCCGATGATGCCGTATGGGGCCCATTCGGTGATGGTCAGACCGCCGTCACCGCTCCAGGCATCGGGTTCCAGCGCTTCTACTCCCTGGGTTTTGTCGGCGTTGAGGATGTTTTTGAGCGTTTTGTCTTCTACGCGGCCCATGCCGGATTCGCTCTGGGCCATCTCGGCCAACACCTGGGCGTGTTCCCGCCCGGCCTGGCGCATGTGGGCTACCATATGCTTGCGAATCTCCAGGGGCATTTTGTTCAGCTGGCGGAAGGCGGTTCCGGCGGCGGTGACTGCTTCATCCAGCGTGGGGAAAACGCCGCTGTCACCGCCAGCGGGGATGGGATCTGGTGCGGTTTGTTGGTGTCGTCGGGAAACGGCCGTTTCTCTAGTCACCGGTATCGTCTCGCCAACCTCTCTCGTTACCCGGTCAATAATTGCCTGAATTTCACTGTCTTTCATAATCTACATCCTGTGAGGACCTCAGCATGACAAATTCAAGAATCTAAACGTGCTTGTCGTTTCGCATTCCACTCCGCCATGTTCCAGGCGCGCCCCGGCTCTTCACTGCTGCGTATGAATGCTTCGTCCACCGGTTCTTTGTAGTCGCCATCGGCGATGAGCTGCTTTTGGAACGCTTCGAAGTAAAAAGTCAGTTTATCTACACGTGCCTGGTAGCCTTCATGGTTGAGGCTGGGCGCATTGGCTACCAGCAAGATGTCGCTGGCCAGGCCGTCGGGCAGCCAGGGCAGTTGCAGCAGGCCGCTCATTTGCCGGTTGCGCCAGATGCGCCAGCGGCGATTGTAAGCAAACAGCCCATCCACCAGATAGTGGTACGCTGCTTGCAGCCGATCGTGGGCAATGGCCGGGCCGAGCGCTTCCCAATTTTTCTGCGGCGATCCCCAGCCAAGGTGTTGATCCAGCCAGGTGATGGCCTCATCCAGGCGTGCCTGCCGCAGTTCGTCGGGGTAGGTGCTGCGCTGCTGAATTTGCTGCGACACCTCACCGTGCCGGTCATAGGCGATCCAGCCGCTGGCCAATTCGCTCAGCCGCTCTTCCGGCCAGGCAAAAGCGGGATCACGCCACTGTTGCCAGCTGTACCGCATAAAATCAAGCTGTAAACCCTGCTGAATGGCTTCATCTTCGCTGAAGATGCTGTGGAAGCTGTCGTCTGCCTCCAGCCAGATTGCTTCAGCAGGGACAATGTAAAGGTCGTAAGGATCAAGAAACAGAATGATGTCGATGTCGGAATCGGGGCGCATACGCCCGGTGGCGATGCTGCCGATACCAACTGCGGCCTGAACGGCCGTTTCCGGCAGCAGCACCTTCTCCATAAACTGAAGAAACCGGGCACGTTTTTCCTGGGTGGCGTGAGTCATCTGATACTGTTGGTTATTGAGAAAAACCAACGCAGAGACGCGGAGACGCAGAGAAACTTAAGAAAAAATCTGCGAAATCTGCGGTTCTTTCAATAGACTCACTTATGGTACTTCTCGTCGCCAGATACTTCCCAACTATCCACAATGGCCATGATGACGGCGTCACACGGCCGTTTGTCGGTGAATTTGGTCTGGCGGGCCGAGCTGCCGGTGGCCACCATCACCACCTCATCCAGGCCCGCACCCACGGCGTCGGCCGCCACCACGTAGCCCGATTCTTCCTCGTTGTCCACCGTCAGCCGCCGCACCACCAGAAATTTGAGCCCGTCCAGCGACGCCTCTTTTTGCGTAGACACCAGCGTGCCCACTACTTTGCCTAGGAACATGGTTTTATCCAGTATTCAGTAGGTCAGTATTCAGTAGGTCAGTACTCAGTTGTTTTTACTGATTACCGATTACTGATTACTGACTCACTACTCGCCGGCGTCTTGTCGGCCCAAAGGCAACACAGTATCCACATTGGCATGAGGCCGCGGGATAACGTGGACGGAAACAACTTCGCCGACCTTTTCGGCGCCGCGAGTTCCGGCTTCAACGGCCGCTTTCACTGCCGCTACGTCACCGCGCACAACGGCGGTCACATAACCGCCGCCGGTTTTCTCATAGGCAACCAGCTCGACGCGGGCAGCTTTCACCATCGCATCAGACGCCTCTACCATGGCGGCAAAGCTGCGACATTCGATCATTCCTAATGCTTCTGTCATATTGGGTTCTCCTGTTTACAGTGGTTGGTGACTTGCACTATTCACTTTTTTGGGTTGGCTGGGAACGGCCGCCTACACTTTCAATGGCATCAATAGCGGCCTGGTAGCCGGCCATGATGTCTCGTTCTGTGCCGCCCAGGTAGACGCGGCCAAAGCTGCCAAAGGCCGTTACTTCCAAAATATTCAAATCAGCCCGTTTTTCCGCTTCGTTGGCGGCCAGGGCGGCGTAAGCTGCCGGCTGCACTTCCATGACGTACAGCGTTTGCCCGGCCAAAATCATGTGTCCGTGGCGCATTCGGTTAATTAACTGCACCTGGTGCGGGTCAATGTTGCGGATAATCTGGCTGGAAACCACTCGTGGCTTCAGCCGGTCTTCTTCTTTTAGCTCCAGCGCCTCTAGAATGGCGGCTCCGGCGGCGCGTACGTCTGCCTGGCTGCTGGAATGCACTTCCAGCAGGCCATATAACCGCTCGACAATTTGCATGCCGGGTTTCACCCCTACCGCTTTCAGCGCCACATCGGTAATGCGGTTAATTTCGATGCCGGGCGAAATCTCAATCCAGAGGGAAGCATCGCCGGGCAGGGGTAAAAAGCCACGGGCCACAGTGCCCAAAAAGGCGGCGTGCTGAAGCTGTAAACTATCTAAAAAAACATAACTGCGCAGTTCAACGGTCACGTTAACGACTCCTTCTGTCAGGCTCGGCCTGCCACTGACCGGTCGGTTTGGCGCGCGGCTGCCAATCGTCCATTTCTAAATTTGGTTCTTTGCCGGTGAGTTTGTCGATGAGGTAATGCAGCCGCAGCATAAAAATCTCGTCGTAGTCAGTAACGCCGCAGACGTCGCACTGGTAAGCAGGGACGTTGGGGATGACCATGAGATGCTCACTGAGCGGGCTGTAATAGGCGATTTTTGTGGGTTGGAATTTTCCTATCCGACAATGATGGCAATCCATAAGAATAATTTCCTTGAAATAAATCTCTGTGGTTAATAGTTTGTGGGGGAAACGGCCGTTCCCAGCACATCACCACCTGCTTCTTTCACAATGCGCACACCGGCACTCGCGCCCAATCGGGTAGCCCCGGCGGCGATCATCGTCTGGGCGTCGGCATAGTTGCGCACGCCCCCGGCGGCCTTCACGCCAATATCCGGGCCAACGACCTTGCGCATCAGGGCAACATCTTCGGCCGTAGCGCCACCGGGACCAAAGCCGGTGGACGTTTTCACAAAATCTGCGCCGGCCAGCTTGGACAGATGGGAAGCGATCACTTTTTCTTCATCTGTCAGCAGGGCGGCTTCAATGATGACTTTCACCAAGGCATTACCGGCGTGAGCGGCGCGTACGACGGCGCCAATATCCTCTTTAACCGTTGCATAATCTTGCGACTTGAGGGCGCCGACGTTGATGACCATGTCGATTTCCGTTGCGCCATCGCGGATGGCTTGCTGCGTTTCATATGCTTTCACCGTGCCCGGCGTTGCCCCCAGCGGAAAGCCCACCACGGTACACACCTTCACGCCGGAATCTTTAAGTAGTTGGGCTGACAGTCTCACCTGTGCTGGATTGACACAAACGGAGGCAAAGCCATAAGTGCGTGCTTCGTAGCACAATTGGGCAATCTGGTCCTGGGAAGCATCAGGTTTGAGCAGCGTGTGGTCGATGTAGCGGGCGATGCTGCTATCTTGCGGCCGTGTGCCCAGTGTAGCCGTGACGCGGCTGGCCCCGGCCTGGACTACTTTTTCCACTTTGTCAGCGCAGTTTTGCACGCAAGAGCCATCGGTGCAGTTGCAGCCAGAACCCCCGTTGGCGGGCTGGGGCTGGTTCAGCCGCAGCAGCACCTCGCGGGTTATTTCTTCAATGATTTGTTCAACAGCTGCCTGATTTTGCATTGTTTTTTGAGTGTGCAAGTTTGCCAATGGGCGGGTTGGCGAGTGTTCTTTTACTCGCCCACTGGCAAACTCGCCTACTTGCTCACCTGGTAAAGCGCTTCTCAATCGCCATGATTTTTTCTACACGTTTGGCGTGGCGGTCGCCGCCAAACTCAGTTGCCAGCCAGGTTTGCACAATTTGCTGGGCCAGGTTGGCACCGATGAGTCCCGCACCCAGAGTGAGGACGTTGGCGTTGTTGTGTTCTCGGCTGTTAACGGCCGTTGCCTGGTCATAACACATCGCGGCCCGCACGCCGGGCACTTTGTTGGCCGCCATACAGCTGCCAATGCCGGCCCCGTCGATAATGATGCCGCGCCAGGCACGCCCGGCGCCCACCAGTTGGGCCACCGCGTAAGCGAAGTCTGGATAGTCTACCGAATCCGTGCTGTGTGTGCCACAATCTACCACCTTATACTCGGGCAGGGTGGTGGCCAGCATCTTTTTAAGCGTTTCTTTCAGACCATAACCGCCATGATCGGCCCCAATGGCGATAACTTGCTGGCTTGTTGGGGCCACGGCTGGCGGCGCGACGGTTTGTTCTTCCAATTTAATATGACGTTCCAGGGCAGCTTGCCGAGCCAGTGGCGTGACGAGAGCGTTGGCGGGGACGGCGTAGGTTGAATTGGGTGGCAGTTGGTTAATGAAGTCGGCGTCGATAAGCGGCCGTTTTGCAGCCGAAGACGAGGCAGTCGTTGTTGGGACATCTTCCCCCATCACCCGATTCACTACCTGGCGCACCAGCGCTTCAATCTCTTCTGGACGATAATTCATGATCAGTTAAGTGGATGGCCGAAATGGGGCACCATTTCCCAATCGGAAATGGGCCAATAGACGACCATTGCCTTGCCAATAATATTTTCTTCCGGCAAAAATCCCCAGGAGTGTGAGTCGCTGGAGCTGTTGCGATTGTCTCCCAGCACGAAAAATTCATCCTGGGGAACCGTCCAGTCGCCAGAGTAAGTTGGCTCTGCCTGAATGTAGGGTTCGGCCAGTAACACACCGTTGACCATCACCTGCCGGTCGCGAATCTCCACATGATCGCCGGGCACGCCAATGACCCGCTTGATTAAATTTAGGTCGCTGTTGGGATGCTCAAAAACGATAATGTCTCCGTGATCCGGTTCGTTTAAATAGTAGCTGAAGTTATTAATCAGCAGATACTGTCCATTCTCCAAAGTTGGGTTCATGCTGCTGCCGTCAATACGGTAGCGGCCAACAAAGCTATTGACCAGCCAGAATATGAAGAAGGTCAGGAGTAATGTCTCGACAATTTCACGAACGACGAGCTCAGTAGGTTGTTTGGCTTCGCTGACGGTTGGCGTGTCGTGGAATGGGGGTTGTGGAACGTTGGACTCAGTTAGAGCCATGAAATGATTTCTCCTGAAGATATTAGAAATTATAAACGACGCCAAAAGGTGCGGCAAACCGGTTTCTCTGGCGCAGCTTTGCGTGTTGCCCGAACGGGTTCGGGTATCGTAGTAGAGATTGGCGGTTTCGTAAAGTATTTGCCAAATTTATTACCTAAACAATCACGATAAGCGGCCTTTGCGCGAATCAAGATTTATGCTGAATTTAGTTTGCATACCGTTTGAGGCGCGGCTATACTTGTGCTTCGTTACGGCTCCGTAGCTCAGCTGGCAGAGCAGGTGACTTTTAATCACTTGGTCACAGGTTCGAATCCTGTCGGAGTCATACGAATGAAAAGCCCCCACATCTATATTTGTGGGGGCTTTTCGTTTAGCCAGCTTAACAGTCTGGCAGGGAACTGCTTTCGCTTGTTGTCAGACCATAGCCAAAGGGGAAAAGGGGAGCAGCACAGCCTTCTGTTGGCAGATTGGCAAAATCAAAGGGCAGCTGATCCATGCTGCGGGGCCAGGTATAGGATAATTTGCCCGTAAATTCGTAATCGCCGAAGAGCACATCGGTGATGCCGCTGCCTTCGGTGCCGGGCAGCCAGGCGGCGACGAGAGCATCGGCTGTGGGCAGCAACTCGGTGATGATGATCGGCCGTCCGGAGAGCACGATAACCACTAGCTTTTGGCTGCGGGCGCGTATCCGCTCGATGGCGTTCAGTTCTGGTTCGGTAAGGGTGAGATTGTTGCTGTCGCCCTGGCCTTCGGCATACGGCCGTTCCCCCACCACCACAATCCCCACATCGGCCATTAGCGGATTGCCGCTGTCATCTGTGATGCGCTCAAAGTTGCCAAAACGGTTGTAGTTGAGCTGAGTATTGGCTGAGATGGTGTTTTCGATGCCCTCTAGAATGGTCGTGCCGGGAGTGATGTTCCCTTCGCGTCCCTGCCATTCAATCGACCAACCACCTGACTGAATGCCGATGTCATCCGCTCCTTCACCAGCGACGAAGATAACGGCCGTCCCCCGGTCGATCGGCAGCGTTGCGCCATCATGGTGCAGCAGCACCAGCGATTCGCGCACCGCCTGGCGAGCCAGTTCACGGTGGGCGTCGGAGCCAACAGTTTGCAGAAGCGATTCATCGGCAAACGGCCGTTCAAACAGCCCCAGCTCAAACTTCACCGTTAAAATGCGGCGCACGGCATCGTCGATGCGTGCCTGCGGCACATCGCCATTTTCCACGGCGGCGGTCAAAGCGTCGATGAAGATGGTGTATTTGCCGGGCACCATGTTCATGTCGATGCCGGCGTTGATGGCGGCAACCACGGCTTCGTAATAGTTGCTGTCCACCTGATCAATTCCGGCCCAATCAGAAACGACAAAGCCGGTGAAGCCCAGCTCGCCTTTCAGCACGTCGGTGATGAGGTACTGCTGCTCGTGCATTTTGGTGCCGTTCCAGCTGGAGAAAGAGATCATCACGCTGCGCGCCCCAGCATCAATGGCGGCGATGTAGGGCGGCAAATGCACGGCGCGCAGGGTGGCTTCGTTTACCTGGGTATCTCCCTGGTCAATCTGGTAATCGTCGGTGGTGGACGTGCCCCAGGTGGTGCCACCATCCCCCAAAAAATGTTTGGCGGTGCCGATGATACTGTCTACGGCCGTTAAATCATCCCCTTGCAGCCCAATCAGGTAAGCCTGGCCCAGCTCCGTCACCAACTCGGTGTTTTCGCTGTAGCCTTCGTAGGTACGACCCCAGCGGATGTCTTGGGGCACGGTGATGGTGGGGGCGTAATTCCAGAAGATGCCGGTTGCGGCCGTTTCCAACGCGGTCACCCGGCCAATTTCTTGCACCAGGTTTGCATTCCTGGTGGCTCCCAGGGCGATGTTGTGCGGGAAAAGAACCGCACCTTCGACGTTGCTGTGGCCGTGTACTGCATCGACGCCGTAAAGTAAGGGAATGGCCAGCCGTGTTTCCAGGGCGTATGCCTGGTAACCATTCACCATCTCCAGCCAGGCGGCGGGATTGTTATCGGCCGGGTAGCCGCCGCCACCGCTGAGCAACGCGCCAATCGCCAGTTCGGTAATGTTCTCTTCAATGATGCTGTTTTTCTCCACCAGCGTCATCTGCCCGATCTTTTCGGCCAGGGTCATCTGGTTGAGCAAATCTGCGGCTCGTTCGGCGGGGGCGAGGGTGGGGTTGAGATACGGCCGTGTTTCCTCTGCTGCCTCGCTGTTTGCCGCTTCGGCAATGTCTGTTGGTGGATTGGCTGAAGAGGTGGGGATGGATACGGCCGTTTCCTCCGGTTGCTCCTGGCAGCCTGCCAGCAGGATGAACAATATGAAAAGTAATGCGGTAAAGGTAATAAGTTGACTTTTGTTTCGATGTTGAGAAAAAATCATGAAGTTCTCCGATGTTTGTTGTTTGCGCAAAGCAGGCACATTGGACTTTATTCATTTCATAAACTTTCCCGCTTCTCCCCGAATGTTGAATATTGTGTCAAACTATGTCTGCATATGGTTGTTTGGTATGATACGGTTATTCATCAGAAATTTCACAAACCCTTTTTGCTATGAGCCAGAAAACGCACAAACGTAACGTTTATTTAGAAGACATCCCCCTCGATGAAGCGCGGGCGGCTTTTCAGACAGCGCTGCAAGCGGCCGGCTGGTGGCAGCCGCTGGAGGCGGAGGAAATTCCGTTGGCGCAGGCGAACGGCCGTATCACTGCTCGCGCCGTCTGGGCCAAAATTTCCTCACCCCATTACCACGCCAGCGCCATGGATGGCTACGCTCTGCGCGCCCAGGACAGCGAAGGCGCCACCGAAACCCAGCCGCGCCAATTCACCCTGGTAGAAAATTGGGACACGCCGCCAACCGAACCGCGTCCCATTCGCCCGGTCAACACGGGTCATCCCTTGCCCCCTTGGGCTAACGCCGTCGTGATGATTGAGCATACGCAGGCAGTGAAACTGCCAGACGGCCGTGCCGGTATCGAAATTCGAGCCAGCCTGCCGCCGTGGCAGCACGTCCGGCCCATGGGTGAAGATATGGTGGCCACCGAGCTGGTGCTTCCTGCCAATCACAAGCTGCGCCCGGTTGATTTGGGCGCATTGGCGGGATCTGGTCACGCGACTGTGTCTGTGTACCGGCAGCCGCGCGTGGCTATCATTCCCACCGGCTCTGAACTGGTTTCCACAGAAAGCGTGGCGGAGAACGGCATTCAGCCGGGACAGATTATTGAATACAACAGCATGGTGCTGGCGGCGCAGGTGGCCGATTGGGGTGGGCTGCCCACCCGCTGGCCCATCGTGCCGGATGAGTTTGAAGCGATTCAAACGGCCGTACGCCTGGCCGCCCAGCATCACGATCTCATCCTGCTCAACGCCGGTTCTTCTGCCGGCAGTGAAGATTATACGGCTGCGGTGGTGCAATCGCTGGGACAGCTGCTGGTACATGGCGTGGCCGTGCGGCCGGGGCATCCGGTTATTTTGGGCATGGTTGATAATGACAAATTGACTGCGACCTCAGGTCGCTTAGGACAAGGTGACAAGGTGACAAATGAGCCTGTCACCCCGTCACCCAGTCACTCTGTCATTCCGATAATAGGCGTGCCCGGCTATCCTGTCAGTGCGGCACTCACTGGGGAGATTTTTGTGGAGCCGCTTTTGGCGCGTTGGCAGGGGCAGCGACCGTACCAACCATCCACCATTACGGCCACCCTGACCCGCAAAGTGAATTCGCCCACCGGTGACGATGATTTTGTGCGCGTGGCCGTGGGGGAGGTGAACGGCCGTTTTGTCACCACACCGATCAGCCGGGGAGCTGGCGTCATTACCTCGCTGGTGCGGGCCGACGGCATCATGCGCATTCCGCGCTTCAGCGAAGGGGCCGATGCCGGCAGCAAAGTGACCGTACATCTTTATCGCGATGCCCGCGACCTGGCCCGTACCATTCTGGCTATCGGCAGCCATGATTTGACGCTGGACCTCATCGCCCAATTCTTAGCGGAGCGCGGTGGGGGGCGATTGGCCTCGGCCAATGTGGGCAGCCTGGGCGGACTGGTGGCCCTGCGCCGGGGTGAAAGCCATCTGGCCGGAGCGCATCTGCTAGACCCGGAGACGGGCATCTACAACCAGAGTTATGTGCGCCGCTATCTGCCTAACGAAGACGTCGTGCTGGTGACGCTAGTGGGGCGAGAGCAGGGTTGGCTGGTGCCTGCCGGCAATCCCAATGACATCCAGGGTTGGGCAGCAGCGGCACGGGATGATGTGCAGTTTGTGAATCGGCAGCGGGGCGCGGGCACACGCGTGCTGCTGGATTATGAATTAGGCAAATTGGGGATCAAGCCGGAGCAGGTGCGGGGTTACGGCCGTGAAGAATACACCCATCTGGCGGTGGCGGCGGCCATCGTTTCTGGCGCGGCTGATTTTGGGCTGGGCATCCAGGCGGCGGCGCGGGCGCTTAAGCTGGACTTTGTGCCATTAGCCCACGAGCAGTACGATCTGGTGATGACCCGGCAAACGTATGAGAGTGAACGGCTACGACCGTTGCTGGACCTGTTGCATGACGATGGTTTTAAAACGGCCGTGGCGGCCATGCCCGGATACGATGTTTCGGTAATGGGGAAAATTATGGAGATCGCAGCGATTAATCCTGACTAAAATTTCCGGAAATATCGAAACTGGCAATATCGGTCAGAGGATGTGCCCCAATGAGCAGTCTCTCTGCGGCCTGCAAGCCTTGGCTGGCCTTAATCAACCAACTCATCACTTCGGCAGATTTGGAGTCAGCCATATAGTAAGGTCCCTTCTCTTAGAACTGTTGAAGCTAAAGATGTTGTAACTTGTTTTGCTTCTTCGAACTCTTCCGCCGTGAGCACGACAACATCTGCAGGAAAACTTAACCCCCAAAGTGCATCATAAGCTTTTGTTTCCCGTTCGTGACGAGGAAGAGGAGAATCGGGCATAACAACGAGGAGATCAAAATCGCTGTCCAGATTAGCTTCGCCGCGTGCTTGCGAGCCGAAAAGATAAATAGACGTTGGCTTTAATTGGCTCACCAATCGTTCTATTAGCTGATCAAGTTTATTAGAAATTTGGACAGACATCTTATTTTCCTAGAATAGAGTAGGGCCGACTTCGATTTGATTCTAACATAAATACAATTTGCGAGTAAGATGGTATTCTTGTTTGGAAACGGCCGTTAAGCCCGCCTGACAGATTCTCGTGGTGCAATGGTGGCTGCTAAAAGCTAGAATTCCGGGAAGCGGGCGGTAAGAAGAAACAACATGCCCTGTCACCTTGTCACCCCTTCACCTTGTCACAAATAACAGGAGTTTTGCATGACCCTTTCTTATATTGCTGATTTACATAATCATACAACCGCCTCTGATGGCGAATACAACCCGACCGAGCTGGTGCAGGCCGGCAAAGATTTGGGCTTACAGGCGATCGGTGTGACGGATCATGACACGCTCAACGGCCTGGATGAAGCATTGGCCGCCGGCGAAAAGCTGGGCATTCGAGTGGTGCCCGGGGTAGAAGTGTCGCTGCGGTTTAGACGGCCGTATTTCACCGGCACCCTCCACTATTTACTCTACATCCCCTACGACCTGCTGCAAGATGATGATTTCCGTCAGATGGCGACCGCCATTTTTGGCCAGGGGCGCGGCGGTGGCCTGGTGCGGGCGCGCGTCGAAGCCATCAACGCTGAGTTTGGCCCTGACGGCAAGCAGCCGCTGCTGAAGCAGGCGTTAACCGCCGAAGAGATTGAAGCGCTGGCCGAGAACGTTTCCCGCCGTCACTTTGCCGTGGCGCTTAAAGAGAATCATGGGCTGGACAAAGAGCAGGTCAATCTGCTCATCGGCAACGACAGCCCGGCCTATGTGCCATCTGGCATTGATCCCAAGCAGCTAACGCCGCTGCTGAAAAAGTATCCGCAGCTGGTGCGTATTTTCGCTCATCCGGCGGCCGGTTCGTATCCGGGACAGAGCCTCTACAATGAAGTGCTGCCGCCCATCGAAACGGTGGAAATTTTGCTGCCGGAGTTTTTAGACGATGATTTGCTGGGGCTGGACGGGCTGGAAGTGGAATATCCGGGCCACGCGCCGCAGCACCGCCAGCTGATGGCTGAATGGGCCAGGAACTATAATCTCATCACCAGCGGCGGCTCTGACTGCCACGATCGGGTGGATCGGCCGTTAGGTGTCGCTGGTATTTCACAAGCAGAGTTGGACGTCTTGCTGGTCCGGCTGCTCAATCCTGAAGTGGTGCCATAGGCATCGTTCCTAATTTAAACAAAAAAGGCCCGTCCAGTCTGCTGGATGGGCCTTTTTTTGTCTCAGGCTGGCTGCGTTCACGCAAAATTTATGGGCTATGGTACTAAATTGCTATGACCAACATGTGATATACGGTCCTGTGACCGCCTTCTACAATACAGATTGTTGGAAAAATTGGCGCGTTGATAAATTACCCTGTATTCATTCTTAATTGTGTGCAACGGCCGTTTCCAACCCAATATTTAACTTAACTATTTTAGGAAGGAATCTATGTTGCAGTTGAAGCGTGTATCTCATAAATTCGGTCGGCAGACGGCCGTTTTCACCCGGCGCTATTTTTTCCCCAAGCAAGCGACGAACAAAAAATCATTCAAAATCCATAAAATGATTTTGCTAGTACTTGTAGTCAGTTTATTTTTGCCGCTGCGTGCCTTTGCTGCGGCTCCTGTGTTTACGGAGGATGGCCCATTTTCCATCACGGAAAATAGCTCAACGGGAACATTTGTGGGGCAGGTAGTGGCCACAGGTGCCACCAGTTTTGCCATCACGGCCGGCAACGGCACGGGCGGCGGTGCCTTTTCAATTGATAATGGCGGCATTATTCGCGTGGCCGACGGAACACAGCTGGATTATGAAACGACACCTCAATTTTCATTAACTGTTGAAGCGACCAATACAGATGGTACAACCCCCACAACCGTCATTATCAATATACAAAACGTTAACGATCCACCACAAATGGATCAAAGTTTTTATGAATTTTCCATTGATGAAAATCTGCCCAATACCAGTTTGGTAGGGACTGTTTCGGCCACGGATAATGACCCTGGGGATATAGTTGTTTATAGCCTTGTACCTGGCCCCATTACTGCTTTTGCTATTGATAGTGATGATGGCGAAATTAGAATCGTGGATACGAGCCAAATTGATTTTGAATTGGGCCCGACTATGTACACCATTTATGTACTAGCCAGTGACGGTGGTTTGATCGATATTGCACCGGTTTTGATTACGATTGATGATGCCAATGATGCACCTGTGGCTGTGGATGATGGCCCATATAATGCCACAGAAGATACACAATTGAATGTCAATTTGGCCAACGGGGTGTTGGCTAATGACACCGATCAAGACCAAAATCCGGCTGATACGTTAACGGCCGTACTCGATACCCAACCGACCAACGGAACTGTCAACCTCAATTCTGATGGTAGTTTTAGCTATATGCCTGATCCCCAGTTTGACGGCACAGACTCCTTCACCTACCATGCCAACGACGGCGAGGATGATTCCAAGATTGCTACCGTCACCATTAATGTTGTTGGTACCAATGATGCCCCCATCGCCAATAATGACACCTATTCAACTGATGAAGATACCGTGCTCAATGTCCCGGCGGATGGCGTGCTTGGCAACGATACCGACCCGGAAAACGATTCGTTAACCGTTTCCACTCATGACGCCACAAGTACGATGGGCGCGGCCGTTTCTGTCAATGCTGATGGAAGCTTTAGTTACGACCCGACTGGTTCGGCCACCATTCAAGCCCTCGATGCGGGTGATACCGATACAGACGCATTCACCTACACCATCTCCGATGGCGAGCTGGGAGATACAGCAACTGTCACCATTGACCTAGATGGCTTAAACGACGCCCCCGTTGCTACGGATGATGGGACTTATAATGCCACAGAGGATACTGATCTGATCATCAATCTGGCTGCTAATGGCGTATTGGCCAATGACACAGATGTGGATGCGGATGATGTTGGGAATTTAACGGCCATTTTAAATGCACAAGCGACGAACGGCAGCGTTGTTCTAAACAGTGATGGCACCTTCACCTATACGCCTGATCCCAACTATAATGGGCCGGACTCCTTCACTTATTTTGCCAACGATGGCACAGTTAATTCCGACAGCGCGATCGTAACAATCAATGTTGCCAGCGATAATGATGCCCCGGTAATAATCGAGGGAGCGACCATCGGCGTAACCATGAGTGAAGATGGTTCCCCAACGGCCTTTTCGCTAACCTTGAATGCCACAGACGCAGAGGATGATACCCTGACCTGGAGCATTTCCTCACCGGCAGCACGCGGAACCGCATCTGCCAGTGGTACAGGTAATTCTCAAGTAGTTGGTTATATACCGAACCCCAACTACAGTGGCCTGGACAGTTTTGAAGTTCAAGTCTCAGATGGCAATGGCGGATTTGATACGATTACGGTCAATGTAACGATTACGCCAGTAAATGATCCGCCTGTGGCTAACGATGACAGTGATATCAACTGGGCCACAGATGAGGACAATGCCCTAAGTGTGACTCCGGCTAGCGTGTTAGACAATGACACGGACCCAGAAAATGACGGGCTAACCGTGTCCACTGCTGATGCGGCGAGTGCTATGGGAGCGGCCGTTACCGTCAATCCTGACGGAACCTTCAGCTACGACCCAACGGTAATGGGAGCGAGCGCGATTCAAGCACTGGATGCCGGCGATTCAGATACAGATACTTTCAGCTACACTGCCTCAGATGGGAATGGTGGCACAGACACGGCAACGGTCACGATTGATTTAACCGGCGTGAATGATACCCCTGTCGCCGTAACTGATAGCTACAATGCCACAGAAGACACAAACTTGGTGATCAACGTAGCCGCTGGGGTGTTGGATAATGATACGGATGTGGATGCCGATGACGCGAATACATTAACGGCCGTTCTCGACACAACCACCAGCAACGGCACGCTGACGCTTAACCCCGACGGCAGCTTTAGCTACATGCCCAATGCTGAATACAGCGGTCCTGATTCCTTTACTTATCATGCCAATGATGGTGATGTCGATTCCAACATAGTCACCGTAACAATTAATGTGGCCGCCGCTAATGATGCGCCTGTGGCTAACGATGATAGTGATATCAGCTGGGCCACAGATGAGGATAATGCCCTCACCGTTGTCGCCCCTGGCGTGTTAGCCAACGACACCGACCAGGAAAACGATACCTTATTCGTCTCTACTGCTGATACGACCAGTGCGATGGGCGCGGCCGTTTCTGTCAATGCAGACGGCAGCTTCAGCTATGATCCAAGGTTAGCCAACGCAATTCAAGCTCTTGATGCCGGCGATTCTGACACGGACACTTTCGGCTACACGGTTGCAGACGGCAATGGCGGCACAGATACAGCAACGGTCACGATTGCTTTGACCGGGGTGAACGACATCCCCGTCGCTGTAACCGACAGTTACAATGCCACCGAGGATACGAACCTAAACATCAATGCTACCATCGGCGTGTTGGCCAACGATACGGATGTTGATGCCGATGATATGCGTAACTTAACGGCTATATTAGACACAACTACCAGCAACGGCACGCTCACGCTTAACCCCGATGGTAGCTTTACCTACGTGCCCAACGCTGAATACAGTGGGCCTGATTCCTTTACCTACCACGCCAACGACGGTGTTGCTGATTCCAATACGGTTACGGTGAACATTACCGTTTTTGCCGATAATGATGTGCCCACCATTACCCAAGGTGATTCAACCAGCGTTACCATGTCTGAGGATGGCAATCCCACGGCCTTTAGCCTGACGCTTAATGCCACGGATCCGGACGGCAACACGCTCACCTGGAGCATTCAGAGCCAGGCTGGCCACGGCACAGCTACGGCAACCGGCACCGGCACGTCCAAAGTGATTAACTACACACCCACTACTAACTACAACGGCAGCGACAGCTTTGTCGTGCAGGTAAGCGATGGCTTCGGCGGTAGCGATACCATTACCGTGAACATGACCATCACCCCCGTTAATGATGCGCCTAACGCTGTCAATGATTCAGCGTCTACACAGCCGGATACGGCCGTTGTCATCAACGTGCTCAATAATGACACCGATGTGGAAAATGACGGCCTGACGGTTACGGCCGTTACCCAGGGCAGCAAGGGCAGTGTGAGCCACAACGGCACGACGGTGACCTACACGCCTAACCCCAATGAATCTGGCAATGACACCTTCACCTACACTATCAGCGATGGCAACGGTGGCAGCGATACGGCCACCGTGACCGTGCAGCTGGGTAATTATGAAATCTTCTTGCCGATGATAGTCAATAACTTCGTTAGCGCGCCTGACCTGGTGGTAAGCAACATCAACGCCAGCAGCGACCTGATTGAAATGACGATTGAGAACCAGGGTACGCAGGCTACCAGCAGCGGCTTCTGGGTTGATTTCTACATCGATCCCGATCCCGTACCCACGCATGAAAACGAGCTGTGGGCAGATGTCGCCACGGAAGGCATTGCCTGGGGTGTTACGGTTTCCATCCCGGCGGGCGGGTCGCTAACGCTGCAATACAGCACCGCCCCTGGTGCGGCCAATCTGTACTATTCGGCAGAGGATAGCAACTACAGTGGCAGCCTGCCCGTGGGCACACCGGTTTATGCCCAGGTGGATTCAGCTCATCTCAATACCACCTACGGCGGCGTTCTGGAAACACACGAAATTTTAGGCGAAGCCTACAACAATGTGAGTTCGGAATATACGGCCGTTGCTACAGCAACATCGATTGTTTCAGTGGGGCTGGCGGCTCGCTACAATGATACGCAGCCGTTGGCATTGCCACTGCGTTAAAGGATTAATTTTAAATCAATGAATCGAAGTCATCATGATGATGAGGGAGCGATGAACATGAAACAAAAATTTGTGGGAAACGGCCGTATCGGCATCTATTACCTGATTGCCCTGTTCAGCTTTGCTGCGTTTGTGCTGCTGCTGCTGGGCGCTACCTCCGCCACCGCAGAAGATTATGATCTGCCACCGCGTGAGGATGAATCAACCACGCCTATCAGCGTTGAATCGGTGCAGGCGACGGGCCAGGGGGCGCGGGTGCATCTTCAGGCCCACTTTAGCCAAAACTGGCCCTGGGACGCCATGCACTGGCAGAATGACCTGTGGCTCAAGGTGCAGTGGCTGGATGAGGATGATGAATGGCAGGATGTCGATGGTTGGGAAGGAACGCTTGACGCTATCCAACAGGCAGAAGATTGGATGGGTATGAAAGAACTCTGGCTGGCGGATGCACATCTGGGCACGGGACCGTACCGTTGGCAAGTGTATGACCGGCACGATGAACACATCATCGCCACCAGTGAAGAATTTTACCTGCCCGCCAAAAGCGGTGAGCTGATGGCTGTGGATATGATGCTCGAACCCTAATCAGGGCATTCACAACTAATAGAATGATAAGAACTGGCTCCATAAACGTGGAGCCAGTTTTTTGTTGCGCTGTGTGATTGTGGAGTTGTGCTAAAATCAAGCGTGATTCATGGTATCAGCAACGAGCTTTGATTCAACAACAAGCAAAAACAGCAGCAACAAATGGTTTTTTGGAATGTAGGCATCGGTATTTTGCTGGGAACGGCCGTACTTCTGTATGGTGTGGGTTGGCGGCGGCAGCCCGCAACCGTTTCCCCAGCTTTGCTGCCACAGCCCTGGCGCGCCGTCAGCTTTGTAGTGGCTGTCATGCTGCTTGGCTTGACTCTCTTCTCCTCCATTCATTCCCTGGCAGATCGCTATTTTTCTATTCATGTGTTGCAGCGCCTGTTATTGGTTGCGGTCATTCCCTCACTCTTTTTTAGCGGAAATCCTTTCCCTATTTTGTTTGCCGGTTTGCCCTCTACTCTGCAAACAAAAATAGCTCGGCTGCCGCAAACAGCACCCAGATTCATGCAGTTACTCATTCGGTGCAGTGCGCCTGTGCCGGTCTGGTTTTTATTTGTTTCTACCTTTTGGCTGTGGCACGATGTGCAGATGAATCGCCTGTTGCTGCAAGTCGATTGGGTACATCGCCTGGAAAATGTCACCTTGCTGGGAACGGCCGTGTGCTACTGGTGGCATATCATGGCCGCCTCTCCCCGGCTGCACCCGATTATGCCGCCTTTGTGGCGCGTGGGGTATGCGGCTTTGGGGGCTGCACCTGTAAAAGCGGTTGGCCTTGTTCTCATGTTTACCGCGGCAGGCGTTTACCAATATCCAGCCGAAATCTCCTTTTACAATTTGGAGATTACAGACCAAAGTCTGGGCGCAGCCATTGTGTGGGCCGTGGGGGGAGTGGTGTTTACCTGGACGGCCGTTTTGCTTATGCGCAGCTGGTTGAAAGAAGAAAGCGATAAACCCGGTTTGCCTGAATCCATTTGGTCCACAGAAGAGATGATGCTGGCACCCGGATTTGGCAAAACGCCTCCTTACGCACCCCCTAAAAAATAGCTTGTCAAAAATTAGCAAATCGTCTAATGTATCAGGTGCAAATGTAAAAGCAGAAGAACTGTATTCTTAAATTTCAAATACGGTCCGCGTTTACGCCATAACCAGGGAACGAGGCTGAAGAATGTCTAAATATAAAGAGTTAGTGCAAAGTTATAGTCATGCTCGCAAGTCATTTCGTAATTATGAAGAAACTTGCCGCAACTTTGCCCGTGATTTGATATTTGGCATGGTGGAATATTTTGAATGGCCGCAAGACCGGGAAATCACCTATATTCCGCTTGGTGAAGAACTGGATCCCAACAATAAATTTTATGCTCTGGCCGGGGCCATGCGCATGGATGCACAATCATTCTGGCATTTTGGCGTGGAACTCAATTTGATGGAAGCGTCTGGGGCGTATCCCTTATCGCTTGTGCTTAGCTTTTTTATCAAAAAGGTGGGGCCAAACTTTATTGTAAAACTTGGTCCCCAGGGACGTGAGATTAAAATTCCAGAAGATAAACAGGGAGAACTGGAGCCATTTTATGAGGCGGTTTTCCGACAGATTAAAGAATTCCTGGCCAAGCGGTATATTCAGGCCATCACCAGCCAGGAAAAAGATTACGGCTTTATCACGCTTTTGTAGTTAATGCTTTTCTAGACATCCTGCGTTTCTCTGCCAGCCGGAAACGGCCGTTTGGGATCAGTTACAATTTACGTTTTTCTCATATGAAATGATCGTCTTTTTTAGCAAGTTGTGTCTTGTGTAGAGTAGAATACAGCTTGTTCAGCAATTAATATGAACCTTAAGCAACAATGGCTACTTTATTGACAAGCTTGCACAATGCGCGCATTAAAAATATCCTCAAGCTTAACAATCGGCGTCAGCGGGATGCGCAAAAAAGGACGATTGTAGAAGGGATACGTGAAATTGAACGTGCCCTGAAGTGTGGCATTGTTCCTCAAGAAGCTTACGTTTGCCCGGAACTCATTACCACGGATGAAGCAACGGCCGTATGGCAGCAGCTTCAATCTTTGGCTGAACAAGGGCAGGTAGCTCTTTTTACCATTACTGCCGAACTCTTTGCCAAAGCTGCATACCGTGGACAAAGTGGCGGTATTCTGCTTGTCATCCCTTACCTGGATCATTCTCTGGTCAGCTTGTCTCTAAGTGAAACTCCCTTGCTGCTTGTGATTGACGGGGGAGAGAAGCCGGGCAATCTGGGTGCTATTTTACGCACCGCAGACGCTGCCGGAGTTGATGCAGTCATCGTAACCAGCCAGACAAATGGCGGCACCGATATTCATAATCCAAACGTTGTGCGGGCAAGTCTGGGTGCTTTGTTTTCATTGCCTGTGGTTGAGGCAACGTCAGAAACATTATTGTCCTGGCTGCGCCAAAAGCAGATTCAGATTGCTGTCCTGACGCCTGAGGGTGAACGGCCGTACACCGAAACCAATCTGCAAAGCTCGCTGGCTTTGGTCATGGGCAGCGAAGCTTTTGGTGTGGGTCCGGAATGGCTGGCAGCGGCAGACATTCGCCTGAGGATTCCAATGTTTGGCCTGGTTGATAGCTTGAACTTGTCGGTGGCAACGGCCGTTGTCGTCTTTGAAGCCATCCGGCAGCGTACGATGGCCGGCGAATAATTGCCCGTACTGTTTGTTAGACTTGAGTAAATAGCTCATGCGAATCGCTTTAATTTCAGATGTTCATGGGAATCTTGTATCCCTGGAAGCTGTATTAGCAGACATTGATCAACAAAAGGTCAATGAAATCATCTTTCTAGGGGATGCTGCTACGCTTGGTCCTCAGCCCCACGAAGTGCTTGGGCGCATAAAAGAACTTGGCTGCCCCTGCATTATTGGCAATCACGAAACCTATCTCTTCAAACCTGCTCTGGGCCAGGCATATATGCGCGGTACCCAATGGTTTAATGATGTGCTCTCCTGGTGCCGGGCAAGGCTCACCCCTGAAGATTATAAATTCATGCGTTCATTCCAACCCATGCTAAAGGTGAAGTTGGAAGGTGAAAGCTCACTTATTTGTTTTCACGGTTCACCTCGTCGCCATACCGACAACATTCTGGCAACCACTCCCCCGCAAGAGTTGAACGATATGCTAGCCGGCAGGCGGGCCACTGTGATGGCCTGCGGGCACACACATGTGCAAATGATGCGCCAACATATGGGCGCCCTTATTGTGAATGCAGGTAGTGTTGGCATGCCCTTTGAACAAATGCCCTTTGGCGAACGTGGACCACGCGTAATGCCTTGGGCCGAATACGCCATTATTACCTCAGAAAACAACACAATTAGTGTAGACCTGCGCCGTGTTCACGTAGACATGAATGCAATCAAGCAGGCAGGCATGGAGGCTCGAATGCCGGGAACCAGTGATTGGTTACGCAACTGGATCTCTATTACCGAGCTGCTTAATCAGATCTAAGGCTTATACTCCTCATAGCTTTCCTTCTTCTCTGCGTCTTTGCGCCTCTGCGTTGTTTTTATGAGACAATGCAGTTGCGAGTTTTGGCACCTCGGCGATAATTGCGTAAATTCGTTCGCTGAACTGCGTTTTTAGTTTAACCTCTACTCTGAAGGAGAGTTTCATGTCAAGAAAAAATATTAAAGTGGCCGTCACTGGTGCGGCCGGTCAGATTGGTTATTCACTCTTATTCCGGCTGGCTTCTGGTGAAGTTTTTGGCGCCGATACCAAAATATCCCTACATTTGCTGGAAATCACCCCAGCTTTGCCTGCTTTGGAAGGCGTGGTAATGGAGCTAGATGATTGTGCCTTTCCTCTGCTGGAAAACGTCGTAATCACGGACCAGGCCGAGACAGCTTTTGATGGCGTAAGCTGGGCACTGTTGGTCGGTTCCAAACCACGTGGTGCAGGTATGGAGCGTGGCGATCTCATTCGCGAAAATGGGCCAATTTTTGTTGGCCAGGGCCGTGCCCTTAACAAGGCCGCTGACGACGCGCGTGTGCTTGTTGTGGGTAATCCGGCTAACACCAACTGCCTGATCGCCATGAACAATTCAGACCTGCCAGATAATCGATTTGGTGCCCTGACCCGATTGGATCAAAATCGTGCCTATGCCCAGCTGGCGCAAAAAGCAGGCGTGCCGGTTAGTGCCGTCAACAATGTCACCATTTGGGGTAATCACAGTGCGACCCAATACCCCGATGCAGAAAATGCGAAAATCAACGGCAAACCGGCCATGGACGTCATTACAGATCATGATTGGCTGCGTGGTGAATTTATCACAACAGTGCAAAAGCGTGGTGCAGCCATTATCGCTGCTCGCGGCAAATCTTCGGCAGCTTCAGCCGCAAATGCGGCGCTGGATCATGTGATGAGCTTTGAGTCCAAGACACCGGATGGTCATTGGTTCTCAGCGGCCGTTCCTTCTGATGGCAGCTATGGCATTGAGGAAGGGTTAATCTTCTCTTTCCCGGTTACCAGTGATGGGGCGGGCGGTTATGCTATTGTTCAGGGGCTTAACTGGAGTGATTTTGCGCGCGAGAAGGTTGCCCTCACTGAAAATGAACTGAAAGAAGAAAAATCAGTTGTCACTGATTTATTGAAGTAACATTTTACCGTTTGTGTGCAGTTCAACATCCGATGTGCCTTGAGTACGTCGGATGTTGTTTTTTGGAGCAGTCATTGGTTTGGTGCACAAAAATAGATCCAGTCGCGCATTGTTGTCTGGCTCAAAGTGGCTAACGCTTTGGCATTGGCTGTTTAATTTGTCGCTTACGGCCGTTTTCTTCACGCTGGTATTAAAGTGGCCAGATCTTTTGCTGCGCCTGCGCCTGGCTGTGGACAACTCCATTTTTCAAAGCGGTTGGCTGGTGCTGCTGGTGATGACACTTTTGCTTTTACTCACAGCAACAGTTCATGAAATAGGGCACCTTTTAGCCGGCTATCTGGTGCGTTTTCGGTTTCAGGTGTTGGTGGTGGGGCCGCTGCGCATTACGGGGGGGAACGGCCGTTTACGCTGGCAGCGTCAACGAGGCGGCGCGCTCTTTAATGGTTTGGCCGCCAGCTTGCCAGATGAAATGGAAAACCTGGCGCGTCGTTTGCTCTATTTTGCCCTGGGTGGACCATTGGCCAGCCTGTTACTTTCCGTTGTCGCGTTAGCCGTTGTTCTTTATTTAGGAAGCGATCTGGGGCGCATGTTGGATTATTTATGGCTGTGGGAATGCTGCTTGTTTACCGCTATTGTTTCCTACTTTTTTCTACTTACTTCCTTGCGCCCCGGTACTTATCACAATGGCATGGTCGCTGACGGCGGCCGAATTTTAATGGTCGCTGCCGGGTCGCCTGAGGCTGAACGCTGGCAGGCGTTGGTAAAACTAAATGTGGCCGATCTGGCCGGGGAACGGCCGTTCCAGTGGGATGAAGCGTTGCTGCGTCAAAGCGTGTCGCTGCCAGATAACAGTCACGACTATCTTACCGGTGTGGTGATGAATTATCATCATTGGCTGGATAAAAACGAGCCGGAAAAGGCCTCTGTTTATCTGGAGGAGGCGCTTAATTCATCTGTTGCCTGGGAGACTGGGATGCGCACCCGGCTGGTGTTAGAAAAAGCATTTCTGGCCGCCGCCTATCTGCAAGATTTACCCAGGGCACGTGAAGCATTGGCTCAAGTTAAGGTAAATAACCGGCAGGTAAACAGTTTGTTTTGGCGAGCTAAAGCGGCCATTCATTTGCTGGCTGGAGATGCAGAAGATGCGCGAGAAACGGCCGTTCGCGGCATTGCTGCTATGGATGAAGATGTCCAAACTGGATTGCAAAAAGCAGAACTTGCTTGGCTTAACGGATTGATCACGAAGGTCACTGGTGCGTAGAACACAAAAAGCCTCGCTCAGCGAGGCTTCTTGCGGGAAGAGGAGAAGAAGGAGAAAAGAGGAAATTGGAGGATAAATAATTAAATAAAAATACAGTTCCTTTATGCTTACCAGTACAAACTTGAAATTCAATACAACTCAATTACGCTTTGTAGTTTAATCTACTTTCGGCCGTTGGGTTAGTGAGCTGAATACATGGAAAATGTAAAGTCGTTTACATTTTGCTGGAAGGCGGTTCTTATTTACCAAGATTAGGTTGGAAAAATGATAAAGAAAGTGAATCATATTGCGGTCGTTGTGCCCGATTTAGACGATGCGATGCATTTTTGGGTAGATGCCCTGGGCCTGGAACTATCGCATAAAGAGCATGTGGCCAGCCAGGCAGTAGATGTAGCCTTTCTACCGGTGGGGGATAGCAAAATTGAGCTTTTGCAGCCCACAGATGATGAAAGTGGGGTCGCGCGCTATCTGGCCAAAAAAGGGCCGGGCATGCACCATATCTGTTTTGAAGTAGATGACATTGAAGCAGCACTGGCCAGGCTGAAAGAAGCTGATGTTCAGTTGATTAATGAGGTGCCTGCAACGGGTTCAGATGGACGCAAATTTGCCTTTGTTCATCCTAAGTCTGCTAACGGCGTGTTGGTGGAATTATATGAGCTTGTTGCTGGGTAATGCTTTTTCTCCCGAGAAAATGAGAGTTGAAGAATGTCATAATTTGCGCATGACAAATGGCACTATGGGGGTAGAGTAAAGCTGATATGATATACACATAAGCCGCCGTTAACGATGAAACGGCAGAGTCAAAACATAATGTGTAATCTGGATTGTCTTGGCTGTTGATTACAGGTTTGTAGCAACACCAGCTTCCTAAATTTTGTGGTTATGATTGCACTCCACAGCGTGTAATTGTAACGTCGGCTTAATATAAACTGCCTCTTCAAGATAGTAGTTTTTTTGGGTGAGCCAGTATCCTGCCAGGGGTACTCTTACAGCGAGTTGTTGAATCGGGTTGTTGTAAACTAGGTGCCCTGCCTCGTTTACTTCACAGTAGGTGTTTACTTCCATAGCGAGAGGCCAGGCGAAAGTCTGGCCTCTCTTGCTGTTCGCTTAAAGCAATCACGTGCACCGCTTTTTATATAATTCAGTAGCTAGTTGGCACCATTTTTGCAGTTCTGTTGGGTTGAGGACCATAGGAGCAGTAAGAATTTCCTGAGTTGCAGAACTGCTGTTTGGCTGAGAGGAGCGGAGGGTAACGGCCGTTTCCAAAGCAAGATCAGCCGCTGGTGTTGAGCCGCGACTTTCTGCAACTTTAGGCCCATCATCGGGTGTTGGGGGCAGCGGACCGGCATCCCCTTCACTACCGGTGGCCGACGGCGGCTCCTCAGCGGTTTCCTCTTCAGTTTCTATCTCAACAGTTTCCACCACAGTCTCGGTAACAACCCGCGTCACTTCCACAGTCTCACCTTCTTCAACTACTGTTTCAGTAACAACGCGAGTTACTTCCACCGTGACGGTTTCCGGCTCTGGGGAACAAGCGACAAATAGGGCAAGCACGAGCAACAGAGACAATCCTAGCCATTTAAGAAGTTGACTCGCTTTTCTTTGTTGATGTGTTCGCCTACGGTGCTTCTTCATCTAGCACCTCAAATATTATCTCTACAAGAATATCAGTCAGGTTGGTGATGGGTTGAACGGCAGGTACATTGACTGGATTGCCTTCTGGACTGTTGCCTACGAAGATAAAACGGCCGTTCCCCGCCTCGGCAATTTGCTGGTAAATTTCAATTCCTGTTTCATTTAGCCCCTCATTGCCTATTGTGAAAATGGCGATGTTTTGATCTGATGCCAGCGCTAAAATTTCTTCAAGGGGAAGTGGGTCTATTGTGTTTGGGTGCGGCGGTGCATTGCCGAGTAAGATCAACAAATGTGCTGCCTCAGGATTCCAGTTCATGCTGTTGACAGCGTGAAATAGACCATCGTTCAAGTTTTCTGGATAATCACCGCCGCCAACGGCCGTTACGGTCATCAAATTCTTGGCAAACAGCGCCCAATCATTAGTTAAACCAAATAACTGAACTGAATCACTTTTTGCCTGATCGCGGTAGACGACAAAGCCGTAGCGCAGCGTAACGTCATGGGGCAAAGTGGCAAGTTCGGCAGCTATCTCGTCTAACCGTGTTTGGAGGATATTCAGTTCATCAGCCATGCTGCCGGTGGCGTCTAGCAAGAGCACTAAATCTAGTTGGCGTGTGTTGGTTGTTTGACCGGAATCGATGCGGTTGGCGGGTGGGGGTTGACTGGTAATGGCCGTATCGCTGCTGGCAATTACATTCGGCGTGGCGCGGGGGGCATCTGTTTTGCTGCCGGTGTCTGGTGGGGGCGGCAGTTCGCCGCTGTCTTCCTCGCTACCTGTGGCGTCGATGCCTTCGTCTTCAATCGCTTCGCTATCGGTGGTGTCATCAATGGCTCCCGTGTCGGTTTCGCTGGTATCTTCAACGGCTTCATCAGTACTGCCGCCACACGCTGCCAGCACCAGGAGAAAAACGATTAAGAAGCTAAGCCAGATCTGTGTCTTTCTAAAATTCTTCACAGCCACTTTCCCAAATAGAAGTTACATAATAGACCAGCGCCACTTGCCTGAAAGGCAGATAGACCGCTGTGTTTCAGGCAGAGCATACAATATTAACGACAAAATGTGAATTTTAGTTCCGGCAGGGAAGCAAAATCGCTTGAGATGTGGTCCTTAACGTGAATCGGGATTTGATTTTGCCGACGGCAATTTTCTTCGGCTGCGATTTCAGTCCCATTTTCATTGGATTATTTGTTACAATGTGATGGTCAACGGCCGTTTCACCCGACTCAAGTTTGCCAGACTCTTATTGGTTCATCTCGCACATTCACTGCAACCACATTTCATTCTGTCAGGAGGGTTCAGATGAAAGTCCATTTAAGAATTCTTGTAATTCCCCTATTTTTGCTGGCAATGATAATGATCATTCAGCACGTTTTACGACCGGTCTATGCAGCCGGGCCTTGGTACGTGGCCCCTGGCGGCGCGGATGGCAATGATTGCCTCAGTCCGGCTGCACCATGCGCCACCATCAACGGTGCTCTCAACAAACCCGGCTTCGTCCCAGGTGACACGATCAATGTGGCTGTTGGCATCTACACAGGCACTGGTGATGAAGTTATCCTTCTAAACAAAGACGCTACATTAGCTGGTGGGTGGAATGCTAGCTTTTCCGCGCAGAACGGTTACTCGACGATTGATGGGGAAGCATCGCGTCCAGGCATTATGGTAAACAATGGGGTTACGGCCGTAGTCGGGCGTTTTGTGGTGCAGAATGGCAGCAGTTGGGGAGGGGCAGGAGTATGTAATTTAGGAACCTTGACCCTTATCAACATGACTATTAGCGATAATAATGCTAATACCAGTGCCAGCGTTAGTAATAGTAATGATTGCAATACCTCTCTCAATGGAGGCGGGATCTACAACACAAATACCGGCGTGCTGACCCTTAACGACAGTGAGGTGAGCGGCAATAGTGTCGATTGTCTTGGCAGCGCCGTTTACAACGAAGGGGAATTTACCTCGGGAAACAGTATTTTCTCTGAAAATACAGCTGGAGGTGCCGCTTGCATAGGGGTGGCTGTGGTGAATAAAAGCGCCATGACTCTTACGAATACGACGATTCGTGATAACGTTATAGGAGGTGGTATTTATAACAATGGCGCATCCGCCTCACTCATTATAAATAATGGTGCTATCAGCGGAAATGATGTAGGCGATGAATGGACCAGTGGCGGTATTACCAACTGGGGCGGCAGCGTGACCCTGAATAATAGTGCGGTTAACGATAATTGGGGATCTGCCAGTGGAGGAATCCATAACGGCAATGATGGTACGCTCATCATAAACAATAGTACTGTTAGCAATAATATTATTTCCCCTTTCAATTCTTGTTTGCCTTCTGGAATAGATGCTTGTAATGGTGGAGGCATTTCCAATAATTCTGGTACTGTAATTCTGAGTAGCAGCACTGTCAGCCATAATAAAACTCCTGACGAAGAATGTTTTGAAGCGTCTGTTTGTACCGGTGGGGGCATCTACAATTATTCTGGTGTCATCACTCTGCAAAACAGTATTCTCGCTGATAACACTGCCTCAGGAGGTAGTCCCGATTGTGGCGGTACGATTGGCAGTGCAGGCTACAATCTAATTGGGGACAGTTCGGGCTGTTCTTTTACGTCGGCCACTGGGGACCTGCTAAATATTAACCCTAAACTTGGTCCCTTATTTGGAACTCCTGGGTATCATTTTCTGTTATCGGGTAGCCCAGCAATTGATGGGGGCAACCCGGCAGGCTGCACCGACAACCTGGACAACCTCTTGAATACAGACCAGAGAGGTGTGCCACGAGTTGGTCGTTGTGATATTGGCTCTTATGAATTTGATCCCAACAATGACGTTACGCAGGTTTTTTTGCCCGTCACCTTCCGTGATTTTTGTGCTGACTTTTTTGATAACTTTGGTAACCCGGCTAGCGGTTGGTCTGTGGGTGAAAATGCTCAGGTTCGGTTTGAGTATCTGAATGGTGAATACCGCGTTTTGAGCAAAGAAGCAGGATTTATCTATTTCTTCCGCGCACCTACTTGCTCGCGCGAGAATTATATTGTGGAGACAGACGCTCGTTGGGTTGGCACGCCGGGTGGCAGTTATGGACTCATTTTTGGCATCAGTGACAGCCTTGACGAGTTTTTTAATCAGTATTATCTCTTTGATATCAACACTGATTTCCAAAGCTTCCGGCTGCTGCGCCGTAATTCAGATGGAAGCTTTACGGCCGTTGCGCCACCCACCACTAGTTCAGCCATCAACAGTGGGAACGCGGCTAACCATCTAAAAGTAATGCGTAACGGTGACCAGATCACATTGGAGGTGAATGGCACGGTGCTGGGCAGCTGGATTGATGGTGTCATTACCGGCTTGACCGACGTGGGTCTTATAGCCAGCCCATACAGCAACATTCCCACATCAGATGCTCGCTTTGACAACTTTGCTGTGAATAACCTGTCGGGTAGCGCTACGTTTCAATCCAGGCCCCAGGAGCCTCATATCGAAACAAATAACGAGACTGTGACTTGCACGCCTGTTTCGTGGATTGGTGTGCCTGATGCCAACGTTAGCGGGCATTGCGCACCAGGTTGGGTAAACGATGGTTCTCATTGATTTTAGGCGTTCAAATGAGCAGAAATAATGAGACGTTTGATTCGGAGAAATCAAAATGAAAAAATACCTCAAATTAAAGGTAATAACGTCATTGTTTATAACAGCAATCGCGTTGGTTGGTTTGCTGCCTGGTTGCTCAAATGCGGCCGATGAAGAAGCCACGGCCGTATCCATCACCGCCACCAGCAATGCCCAAATTGCCGACATGACCGCCCGGGCAGTTGAGCTGGCCACCAGCACCGCCCAGGCAGAGGCCACGGCGGAAACGGCCGTTTCCCTCACCGCTACCTCCCAACATCAGGCAACCCTGACGGCTCAGGCTGAGACCACTGCCGCTGCTGACGCCGCCACCACCACGGCCGAATTTGCCGCCACGGCCACGGAAGAAGCCGCCGCATTAGCCACCAAAGAAGCGCAGGACGCTGCCAGGGCCACGCTCCAGGCAGAGTTAACGGCGACGGCCCAAACGATAGAAGCCGCGACGGCCGTTGCTATCATAGAAAAAAATGCCTTAGTCGATGAAGCCAAAATTTTCACGCCTGTTTACGGACCGCGTGATGAGGAACTGGTTCACGTTGACGATGATTTTATAGAAACCAGCTTTGCCAACGTCAAACTGCGTGATTTCCTGGTTGAGGCGACCTTTACGGTTGATCTGAGCGGAATCTTTCCCAGCGATCGCGACGTTGGCTTTCAGTTTCGTTTTCAAGACGAAGGTTCCTATCGTTTGGTGCTGACGCTGGATGGCGACTGGGAATTAGTATGGCGTGAAGATGAGGATTTCAAGCTCGTTCAAGACGGCCATATTGATGACCTTACCCGGGACGGCCGTAACACTATCACTTTATACGCAAACGGGCCGGATGGCTTTTTCTTTGTGAACGGCGATCTTGTGGCGGAGCTAACGCTGATCGATTGGCAAGAAATGGGCGACATTGGCGCTGGCATTGAGTATTTTACCAATCACGAATCAGATGATGACATCACCCAACTTGAAGCCTTTACGATCTGGCCGCTGGAAGAAATCACCGCGGTACCTCCTCCAGGGCCGGAAGTGACCCAGCCCCCGCCCGGTTTTAACGGCACCGCGCTGCGCGATGACATGGATAATTTGCGTATCACCATTGAGCAGATCGGTGGCCTGCTGGATCGTCTCTACAACGGTGAAACGCAGAGCTGTGCTGAATATTTGGGTTACTTTTATGCCCTGGCCAACCGGCCCACTTATAGTGGCCTACCGGTTGAGTGGCAGGGGGTCTACAATGAATACATCTTTGCCGCCGATAATATTATCGCCACCAATAGCGGTGTCCGAACCCTTTGCGAGGAGGGTGGTGGTGTCATTGGCGAGCTTGATTATGGTGTGGCCCGGCAGGGCATCGGCGAGAGCCTCAATCGCATCAATCAGGCCATCCAGACGGCCAATACTTTGCTAGGTGGTTAAACCTGTTTGCCCATTGCTAATATTTGCTGCATGTTCATTTGCTTTTTTCGTGCGCGAGGGGCAAAGTACGGTTCAATTCTTGAACGGAGAAAAATAATATGCAGCAAATATTAGCGATTTTAGGTAAAAGTTTCCTGCTCATTGGGCTGCTTTTTGTGGGCTGTCGCCAAACGGCCGTTCCCCCAGCAACATCAACGGCCACAGCGGTGCCTCAAGTTGCAACGCTTACGCTCACTGATGAGGAACTGGCTTCAGAAACGGCCGTTCCCCCCTCAGACACTATTCGCGAGATCACCATTTTGTACACTAATGATGAGCATGGCTGGATGGCCGGCTCACAGGCCGGAGCCAGCGCCGCTAACCTGATGGGCCTGTGGCGCACCGCTGAAGGCTATCAGCCAGATAGTGACAATTTCTTGCTCCTCAGCGGTGGCGATATGTGGACCGGACCGGCCATTTCCACCTGGTTTCAGGGGCAGAGCATGGCCGAGGTGATGAACGCCATGGGCTACGATGCTGCCGCCGTGGGCAACCACGAGTTCGATTTTGGCCTGGAGGCGCTGCAAACCCGCGCCGCCGAATCCGAATTTCCTTTTTTGAGCGCCAACATTCGTACTAAAAGTGATGGCACAACGCCGGAAGATTTGGGGATACGGCCGTACACCATCATCACCGTCAACGACATTCAAGTGGGCATTATCGGCCTCACCACCACTAGCACGCCCGTCACCACCAACCCGGTCAACGTGGCCGAGTTTGACTTTATTGATTACGAGACGGCGCTGCGTGAGGTGGTGCCGCAGGTGAAGGCCGCCGGAGCCGAAATGATCGTTGTGCCAGGCCACATTTGCCAGGCAGAATTGGAAAGTTTGGCCCAGGAAGTGGCCGATTTGGGCATTCACCTGCTGGGCGGCGGCCATTGCAATGAGCTGCTGGCCACAGAACTGAACGGTATCGTGCTGCTGGAGGGCGGTACGGCCTTTGCCGGTTATGCCCACGCCACCTTCCATTTTGATACCGCCAGCGATACGGTCGTGGCTGTGGATTATGACGTGCGGCCCAACAGCGGCGGCACGGCCGATCCCATCGTCGAGTCAATTATCATGCGCTGGCAGGAAGAAGCCGATGCCGAGCTGAACCGCACCATCGGCTACAGCGAGCAAGGGTTGGTGCAGCGCAGCCAGGGGATGCAGTCGCTCATCACCGAGGCGTGGCTGTGGGCTTATCCTACGGCCGATGTGGCCATCACCAACTTAGGTGGGATGCGCACCGATTTGCCACCGGGTGACATTACCCTGGCCGACGTGGTTGGCGTGATGCCGTTTGACAACGTGATTGTGGAGTTGCAGCTAACCGGCGAGCAGCTGGACGTGATGCTGGGCCAACCTTCGGCTGCTGTTGGCGGCGTATACCGCGACAACTTCCGCTGGTATTTGAAGGCCACTGGTGAAGAACTCGATTCGGACGAAATTTACACCGTCCTGGTGAATGATTTCATGTATGCCGGGGGTGATGATTACGCCTTGTTGTCCGTCTACGATCCCGAAGGCTACAACACGGCCATTAACTGGCGTCAGCCGGTCATCGACTGGATCATGGCCCAAGATTCCTCGCCGGAAAACCCGATTGATGCCGCCATCGCCGAGTTGACCATGCCATAGGGGCCGGGTTTTTTGTTGCAACCCATAAACGCGAAACGAGGCCTGAGCGTTCGACTGAGCTCACGCCGAGGTCCTGTCGAACGCTCAGGCCTCGTCTACTACCGACAATTCTTCCGGGCACACACTGCTGTAAAATGGTTGACAATCGACCGGCAATTTTGTATGGTTACGCCACGATGAACGACTGGCTGATTGTGACCAACGCTCCTGTACCTACCCGCCCCGTTGCCTGGGCAGCGGGAGGCTGGCGTTTGTCACACATGCAGCGCATAAAATCACTCATCTAACCCAAGACTGATCTGCAACTGTGAAAACGCTCCGCCCCGTGTCTGCCCGGCACGGGGCTTTTTCTTTTTGGCCACTGGAGATTGGAGATTAATATTTATTTGCCACAGAGGAAAAAGAGAATTCAGAGGATTGAGAGCAAATCTCTAAAATCTCTGTGAACTCTGTGGCTAAGGAAATTTAAATATGAAGATGAGTCGATTGATGAATGAGACGCTGCGGGAGGCTCCGGCAGCGACGGAAGTGGCCGGGCACCAACTGCTGCTGCGGGCCGGATTTGTGCGGCAGGTGGCGGCGGGCGTGTTTAGCTATTTGCATTTAGGACAGCGCGCGCTGCAAAAGTTGGAAGCGATCATGCGGCACGAGATGGACGGCCTGGGCGGACAGGAAATCAAAATGCCGCTGGTGCATCCGGCAGCATTGTGGCAGGCGTCGGGGCGCTGGTATGAAATTGATGCGGAATTGGGGCGGTTGGTGGATAGAAACGGCCGTTCCCTCACCCTCGCCCTTTCTCATGAAGAAACGCTGGCCGATCTGGCCCGGCAGGAAATCCATTCTTACCGGCAGCTGCCACAGATGGCGTACCACATCCAAACCAAATGGCGCGACGATCCGCGCCCGCGCGCCGGGCTGATCCGCAGCCGCGAATTTACCATGCTGGACAGCTACAGTCTGGATGCCAACGAAGCCGGGCTGGACGCGCAGTACCAGGCCCATCACGCAGCGTACTTCCACATTTTTGCCCGCTGCGGTTTGCCGGTGCTGGCTGTGGAGGCCGACGTGGGCATGATGGGCGGCACGCTGGCCCACGAGTTCATGTACCTCACACCGATTGGCGAAGATACGCTGCTGCTATGCGGCAATTGTGACTACCAGGCCAACCGGCAGGTGGCCACGTTCCGCAAGCCGGAAAAAACGGCCGCCACGGAATCGGTGCAGTTTGTGGCCGAGCTGGTGGACGGTGAAGAAGCGGTGGAGCAGGTGGTTACGGCCGTATTCCCCCAAAACACCCAAATCAACGAAACCAAGCTGGTACATGTTCTGGATGCCCAGCGTCTGCGCTCGACGGCCGAACAAACCACTGACATCTGGGTGCTGGACGATGGCATAAATCGGGCTGGCTGGAATGGCGCGGTCCATAAGATCGCCGACATCACTGCCGCGCAGGATGGCGCTGCCTGCACCAACTGCGGCCAGCCGCTGCGCACGGCGCGGGCGGTGGAAGTGGCCAATATCTTCAAGCTGGGCACGCGCTACAGCCAGACGATGGGTGCAACCTTTGTCGACGAACAGGATGAAGCACGGCCGATTGTCATGGGCTGTTACGGCATTGGCGTCACGCGGCTGTTGGCCTGCCTGGCCGAGCATCATCACGATGAAGACGGGCTCACCTGGCCGGTGGCAATTGCTCCGTACCAGGTACATTTGTTGGCGCTGCGCGGTGGGGAAGAAGCGGCCATCTCCCTCTACACCCAATTGCAAGAAACAGGTGTGGCAGTTTTGCTCGATGACCGGGATGAACGGCCAGGCGTTAAGTTCAATGACGCCGACCTCATCGGGCTGCCGCTGCGCCTGACGGTGAGCCAACGTTCTCTGGCTTTTGGTGGTGTGGAGGTGGCGGCGCGGGCTGGGGGAGAAACGGCCGTTGTGCCCCAGGACGATTTGCTGACCTACATAACAAACTGGCTGACCAACGCTTAGATTTTCACCGCGGTTCGTCTTTTAAAGGTATCCAAAAGCGACTTTTTGGTGACAATATGCCCCAATTCATGCAGATTTCATGCAAAACGCATGAGATTTTGGCTTCAATCCGACCATAATCGGCAATGGGTAAGTATATCTTGATTACGGTCAGGCATGTGCTGGCCCATAATCTTCCTCCGTCTACAAAAATTCATAGGGGTTTTTTTGTAGACCGAAAGGGGCACAGTTGACAACAACTTTGCCCCTCGTTTTGACCGCCATGTTGTGAATCTATTTTCAGTTTCAATGGAGGTGAATTGGGAAAACGTAAAAAATAGGAAGCATTTAGGAAGCAAACGAGTTTTATCAAAAACCCACCATTCCTGAGAGGAGGAATAACCCATGTCTTTACAAAAACGCTGGGCATTAATTGCCCTACTTGTTGCGCTGGGTGCCGTTGTTTTGGCAGCCTGTACCCCCGCAACCGAAACTGTAACTGTAGAAGTTACCCGCGTTGTAACCGAAACAGTTGTTGAAGAAGGCGAAACTGTGGAAGTTACCCGTATTGTGACGGAAACAGTTGTAGAAACGGTTGCAGTTGAGCCAGAAGCGGAACCGGCCGGTCCCAAAGACCTGATCGTTTGTATGGCTCAAGAACCAGACAGCCTCTATCCGTACGGCACCTCCATGTTGGCAGCCCAGGCTGTGCAGCATGCCATCTTTGAGAACAACACCACGACATTGTCCTATGCTTACCAGGCACGTGGTATAGAAAAAGTACCCAGCCTGAATGACGGTGATGCCGTTGTCAATGAGGTAGAGGTAAATGCTGGTGACACCGTTGTCGATGCCGCCGGTAACGTTGCGGTTGTCGAAGAAGGCACCGTGCTGATCAACAGCGCCGGTGAGGAAGTTGCCTTCGATGGCACCCCCGTCATGATGGAGCAAATTGTCGTTGACTTCACCATGAAGCCGCGCGTTTGGAGCGATGGCACACCTGTAACCGCAAATGACTCCGTTTACAGCTTCAACGTCCTTGGTGATCCCGATACGCCAGCCAGCAAGTTCACGGTTGAACGCACCACCAGCTACGAAGCCACCGGTGATCTGACCACCCGTTGGACCGGCGTTCCTGGTTTCAAAGATTCCACCTTCTTCATCAACTTCTGGCAGCCCCTGCCCGAGCATCTTTGGAGTGGCCTGAGTGCAGCAGAAATGCTGGAAGCGGAAGCTACCAGCCGTCTGCCCGTTGGTGATGGCCCCTTTGCTATCGCAGAATGGGTTGCCGGCGACAGCATCCGCATGGTTCCCAACGAATTTTACTATGTTGAAGACCAGCCCTATCTGGACAGCCTCACCTACAAGTTCATCCCGGACACCAACCAGCTGATCGCTCAGCTGCTCTCCGGTGCTTGTGACATCGGTACGCAGGACG
>PABI01000099.1 GCA_002699125.1 Anaerolineaceae bacterium
ACTCCCCTCCTCCTCCCTTCCAGGTGGCGTACCTGGTCGGCAAGCAGCCCGAGCAGGGCGGAGTGTGGCGCGAGATCTTCGTGTACCGTGCGCGGCGGATGGTGCAGATCTACCGCATCGAGTCGCACGGCCGCCGCTTCTACCGCTCGCTCGAGTACACGACCGACTCCCGCTTCACGCTCCGCACCATGCAGCCGTCGATCGAGCACCGCTCGCATCTGTGGCCGTCGTGGGCGCGGCACGAGGCGGGCCATCCTTACGCGTCGAGCTACAACAAGCCCATGTCTGCCGTCATCACGCGCGACTGGACAGTCGAGCAGAATCTGAGCCTCGGCACGGAGACCTACATTCCGTCGCGGCTGCTGTACGGCGTGCTCCCGCAGGCGCTCCTCGACAAACACGCATTCTGGCAGGACGAGACCGACCAGCTGCGCGGCTACCCAGCTGCTGGCGTTGCCGGCTCCGACCGTGGAGCTGGAGCTGACGGCCTCGCGAGTGACGACGTCATCCTTGTGCGGCTGGGCACCGGCGGGCACGTCGCCCTCTTCGGAGGCAAGTTCGACCGCGTTCGTCTCGCTGACCATGGCCTCAGCCCCACGCGCGCACTCGTGCTTCGGCTCAAGCGGCGTCGGCTTCAAGCTGAGCGCGTACACGCGATGGCCGCCCTGGAAGCCATTGAGAACTTTCTTCGGGCCGCAAGCATCCTCGAGGGGCCATTCGAGCCGAGCTTCACGATCTGCCAGGCGCTTCTTGCCCTGACAAGCCGCCTGGGCGCGTCAATGGCTGTGCAAACCGGCAAAGACGCGCTGGACGTTGCCATCCCATCGGCCGATAAAGGATCAGTTTCTCACCAGGAGAACGCGGATGCTGAGACTGTCGATCAGGCGGTCGCGGCTGCCGTGAAGAGTCGTGTCGAGGAGCTCCTGAAGCGCATCGACCTGGCGCCCTTTCTTCGCCGGCGGAAGCACCACCGCACCTCTGCCGCCGTGCTACCCGCTCTCATCGATGCCGCGGGCGAGCTGCTTGCGAAAGACGAGTCGAGTGCGCGTGAGATGGCAGCTGAGCAGCCGCGGACGACGGCGGATGATGCGCCGGCGGCCCCTCCCGCGTCCTCTCTAACCGCTGCTCCTCCCGTCAAGTCGATTACGGCGGACAGCGGAGAGGGCGGCGCGGCGTCAGCGAGTGACATCGAGTCGGACGAGATGGTGATGCTTGACCTCTTGCACGCGCCGGAAGACTCATACCTGGCCTCGCTCGCCACACTCATGGCTCGCATCGAAAACCTCTCCCATGTGCTCGCGTGGGCGCGCTTCGACGCCGCCACCGACCTGCGCTCGCCCACGGCGGTAACGCACTCCGATCTGTACATCGTGTCGCTGCCTCGCCTCAAGCTCACCTTTCAAGCGCGGAAGGTTGGCGGCGTGGTGAAGCTGTACTCGGTCGACCACGCAGACCTCTTCGTCACCAACGAGCGTTCAGAGGAGACCACCGCGCTCCTCGCAGGCATTCCGCACTCGCTCCTCCTCTCCAATTCCAATGGCGAGGTCTCCGTACTCGTGCCATCGGTGCCGACCATTCGCCCAATGATCCGGACCATCCCCTTCTCCACCGAGCTGGTTTTGGATCGCTCCGACTCCAAGTGGATGGCGGCGCTGGAGAACCCGTACTATGTCTACCCGGTTCACGTCTCGCTGTGCTTCTGCGCGTCTCCCACGCTCGCGTCGGCACTCTACCTCCTCCTCCTGCGCTTCCTCAATCGACAGTACCATGCCGTCTGCACACTCGTCGACACCGTGTCGTCCGATACGGATCTTACCAAGGAGGAGGCCAACTCGCTCGCGCTGCTCAACTCGCCCAAGTGCAGCGCCGACTGCCACCCGGACGCGCACGCGTGCCGGCTCAAGATTTCGCTCGTCATGCTCGACTCGCCTGTCTCGCCTCCTTGGGACCTCTCGAGCGAGATCGCAAACTATATCAAGAAGCTCCCACACATATCTGCCAACTGCCGTCTCACGCCGCATGAGGAGTTGACGCTGCTCAGCTTGTGCGTATGCGACCCTGACGATCGCCGTTACGATCCAAGTTTGGGGCACTCGTACTACTCGGTATACCTATGCAAGAATCGGCGGTCCGCGCTCCGCGCAGCGCTCGGCGCATGTTCCACCGTACCCAATGCTGATGTTGAGTGCAGTGTGTGTGTGCCGCCCCTCGCCGAGGACAACCGCTGGATTTACGCATGCTGCCCTAAGAACCGAACGACGCAGCTGCATTCGGGGGTGGATGATGAAGAGGTGCTCACGCTGCTCGGCGGCCTCTCAATGCGTTACCAGCACCAGCGCTCCTTCGCCCTCGACTCGATGCTCAGCCTCATATCGATCTACAACGACCGGCGCGGACTGAAGAGCGGCGCAGGCTCCTCGAGCAGCGTCGCCATGACCATCGGCTCAGGCGCGTTCCTCACCCTCTACAATCTTTTCCAGGGCTCGACGGCCTGCCGAGTGTCGCACAACACCTGCTCGTCACAGACGTTCGCCACCCTCCTGCTCCCGTTCTTCGCCAACGAGCTCGAGGAGCCATCCCTGCTGAATGCGCTCCTCCTCACGCTTGCGCGCAATCCGAAGCTTGGGCCTTTCCTGCCCGCCTTTGAGGACACGCGCAAGCACAAGCGGCGCGACGTGCTGACCGGGTTGCCGCTGCCCGACGAGGAAAAGGCGCCGCTCGGCGAGCTGATCAAAGTCTCGCTGCGGGAACTCACGCTCCTCGGCACAACGATGTCCAAGGAGGTTGAGTTCACGATGCTCTCGCGTCGTGTGGACGCGCTGACAAAAGAGCGCATGTGGAGCGGCTTTGGCTTCGGTGGCGTCAACGGCGGAGTGGGTGGCGGCGGCTGGGGTGGCGGCTGGGGCACTGGCGGCTTTGGCGGCTGGGGCGGCGCCAGCGGAGGCCAGACGAGCTATCAGCGGCTCGAAAAGCTGGCGGTTGAGACGGAGGCGCAGTGCGCTGATGAGCTCGCAATCGCCGCCAAGTGGCGTGTGGTCTCGTCTGTCGAGCACCCGAAGCGCGCCATGAAGAGGCCGCCTTCCTCCGTTCGTGTATCTCTCGACGAGGCAAGCATGCGGCCGCCACCTGTCCAGGCGAGCGACCACGCCTGCTCGCAGCGAGTCGCGCGAAGTGTCCCCGGCTGCAATGACGAGCAGCTGCACGCGCTATGCACGGCGCCACTGAGGCAGGTCGCCAGCAGGTGGTGCACCGTGCTCCCAGTCACCTCCCTTGGGCGCGAGGCTGTGAGCGGCGCACTGGGTTTCGATGTGAAGGCTCACCCAGAAGCGAGCTCAAAGGTGGCCAAGGACATGCAAGCGCGCCTCGCCGCCGACGCTCAGCTGCACGCCTCCACCGCCAACTCGTCGAGCGTTTGCCGGCTCAGCTTCCTGTTGCGGGCGGATGACGTTGTTGCCGACTCTGCTGATGGTCGTAAGGCGAGGGACTCGGCGGAAGACTCGCTGAATCAGCTGATTGCCGAGCTCGTCGAGCAGCGCGAGCAGGATGCCAAGTACGTTCGCACGACGCTGCCACGCCTTGTCGAGCGCGCCAATCGGGTGCCGCTGAGCACGATCGGGCTGACCGTGGAGGAGAAGGCGAAGCGCGAGCTCTTTGTGCTTCGGCAGTCGGCCATGCAAGAGGGCGTGATCTCCGCCGACTTTCTCCTCTGTCTGCTGATCTCCTCGCGTGCTACCGCCGACCTCCGCGAAATCAACCCATTTGTGAGCGAGCGCGAGGCGGAGGGCATCTTTGACGAGCTCGTGGCAGCCGTGCTACACGCTTCTCGCGTCGGCCAGATCAACCGATGCGTCTCCGAGGCACGCGGCCTCGTTAAGCTCCTCAGGCCCGGTGTTGGAAGTGACGGCGCCAGGGGTGCTGCATCGGAGGCAGCGCAGCGTGAGGCAGCAAGTGCGATCGCGCTCAAGGCGCAGTCCCTGGCGGAGCAGATTCTCACGAGGCGCCACTACGTGACTGCCAACCGCGCGGATGCCGACGCCTCTTCCGGAGCGGAGAGGGCCAAGGGCGGCGGCAAAGGCGAGCAGCTCACGTCGAGTGGATCAGAGACGAGCCTCGACGAGGCCGAGTCTTCACAGAGCAGCAGCATCAGCCTCTGCTCTCTTGGCACAGCCACGGATGCACCGGCTGCAAAGGAAAGGTCTACGCCTGCGACGCTGACGTACGACCCGCGCTTTCTACTGTTCGAGTTTACTCACAATCTGGTGCTGCGGCAGGCACAGGTGGAGCTTGTGCTCGATTTTGTCGCGTCGGTGACCTCGGGTCAGCCGCTGGTGAAGCAGATGTTGATGGGCGGCGGCAAGACGACCGTGGTTGGTCCGCTTCTTGCGCTGATGCTCGCCGATGGCGAGAGGCTCGTCGTGCAAACGATGCCGCCCGCACTGCTCGAGCAGTCCAAGGCCACACTGCGCGCGACCTTCTCGTCGATCGTGCGTAAGCGCGTCTTCACGCTCAGCTTCGACCGAGGCTCCGAGATGCGCTGGGCTACGGTCGACAAGCTTCACTCGGCCGCGCGCAACCGCGGCGTCGTGCTCGCTACCGCAGCGACGATCAAGTCGCTCCAGCTCAAACTGCTCGAGAAGATGGACGTGCTGCGCGACGCTAAACGCCAGCAACACCACGACATGGAGCGTGACATGCGTGCCATTGTGCAGGTGATCAGCCTCTTCCGCTCGGGCTGCTTGATCATGGACGAGGTTGACCTCCTGTTGCATCCTCTGAAGGCGGAGCTTAACTTTCCGATTGGCGCCAAGCACCCGCTCGACTTCTCGCCCGAGCGGTGGACGTGCGCGATCCACGCCCTCGACGCCGTCTTCTACCTGGAGCGGAAGGCGATGTCGGTGCCCTTCCACCAGTCGGGCCGCGCCCATTGCATCCTCGAGAGGCTGCAGGCCGTCATCGAGGAGGGCTACGAGCAGCGCGCGCTGCAGCGCTCGCCCCACCTGGTGCTTCTCAACGTTGAGTGGTACCACCAGGAGATGCGGCCGGTGATGGCGCAGTGGATGATGCTGTGGCTTGAGGCTTCCCACGTGGCGGGTGGCCTCACTGCGCGCCAGATCGAGCTCTACATCTCCGATGCGGGCAGCCCGCTCGGCGCTGAGGGCATCCGCGGCAAGACAGGCGCGGTAAAGACTCGAGAGGCGCACGAGGTGTCGGAGCTGCATGCGCAGATGGAAGCGCGGCTCGACACCAAGTCCTTCAAGCTTCTCAACCTCGCCAAGGAGTGGCTGCGCACATTCCTGCCGTTCACGCTGCAGAAGATCGACCGCGTATCGTTTGGCCTCCTCTCGACGGCCGAGTACGCTCGGCTGCTCAAGACGGAGCCGCACATGCCGCGCTCGCGCTTCAAGCTCGCCATCCCGTTTGTGGGCAAGGACGTCCCTTCCCGCGCGTCGGAGTTCGCGCATCCCGACATCATCATCGGCCTCACTATCCTGGCTTACCGGTACGAGGGCCTGCGCCAACCCGACTTTGAGACCGACGTGGTTGCGCTGCTGCGCTCTGACTTTGAGAAGGAGGTGGGCCCCTTCCCTTTGCGCAAGTCATCGCAGCTCTACGAGAGTTGGGTACGTCAGGCGGGCGGCCTCATTAAGGGCGCCAACAAGGGGGCGGCCAACAAGGGGGCGGCCAACGGCGAGTCGGCGGATGGCGACGCTTCGGACGGCGACGTGGCAGCCGCTGAGTCGGAGGCGCCGGTGGTAAGTGGGGATGACGAGGAGCGTACGGTGGTCCCACTGTGGCTGCTCAAGGCCTCCAACGACGAGCAAATGGGGCGACTGTTCAAGCTGCTGCGCAAGCTGCCAGCGACCGTTCACTGGCTGCTGGAGCAGGTCGTCTTTCCCTCGTTCATGCAGCACCAGCTGCTCAAGCTGAGCGCGTCGGGCCAGGAGCTCGGCGGCTCGATGCTCTTCGGCCGTCGCATCGGCTTCTCCGGCACGCCGTCCGACCTCCTGCCGCTCGACCTTGGCTCATGCGGCTACGAGAAGGGCTCCGAGGGCAAGATGCTCCACGTGCTGACCGACCCGCGCGTCATGAGCACGCAGCCGATCGAGGCCGGCTGGACGGTCAAGTCGCTTATCCAGCACGTCGCGACCGCCAGCCCACGCGTCCATGCGCTCATTGACACCGGCGCTCTGATCACCGGCCTCTCCAACCTCGAAGTTGCGCAGCAGCTGCTCACATACTCGATGATGACGCGATGGTGCGAGGGTGTCGTCTTCCTCGATGAGAACGACGAGAAGATGATCCTGGTCAGGGCGACGGGGCGCGTCCTCAAGCTCTCTCAGTGCGGCGTCTCCGTCGAGAAGCGCTTCGCCTTTTACGACCAGATCCACACGACGGGCATGGACATCAAGCATTGCCTCTCCGCGCGCGCCGCGCTGACGCTCGGCAAGGATATGGTCTTCCGCGACCTCGCGCAGGGCGCCTTCCGCATGCGTGGCATCGGCCAGGGGCAGACCGTCACGCTGCTCGTCATCCCGGAGGTGCAGCAGCTCATGCAGCGCCAGCTCGCCAAGGCGGGTTACGCCGAAAGCCAAACTGGCGCGTCATCGAGCTGCGAGCAGCTGCTGCAAAATGTCACGGCATGGCTCGTCATCAACTCGATGCGCACCGAACGGCTGCAGTTTGACCAGCTTTGCCACCAGAACCTGTCCAACCTGTGGCGTCAGAACGCCTTCGAGCAAGCGCTTGCCGGCCACCGCAAGCTGCGTGTGGCATCGCACGCTTCGTCCGCCTACGTGCTGGACATGCTTGGCGAGGCCTTTGTCTCCAACCGCGAAGGAAACGTGTCGCGTGCCAAGATTGCCGGCAGGGTGCTTGCGCTCTACTTCCGATCTGCGCGCAGCGCGGCACGCGCGGTGACAGACGCCTCGCTCCGCCAGATCTACGATTCCTACCAGGGAGGCAAGGGTGTTGCTTTCGAGGTGATTCAGGTCGATGACGCAAACACGCCGGAGGAGTTCGTCTCAGGATTCCGCGAGTTCCCATGGCTGGCCATCCCGCTGAGCCACCAGCAGCGTCGCCGCTCGCTCCGCAAGCTGTTTGAGGTGGAGGTGGACGACAACGCCGTGGTGCTTCTCAGCCAGGAGGGCCAGACGATCACGCGCGATGGCGCGGCAGTGCTTAGCCTCGCGCGCTCGTGTGCGCTCGCCCTCGACCGACAGACAAGGTTGCGCAAGGAGGTTGACGCCGACAAAGCGAGCCTGCAGAAGGAGACCGACAAGTACACCAAGCAGCTCGAGGAACTCAAGCCAATCGCCTCTCGAGTTGAGGCCGCCAAGGGCGAGCTGATGGCGCTCAGGCCGGCGGAGCTTCGCGAGATCGGCGATTTCCTTGCAGAACCTACCACGAGTGCGGAGGCGACGGCGGCCGTGGACACGGCCAGCGTGGCTCTCGCGGCGGCGCAGAAGCGAGTGAAGGAGCTCTCGACGGAGCAGATCGACCATGCTCGCACCACAGAGGCACCGTCTGCGGCGCTCAAGTCGTCGGTAGAAGCGGTATGCATGCTATTCGAGATGCGCCCCGACTTTGTCCTTGCGCAGTCCCGTCTGATGCGCACGACTGAAGGGCTGCGCCGGCGGCTCCTCGGGTTCGATGCGGCACGTGTGCCCAAATCCGCCCCCTCGCGAGTAAGGGCGCTACTGTCGAAAGCAACCTCGTGCAAGGGGCCGTCGGGTGGCGCGGCGGACGCGGATGCGGAGGCGGACCATAAGGCGGACACCGTCGTTGCGAGTGCTCTCGCCGCTTGGGTGCTCGCGACTCTCGACCTCGATGAGGCCATGTGCGAGGCAAAGCTGTCGGCAGAGGAAGTCGAGTGCTCGGAGGCGATGATGGCCGCATGCGAGGCCGTGTGCGACCTCTACGGCCTGGAATGCGCCGACAGCGACCTCCGCGGTGCGCTTCAACTCGCAGGCGCGATGGCTTCGTATTCTTCTGCCGTCGCGAATGCGGACACGGCCGAGGCATCCGAGATGGCTCCCGCAGCAGAGCCGGAAGCTCAGGCACAGGCAAGCGGCGACAACGCCGAGTGCGAGCTCTCCGCGCTGCAAACGAAGGTTTACCGCCTTCGTCAATTCTCTGCGCTGCTGGCTAAGGATTTGCAGGTGACGACCTCCACGGCGGGCACTCATCAGCAGGCTATGGTAGACAATTTGGGCAGCATGGCGGACCGCATGGCCATTTCGCAGATCTTCTCGAAGGAACGCGCCGAGGAGCCCGCGCGGCTGATGGCGACACTTGTCCTCGGCATGTGCTACCCCGATCAGCTGACCAAGGTCACCGAATGCGGGCACGACGCGCTTGAGGTTGCCAGTCAGCTCATCTGCCCGCCGGGCAATCGCTCCGCCTTCGACGAATTCATCGGCAAGGCGAGCAATCTCGAGGCCGAGATTCTTGAGGGACGCTCCTGCTTGCACGACTTTACCAACATGCGTGAGCTGAGCGAGCAGCTTGCTCAGCTCACAGGCGGCGGCTTCCGTTGGCGCCACGCGTCCGCACGCGTCGCCACCTCCTTTGTCAACTGGATCCAAGGCGCAGTCCACTGCCACGCCAGCATCAGCCGGCTCACCAGCATGAAGGCGCAGTCGGAGCAGATGAAGTCTGAGCTCGCGCTCGCGCAGACGGCCGCGGACGAAGCTGAAGCCCAACTGGCAGCTGCGAGGGGAGCAGGCAGGGTGGGCGACGGCGTCAGCGCGATGCAGGTGAAGGCAGTTGTAGAGGAGGCGACCAAGCGCGGTGCAGCCGCCGATGCCACCTCTGATGCCGCGCGCTGGGCCCTCAGGCGGACATCCGGTCACGAAGGGGATGCTGCCTCGCTGATCGTGGCTCAGCCTGCAGCTCGGGCCGCGCTCGCCGCTCTGCGCGAACCCGGTACCCAGCTGATGGACAAAGAGATGGAGCTGGCGCGCGTGCCGATCGCGGCGGTGCGGCGTGTCCGACAGAACCTTCGGAGCGATCGCGTCAGGCGGCTGGTCGAGGCGGCCAACAGCAGCGCCAAGAAGGAGGAGAACGAGGAGAGCAAGGGCGACGACGAGGCCAGCGAGGCCGGCGATGCTAGCACCGAGGTGAACGCGTCGCGTGCGGAGCTCCTGCTTCTCCGTTGGGTGGTGGGCGTTTGCGACTACGTCGAGGCCGCCGCGCGCACGCAGCCGCAGCAGCAGAAGATGCTGATGCTGGAGCGGAAGGTGGACGAGCGCGAAAAGAACCTCGTGGCAGCACTGAAGGAGCACCGTAAGGAGGCGGCGAGCTCCGCTGCCCAGCTTGAGATGCCCCTCTCGCTCTTCCCCGCTCTCGCACCTTGGAAGCACTTCCCGTGGGAGGCGCACTTTCTGCCGCGATCCGATGCGGAGGAGGCGTTGCGCGCGGCCGTCGGCCTACGCGACCTGCCGACGCTGCGAGAGAAGCTGCCGGCCGCGGCGAAGGCAGGCCTGTCCAAGCGCAATTCGCGCGTCTACTTTGAGGCCTGCGAGCTGACCGACCTGCTCGCCACGCAGGCGGCGATGCAGCGAACGGCAAAGATGGCGGCAGCTCCGCGGGTGGACGGACGGCCGTTGAGGGTGGTGGGGGCAGTCCCTATCCAGCGCGAGAAGTCGAGCGACGAACTCGAGAGGCTCAACCGAGCACTCGACGTCTTTGTGGAGCCTGTGAGCACAGCTGTCCCCGCCGGGCTGCCCAAGCCGCGCCCATTTGTCGAGGTGCTGACCGAGAGAGCGGCCGGCTTTGAGGCCTTTCTGCAAGGTGGTGCCGATCGGCAGCGGCGCGACGCCATCCTCTCGATGGTGTCTCACGCGGTGGGCGTGAGCGACATCGAGACGGAGCAGTGCCGCGAGCAGGAGCAGGAGAAGGCGCAGGAGCAGGAGCAGGAGCAGGAGATCGAGATGGAGCGGTACGTC
>PABI01000100.1 GCA_002699125.1 Anaerolineaceae bacterium
CACAGATTACACAGATTTCGCAGATAAAATAATCTGTGTAATCTGCGAAATCTGCGGATTTTCATTCATGGTGTTGAGCTTGCGCTCATGTTGTCTCCTTAAAGAATCGGGCGAGTTGATTAAGTTGACTTCAGTATGCCAGCCGACCATCACCAAACCGTGAACAACACCCACTGGCTGCATAACCAAACCATAACCAAGTCATAACCATTGCTTATTGTGATAGAATGTGCTTCACCATGAACAACTTGTCCCTGTCCTTGCTTGGCTCCTTTCAAGCCACTTTAGATGAAAACCCAATCACGCAATTCCGTACCAAAAGTGTGCAGGCATTGTTGATCTATCTGGTGTGCGAAGCGGAACGGCCGCATCACCGTGAAGCCTTAATGGAACTGCTCTGGCCGGGAATGCCCCAAGCCTCTGCCCAGGCCAACATGCGCCAGACGCTGTACCGGCTGCGGAAGTTGATTCCGGAGGTGAAGGGGAAAGGTGGAGAAACGCCTGTGCTGAGCGGGGTCGATGCAACCGTTCCCTTCCTCCTCAGCGACCGCCAAACCATCCAGATCAATCCTGAAGCCGACTACTATCTGGATGTAGCCACCTTTGCCACCAGCGAACCAGCACAAGCCATAACACTTTATCGCGGCGATTTTTTGGCCGATTTCTACTTGCCGGACAGCGAAGCGTTTGAAGCATGGGTATCAGGGCGGCGGGCCGACTATCGGCGGCGGGTTTTGGCGATGATGGAGGGGGAAACGGCCGTTCACCTGCAAAACGCCAACTACGACGAAGCTATCCAACTGGCAAGGCAGCAGTTAGACATCGACAACCTGCATGAGAGCACCCATCGGCAGTTGATGGAAGCGTTGGCGCGGAACGGCCGTCGCCAGGAAGCACTCAGTCACTACAACAGCCTGCGTCAACTCCTGCAAGATGAATTAGCCATCGAACCAGAGCAGGAAACCATTGCCCTGGTTCAAGCAATTCAGGAAGGTGAGTTGAGTAACGCAGGCACCCCTCCCGCACCACAATCCATCCCACCCTTAGCAGATGAACCAGAACGCCCCAGGCATAACTTACCGCAGCGGCTTACCTCCTTTGTGGGCCGCGAAAAAGAAATAGCAACGATCACGGAGCTAATCAGCCAAAATCGTTTGGTGATGCTGACCGGCGTGGGCGGCATCGGCAAAACCAACTTGTGCCTGCAAGTGGGGCGTAAGATGCTGGATGAGTTTCCCGACGGCGTCTGGCTGGTAGAACTGGCCCCCATTGCCGATCCAGCGCTGGTGGCCAAAACAGCCGCCAATACCCTGGGACTGCGCGAATCGCCCGATCGCACGCTGGTCTCTTATGCCCGGGAAACCCAGGAGTCCGAACAGCGCTCGATTTTGCAGATTTTGCTTGATTATTTGCAGGAGAAACAATGCCTGCTCATTCTCGATAACTGCGAACACGTTATCGAGGCCGCTGCCCAATTTGTTGACACTTTGTTGCAAGCCACGACCGGTGTCAAAATTCTGGCCAGCAGTCGGGAAGCGTTGGGCGTCCTGGGGGAAATACCTTTTCGCGTGCCCTCGCTCGCCGTTCCTGGCGTTCATCAATTACCGGCGGTGAATGAGTGGCAGCAATTTGATGCGTTAACCCTTTTTGCGGAACGGGCAACGGCCGTTTCGCCAGAATTTCAGGTGACGGAAGACAACTTTCCCTCGCTGGTGCAAATTTGCCAACGGCTGGATGGTATCCCCCTGGCGCTGGAATTAGCCGCCGCCCGCGTCAGCGTCCTCAACACAGCCCAAATTGCCACCCGTCTGGATGACCGTTTTCGTTTGTTAACCGGTGGCAGCCGCACCGCCTTGCCACGCCAGCAAACGCTGCGTGCCCTCATCGACTGGAGTTGGGAGCTGCTAACTGAAACAGAACAGATGTTGCTGCAGCGATTATCTGTCTTTGCCGGCGGAATGAATCTGGAAGCGGTGGAAGCCGTTTGTGCCGGTAACGGCCTTGATTCCTATGATTTGCTCGACTTGCTGAGCGAACTGGTCAGAAAATCGCTCGTCCTTTCCCGGCGCGAACCAGGGCAACCGATCCGTTACCATCTGCTAGAAACGATCCGCCAATATGCCCAGGAACGGTTGGTGACCACCAGACAAGGTGCCACCTTCCGCCAGCGTCATCTGGATTATTTCATGACGTGGGCCAAACGTGCTAAACCGGAGCTAACCGGTCCTGATCAGGCAATGTGGCTCAATCGTCTGGAGAAAGAATTGGACAATCTGCGGGCGGCCCTCAACTGGGCGCTCGAAACAGATTGTGAAGCAGGTTTGCAGCTAGTGACGGCTAGTTGGCGATTTTGGGACCTCGGCTATGTCGCCGAGGGCGAAATGTGGCTGGCGCAGCTCATGGCCAAGGCAGACTTAGTGGCTCCCGCGATCAAGGCCAAAGCTTTACAAGTGTGGGCCACATTCAATTTTAGTTTGTTCAAACGTGAAGAAGCTCGCCAGTTGTTTGAGCAAAGTCTCACCATGCACCAGGCGTTACAAGATGAGGCAGAAGTGGTCAATTCACTGCGTTTCTTGACCATCTTTCACGGTTTGATAGAGGGCCAAAGGGCATTGCTTGATCTTCTGTCCCGATTGCGCAAACCAGGCTATGAATTGCAGCTGGCGGAGACATTATTGTGGTTGGGTTATTATGAGGCCCAACAAAACAATTATGAAAAGGCCGAGGCTTTTGTGCGTGAGAGCGAATCTCTTTTTCGTAAAATGAATCACCTGGCCGGGCTGGCTGATGCACTGCAATGGTTTGGTCAATTTGCCACCTGGCAAGGAACATTCGAAGCCGCCCGGCTTCCCCTGGAAGAAAGTTTAGCCATACAAAAACAACTGGGTGAAAGAAGGGTTTTCAGCAGTCTGCAAATGCTTGGTGTTCTAAATCTCAAGTTGGGTAATTACCCGCAAGCCATACAGTTTCTCAATGAAAGCCTGGCGCTGACACAACATTCTGGGGCCATTGCCTTTGGCTATTGGACATTCATCCATCTTGGGTATGCCCAGTTGCGGCTGGGCGCACATGAGGAAGCACATCAGGTCTTTACCAAAAGTTTGAAGCAGTTCAATGACGTGCAAGAGCAAATTGGCGTCGTCTTTACCTTGGAAGGATTTGCCAGTTTGGCCGTGACCCAAAAGCAAGCTGAGCGAGCGGTACGGCTTTTTGCTTTTGCGGACCAGATGCGCGTGGCATTACACGACCCCCGGCCATTTTCTGAGCAGGCAGACGTGGAGCGGGATTTGGCGGCTATTCGGGAGATGATCGACCAGAACACCTTTGACGCTGCCTATGCCGCGGGTCAAGCCCTGACGATAGACGAAGCACTGGCTTACGCACTTGAAGATACGGATTGAATAAGACCATAGCTGATTGTCTATTTTTTGCTGCGGCCATCTAACACCATACTTAGCGATGGGTCGTCAGCCCCCTTCAATACAAAAAGCATCCAAACCCTACTTTTTCTGCCAATAGCTCAACAATCATAATTTCAGGCTTGACAAAGTGTATTTTTTACACTATTATGACTTCGTGTAATTTTTACACATATCATTTTTCAGCGAGACGACACCAACTGTCGTTGACCACCATGAATTCAAATAGAACGCTGATGGTTCGGCTGCGCTCACCACAAGCTTACCTGAGCACCCTGATCAGGCAGATCATCAGCGTCCTATTTTCAGAGGAACCTGAATGATCAGCCAAGCTACCACACTCGGCCGTGCTCACCGCCTAATGCAGCACAACTGCCAGGATTTTGCCGCCACTGCCTCCCTCACCCCCAACATCGCCATCGGGCTGGTGTGTGATGGCTGCGGCAGTAAATTTGTAGGCAACGGCCGTTCCCACCCCTCCCAAAACGAAATCGGCGCTAATCTGTTGGGCCAGTTTGCCATCGACTTTCTCAGCGACAAATTAAGCCACTTATCCCAACCACCCTGCCCGGAAAAGGTAGAAACCATTCTGGCTGATTTACACCTGGCCAGCCTCACCTTTTTGCATCATCTGGTGGCTCATTTTCCTGAAGCCACGCGCCGCCAATTTGTGGCTACACGATTATTGTCTACGCTGGTTGGTTTTGTGCATGTGAGGGAAACGGCCGTTTTCTTCTGGCAAGGCGATGGCTTTCTGGTCGTAGACGGCACCATATGCCAGCTGGAAAGCAGCAACCAGCCTGACTACCTGGCTTACCAGCTGCTCCAGCCCACCCCCTGCCAGACCAACTTCCAACTTGCTTTTGTGCCCCAGCCGGAACAAATCCGCTGGCTGGCAGTGGCTACTGACGGCTGGTCAGCGAACTTACTCAGCCAGTTAGGCGAGCCCCGTACGACGCTGACCCTACAGCGCTGGCTCAACGTTCAAACGCAACAGCGCGGCCAGTTTGATGATGATGGGGCAGTGGCCATCTGGCACAAACAGGAAAATTGTGAATTGTGAACCGGTCAGTTCATTCACAATTCAAAAGCGACCAAAGTCACCCACAATCTCACCATTCAAAATTACCATGGCACACACGATCTACATTCAAAACCAACGTTACCAGCTAGATGCCGCCGATTTGATTCAGTCGGGTGGTGAGGGGATGGTGTTTGGGCTGGGGAATACGGCCGTCAAGCTCTACCATCACCCCACGCCAGCCCATCAAGACAAAATACGCCACTGGTTCGCCCAACCCCGACAACTACCCGGTGAAATTCTAGCCCCCTGTGCACCCGCCTTCAACAAGCAGGGCCAAATCATCGGCGTGCAAATGCCTCGACTGCCGGCCATGTCCGTGCCCTTAAAACAACTCAGCCTACCCAACTTTTGGCAGCAGCACGCGCTCACGACACAGCAAATCGTGCCGCTTTTCCAAAGGCTGCATCAGGCGCTAAGCCGACTGCACCAGCTGCAAATTGTGGTAGGTGACCTGAACGAAACCAACCTTTTTTTCACCCCGCCCGGCCAGAGTGCAAGCCAATCATTCTGGATTGATGTGGACAGCTACCAGTTTGGCCAGTTTCCTTGTCCGGTGGCTATGCCTGCTTTTTTGGATCCTACTCTGTACCACGTGACAAATTTTGCTGAACGGCCGTATTTCACCCCCCTCACCGACTGGTATGCTTTTACCGTGCTGTTGGTAAAAAGTTTGCTCCAGATACATCCCTACGGTGGCGTACACCGCCAGCACAAATCGCTCCAGGCGCGGGCCACGGCCGGCGTCAGCATCCTGGCCAATGACGTCACCCTACCGCCTCGCGCACGTCCGCCAGAAACATTGTCTGACGACCTGCTGCATCATCTGCACACCACGTTCGACAAAGGGGAAAGACGGCCGTTTCCGCCAAATCTTCTTCAAGAATACGCCCAAAACCTGCAAAGCTGCCCTCAATGCCAGCTGGCTTATCCCGGCAACCGGCGCGGCTGCCCGGCGTGCAGCCATCCCACGCCGGTGCCCGTGCAGCCCAGCGCCGCCGTCTCCAAAACGTTGCTCCAGGTAGACGGATTCATTGAGGCGGTTTTTGTGCAGCCAAACGGCCGTCTCCTCATCATTTACCGGCAAGGGGAGCAGTATCGTTTGGTTCGGGCCGGCATCGGCGGCTTGCTAAGCGAGATGGTCCTGTTTAACGGCAGCGTGGGCTACCGCTTCGGCACCTTCACCCGACCCGATGGCCACGACTTTCTGGTGGTCAATCCGCCCCACCGACCGCAGCTGCTGGTGCTGGACATTTACAGCAGCCAGCCGCAGCAGGTGACGCTGCTGGAGACGGCCATGTTTCGGAATACGGCCGTTTTTACCACCACGCCCAATCATCTTTACCGCATCAGCGGCGGCTGGATCATACGCGGCAGCGTCCAGTATGGCAGCTATTTGGAAGATCCGGTTGGCACGGCCCACCGCGCCCAGACGCAGCTGTTTGGCTCCCCATTCAGCAACACCGTCGCCGGTTTTCATCGCATTTTTGCCGAGCACCGATTTTTCACCATCACCCCCAATGGCACCGAACGCCAGCTGGCGACAGCGCTGCCGCCCGGTTCCTACATTGCTGAAGCGGCCGTTGTCTTTGCTCCGAATTTGATTGGCGTGGTGCAGCAGTTGGCCGAAAACGGCCGTTTTCACACCCACGTTCAGGCATTTAACCAGCAAGGGCAGTGGCAGCAAAGCTGGGATTTGGGTGAGGATGGATGGGAAACGGCCGTGCACCAATTTGCCAGCCTCAAACAGCCCTTACCCCAACCGCTGCCGCCCAGCGACAAACTACATTACCATCCTGCCGGCTGGCTCATCCAACAGCCACAGCAGCTAAACTTCTTGGCTGCGAGCAAATAATTCACCTCGCTTACTTGCGAAATCGGCCAACGATGAGGCGATAGGGACAGTTGCGGCACTGATAATATTGCGTGTGCCACTGCCAAAAAACCGCCGAGCGCCGTCTTTCAGTAAAAATTTCTTTGCGTCTAAAAGCAAATGTGATGTGGCAATGTGGGCATCTTGACTGCCGCCGAATCCAGAATGCACGGATGAACAAAACCGGTATGAAGAATCCCATGATTTTAGCTTCAACGGGAAACCCACTCGCAGACAACATGCAGGCAAGACCAACATTCACAACGATAAGGAACCAATGAATAAGCCATTGAGAAAAATGTTCCACAGCAACCCTCTGGCATTTATCAACGGGACAAAAAGATAAAACGAGGAAATGTCCCAAGAGAACTTTCGACTGATTTCATTATGCCACGCATCATATGATCGGCAAAAAAGTTATCATCTCCTCACATTCACGCCGATTTTTCTTTATTTTTCGTCTAATGCTTAGGGTAAAGCCGCTGCCTGGCCTGTTTGATGTTATAATTCAGGTTGTTATTCATTGCGGCTGGGAATGACGGCCGTATTATTTTTGAACCTTCAGGAGAGTTTGAATGAGTAAACAATGGCAATCCCCCCCGGAAATGCAAATCGACCCCAAAAAGAATTACTCAGCCACGATGGAAACCAACAAAGGCACCATCGAGTTAGAGCTGTTTGCCGAGCACGCCCCCGTTACCGTCAACAATTTTGTTTTCCTTTCGCGCGAAGGCTACTACGATGATGTGGCATTCCACCGCGTCATTAGCAACTTCGTCATTCAGGGCGGCGACCCCACCGGTACCGGTGGTGGCGGTCCGGGCTATACTTTCAAAGACGAGTTTGCCGGCAATCCCCACAAACACGGCACCGGCTACCTGTCGATGGCCAATCGCGGCCCCGGCACCAATGGCTCCCAATTTTTCATCACCCACGCGCCGCAGCCGCATCTGGATGGCAAGCACACCGTATTTGGCAAAGTCACCAGCGGCATGGATGTGGTCAACAGCATTCGCCAGGGCGACAAAATGACCAGCGTCACCATTACTGAATCCTAGACACCACCACTCACAAAGACAAAAAAGGCCAGAGAAAACCCTCTGGCCTTTTTTATTTCACGGGCAACCAACACAGACTGCTCAAAAAATCTCAAAAGTCTCTATGGCTTATTTAGGCAAGATGCGCACCTTACGTCGCTTTCCTTCGCCGGAGCTTTGTGTATACACTTCTTCGTTATCGCGCAGCGTCATATGGATGATGCGCCGCTCGTGCGGCGGCATGGGTTCCAGGCTCACGGCGCGGCGACGGCTGATCACTTTCTTCGCCATGCGCTCCGCCAAACGGGCCAGCGCCTGCTGCCGTCGTTTGCGGTAGCCTTCCACATCCACCACAAACGTAGCTCGCCGTTGCAGCTGGTTGCCCACCATGAGCCGGGCCAAATATTGCACCGCATTGAGCGTTTCCCCTCGTGGGCCAATGAGCACGCCCAGATCATCACCCTCAATATCAAACACATTCACCTGGCGGCCTGTTAAATCGTCTGGCTCCGAGATGGAAGCGGTGAGTTCAGCATCCACCTGCATTTTGTCCAACAGGGTGGACATCACTGCCATAGCGGCGTCTTTCTCTTCAGGGTCGGCCTCTATTACTTCAACGTCACGGCCGTTAGATTTGGCGGCAACGGCCGTATCCTTCTGTTTAGGAGCTGGCTTGGGCTGTTGTTTTGGGGTGGGAACGGCCGTTTTTGCTGCCGGTTTTGGTTTAGGTGCCGGCTCCGGTGAAGCAAGTGACACCAACCGCACCACCGCCTCACGGCTGCCAATGCCCAATAACCCGCGGCTCCCTTCATCAATCACATCAATAATCACTTCAGAGCGACCAACGCCCAGCTTTTGCAAGCCAGACTCAATCGCCTTTTCAACATCCGCCCCCCGAACTTCGATTTCACGTTTTGTTGTCATACTAACCTCTTTATTCTCGCTAAACACTCCCTATGGCCAGAGTCAGCGGACCATAGGGCGGGCCAGTTTATATTCGCCGTAAACCAAATGCTGCGGTTTACCGCTTTGCCGAACGGCGCTTTCGTTTCGATTGGCCGCGGTTCTTTTTACTGCCCTGTGTAGCCTTATCTGTATTCTCTTTCTCTTTTTTTGCACCTGATGCCGGCTCATTCGCAGGCATTTCCGCTTCCGGAATCCCTGAGCCACCATTCATACCCATCGCCTTTAATTCTTTTTCCCGCGCCAGGGCCTCTTTTTCGGCGTCCATGATCCGCCGCGTGTAAAGTCCCTGCGCAATGCCAATCAAATTCGATAACACAAAATAGATAGACAAGCCGGCCTGGAAGGAAAGCGAGAAGAAGCCAAACATGATGGGCATGGTGTACTGCATGGATTGGGTCATTGCGGCCGTGGGATCATCCTGCTGATCTTTGCCACCCTTCTTGTTGCTTTTGCTCTTATCGTCATCCTTTTTCTTGGCGGTCGATGGCGAGGTAAACTTGGTCTGCACAAACATGGTTACAAAAACCAGAATCGGCAAAATGTAGTACGGATCCGGCTGGCCCAAATTCATCCACAAAAAGTTACTTTCAATGGGCAATAAATTGGTCAGGTTGATACCGGCGTAAACACGCTGCGTTAACTCAAACAACGTTTGCGGCGTCGAGCCCAAAATCAGGCGCAAAACCTGAAACAGACCAAACAAGATCGGCATTGTTGCCAATAAAGGTAAGCAGCCGCTCAAGCTCTCGGCTGGATTGTACCCAATCCGCTGAAACTCTTCTTGCATCTTTTGCGGATTATCTTTGTACTTTTGCTGAATGGCTTTAATTTGTGGCTGCATTTCCTGCGTCTTTACCATGCTGCGCTGCTGCCGCAGATTCAGGGGCAGCATGAGGATGCGCGTAAACACGGTAAACACCGTCAAAGAGAGGATAAAATTGTTGCCCAAAATATCATACAGCCACAGCAGGGCATTGGTGATCGGGTTGATGATTAATAAATCCCACATAAGGTGATAAAGTCCTGTTTAATACTGTGAATCAAATTGAATCGTTCACAGTCAATTCTAATTATCTCGTCAAATGCCAATCGCCTACTGTGCTTCTGGCGGTTGAAAGCTCCATTCAGGCTGGCCAGATTCCAGGTTATAGCCTTGTAAAACGCCGGCCTCACTTTGCATGGCCACAATAACCACATCACCCACAATCACAGGATCAGAAAACAGCGGCGCAGGCGTCGTTGTTTGCCATAGTTCGTCGCCTGTGGCTGCATCCATGGCTACCAGCAAGCCTTCTTCACTTTCGCTGTTTCCCAGGGAAGCAAAATAAACCACACCATCCTGAACAACCGGACTGGCCTGAATGGCCCCTTTAATTTCCAGCGGCGGATTTTGCACAACGCCACCAACAATGTTCATGGTATGAACGTCACTTTCCCAGAGAATATCGCCATCGGCAGCATCAACAGCAAAAACGTTGCCGCTGCTGTCACCGAAATAAAGTGTGCCATCTGCTAAAGCCGGGGCGCTCCACACCCAATCTGTAGCCGGAACAGACCACGCTTCTGTACCTGTGTCCATGTCCAAAGCGTGCACTTCGCGGTCATAACTGGCAGCATACACCAAATTTTCGTCGGGATTAACCACAGGCTGGGCCGACATGGCACCGCTTAATTCAACTGCCCACAGCTCACTGCCATCGGCAGCATCAATGGCATATAAATGCCGATCCAACGAAGCGATATACAGTTTGCCATCATGGTACGTTGGCTGCGCCCAAATAGAAAAGTCAGCCGCAAAACGCCACAGCTCGTCGCCCGATTCGGCATCCAGGGCCAGTAATAAATTATCAGAGGTAGCCACGTAGGCCACACCGTCTACTTGCACGGGACCGGCCACAATGCGATCTTTGGCCAGGTCGTTTCTGGACCAAAGGGTTTGTACGGCATTGCCACTAACATCTAAACCGTAAATGGAAACGATTGTTTGGGGAGAGAAAAGCCCTTGTGCGGCACCAAAGTCACCGACAATGGCACGGCCGTTTTCCACTGAAGGCGGCGCGTAAAAGAAGAGAGATGCATTTTCTGGCTGGTAATTCCAGAGTAAATCTTGAGATTCCGCCTCAATGCCAAATATCCCAGGACCATAAGCAACGTATAAATTTCGGCCATCTGTAGACATTCCGGGCCAGTTTTCGGCGATAGGTGCACCGACACATGACGTCAGAGCGAACGTCGCCAAAATCAGTAACAGTATTATGAGCCGTGAAGACGGCCGTTTTGCAATGAACAAAGAGTGCCTCCGCAAATAGTTTGGTTTGTTATTCTTATGGAACCGGATCATACCCACCCGGGTTCAATGGATGACAGCGGCCAATCCGCTTGAGCGCCATCCAGCCACCTTTCCGAAAACCATATTTTTCTATAGCTTCATAACCGTAATGGGAACAGGTAGGGTAAAAGCGACAGCTAGGTGGCGTTATACGAGAAATTGTGCGCTGGTAAAGCCGTATCAGGAATAAAGCGATTGATTTCATGCTTACATCTTACAACATCAGAAGAAAATTCAGGGGGAAATTGTGCAAACTTTCATCAGCTTCAATCTTCTGCTAATCTGGTAATTTTACCTGCCTTATCTCTCAGGCAAATTACCCATCTGTACGGTCGGTTCCGTCAATAGTTTCGCCTTGGCCAATAAGTGCAAAACGGCCGTTTCCACCTCAGCAAAAGATGCCTGAGACAGTCGCGGCCGTGCTATCCATACACAATCCCAACCCGGTTGAATGTCGTCTAAGTGCAGACGAACCGCTTCACGCAATAATCGCTTGACCCGGTTTCGCACCACAGCCTTACCCACCCGCTTGCTGGCAATAAAGGCAAATCGGCTCGCCTCGGCATCTCCCGGTTTGCTCAACAAAAGGCACAATGGGTGACGCCAGCTGCGCCCTTGCTTCTGCACCAGGGTAACATCAGCAGAGCGTTTTAGGCGATGCGGTTGTGGCAGCATACATCAGACAACCGAGGTTTATTAACCCCCGCCGAAGCGCTTCTTGGCCCGGTAAGCGGTAGCAGAAGAACCGTTCCAGTTGATACGCTTGACATGCTCATTCATTTTAACCGCAAGATTCTTACGTCCCTTGGCGCGACGATTCTTTAAAACCTTGCGGCCACCTTTGGTCTGCATACGCTTACGAAAACCGTGTACACGTTTCCGACGACGGATTTTTGGTTGATAAGTACGCTTTGGCATAGTAGTTCTCCTAAAAAAACCAGGGCTCAAAGCCCTGAACTTAATATCAAATAAGTTTTATGTAATCGGCAATCCATTTTTAAAGAAATTAAGACGATCTAACCGATTACCATGCCGTTTCCGCCAATCTTTCTCATCCAGAGTACAAAAAACAGCATCTTGACATCTGTCAAACGACGGAAAATTATACCTAAGCCACAAAGGACGGTCAAATAAATGGCGCGGGCAATCTCGGTAAAAGTTAGCCAACGCGTCGAATATTTGCCCCCAACGCTTGCAGCTTGTGCTCAATTTTCTCATACCCGCGATCAATCTGCTGAATATTGTGAATTGTACTGGTGCCGCGAGCACATAAAGCCGCCAAAATCATGGCCATACCGGCCCGAATATCCGGGCTGGGCACACCGTGCGGGCTGGCATTCAGCTGATTACTGCCCAAGATCATCACCCGGTGCGGATCACACAACACAATGCGTGCCCCCATGAAAGTAAGATTGTCCACAAAAAAGAAGCGGCTTTCATACATCCAATCATGCAGCAAAACAGAACCTTCTGATTGGGTGGCAATGACTACGGCAATGCTCATCAAATCTGGTGGAAAGCCGGGCCAGGGCATGGGTTTAATTTCCGGGATGCGACCGCCAAGTGCTGGCTTGATTTGCAGCGATTGATCGGCGGGCACGACAATATCGTTGCCGTCATCCAGCCAGTGAACGCCTAATTTTTCATACACAATGCGAATCATGCCCAGATTTTCCGGCTGGGCATCCTCAATGCGAATCTCGCCGCCGGTAACGGCCGCTGCCCCAATAAAGCTGCCCACTTCCATAAAATCAGAACCAATACGAAACTCGCCACCGCGCAGCCGGTCCACACCCTGAATGGTAAGCCGGTTGCTGCCCACGCCTTCAATTTGGGCACCGAGACCGTTCAGAAACTGGCACAGATCGCGCACGTGGGGTTCGCAGGCGGCATTGTCGATAACGGTTTCCCCTTTGGCCAGGACGGCGGCCATCACCGTATTTTCCGTGGCGGTAACGCTGGCTTCCGGCAGCAACAGGTAACCTGCGCCCTTGAGTCCATCGGCATTCATGTGGAATTGGCCGCGTTCTTTCATTTCTACGGCCGTTCCCAAAGCTTCCAGGGCACGAATATGGGTGTCTAACGGCCGTCCGCCAATCACATCCCCGCCCGGCAGCGGCAGCGTTACCTGCCCCATACGAGCCAGCATCGGCCCCGAGAATACAAATGAAGCCCGGATTTTGCCGGCCAGCGTGCTGTCCAGCTCCGTCTTTTGCACATTGGCCGCATGAATGCGCCAGCTACCATTTTCCAAATCAGTCACCTCTGCGCCCAGATCGGCCAGCAAATCCAGCGTGAAGCTCACATCTTGAATACGGGGAATATTGTGCAGCACAATCGGTTCATCGCTCAGCAGGCAAGCCGGCAGCAGTTTGATGGCCGCATTTTTGTTGCCGCTTACCCTTACCGTACCGTTTAAGGTCTGTCCACCTTCAATGATAAATCGTTCCATGGTCATTTCCTTTTCTGGCAAACCAGAGACAGTAGTTTGAAAAACGAGACGAAATGTCTCTTTGGTTTGCTTAAGTAAGAGCCAAATTTGAGCTTGTCTCATATCAAAGAAATTTTTGGCTTTTACAACCCTCTTCCACGTCAAGGATAGCCAAATTCTAACGGGCTGGTTTCAGGTGTACAAATAAGGATTGTGAATGCTCACCCGCAGCTTAAACATCCCTGGCTTGTCCTAACCTGAGTCAGTCAGTACACTCTGGCCATGCCAATGATTCAGTTACCCCATGCCCATCTTTTTTATGCCCGGCATCAACCCAAGGATGCCCACCAATCCCTACTGCTTATTCATGGTGCGGGCGGATCGCACCTTTCCTGGCCGGCGGAGCTGCGTCGTTTGCCAGACACGGCCGTTTACGCCCTGGATTTAGCGGGGCACGGCCGTTCGCAGCCACCAGACCGCAGCAGCATTGCGGCGTATACTCAGGACGTGCTCAATTTTATCGACGCGCTCAAGCTGGAAAACGTGGTGGTGCTGGGGCATTCCATGGGAGGCGCTGTTGCCCAAATGGTGGGGCTGGCTCAACCTCCCGGTGTTGTTGGGTTGGTTTTGATCGGAACCGGGGCCAAACTGCGCGTCTCCCCGGCCATTTTGTCGACAATTCAAGAAGATTTTCCGGCAGCGGTCGAAATGCTTAATCAATTTTACTGGAGTGGCAGCCAAGAGCCTGACATTGAAGCGGCTAACCGCCGCACCATGCTGGCTTGCCCACCAGAGGTCATGCTGAACGATTTTCTGGCCTGCAACCAGTTTGACATGCGCGACCAGTTAGCCGAAATCATCCTGCCCACGCTGGTCATCAGCGCCAGCGCCGACCAGATGACGCCGCCCAAATTTGGCCAGTTTCTGGCAGACCAGCTACCCCGGGCCGAGTTTGCTCTTATTGAGCAAGCAGGACACATGATGACGCTGGAAGCACCAAAGCAAGTGGCTCAACTGGTGGGCAACTTCATGAGAAAACTTGATGAGGCATAAAAAAACGGCCGCTTCTCTGGAGAAACGGCCGTCTGTATCCTATTTATTATTTTGCTGTCATGCCTGCGAAGGCAGGCATCCATCTTCTGGATTCCCGCCTTCGCGGGAGCAACTGTGAAAAAAATTTGTGCAGCGAGACATTAACTCAAAACAACGTGTCGTTTGGACATAACACCTGCCATTGTTTGGAACAGTTCATCGGCTGTAAACGGTTTGGGCAGTGAACCATCGGCCAGGCTGCGCAGTCCGCTGACCAGTTCATTGTTGCTGGCCCCACTGGAAATGGCAATGATGGGAATTGATTTGGTCGCGTCAGATTGACGCAGTTGCTGGGCTGCAGAAAATCCATCCAAAACCGGCATTTCGGCATCCATCAGCACCACATCGGGATGCTCCGCCTGGGCCAATGCCAAGCCATCTGCGCCATTTTCTGCCTGCAATACGCGGGCGGTGGGGTAAGCCATCGTCAAAAAATCGGTGAGTACCATGCGTACGGCCGTATTATCATCTACCACTAAAACCGCTTTCATCTTTGTCACTCCTTCTATCACTAAAGACACCAATCAAAACATATAAATCGTTGGCTAACTTAACTATCCTTAGTATGTCGGAAGAAACGGCCGTTCGCTGTGAAGCATCCCGCAGCCGATTCGATCAGGTTACTACAGACAAACTGTTGAGTAATCACACGATCTTAAGTAACCTAATTTACAGGCAATTTCTGGCAACTGCTCTAACTAGCTCACGCTTTTAGCAGTTCGCGCAGCCGGGGCACAATTGCCTGCACCGCCCGTCCGCGATGGCTAATCTGATGTTTTTGGGCCGCGGGCAGTTGCGCCATTGTTTTATTGAATTGGGGCAGGTAAAAAACGGGATCGTAACCGAAGCCATTGTCACCAACTGGCGCCCGGGCAATGCGTCCTTCGCACACCCCTTCAGACTCACCCAAAATTGTGCCGTCCGGTGCGGCCAGCACAATGACGCAGCGAAAGCGAGCTGTGCGCTTTGGCTCCGGCACGATTTTGATGTCGTTGAGTAATTTTTGGTAGCGTTGAACGGCCGTTAACCCCACACCCCCATACCGCGCCGTGTACACACCCGGCGCACCGTTTAAAGCATCCACCTCCAACCCAGAATCATCGGCCAGCGTCAGTAGGCCCGTTTCCGCCGCATACGCCCGCGCCTTCAGCACGCTGTTTTCTCGAAATGTATGGCCTGTCTCTTCGATGTCCTGTGACACCCCTACATCATCCAGGCTGAGCCACTCAATAGCCAGATCTTGCAGCATCTCGGCAAACTCCACCACTTTGCCTTGATTATGGGTAGCAACCAAAAGTTTCGTCATTACCTTCCTCCTGTTTTCCGTTAAAAGATAAATGAGCCTTTTTCTTGTTTCGTTCAGGCTATGTTATACTCCATCCTTAAATTTATCCGAAGGGAGGGATCTCATGACAAATAAACGCCCTTCCCGACTGCGCTTTAACTTTGGCTTCTTTTTAGAATCCCAGTTAGGCACCAGTCGGACCATTGAATTGAACTATCCCACCATTCAGGTGGAAGATTTAACATTAAGCCCACTGGCCGGTACCTTTACCGCCACGCGCACCTCCGAAGGGGTTTATCTGAGCGGCACGCTCAATACCACTTTAATTGACGAGTGCGTGCGTTGTTTGGCAGCAGCCACTATCCCCCTTGAGCTAAAGTTGGATGACTTGTTCTACTATCCACCGCATACGGCACCGGAAGGCGAATATGCGATTGGGGATGACGGTTTTATGGATCTGGCTCCTTTGGTGCGAGAGCTTACCGTGCTAGAGACGCCAATCCAGCCCATTTGTCGCCCAAACTGCCAGGGCTTGTGCATGGAGTGCGGGCAAAATTTAAATGAAGGTGAATGCGGCTGCGAGCCAGATCCAATTGATCCCCGTATGAGTGCTTTGCAACAGCTGCTAGACTCATCAAATAATTAAAGTCATTTCGGAAGAAGATTGATAAGCACGTGATGCGTGATCAGAACTGGTTCACGCATCACGTTTCACGCCAGGCTTTATCCGAAAGACCCACAGTGAATATCTATGTTTTTCGATCAAGCCAAAATTTATATCCGCAGCGGCAACGGCGGCGACGGTATGTTGAGCTTCCGCCGGGAAAAGCATGTCCCCTATGGCGGTCCCGATGGCGGTGATGGTGGCGACGGCGGCGACATTGTCTTTACCGGCAGCCGTCATCTAAACAGCCTGATGCGCTTTAACCGCCAGGCCCACTTCAAGGCTGAGCACGGCACGCATGGCGGCACACAAAAGCGCAATGGTAAGCGTGGCGAAACGCTGCACATCGAGGTGCCCGAAGGCACCGTCATTCGCGATGCCGAAACAGGTGCGGTTCTGGCTGACATCACCTCCGAAGAGCAGGAGGTCACGCTATTGAAGGGAGGTAAGGGCGGCCGGGGCAACACCCATTTTACCAGCAGCGTCAACCAGGCCCCACGCATTGCCGAACGAGGCGAACCGGGCGAAGAGCTTTGGGTAACGCTGGAGCTCAAGCTCATTGCCGACGTGGGCATCGTGGGTGTGCCCAATGCAGGTAAATCAACGCTGCTTTCCGTAATCAGTGGCGCCAGGCCCAAAGTGGCCAACTATCCATTTACCACGCTGCAACCCAATTTGGGCGTGGTGGAGCTGGACGATTTCGAGTCGTTTGTGGTGGCCGACATCCCCGGTTTGATTGAAGGAGCCGCCAGCGGCGTCGGGCTGGGCCACGACTTTTTGCGTCATGTAGAGCGTACGCGGGTGCTCATTCATCTGTTAGATGGAGCGGCCAAGGAGCCGTTGGAAGATTGGGCGATGATCAACCAGGAGCTGGCTTTATATGACATCGCCCTGGAAAAACGGCCGCAGCTCGTCGTCCTCAACAAGATGGATTTACCCGATGCCATCGCCTGGGAACCGCTCATCGCAGAAGAAATTAAAAAGGCCGGCTATCCATTCATGTCTATTTCGGCAGTGACGCAGGAAAACGTGCGGGACATGCTGTACCGCGTGTACCAAATGTTGCAAGAAGCGCCCGCAGGCAAAACGCGCCATGACGATGAAATAGCCGTGATTCGCGCCGAAAACGAAGAAGGGTTCACCGTGGAGCGGGAAGGTGAAGGCTGGCGCGTGCGCGGCAAGCAAATTGAGCGCGTGGCAGCCATGACCTATTTTGAGTTTGATTCAACGCTGCTGCGCTTCCAGAAAATTTTGGAATCGATGGGTATCTCACAGGCTTTGGCTGAAGCTGGCGTAACTGTGGGTGATCCGGTTTACATTGGCGAAGAAGAGCTGGAGTGGGGTGAGTAGTCGGCCCAGAATCGGCTTGCTAGGAGGCACGTTTGATCCGCCACATTGGGGGCATTTGTGGCTGGCGGAGCTGGCGCGGGGGCAGCTGAAGCTGGACAACGTGCTGTTTTTGCCAGTGGGGGAACCAGTTCATAAAACGGACCGGCAGATTACGGCCGTGCCCCACCGCCTGCAAATGGTCTCCCTGGCTATCCAAAATAATCCCCACTTTGTATTAGACACAACCGACTGTGACCGCTCTGGCCCGCACACGACGGTAACTCTGCTGCCGCTGCTAAGGCAAGCATATCCAAATGCTAATTTCTGGCTGATCGTTGGTGGGGATTCTTTACGCGATTTACCCACATGGAGCCACCCGGAGCAGCTTATCAAGCTGTGCCGGCTGGCTGTGCTGCCCCGCCCCGGAACCGAGATTGATTGGGCGTTGTTGGAAACGGCCGTTCCCGGCAGCAAAACGGCCGTTGACATGTTGTCTGGGCCTACCCTTTCCATCTCGGCCACAGCAATTCGCCATTGGGTACGGCAAGGGCATGAACCTAGCTATTTGTTGCCAACGGCCGTTTCAGATTACATTCAACAGCATCACCTGTACCATCAGGAACAGGCTGCTCTCTAACCCTCATCCTCCGCAGGAGCTTCAGGCGCGTACCGTTTCATTTGCACCACCGGCACCTTGATTGCTTTGCGGCAGTTGATGCACTCAACTGTATGATATTTCTGTTTTTTCTCCGTAGCTTCCGCAACAGCATCTACCAAATAATCACGGCTTAAGTTGAATGATTGGCGACAATAGTTGCAACGAACGTTCATATTTATTCTCTCCCATATGCCCTTATGATTAAGGATCTCATTGTAGCCTTTTTCATTGGCCACAACCAATTTCCTTGAAAGGCAACAACCGTTTCACTATCCATTTGTCCCTAAACAAAGGCCAATATCTCCCATACTTTAGGTGTTATAAGGAATGCAAGGTATAGTCATTATATTCATTAGGTCAACTACTGCCGAAGCAAATTGACAGTTAGCTCGTGGAAAAATTTGCTTCAGCTTAACTGTTTCGCTACAGCATCACTATCCAATAAAACTTGTTTGACGAAACACTACTTTGATTTGATTCCATAGATAGTTGGCAGGCTAACTGAATTTATGCAAACGTTTCGTAACTTTTGGCGCCTTCGACTCAACGCAGCACGCAACCGGATTCTGATATTTGTGATCCTCATTGGCATCTTGCCCATGGCTTTGGTTGGTTCCTGGCTCATCGTTTTGGAAAGACGTTCGTTGCAGGCGCAAACAAACCATGAGTTGACCATTGTTGCCCAAAATTGTGCCGATCGCATGGATAGTTTTGTGGCGAACTTACTCAACAATGCTCGGGCCAGCGCAGCACTGCCGGGCCTCATTAATGAGGCACCCGAAGGCCGGGAAACGCTGTTGCAGCTGCTAAATACCCATTTTCCTGACTATGGGCAGCTGGCTCTGGTTAACCCAAGCGGGCAGCTTGAGATTGTAGCCAAACCGCAGGAAATGATTTCTGTTGATCACGTTCCCTCTTTCCAACAAGCAATTCGTACCCAGCGACAAGCCTGGGTAATTGCGCCGGCCCCCTCCGGTAATCATCTAATAATGCACGTGCATACCCCTATTTTTGATGAGGCAGGCAACCTGGTATCGGTGTTGGGCAGCCCAATCCCGCTGGATAATTTAACCGCCGCTCTCGACAAGATCGACAGCGGCACCGCCTTTGTGCTGGATGAGACCGGGCACGTATTGCTGCATCCAGACCCGGCCCAGCTTGAAGCGCGGACTGATTTTAGCCAATTGGTTTTTGCGGAAAACGGCCGTCCCCCGCAGCAAGCCATCACCACAAACTACAGTCGGGACGGCAATCGCTATGTGGCCAGCTATGCGCCAATCACCAGCCTGGGCTGGACGGTTGTGGTAGAGCGGTCCGAAAGCGAACTGCTCATGCCGATCACGCAGGCAACCAATCGCCTGATTTTGGGACTCGTGGCGACCGTGTTTGCCGGCCTGGCCATTACCATCCTGGTTTCGGGCCGCATGACCCGGCCCATGCGCGACCTGGTGTTGGCAGCACAAGCCTTTGGCGAAGGCAAACCAGACCTCCCCCTGCCTCAATCCCCCTGGATCATTAGCGAGATCAGAATTCTCATCAATACGTTTGGGCGGATGCGTACGGCCGTTACCGAACGAGAAACACATCTCCAGCGCAGCGAGTCCCGCATCCGCGCCCTGATCGACGCCATGCCAGACACGTTACTGCGCGTTGATGCCAATCTGAACATTCTGGATGCTAAATTCCCTACCAACTCGCCGTTTAAACAGCTGCCGGGGAATCCTGTTGGCACTGATTTGCTGGCGTATTTACGGCCGTTAGGCGACGACACCTTTATCAACCAGATTGAACAAGCGCTACAAGAAACCCAAAGCACGGGTGAAGCCCAGCTGGTAGAAAGCACACTCAGCCAGGCCGCCCAAAAATTTGACATCGAAATTCGCATTGTGCCCAACAGTGAGCAGAAAGAAGCCGTGCTCATCCTGCGCGATATTACAGAACAGAAAGAAGCCGAAGCGTCAATTCATAAGCTGCTTTCCGCGCTGGAAGCATCAAGCGAAGGTTTGGCCATCCTGGATCAATCACAAACCTTTGTCTACGCCAATAATGCCTATGCCCAAATTAATGGGTACCCAAACCCGCAGGAACTCATCGGGCGGGGCTGGACAATTATCTACAACGCAGAACAGCAACGCACTTTGCGCCACAACATCATTCCCAATGCCCAAGAAAACGGCGTCTGGCGCGGCGAATTTCTGGTGTCTCGGCCCGACAGCAGCAGTTACCTGCAAGAATTGGCGCTTAGCCCATTGGCCAGCGGGGAATTTGTCTGTGTCATTCGTGACATTACCGAACGGAAAAAATCAGAAGAAGCCATTCTGGAAGCGCAAAAGCTTGATAACTTAGGCCTGCTGGCCGGCGGCGTAGCCCATGATTTCAACAATCTGCTGACCGGTATATTGGGCCATTCCACATTGGCACTGGAAAATGCCAATGCCAACAGTCTGGTAAGAGAACAGTTGCAAAAAGTCGTTTCTTCCGCCAGCAAAGCAGCCGATCTTACCCGCCAGCTTTTGGCCTATGCCGGAAAGGGCGTATTTGAAGTCCAATCCATTGATATCAACCAGCTCATCCGCGAAAATATCAGCCTTTTGGAAACGGCACTACCCAACAAAGCCGAAATTTTGCTGGATTTAGAGCCAGAGGTGCTGGCGGTTGAAGCAGACAGCGGGCAAATTCAGCAGGTTTTGATGAATCTGGTGATCAATGCGGCCGAATCCTTCGGCAAGTTCGGCGGTCAAATTCAAATTCAAACGCGTCAGTGTCCTCTCACTCAGCAATCTCTCCAGAAAGACAATCTAAATCTGCTTGGCGGTACGATATTGGAACCAGGCAATTATGTTTGCCTCATCGTTGCCGATAACGGCTGCGGCATTGAACCCAAGCAGCTGGCCCATATTTTTGATCCGTTCTTTTCCACAAAAGATACGGGGACAGGGTTGGGCCTTTCGGCAACGTTGGGCATTATTCGGGCGCATCATGGCGGTATTCAGGTGCAAAGTGAGGTGGGCAAAGGGACACAGTTTACGGTTTACTTCAAAACATCAGACCGGCCCGCCTTGCAGCACGCACAAAAACGGCCGCGCAAAAGAACGCTATCTGGCACAGCCCTCATCATTGATGATCAAGAAACAATTCTGGCTGTGGCTGAAGATATGCTCACCACTCGCGGGATGCGGGTAATGCTGGCAGCAAGTGGGCCACAAGCGATTGCACTTTTCCAGGAACATCATCATGAAATTGACGTGATACTGCTCGATTTAAAAATGCCGGGCATGGGGGGCGATGAAGTGTATCCTCAGCTAAAGCAAATTGACCCCAACGCCCGCATTATCATCGCCTCCGGCTACAGCGAACAGGAAACGTTGAACTATTTCGCCAACCACAATGAAGTTGCCTTTATTCAAAAACCATACCGATTCCAGGCTTTAGTAGAAATGGTGGCTTCTGTTTTAGAACAAACCCAATGAATTCATTCGCGGGGATGATACTGCCAGCTTGCTTCACCGTAATCTAACCGGGCATTGCCCCCCAACCCCATTAGCCAGCGCACAAACCGCGGTGCCAAAGAAAAAAGCGCAAACAGCACACCCAAATACCCCGGCACATTCACAATCGCCTTACGGCGGCGCAGCCCGCGAATGACCGCTTTGGCCACGTAAGGTGGCGTGATGTAGGGGATGATGTCGCCCAGACGCGGCATTCTGGTCGAGGATACCTGCTCGCGGAAAAAGTTTGTGCCGGCTACCGCCGCTGGGCGCACCAGCATCACGTGAATGGGCGATTTGGCCAGCTCCATTTGCAAAATTTGCACGTACCCATCCACGGCCGCTTTCATGGCACAGTAGCCAGCCATCGTGGGCGTGATGTACAGTCGCCCGGCAGAAGAGCCCATATTAACCAAATGACCCCGTCCCGCCTGCTGCATGAGGGGCAGCACCGCCTGAATGGCGTGAACCATGCCCAGGTAGCCGACCTGCATCATTTTTTCCACATCGTCTAGAGACAGATCCTGGGCCAGCTCCCAGCGTACGTAAACCGCATTGTTGACCAGAATGTCGATACGGCCGTTCCCCGCATACACCTCTTGCACCCACGCTTCCACTGCCTCTTTATCCGCCACATCACACACTACAAAGTGAAGCTGAGCAGCCCAGGGAGAAACGGCCGCTTCGGCCTGGGCCTTTGCCAGCTGCGCTTCAGAAATGTCACAAACATGCACCTGCGCCCCATGATCGGCCAGCGCCAGAGCAATGGCCCAGCCAATCCCCTGCGCGCCACCGGTTACCAGGGCTATCTGGCCTTCTAAAAACCCACCCATACTTTTTCCAACCTTATTTGTCACTCCCGCGAAGGCAGGAATGACAGATTAGACAATTCTATGCGTAATGATTACTCAGAAATGTGAAAGTGGCAACCGAATTACCAGGAGAATTTGTAGCGAACGCCTTCTGGGGTTTTCTGTTCCTGCCAGCCAAACTGCTTGAGGTTTATATCCGCCCGGCGACCAAATGAGGTCAGCTTGCCAGCCAGCTCCGGTTGAGCATAACGGGCGGATTCAGAAAATAGTTCGTCAGGGGAAGCGTTTATTTTGTGGGCGCAATGATGATAGACGGCCAGACTCACATCGACATTGCGCTTGGGGGGAATGATGTAGTTAGAAATAACAGCCCCAACCAGACCACTCAACAGCCAGTCGCGGCTGTCTTGCCGCACGGCCAGAGTCGCCGCGCGATGGCCATAAATGCCAAAATGGGAGCGGTGTTCCTGGGTCAGGGTTTGCTGGAACTGTTCTCGGTCAACGGCCGTTCCTCGCATAAAGCGCTCCACAATCAGCCGCATCTTTTCATCCGTCGCCGAAGGAATAGGCTCTGCGTAATAGACAACCACCTTCAGGCCAGACAAATATTGGATCGTCTCATCCACAAATGTGCGAAATGCATTGCCATTCTTCATTTTTCCTCCAAATTCAGCGCGGACTCCAAAAGGGCATCAAGCCTTCTGCCAAGAATTGCTTCTGACCGCTCACCACGTTGATGATGAAGATTTGGTTACGGCCGTTTTCCACCATCGGCAGCACCAGCGCACTGCTATCCGGTGACCACAGACGATGGCTCAAGGCATATTGATCGAAGAAGGGCAAAAATTGGGTGGCAAAGGTAAACGTCGGCACAAAACTAAACAACAGCCGCCCTTCATCGGTGGTCACATCATAAACCAGCAGGCGCACCCTGGGCAAATTTTGCTGACGGGCCAGCTTACCAATAACGTCTTTGTCTGTTTGCGCATTGATATCCCCCTCCCCGCTGCGAGAAATACTCAGGGCGGCTAAATAACGGCCGTCCGGCGACCAGAAGAAGGCGACAATTGGTTCATTGCTCAGCAGGCTTACCTCGCCGGTAGCGGCATCCATCAACCGCAGTGGCCCCACAAAGCTGCTGCTGTCTGGCTCGGTGCCGTTGGTAAAGGCCAGTTGGTTAGCTGTCGGGCTCCAGGCCATGGCCACCAATCCGGCATGGCGCTGCTGCTCCATCGCCTCAGATTGGGTATCAACAATGGCCAGGCGACTGCTGCCCCCGGGAATCTCTTCGGCATAGGCCAGGTAACGGCCGTCGGCCGAAATGCCTGGTACTTGGAAGAACCCTGGCGCGGCAATGGCATCACCCGTGCCATCCCCATCCGCCGTGATCAGCTCCAGGCGAGATGCTTCCCCGGAAAAGCCGCTGTGAATCAACATTTGCCGGCTGTCGGCAGTCCACTGCCAATAAAGCGGCCCGCCAATGGTCAACAAGCGGCTGTCGGCCGAGCCATCGGCCTGCACCAGATGCAGCCCCATGCCATCGGGATGGCTGGCCAAAAAGCTCACCTGTTTACTGTCCGGCGACCAGTAAAGGTAAAATGGGCCTTCGCTCTGGTCAGCGTAAAGAGGTTCGGGGGCCACCTCTGTGGCGCCATCGGCCAGCACAAACAGTCCAGCCCCGGCCCGATCCACCCCGATGGCCGCAATGGAACGGCCGTCTGGCGACCAGGCGGGAAATTGAAAACGCTGCTGGGCATTGGTCAACTGCCGTTCATCGCTGCCGTCTGGCCCCAAAGCCATGATCTGCCCTTCGTCATTGATATAAACGATGCGATTAATCGCTGTGCCATCTTGCGCAGTGGGAAGCGCCAGGGGGGTGGCGGCTGGTTCATTTTCCGTGTCGGCTTCTTCGCCGGTTAAATCAGATTCAGTGGGAACGGCCTCCTCTGAGGCTGTCGAAGAGGCTGTGGCCTGAACAATGGGATCGGGCTCGACCGGCTCCGGCTGCTCTCGGAAGAAAAAAAACCAAATCGCCCCACTGGCAGACATGCCAATCAGGGCCAGCACAACAACCAGTGTTAAAATAATGCGACAACCACTGGGGCGATTTTGGGTCTCGGGCATCGCCACAAACGGATCATAGCCAGGTTCAAATTCAGACATAGCTTTCTCTCATGTTTCCAACGGCCGAAATCCACCGCCGCGCACATCTTCTGCCGGGGTTAAAATGACAAACGCCTGCGGATCCGCTTGATAAACCAAGCGCTTGAGCTGCGCTTTTTGCCGTGCTTCCAGAGCACACATCAACACGCCATGTTCTTTGCCGGTGTACATCCCTTTGGCATTTATGAGCGTTACGCCACGGCCCAATTCTTTGAGGAGCAGTTGACTTACCGTCTCAATCTGATCCGAAATAACATAGGCCAACTGTTTGCGCGTATCAAAGCGCACAAATCGGGGAATATCAGTTTCAAATGTCTCCCAGGTAATGCGCCGCAGCCGCTGCAGTAAATTGTTCCAGCGTGAACCGGTGCCGGACAACACTTCGCCCTGCGTTTCACGCAAGCCGGTGGTAAATATCCCTAGGGCAATCAGGACACCATTAAAGACAAACCCGGCAGCGATGACCAGCCAGCCAGGCAGCGGCCCCATCGCCGCCCGTTCTATAAACTCGGCCATGCTGTTTACCTCTACCGGGTGCATGAACACTTTGCCAATCCAGCTGCCGGCCAAGATCAGGAAGATGGGCGCGTAATTGCGCCGGTAACGGCGGCCCAAAGCTTCCATCAGCCCAATGGGAAAGCGCGGATTATTAAGGCTGTCAGTAATCTTGTCGGCCCAGTCAGCGTGGGGCATAAAAGGGGGTGAGAGCAAGCCAACAAAAAAGTTCTTCTCCATCACCCGCACCCGGTAAGTCCACAATTCATAATAACGGTACCGTCGTGCTTCAATGAACAAAAAGAGCAGTACCAAAAACGAATCGATTAACAAAATCGAGGCCGTGTTCGCCGGCTCGCTAAAAACAAAGGTCAACGCTGCGCCGGTGGTAATCACCGCCCAGTTGGTCGTGGCATCCAGGCGCTGCCGCCAGGAATTGGAGCGCGACATCTCGCCACGGTAAAAATGGATCATGGCGTTGGTAAAGTTGCCGCTGTCTAGATGCTGGCCGGCAAACTCCCAAACATGCTCCAAGTCAGTATCGCCCGGTGGTGGCGGGTAGGCAAAATCAGATGTTTGCTTGTCAGGTTTTTGATCCATAGCGTCCTCTTTTAATCATATCGTACCGTGTTTCCCGGGGGTCTTTATTTTAATCCAATGCCAACGTTACGGCCGTTCGTGTTAAAATTGGGCCTTATGAAACAACAATCCATTGATCCCAAAAATTCACCAACAGTGCCTGAAGATGTGCGCTCGCCCTTCATTCGGCGGGCAGGCACTGTTTTGGCCATCTCTTATCCTGTTCTAGCCCTTTCCACCGGATTTCGTTCAGTATACCAACTCTTTCTCAAGGAAGGGGTGGTCAGCAATACCGGACCCATTCTCAGCGGTATCGCCGCGCTGTGTTATCTCACAGCCACCATCGGCTTTGCCTACCGCCGGCGCTGGGCGTGGTGGCTTTCTGTATTGGTGTTGGGCTTCGAGACGTTGATGACGCTTGTTGTAGGCACGCTCAGCATCATCAACCCAGAGCTGATTGGCAGCACCGTGTGGCGGTTGTTTGGCATTGATTATGGCTTTTTCCCGCTGGTGCAGCCGCTGTTGGGGCTGGCCTGGCTGTTCCATCCAGAAACGCTACAGTCGTATGGGATACGGCCGTCTGCAACTCCTACAGATGCGTCCCATGTTCCGCCTGAATAAAGCGGCGGGTACCCGTTTCTGAGCGTATGAGCAAGGAATGGGTCGAGGCGTAGCTACCCCAAAACTGCATGGCGCGCAGCAGGGCACTATCGGTAATGCTGGTAGCAGCAAAAAAGATTTGGTTGCTGTTCACCAATTCAGAGCAGGTCAAAATCCGGTTTTCGTCCAGGCCGGCCCGCTGAATATTTTCCCGCTCAACGGCGTTTTGCGGCCGTAAACGCGCCAGCATGGCCCCGGCAGAAGCCTTCACGGCACAAGCCGCCAAGACCCCCTGCGACACGCCACCAATGCCCATCAGCACATCCACGTCCGTGTCGGAGGTGGTGGCGATGAGTGCTCCTTCGGCGTCTCCTTCATCGCGCAGCAAAACGCGGGCACCACATTCCCGAATCTCCTCAATTAAATCCTGGTTGCGCGGCCGTTCCAACACAATCACCGATAAATCACGCACGGACTTCTTCTTATGGCGCGCGATCAGCGCCAGGGTCCAGGCAGCGGGGGCGTCCAGGCATTGCGGCACCAGCGCCGCAGCGGCTTTGCGGTCCACCACAATTTTATCCATATATTTCGCCGGAACCGGGGACCACACCGTGCCGCGCGGCGCAATACCCACCACAGAAATAGCCCCGGGCCGTCCCTGAATAAGCAGGTTGGTCCCGTCGATGGGATCGACCAAAACGTCAACTTCGGGACCGTCGCCTGTGCCGACAGCCTGCCCGCTGCACAAAGGGGAATCATCCCCCAACCGCCCTTCTTCACCAATGACGATACGGCCGTCCATAGGCAGCGTGTTCAAAGCATCGGCCATGGCCCGGGTGGCTGCCCGGTGTGCCTCGGCAAAATTGCCAGACCCAACCCAATGACCCGCAGCCAGAGCCGTTGTTTCCGTCACGCGGATCAGGTCCAAACCAATATTTCGCGACAGTTGTTCATCAAATTTATTTGTCATCATTCAAGTCCTGACTTCAAAACCTGACAGGTTGCCCAAGAATGTAGTCTTAAATGGTTCTTTGCAGCGCGAAATTAACTTAATTTCATGCTCGTTTTGCAAACCTGTCAGGTTTGTTAATACTCCACCGCTTCCAGAAGCCCCGCCGAACCCCAGGCCAGCATGCCACCCCGCAAAATCTGCACATTCATACAGCCAATGTGCTGCAAGGCAGAAGCAGCCCGACGGCTGCGGCGGCCACTGCGGCAGACCAGCACTATCTGCTTGTCAGGGGGCAACTTCACTTCTGCTGCCAAAATTTTGGGCAGGGGCACCAGTCGGGCTTCGGCAATGTGCCCCTGGTTGTATTCACGCGGTTCACGTACATCAACGACATATGGTTTGTCGCCATTCTCCACCGGCCCAGGATGCAGCCATTGCCACAGTTCCCTGGCATCCACCGAAATAATGTGATCTGCTTCGGTTTCACTGGTCAAAGGAATGTCGGCCAAATCGATGCGTTTAGGCAAATTTTGGCATTCCCGGAAAGCACGAATGGGACATTCATAAATGCATACGGCCGGATCAAGCTGCTGATGAAAAATCATGCCAATCGCTTCATCCTCATGCAAAATATGATCGGCACCCAAAAAGGAATCGAATTGTGATGAGAGCATCATCTGCTCTACACGATGATTGGTGCCCACCATAAATACATCACCACCCTGTTCACGGAAAGAACGCACGACACTTTCCAGCATGTGAATACCGCTAAAATCGCAAGTATTTACATGATCCAGCCGCAGCAGCAAATACCGCTGATCGGGGTGGGCATCGGCGTAATTGGTGATGAATTCTTCAACATAGTTCACTGCACCAAAATATAAATCACCGTACACTTCGATAATGGACAGCTGCGGGCATGGCTCCTTGTCTGGGCGGTAAACAAAATGGCTGAAGTTGTCGTCCGGCAAAACGGCTTGAATACGCGGCGTGCTGGTGCGCCAGATGAATAATCCGAGCGAAAAGATGATGCCCAACAGAACGGCAAATTCAATTTCTAAAAAGAGTGTTCCCACCAGCGTGGTAACCATGATGGCAGCATCACCGAGGTGGCTGCGCCAGATGCGCGAGATTTCGGCCCGATCGATCATGCCGTAAGCGGTGATAATCAACACGCCAGAGAGGGCAGAGATGGGCAGGTACGCTGCCAGCGGGGCCAGGGCAAACATGGCAATGAGCATAAAGATACCGGAGAAAACAGCAGCCATCGGGGTTTGGGCACCGGCTTTGAAATTTACGGCCGTTCGCGAAAATGACCCCGCACCAGCGTAACCAGAAAAAAGCCCCATGAAAATGTTGGACATCCCCTGGCCCACAAATTCCTGGTTGCTATCTAAACGCTGCCCCGTTTGCGCCGCGATGGAGCGGGTGATGGCGGCTGACTCCACCAGCCCAATTGCCCCCACAGCCAGCGCACCGGCCGACAGCTGGCTGATCAACTCCAAATTAAACAGTGGCAAATCTGCCAGCGGTGGCAGCGTGGCGGGCAGCTGCCCAATCACGGCCACATTTTGCTCATCCAAACGCAGTATAAAGACAACCAGCGAAGCCAAAACCATCACCAGCAAAGGAATGGGCAGCCGGGAATTGATCCGCCGCAAAATAACAATGAGCAGCATGGTGCCTACGCCAACAACGGCCGTTGGCGTGTGCAGGTCCGCAAACTGACTCATCACGTGGGTGAGTGTGGCAATGGTACTAGAGCCGGCTGCTGGCAGTCCCAGCAAGGGTTGCAGCTGTTTGAGGGCAATCAAAACGCCTGCGCCACTGGCAAAACCAACAATAACGGAATGGGACACAAAGTTCACCAACATGCCCAGCCGCACCAGACCCATGCCCAGCTGAAATACACCAACCATCACCGCCATAACGCCAGCAGCAACAACATATTGCTGGGTTCCCGGGGCAACAACGGTCGTTAACGAGCTGGCAATAAGCAGGGAAATGGCGTTGGCTGGCCCGGTGTGCATTTGGTCCGATGAGCCCCACAGCGCCCCCACAACCGCACCAATAATTGCTGCATACAGTCCCATCTGCGGCGGCAGTTCGGCAACCAGCGTAAAAGCAATCGATTGGGGCAACAAAATGACGGCAACAGTTAAACCAGCAATGAGGTCGGGGCGCAAACTAGCGCGATCATAGGTGCGAAAAAGTTGGACAGGTTTTTGCAGGTAGTGGATCGCCGGAGCAATGGACTGCTGGACATTGACTCTGGCCCCCAGCTTGGCGAACATGAACGCAGCTCCTTCTAAGTTTTATCAAGCGAGTTCCTGACTTAGCTGGAGTGTACGTCGGCAGGAAACGGCCGTCAAGATGAATACGCCAAAGCAGCAAAGACCCCAAGGATTTGCTCAAGGTCAAAACAATTTTATTGCGGGCAAACCCTTGGGAGCCAGATCATTCGCCTAGGGTAAAAATTGAATAGAGGCCATGATTTGTTCAATCAAGGGCAGAATTGGTTCAAAATCAGGTCCGGACGCTTCGGCCGTAAAAAACCAGACGTTGCCGTTTCTCACAATAATGTATTGACGCCCCAAATAAACTTCATCATTGCCCAGGCCATCTTGCAGAATCAGTTCATAATCTTGAATGAAAGCCCGAGCCCCGCCAATCTCGCCATATTGGGTCTGGAGAATTGTTAAGCCTTCAGTCTGGCTAACATTCTCGGAAATTATCGGCACAACGTCATTCAACGTCAGGCCAAACACGCCGGGTATGGTGATGAGGTTAACCACAATAATGCCATCTGGCAGTTCCTGGAAAGCGAGAAATTCGTAATCATCTTCTGGCGACAGCAACGGCCGTTGCCATTCAGCTGGGTATGAAATCTGGAAGCCCAAACTTTCATCGGTATAAGTCGCCAATCCATCAACCGCCACCAACAGCCCCTTGTCGGCCGCCAGCCAATATTCTGCGTCACTAATCAAATCAATGATTGTGGCCGTACCCAACAGCTGTTCAAAATCGGCCCGGTACTTGGCCTCATCTTCCAGGCTCAAATAGGCATAGGCCCGACTATACAACAACCATTCTGCCAATTCAGCCGTTTCATCATCGGCCAAGCCCGCGGAAAAGGTCGCGGCCGCATCCTCATATCTGCCCAGCGTCAATTCCATGTCACCCTGGGTCTGATATTCATCGATGAAATCCGGTTTCAGGTCCAGCCACAGTTCATACTGCCTTTCAGCCTCCGTCAGGTCATCCAAACCATAAGCAGCATAAAACATCAGGCGATGAGCATCGTGCGCTTCTGGCTCGAATTCTAAAACAATTTCGGCCGCTTCAATTGCTTCTTCATATTCCTCATTGGCCAGCAAGACGTCGGCACGGACAAAATAAGCAAAAACAAATTGAGGATTCAGGTCTAGCGCCTTATCCACATCTGCCAGCGCGCGCCGGTTATTACCCTCAATTTGGTGCACGATAGCTCGAATTGCATACGCATTGGCCGAAGCCGGATCTTCGGCCAACATTTCATTAGCAATCTCCCAGGCGCGGTCAAACTCATTGGCCCGCAACAGATACAGGGCCATGTCAAACCGTTCGCCCAGCCCATTGTTACTGGCCGCCAACGCCTGTTCCAAATAATCTCTCTGTGTCGCCAGATCATCGTTCGCCGAAGCAATGGAAGCCAAGCCATAATAGGCCGAGCCGGTTTGGTCGTTCAACTGCAAGCTGGTTTCAAAATCGGCCTGGGCTTTTTCATAATCACCCAAATCTAAATAGAGAAAAGCACGAGGCAAATAGTTGCTGGCGTGTTCAGGCAATAGTTCAATAACCTGGTCATAAGCAGCCAGTGCCTGCTCCTTATCCCGAACAACAAATTCATAATACAGACCAGAAAGCAGCTGCGAACCGTACCAATCCGGCCATTGTTCTAAAGCGTGCTGACTGATTTCCTCCAAATCTGTGAAATCGTATCTATCCGCCCGAAAAAGCGCCTGGCTCATTATCCCCAGCGCAAAATCAGGGTTAAGCGCCAGGCTTGTCTCTAGATCGGCTGCCATTTTGTCACGGTCACCAACAGATGGGTAATGCAACGAGCGGAATTGATAGAATTCGGGACGGCCGTCATCCAACGCAATCGCCTGGTTTATCATCGCAAACGCCAAAGGTTGATCTTGATTATCGGCTGCCACCATCGCCTGTGCCCACAGCACGGCCGGCGCTTCCGGCTGCAGCGCAACGGCCGTTTCGGCCAGGGAGGCGGCCTCAGCCTCAGCACTTATCTGTCGCAAATTGAATACCCGCAGCGCCATCGCTTCCACATCGGCAGGATCGTGTGTCAGGGCCAGTTCCAGTTCGGCCAAGGCCTCGTGCACTTTGCCCTGCCAGGTCAATACGCCACCCTTCACGGTGTAAGCCAGCGCAATGGTTTCGTCCTGGGCCAGGGCGGTTTCCGCTTCGGCCAGCGCCGTTTCATAATCAAACGTGCGGTACGCTTGCCAGGCCAGCACGGCGTGGGGCCAGGCAAGTGTATCGTCCAATTCCAGGGCAGCTTCGGCTTCGGTTACGGCCGAATCCAAATCGCCCTGCGCAAAATAAATGCGGGAGCGCAGCTGGTGCAGCGCTGCCAATTCACCGTCTGTCAGCTCGTCTGTCAGCGCCAGGGCTTCTTCACTGACGGCCAGGGCGGTGGGCCAGTGCCCTCCCACGGCCAGCAGCGCCGCCTTCTCCGGCAGCAAGCGGGCCTGCTGCGTGGGCGTCAATTCGGCCGCAACGGTTAGGGCACGGTCAATCGCGGCCAACGCTTCTTCCGGTTCCGGGTCGGCCAGGGCAAACTCGGCGCTAAGCGTGTGCAGTTCGGCGACCGTTTCTTCCGGCAAATAGTTTGCCAGGGCCAGGGCAGCAGCCACGGCCGTTTCGCGCTCATCATCGGCCAATAACTCAGCCGACAGCAGCGCCAGGTTGGCGTTTAGCTGAGCCTGCAAATGTTCGGGCAGCATGCCCGCCTGGGTCAGCGCAGTCTCAGCGCCCGCTTTGGACGCTTCGTAGTCCGCCTGCTGGAAAAAAGCGTCGGCCTGATAGGCCACAATGTCTACCTGATTGGGGTCGGCCAGCAGCGTCGCCGCAAAATCGGCCAGAGCCGCTGCCAAATCGTCGTTATGGTAATAAGCCACACCGCGCAAGGCGGTGGCTTCAACCGTGTGTTGGCGAATAAATGGGGGCCACAGTTGCAGTAAGTTGGTGAATTCAGTGACGGCCGTATCCCATTCTCCTTCTCCAATCGCCGCCTGCCCGGCTTCCCAATGCCGGGTCTCCAGCTGGCGCACCACCACACCACCAGCGACAATTGCCAGCAACAACACGGCCACAACCACCAGCCACCAGCGGCGGCGCTTCGTCACGGGCGGGTTTAAGTCCCTCTCCTGTTCCGGTAACGTTTCCATCACTCTCCCTCCCCCGCTTCTGGATGAATGGCCAAATGGGGCACAATCGGTGCGCCAATGGGCGAAACCACATACCCTTCCAGACGATCACTCACCAGCACGTCGGTCACGCCGTGCAGCAGCGGAATCGCTACCGCATCGCGCAGCAGCTGGCCCTCGATAAATTGATACAACAGCAGGCGCGCCGACACATCCAGCTCCACCCGGGCTTGCTCCAGCAAATCATCAATCACCGGATCGTTGAACCCGGCCACGTTAAAGTCGCTTTCGCTGTGATACAAAATGTCTAAAAAGTTTTGCGGATCGGGATAATCGGCACACCAGCCATAGGAAAACATGTGGCCGCTGTTTTGCCGCAGGCTGTCTGTGGAATTGGAGGGCGAAACAAACTCCACCGACACATCCGCCCCCAAAACCTCGCGCCAATTCTGGATCATCGCATTCAAATCGTCCCGTTCAGTATTGCCCAGTCCGGTAGCGCTAATGATGATCGGCGGCAGGCCATCAGCGTAACCAGAGGCGGCCAGCGCCTCCTGGGCCAGCGCGACATTGTTTTGATTGGCCGCCTGCTCCTGCGCCAGTTCGAGCGAATAACCCGGCATCGCCGGCGGCAAGATGGTATCGGCGCGCACGTTCAAATCGTTAGAAAGCAGCGTGTTTAAGGCATCTTTATCGACGGCCAGGGCAAAGGCGCGCCGCACCTGCACGTCGTCAAAAGGCGGCAGGGTATTGTTCATCTGCACCAGGGTGGTGCAAAGCGAGGTGCCAGATTGCAGTTGGGCGTTCAGGGGGTCAGACGGCCGTCTAATCTGTTCCGCTTCCGTGTTGCCTAAAAAGAGCAGGTCCACCCCACCAGATTTAAACATTGTGAGGGGATCCGCCACATTCGACAACAGATAAACGACATTTTTTACCGCTGGCGGCGCATGATACGCTTCATTCCGCTCAAAAATTACCGCCTCAAATTCACGGTGCTCCTTCAACGTGTAGGGGCCACTGGCATTCGGCGCATAGGCCCACGTTTCCAGGGCACGGTCATCCACCGTTTCCTCATCCACCACGTAAGAAGTGGGATAGGTTAGCTTGGCCAGAAAATACGGTTTGGGTCCATCTAGAGTAACAACCAGCGTCCGCTCATCCACCACTTCAATGCCCGAAATAGTGTTGCTCCGTCCCGCCAGCTTGTCCGTTACGCCTTCAATGTCGTTGAGGTAAGTGGCGGCCGTGCGGGAACCGGTATCGGGGTCGGCGGCTCGTTCCCAACTGTACTGCACATCTTCGGCGGTCAACGGCCGTCCATCAGCAAACGTCAACCCTTCACGCAGCGTAAAGGTGTAAACCGTGCCATCTTCACTGACATCCCAGCGCTCCGCCAGCTCCGGCACAATTTGCAGCTCTGGCGTCAGCCGCACCAGGCCGCTATACAGCAGCCCCACATACCCGGCAGCCGAACCAGTCGTGATGGCCGGGTCCAGGCTGAACAAGACCGGATCGCCGCCAAACAGGACCAATGTCTCGTCATGGTTGAGTCCGTACAGCGTTCTGGCACCCAGGGAAACCTGGTTCACCATGGCGTCCAGCGTGTGCCGCCGGGCATCCACGTTATCTGGCCGGCCAAAGGCAAACAAGGTAAAGAAATGATCGCCGTGGAGGGCATACGCCAGGTAAATGCCAATGGGATCACCATTGCCGCTAGTGCCGTTTAGAATGGCCCGCTGGGCTGTACTATCAGCGGCAAAGGCAACTTCTGTCTCGCTGACGGTTTCCAAATCGGCCAGATTAAGCGACTCGCCATACTCGCCCAAAATGTCATCGCGCAGGCGTTCGTAAGAAAAATCCGGCTCGGCATAGTCGTAATTCACGGTGACAACCAAATCCAGGCTGGGATCGCGAAAGGCAACCACGTTGCCAGACTCCCCTTCCAAAATCCACTGCGACGGGTAGATAAAGCCGAAGCCATCAAAATCGCGTGTGAAAATGCCCTCAGGAACGGCCGTTGCCGCCCGGGTTGGAATCGCAAAGTCGGTAACGGCCGTTGGTGTTGGCTCTAGCGTGGGAATGGGTTCAGATGAGGGCGTGGGGATGGGCGTGGGCGTGTCGGCAAACGTGTAGTCGTGCAGCGCTTCGGGTGCCCAATTGGCTACCTGCCGCGGTTCGCCCGGTTCGCTCTGGCACGCCACCAGCAGCAAAAATAAGACAATCAACCCGCCAAACTTTTTGACCCGCATCAGACACCTCCCCTTTGGCGTACGCGGAAAAACAAGATGAGTGCGATGAGTAAAACGGCCGTACCGCCGCCCCACCAAACCCACATCGGCATTGTCTCCTCGGGCACGACATCTGCCTCCAGTTCGCTTTCTGCGGCAGAGGGTGTGCTGAGTTGAGCTACTTCGGCGGGAACGGCCGTATTCGCCATTGTCGGGGTAGCGGTGGGCGTAGCTGAAGGGGGTGGCGTTTCGGTTGGCAGAGGTGTTTCGCTGGGCGGCACTGTGGGGGTATCCAGCAGCGGCACGCCGCCCAAGGCAATTGTAGCCACCTGCGTTGGGGTGGATTGCAGCGCAACGGCGTCTGCCTCAGAAGTGGGCGTGGCGGCGTAGCCAACGGCCGTACGCCAGGCGGCATCCAGGCTGTTGGTATCCAGCTCATAAACTGACATCAACGCGGCATCAATCGTCTGGCCTGACTGGATGGTTTGCAGCAGCGTGTTCATTTGCGCCGCACCATGGGTGTCGATGAGATATTGCACCACCTGCCCACTTTGCGTGTAGGCCAATGACGCGCTGTCGGTAAAGGCAGAAAAGCCATCGGCCAAAGAACGCAATGTGGGGAGACGGCCGTTTTGCAAAGCCAGCTCCACCAAAGCCAGCTCCGCCTCATCGGCTTCTCCTTCGGCATAGCGCGCCAGCCCTTCACTCAGCCAAGTAGGCAAGCGAATCCCGCGGCAATTAAAGGTCAACATCCCCTCAACCAGATGCGTCAGCTCATGGGGCACAATCTGAGACGCCCACTCTAGCTCGCCCGGTGCTACACCTAAAACGGTGACGTTATATTCAGGGAACGCCACCCCGCCCGTCCATTCGGGCACGTTAAAAATTACCTGGCGCACATCAGAAGCTGTAGGATAAAACCACAAAGCCACCGGCTCCACAGCAGGCAGGCCCAGCTCGTTTTCCAGCCGGTTGAGGCTGCTGGTGGCCTCGCGCAGCAGCGCCTGGCCAAAGCTGTTATTCCCCACATACCAATGGACGGTCACATCGCCGGAACGGGCCGACTGCCACTCGTGGTTTTCATCCTCCACCAGCATCTCCTGGCGCTCAGTGGTGAACACGTTGCCCAGCGAATCGACCATTTCCCACTGCCACCACACCGTAACGCCCGGCGGCAGGGCCCCGCTGCGCGACAAGTCCCATTCCCAGATGGCAAAAACGGAACTGCTGGCAAAAGTATCAACGGCCTGGCGAGCGCTGCCTTGTTGGCAGGAACGGCCGTTCAATCCATACACCAACGTCACAGATTCAATCTGCCGCTGGTGCGTGGCAAACATCTCAAAACGAATTAAGAATGGATATTCAACACGAACTTCGTTTCGCGAAATTTCTGGTGGATTTTGCGCAGCTACTGGTTGAGCGGCTCCCAAAATGATGAAACTGACTACAAAGAAAAAAAGGCTCCGAAATGTTTTCATCAGCACATAGTTTTGTTTCTCTACTGTGATTGTAGCTTTCTTCAACTGGCAACGATCACGATGTAACGCTTATATCAACGAGCTTAATTATTCACTATTTTTAGCCAACTTCCAAGTCCTAATTTTTAAATCAAGCCGGGAGAGGTAGTGTGTGCCGCTGGGGGATTATCGTAGTCGATCAGGCGATAGGGGTAGACGTTGACAATGGTGGTTTCTTCAAATTTGGTGACGGTCGGGGTGTCGCGACGGTAGATGTGGATATGACCATGCAGCATAAAGCGTGGCTTCACCCATTGCAGCAAATTGCGCATGATTTTGAAGCCGGTATGGGGAATATCCGATTTGTCGTGGATGCCGTAAGGTGGGGAATGGGTAACGAGAATGTCCAGGAAACGGCCGTAACGCAATTTATTGCGCAGCAGCAGCGGCAGCAGTTGGGCCACCTGGTAGCGCATTTCCGATTCGCTGTACATGTACGGCGCGTTGGGTCGGTAACGCATCGACCCTTCTAATCCGGCCAGCAGCAAGCCTTCACGGTTAACCACCCGACCATGAATATCATCGCCGCCCGGCACCTGCTCCAAAATACGTCCCTCAACCGTATATTGTGGACCTTTGTCGTGGTTGCCGCGCACATATACCAGCCGCCGGTCCAGCGCCGAGATCAAAAAGTCGAGATAATAAAAAGGTAAATCCCCACAACCAATGATCAGATCAATATCCGGGTACTTCTGGCGTACATCACTGCAATACAGCTGATCCATTACCCGGTCACTGACCGCTAAAATTTTCATGGATCAGGCCATTCACGGTGTTGATTCACAGCTAATTTCTGCAAAATTGCTTCTTCCAAATCAATGTTGGTAATGCTGGCCAGCTGCAACAAATAGAGTGCCACATCTGCCAGCTCACCGGCTAGTTCTTCCGGCTGGGCCACATCACTGCGCCACTGGAAATGCTCCAGCACTTCCGCAGCTTCAATGGCCAGCGAGGCGGCTAAATTTCGCGGCGTTTGGGGTTTGGGGGAATCGGGGTCATACCAGCCCTTACTATGCACAAATTCATGCATCCGGGCTTCCAGCTCTTTCAGTTCCATGAAGTGAGATTAAGGGTCAACAATTTTTTGGACACAGATGGACACAGATTTTCACAGAAATTTGGTTCATAATCTGTGTTCATCTGCGAAAATCTGTGTCCTATTATTTTCCGAACCGGGATTAATTATAGGAGGCTGGAAGAGTAAATCTCTACTCCCCAATCTCCCAATAACTACAGTTTTTCAGCAACGAAGGCAGCCAGGTCTGCCAGACGAATGGAGTAGCCCCATTCGTTATCGTACCAGGTAACCACCTTCACCATATTGCCACCCATCAAATCGGTGGAAAGTCCATCGATGGTGGAGGAGGCAGGATGGCCGATGATGTCGCTGGAGACGATGGGTTCTTCGGTGTAGTCAAGCACTTTGCCCAGCCAGCCTTCGCTCTCGGAAGCGGCTTTGAAAGCAGCATTAACTTCTTCAACCGTGACGTTGCGGGAGAGAACGGCCGTAATGTCCGTCACTGAACCGGTTACCACAGGCACACGCATGGCCATACCGTTGATCTTGCCGTCAAGCTCCGGTAGCACCAGGCCAACCGCTTTGGCCGCACCGGTGGTGGTGGGGATGATGTTGGTGAAAGCCGTCCGGGCGCGACGCAAATCTTTGCCGGCCATGTCCAAAATCTTCTGGCCGTTGGTCACAGCATGAATGGTGGTCATGAGGGCATGTTCAATGCCAAACGACTCGTGCAGCACTTTGGCGGCCGGGGCCAGACAGTTGGTGGTGCAGCTGGCGTTAGAAATGACGTGGTGTTTAGCCGGATCGTAGGTCTCTTCATTGACGCCCAACACAAACGTGGCATCAACGCCCTTACCGGGGGCCGAGATGATAACTTTCTTGGCACCCGCTTCCAGATGTTTGCCGGCGCTGTCGCGGTCACGGAAAATGCCGGTGCATTCCAGCACAATGTCAACACCCAACTCGCCCCAGGGCAGCTTGGCAGGATCACGTTCGGCAAACGTATTGAGCTTTTCGCCGTCCACGTAGATACTGCCGTCTTTGGCTTCAACCTTGCCGGGGAAACGGCCGTAGGTCGAATCATATTTCAGCATGTGAGCGTTGGTCTCGGCCGGGAACAAATCGTTGATCCCTTCAACGTCCAGAACACCCTGATAGTTTTCGTAGATCGCTTTGTATACCTGTCGGCCAATACGGCCAAACCCATTAATACCAATTTTAATCGTCATGGATTTCTCCTTTAGTGAAATTCTTCAAACGGAAATATTGTTGTGAAAGCACCAGACAACTGTAAACAAAAGCCACTTTCTCGTACCTTCACGATTCGTAAATGATTATAATGAACATCTGTTGTGCTCGTTTTACAACCGTTTATTGTAACCCAGACACCAAACACCATTCATAGTCAAATGTCATGCCTCAGGGCGTAAGGTATCACGATAGCAGACGCATGACCAGTTGTGCCAGTTTTGCGCCATCATGCCGCCAGGGTCTGGCCTCATCGACCAAATCGGCCGTGACCATTGGCAGCGCTTTGGGTGGGGTAAGCTGAACGTAAATTGTATTGCCGCCGCCCCGATTCGGGGGAACAGACAGGTTGTCATTGGCGACAACCAAATCCAGGCAGCCAGTGGGAATATGTTGGAAAAGTGTTGCCACATGATCAGCAACAGTGTAATTATCCGTCTCTCCGGGCTGTGTGGCAAGATTACATATATAAATCTTAGGTGCCCGAGCGTGCAGCAGCGCTTCGGCCAGGTCTGGCACTAACAAATTAGGCAAAATGCTGGTGTACAAACTGCCCGGCCCCATCACAATCAGGTCTGCCTGGAAGATGGCTTGCAGGGCGGCCGGATAGGCTTTTACAGCATCGGGTTGCAAGTAAACGTGCTGGATACGGCCGTTCACTTCCGGAATCTTACTTTCACCCACCACCCGCTGCAGGGTGCCATCTGGCAGCACAATGTCTGCCGCCAGCACTACATCCGCCAGGGTAGAGGGCAGCACCCGCCCGCGCAGGGCCAACACCCGCTCCGCCGCCAGCAGCGCCTCGTCAAAGCTGCCGGTGATCCCTGTCAGCGCCGCCAGCAATAAATTGCCAAACGCGTGACCCTGGAGTTCGGAACGGCCATTTTCCCCCACCGCCGCGCCAAAACGATATTGCAGCACCTGGGTCATCAACGCCTCGTCCCGAGACAGCGCCGCGATGTTGTTACGAAAATCCCCCGGTGGCAGCAACCCAAACTCGCGCCGCAAACGGCCGCTGCTGCCGCCATCATCGGCCACGGTGACAATGGCGGTGATGTTGCGCGTGTAATCCGTCAGGCCGCGCAGCAGGCCGGGCATGCCCGTACCGCCGCCAATGGCCACAATGTATGGCCCGCGCCGCTGGCGGCTGTGTTCATAAATGCGCTCGGCCACGCTGCCACCCGTGGTCTGGAAGGGAGCCGTAAGGGCACGACCGATTTGCAAAAGGCTGCCAAGTATCAACAGAATGCCCAACAACAGCGGTAAAATAATATGCCACGGTGAAGGCAGAAATTGAAGCGTCAGCCAATAAGAGATGGACCCGATCAGCCACGCTTGCTGCTCCAGCAAAAATAGCAAATTGACGATGGCCACACTGGAAACGGCCGTACCCAACCCCAACAGCACCAACCAGCGTTTTAGACCGATGCCCGGCGAAAACCAGCGGCTGCTGGAAAAAAAGATAAATCGTTTAAACGGTGATGTTTTACGCACGGGGCGATTCTAGCAAGGCGCTGGTGAGCGGACAAGGTGACAAGGTGATGGGGTAACAGGGTGACCGCTAACCATTTACCATTAAAAATTAACCATTAACCATTTTCTCCCCTCTTTGTGCAAATCATAACAATGTTGACCCCCTTTTAGGCAGCCGCTAAACTTTTTGCACGCTCAATTTGCAGTGCAATCAAACCATTCTTGATTCTTGATTACATCTGGGTCCTTGCAACAACCTAATGACCTTTCTTCCCACTGTTTTTAATTTGGTGACGTCTGTTTGGTGTCATCGATAAACTTTCACCCGGCCAATAACGGCCGTATTCCCCACGGAGGTCTCTATGAACCCATTTCCCACGAATCCCAAACTGCCCCAAGGCAAAGCCCGCTGGCGCGGCCTGGTCTGGCTGCTGCTGCTGGTCTTTTTGCTGGCGGTCCCGGCCAGCGTGCTCGCCGTGCGCGATCCGGGTGCGTTTATGGTCACGGCCGTTTCCAGCGCCCCCGATCAAGTCACCGGCGGCGACGCCCGCCTGCACATCGAACTCCCCGACAGCTTCCCCCTGCATCGGATCAGCGTCACCGTCAACCGGGTCGAAATGCGCGATCATTTCAACCTGATTCCCGGCACCAACACCCTCAGCGGCGTTATCGATGGTTTGCAGCTGGGCGACAATCAGGTTCGGGTGCGGGCGCTGGGATTTGGTCGGCAACGGCCGTATCCCGCTGACCTCACCCTGACCAACTATCCCATCACCGGCCCGGTCTTCTCCGGACCGCACCAGCACCCGTTTGTCTGCACCGTGCAGGATCACGGGCTGGGGCAGCCGTTGGTGGACAACGACAACACCGGCATCCCCGTCTACGCCACTGATGCGGCTGGCAATCTGACCGATGAAATTGTCGGTTACAGCAAAAATTGCTCTGCCGAGCGGCTGGTGGTGTACGTCTATCGCAGCACGAGTGGCAGTTGGTTGCCTTATGAGTTGGGACAGGAACGGCCGTCTGACATGGCCCAAACCACCACGATGGACGGCAAAACGGTAGATTACATCGTCCGCTGGGAGCGCGGCACCATCAACCGCTTCATCTACAGCCTCGCCATGCTCGCCCCCGATGACACCAGCCCCGACGACCACGACACTTCCGCCTGGAACGGCAAGCTCATCTACCACTTCCAAGGCGGCGTGGGCATCGGCCACACCCAGGGCAGTCCCAGTGGCTCCCGCATGTTATACGAATACGGCCTCAGCCAAGGGTACGGCATCGCCTATTCCACCGGCACCAAAGCGGGCGAACATTACAATCTCGTTGTTGGTGGCGAAACGGCACTGATGGTTAAAGAGCGCTTTATTGAGCTGTATGACACCCCCATCTACACCGTTGGTGTTGGCGCCTCAGGTGGCGCGATTCAGCAATATGTCTACGGTCAAAACCACAAAGGTCTCATCGACGCCGCCATTCCCGTCTACTCCTACCCAGACATGATCACCCAGGCGATTCACGTCGGCGACTGCGAACTGCTGGAGTTCTTCATGGACGTGACCGACGGGGCAAACCCGCGCTGGCAAACGTGGTCCAACCGCACCCTCATCCAGGGGATGAACGCCAGTGACGTGGTGCCCAATCCGTATACACAAGCGCTGGGCAACACCGAATGCATCAATGGCTGGCGCGGCCTCTCCCCGCTGGCGCTAAACCCGCACTACGGTGCGGCCGACAACATGGAGCAGTACGTGCCCCTATCGGACATTGCCGCCATTGAGTGGACCCACTTTGGCGATCTGGTCAACATTTATGGCGTGGGCGACGATGGCTTTGCCCGCAGCCCGTGGGACAACGTGGGCGTGCAGTATGGTCTGGAAGCAGTGGCCAACGGCAGCATCACTCCCGAAGAGTTCCTGAAGCTGAATGCCAACATCGGCGGCTGGAAAAATGAGCCAGAAATGGTGCAAGAAGGCTCGCCCTTCTTCCCGCCTGGTGAGATCGATTTCACTAATTGGGATCCGTGGAGCGTGCGCAACCAGGTGCTTAGCCCGGACGGTGGTCTGACGCCCGCCCAGCGCACTGAAGGCGATATGCTCGCGGCGCAGGCAGCGTATGAAGCCGGTCTCGTCTTCATGGGCGACATGCAAATCCCGATTATTGATTGGCGACATTACCTGGAGCCGGTGCTGGACATGCACAATTCACACCAATCGTTTGCCGCCCGCCTGCGCCTGCTGGATTACGATGGCGACGCCAGCAACCAGGTGATCTGGTTCACCGGCATCACCGAAGATGGCGACGCGATCTTTGACCAGACGCCCGAAGCGTTCCAGGTGATTGATGAATGGATGAGTAACATCCAGGCCAACCCGGAACTCGGTGTGGCGGGCAACAAGCCCAGCCGGGCCACCGACCGCTGCTTCGACGCCTTCGGCAATGAAATCGCCAGCGGCGACGACGTGTGGGATGGCATCATCAATGATGCACCGATGGGTGCCTGCGCTGAGCTGTATCCTCCCTACGCCACCTCGCGCATTGTAGCTGGTGGGCCGTTCAAGGGCAGCATCTTCAAATGCGCCCTCCAGCCCGTGTCCCAAGCGATTGCCAACGGCGACTACGGCGTCTGGCAGCCCACGGCTGATGAGCAAGCCCGTCTGGAACAAATCTTCCCCGACGGCGTCTGCGACTTCAACATGCCGGACAGGGGTCTTCCTCCCGGCTGGTAATCTTAACCGGCTGTAGCTGGGCAGACTTGCGAGTTTGTCCGGCTACGGCCGTTCTGAGCCAAGCCTGCAAACGCAACAGCCAGGAGTCCGCCTGTTGTTGCAGTTGACGCTGCTGTTCCCGCTGCTGCCGAATTGGTTCTACCCGCTCCTTCGCACTTTCCAGAACTAACTTAGCATCCAATTGGTGATTCATAACAATCTCCTTCATCGTAATAATACGATATAATTAGCCAAAAAAATTTCAGCTAAAATCTTTCTCTGTATGTTTTATCGTAAATATACGATATAGCTTAACAGGTACTTTCAATTTTGTCAACCCTTTTCATTTCAAACGGCCGTCCTCCCGCTGGCAGTCCCCACTCGGCTGTGTTATGATCTCGCCCGTTAAATTAGAACCACTTTCGAGGCTAACCATGAGAACCGTTTTTTGGGATTATGATTCCGACAGCACCAAGATGATCGACCAGCGGCAGCTGCCCTGGGAATTTGAGATCGCCGAGTTTACCGATTACAAAGAAGTGGCCCGGGCCATCAAAGAGATGTACGTGCGCGGCGCGCCGGCCATCGGAGCGGCAGCGGCCTTTGGCATGGCGTTGGCGGCGCGACAATCCAGCGCTACGGACCGGCTGACCTTGCTGCGCGATTTGGAAACGGCCGCAGCCCATCTCAACGCCGCCCGACCAACGGCCGTTAACCTGGCCTGGGCCGTACGCCGTATGCTGCGCGTTGCTGCCAACGAAGAACTGGAAGGCGTGGACGACGTGCGTGACGCCATCCTGGCCGAAGCGCAAATGCTGGCCGATGAAGACGTGGCGCTCAACAAGCGCATGGCCTACAACGGCGCCGAACTGATCAGCGACGGCGATACGATTTTGCACCATTGCAACACCGGCGCGCTGGCCACCGTCGATTGGGGCACGGCGCTGGGCGTCGTTTTTGCCGCCCACGAGCAGGGCAAAAAGATTCACGTTTTGGTCGATGAAACGCGCCCACGGCTGCAAGGCTCCCGCCTCACCGCCTGGGAACTGCACCAGCGCGGCATCCCCTTCGACCTCATCGCCGACAACGCCGCCGGGCACTTTATGCGCACCGGGCAGGTGGATATTGTGCTGGTTGGCTCTGACCGAACGGCCGCAAACGGCGACGTCGCCAATAAAATCGGTACCTACAAGCTGGCCGTCGTGGCCAAGGAAAACGGCGTGCCGTTTTACCCGGTGGTGCCCACCAGCACGGTCGATTTGGAACTGGAACATGGCGATCTCATTCCTATCGAGGAGCGTGGCAACGAGGAAGTGCTGTTTATAGGCGAACAATCCATCGCTCCAGCCGGGATTACCGCCCGCAATCCCGCCTTCGACGTCACGCCCCACCGCTACGTCACCGGCATCGTCACTGAAGCGGGCATTGTCTATCCGCCGTTTGTGAAGAATTTGCGGCAGGCGGTGGAAGCGGAGCAGAATAAGGAGAAGGCAAGTGAAAAGTAAGAAGTAAAAAGTGAGCCTCCTTTCACTTTTCACTTTTCACTGATTACTAAAATGTCAGGCATCCCAGTCGTGATCATGTGCGGCGGACAGGGCACGCGCATGGGCAGCACGCTCACCAAGAAGGAATTGATCGACATTGGCGGACGGCCGTTGCTGTGGCATGTCATGCGCATTTTTTCGGCGTACGGGCACAACCGCTTCATTTTGGCATTGGGGCACCAGGCAGACCAGGTGCGACGCTACTTTTTGGAATACGAAGCAATGACGCGAGACGTCACCATCCAACTGGCCGATCCCAACAGCGGCAACGGACATCCCCTCGTTACCTTTAGTGGCGATTATGAGCATCCCCCCTGGGAAGTGACCATGGTTGATACCGGGCTAGAAACCGAGCGGGCGGCGCGATTGGCCAAGGTGGCGGATTATTTGGAAAACGGCCGTTTCTTCGTCGCTTATGGAGAGGCAGTGGCCAACATTGATCTGGCTGAACTGGTACAGTTTCATGAGCAGCACGGGCAGATGGCCACCATCACCGGCATTCGGTTCCGCTCGCAGTACGGTCAGGTAGAGGCAGATGAATCTGGGCAAATTATGCAGTTTATTGAGAAGCCCGTCTTGCCTTACTGGGTTAATGGCGGATTTATGCTGTTTGAAACGGCCGTGCTTGATCTTATCCACGCTGAAAACCGGGGAAATCTGGACCTGGAACGCGACATTTTGCCCCAACTGGCACAACGACAGCAGCTCATGCTTTACCAACACACCGGTTACTGGCAGTCGATGAAAACCCTCAAAGATGCCCTTACTTTGAAAGAGGTGTGGCAAGAGAAACGGCCGTGGCAGGTCTGGTGATTTTTAGAGATTGGAGAAAGCTATTGAAAAGTTACAACTGGCAAGGAAAACGTGTCTTTATCACCGGCTGTACCGGTTTGCTAGGCTCCTGGCTCACCGATGCGCTTATCGGTTTGGGTGCTGATGTCGTTGGGCTGATCCGGGATCATGTACCGCAATCACATTTGGTTCGTTCCGGCACCATCAGCAAAATAACTGTCGTTCGCGGCGATTTGTGCAACTACGATTTGCTGGAACGCACGCTGGCTGAATACGAAATCGAGGTCGTTTTTCATTTGGCAGCACAAACCATCGTTACCATCGCCAACCGCGTCCCGCTGTCAACATTTGAGACAAACATTCGCGGCACCTACCTGCTGCTGGAAGCCGCGCGGCGCAATCCCACCGTCAGCGGCATCATCATTGCCAGCAGCGACAAAGCCTACGGCGACCAGCCCGAACTCCCCTATCATGAAGCCGCCCCACTGCAAGGCCGCCATCCTTACGACGTTTCCAAAAGCTGTGCCGACTTGATTGCCCAGAGCTACGCCCACAGCTATGGGCTGCCCGTCATCGTTACCCGCTGCGCCAACCTGTATGGCGGCGGCGATTTAAACTGGAACCGCATCCTGCCGGGCACCATCCGCAGCGTGTTGTTGGGCGAACGGCCGATTATCCGCTCAGACGGCACCTTTAAGCGGGATTTTGTCTACGTAAAGGACGCCGTGCGCGGCTACCTGATGGCTGCCGAGCAAATTGGCAAGCCGGAGCTGTGCGGCCAGGCGTTTAACTTTGGCATGGGCCACCCGGAAACGGCGCTGGACGTGGTGCAAACCATCATTCGCGTCTCCGACCATCCCGACCTGAAGCCAATCATCCTGGATGAGGTAGAAAACGAAATCCAGGACCAATACCTCAACTCCGACAAAGCAGGCAAAATGCTGGGCTGGGAACCGCAGTACACGCTAGAAAGCGGCCTGGCCGAGACGATGGCCTGGTACCGAGAATTTTTGCACCTCTCGTAGGGTCAAGGCGCGCCTTGACCCTACATTTAGATTGTTGTGAAGATTTTAGTAACGGGGGCAACAGGTTTTGTAGGGCGGGCGCTGGTCCCCTTTTTAGTGACGCAGCCAAATGTTGAAGTTTCCATTTTGGTACGGGAAGTGTACAGCCATGTGGATTTACGGCCGTTCCCCCCATCCCTCCAAACCATCCGCCCACAGCTCAACGTCGTCTACGCTGACTTGCGCAACTTTCAGCTCACCAGCCGCGCCGTTGCCGAGGCCGATCCAACGCACGCCATTCACCTGGCCGCAGTGGGCGTAACCGATCCGTTTTTGGGCTTGGAGACTGCCCTGCGCCACAACCTCAACGGCACGCTCAACCTTATTCGGTCCTGCTTTGAGAAGCGCCAGGGTATGCAGCAGCTTATCGTGGCCCGCACCCCCGGCGAGCGCAGCAGCATGAACGTATACGCTGCCAGCAAAGCCGCTGCCTGGAACTTTTCTGAGATGTACGGCCGTACCCACCATTGGCCCATCCACGGCGCGATGATCTTCCAGGCATACGGTCCCGGCCAATCACCACACAATCTCATTCCGGCGGCCATTGCTGCCGCCCAAGCCGGGCAAGATTTCCCTATGACCAGCGGCTCGCAGCAGCGAGATTGGCTTTACATTGAAGATTTAGTGGCAGGGATTTGGGCCATGCTGGCTGCCGATTTGTCTCCAGCGGAAACAGTGGCGTTGGGCAGCGGCGTGGGTACCAGCGTAGCCGAAGTGGTGCAGCAGGTTTATGAAATTGTTGGTGGGGCGGGACGGCCGTTGCCCGGTGCCCTACCAACGCGCCCTGGCGAAGAATCAATCCAGATTGCCAATGCCAACCGCACCCGGCAACAAATCAATTGGCAAACCACCACCCCACTGGCAACCGGCCTCAGCCAAACCATCCAAACAGAATATTGATCGACTGATTGCAGGCAACCGTCCATGACCCAGGAACTACCCCTCTTGGCCCATTGAATTTGTGAAATCCAGCACGTAAACTATGTGTAGGGTGGTCGAATCGAGAGACAGCAAGATGAGCTTGCTCTCGGTGGGGAGCTACAACCTACCGTATTCTTACAATACACACACACCGTTGCGAGCACGGCAGCATCTTCATAGGAGCTGGTTAACCACGTCATTGTAGACAGCATTGTTGTCACTATGGTTAGCAATTTTGCTGCTCATTCGGCCACCTGCCCAATAGACCCTTCATCGCAGAAACACCCGCCCTTTTTACTTCATGGCAAAAAGGGCGGGTGTTTTGTGTCTATGAGAAAGCAAAACCAGCCTGAAGCTTTTTGCTTCAGGCTGGTTTAATTTTGTCAAAAATAAGGATAATTTTTAGCGCGTTTCGCGGTAAATCACATGCCGACGCAGCGTTGGATCATACTTTTTCAGCTCAAGCCGATTGGGATCATTGCGCCGATTTTTGGTAGTGTAATACATGTGATGGCTTTCTGTGCTGCGCAATTTAATAACGCCGCGAACACCTTTTTTCTTTGCCATGAGTGCTGCTCCTTATAATGCTGGCAAACCACGTGAAACAATTATAGATTGCAAAGAGTTCACTTGCGTGGTTTGCTTAAGTAAAAGCCGATTTCAAGACCTGTTTAATTCAAAAATCTGTTCGGCTTTTACACAACGTCTTTTAACGTCAATCCTTGCTTCTTGAGATAGGTCATCAAACCAAGTTTATCTACGGTGCGCATGGCGCGAACAGACATTTTAATGCGCACATGCCGATCCAGTTCGGGAACGAAAATCCGCTTGGTCTGGATATTAGGCAAGAAGCGACGCTTTGTTTTCTTCTGCGAGAAGGAAACGTTGTTACCGACCAATGGACCTTTGCCACTGAGTTTACATTTACGAGCCATAATTAATCCTCTGCTTCAAAATATTCAACCTGTTTTTAAGCACTGATGACAGGCTACCCCACAGGCAAAAAAACAAGAACCCGCATTTTACTGGATTCTTGCGCTGATTCAAAATATTAACCACATTTAGTGTGAGCGGCTAATAGAATACCTAATTTTGCTGATTTGTCAATGGCGGACGCGATGCTCAAACAGGTCGGTTTATTTAACATAATGTCTAAGATTCTGTTTACTCTTTAGGCGATGGCATTTTTTCTGCCACTTGTTGCCATTTGTGAATAAGCAATGGCATACACTCACTGCACACCCACAGCATTTGGCCTTGATAGTGCCAGGCAATTACTGGTATTTCCACTTCACTACGCTGGCAGTTAAAACAAATATGATCCATTTCGCTCATGATATTTTCCTTTGTCATTATTCGGCACCTTAAGGCGACGGCCGTCCCGCCTTCACAAATTCCGTCACTTTTTTATATACATCTTTACTCTTGACCAACGTCTCTCCCACGAGGATGGCATCCACGCCGATTTGAGCCATTTTGCGCACGTCTGAAGCGTTTTTCAAGCCACTCTCGCCCACCGTCACCACCTCCGCCGGAATTTGCTGGCGCAGCCGGGCGGTGTTACCAAAATCTACCTCGAATGTTTGCAGATTGCGATTGTTGACGCCGACGATGCGCGGCTTCAGCGGCAGCACACGGGCCAGCTCTTCTTCCGTATGTACTTCGATCAACGCATTCATCCCCAGGCGGTGAGTAAGCGCCAACAGTTCTTTGAGATCGCTGTCACTGAGCACGGAGGCGATGAGCAGCAGGGCATCGGCCCCCGCCACCCGCGATTCATAGACCTGATACGGGTCAAAGATGAAATCCTTGCGCAGTACCGGCACCTTTTTCTTGCCCACGGCTTCTTTTACGTTACGCAAATCGGCTAAAGAGCCCTGGAAGTGACGGCCGTCTGTCAGCACAGAAATGGCGCTGGCCCCGGCTTTGACATACGTTTTGGCCAGCTCCACGGCGTTGTAATGGGGCACCATCAACCCTTTGCTGGGCGACGCTTTTTTACATTCAGCAATGAGAGACACGCCCGGCTTTTTCAGGGCCGCATAAAAGTCCAGCGGCAGTGGAGCCACGCTGGCCAGGGCACGCAAATCAGCCAGCGGCACCTCGCGCATGATTTTGGGCAAATTCTCCCGGTGAAAGGTCATAATTTCGTCGAGGATTGTGCCGCGACGTTTGGCTAAATTGGATACGCTCATATTTACTCGCTTAGTGAATCTCAGACATGGTTCGTTTTGTGTATCCACCGCTCCAGGGTGTCTAGTGCTGCGCCGCTGTCGATGGATTCGCGGGCTTCTGCCAGGCCGGCGGCCCAATCGTTGCATTCCACGCTGAGAGCCGCCGCTGCGTTTAGCAGCACGATGTCGCGGCGGGGTCCCTTGTCCTTGCCGCTCAAAATATCGTGGGTGATTTGGGCATTTTCTTCGGGCGTGCCGCCCACAAAATCATCAAGCGTGGCGCGGGGCAAGTCCAGTTCCGACGGGTCCAATTCGCGGGTGGCGACGCGGCCCTCGTGCCAATGGCTGAGGCGGTTCATGCCGGTGGTGGACAGTTCATCCAGCCCGTCGGCCCCGTGGACGACAAAGGCGGCTTTGCTGCCCAATTCGCCCAACACCTGGGCCAGCGGCTCCGTCAACGCCGCATCGTAGACGCCGATGAGCTGGTGGGTGGCTCCGGCCGGATTGGTGAGCGGGCCCAGCACGTTGAAGATGGTGCGCTGCCCCATCTCGCGGCGCGGCCCGATGGCAAAACGCATGGCGGGATGGTGATTGACGGCATACAAAAAGCCAATGCCCACTTCGTCAATGCATTCGGCTACCTGCTCCGCATTGAGATCAAGATTACCACCCAAGGCCAGGAGCACATCGGCCGAACCAGACTTGCTGCTGGCGGCACGGTTGCCGTGTTTGGCGACCTTCACCCCGTGACCAGCCACCACAAAAGCGGCCGTTGTGGAAATATTAAACGTGTGCTTGCCGTCACCACCAGTGCCGCACGTATCGACAATCATTTCGTCGGCGTTGGTGATGGGAATATGGACCGGCACCACATGGCTGCGCATTGATTTAGCGCTGCCGGCAATTTCGGCCACGGTTTCGCCTTTCATGCGCAAAGCGGTGAGGTAGCTACCAATTTGGGCTGGCGTCGCCTCACCACCCATGATGCCGTCCATGACGGCTTCGGCTTGTTGCAGGGTAAGGTTACGGCCGTTGATCACCGCCCCAATCGCTTCTTTAATCTCCATCCTTTACCTCCTCCGTAGAGAAGCCTCCCGCAGGTTCCGCCCAAGGCGGTGCTTTAATGTGAAACCTGCGGGAGGCTGACAGCTTGTGACTTTATCCGCCTGAATTAAGCTGGAATGTTTCAACGGCCGTTTCCCCAACAACCAAATAATCATCAACCAAATCCTGACCCATCTCCAGCGTGATGATGTACAAATCGCTGCCGTTGATCAGGTAATACTGCGTGTTGTGGACTTCGGCTTTGGTGCCAACGGCCGTTTGCGTTTGCATGGCGTAACGAAGCTGTATCGCTTCATCCCCGCCCAGCATCACGGTGGACTGCTCAATCGGCATGGTCAGTTCCAGAATAGATTCAAACTGTGTGGCGGTGCTGGTTACATACTCGTCCAGGCTCATGCTGGTAGGCGCGTCGCGGCGGATTATCTTAAGGGAAACGGGCAGCTCGCTGGTGAGTGAAGCCGTTTCTTCATGCAAGGCATAAAGCTGCAAGCCACTCTCTAGCAGCGCCTGCACATATTCGTCGGTCAAAAAAGTGAATGATTCGTCTTCCCCGACGGCGCGGCGCATTTCGGTGAAAGCTTCCGTGGAGGCTTCAACCGTTGTCCAGCTTGCGGGCAAAGCAATTGAAAAGCCGGCTTCATCGTCTGTATAGGTGACTGTGTCGCTGTCTGCGGTGGGAACGGCCTGCACTGAGCTTGCCGAAGTAGCCGTTTCTTCAACACCGCCACTCTCCGCCGCTGGCTCCACTGCTGCCGGACCAGCACACGCGGCCAGCAACAAAATCAAAATTACACTCAACCAATACAGGCGTTTCATACTTATTGCTCCCAGTCTATAAAACCTTGGTGATAGTTAACCAATCACCCTGCTTCACTTCATTGGCCCTGGCAATCGCTTCGCCCGAGCCAAGCACGGTGACAATCGCTTTTTCCGAATTGGCCAGCCCGGCGACCGCTTCGCCAAAGCTGACAAAATCGGCCGAGGTTGCACCTAAAATCTCATCGCGCTTCTGCTGGCGATATTCGTCGCTGCTGTTGATGAGGATGCGGTTCATCGCCGTGTACCCCTTGGCGTCGGGCAGTTGGTAACTGTCGATGGCGCTAATCGCCCCAATGATGCTTTTGGTGAGATCATCATCGGACACGCCGCGCTGCAAGAAGTTGGCCACATTGTCGTACACGTCAATCGTTTGCAGCAGGTTGGGATCGCGATACGAAAAGTAGCTCAGCACGCCGGTGTAATTGCTGAAGCTGATCATGCCGCCATAGGCACCGCCCTGCACCCGCACTTTTTCCCACAGGTAGGTGGTGCGCAAATAGTTAACAATGGCAGACACAGACCCATGCTCCTGATAGCCCAAATCGTACAGATTGCCACCTTTGGCCACGTAGTTGACCTGGGTGGGGATGGTGAGGCCTTCATTTTGGAATGGCCGTTGCCAATCCCACGCCTTTTTCTCCACCGGCACATCCGGCAGCTGCCCCAGCAAGTTGGCCAACTGCGGTTGGAAAGCCCGCCAATTTTCGTCGTCTAGCGTCACGTTGGCCAGCATGTTTTGGCGGCTGATAAGAATGCCGCGCACCGTCTCCAGCCTGGCCAGCACCGACGGCCAATCATTCTCTACCTGCTCCGCCAACCGGCGCAGGAAAAACAGGTAGTCGATACCGTTCATCTGCTCAGACACCCAGGAGGATTCCGTAAAATAGCTGCGCAGGCGGCGGTTGACCACCGAATGCCCGCTGGGAATAAGCTGTGATTCCAGGCTGGCTTTGGCCCGCAGCACCATCTGGCGGAACCGTTCCTGGTTATCCAGCGACACCGTCAGCAGCACGTCCCGCATGATGTTTAACATCTCTTGCGCCTGGTCCATGGTAGACTTGCCGCGCAAAAAGAGCCAGGCCGCTGCGTCTGCTTCACCCCGCCTGGCAGAAAGGAAGGTGGTGGGATAAATGCCACCGGTTTTGCGCCCGATACGCTGCTGGAGCTGCACAAAATCTTCACTCTCGGTACCGATTTCCACCAGCGCCCGGCCAAACAATTTCACATACGGCAGCAAATCGGCCGGCAGCGTGTGCAGATTCATCCCCAGGTCCAGGTAAACGATACCGTTGGTGAACAGATCATGATACAGCAGATCTACTCCGGCAGCTTCAGCCCGCTCGGTGGGGATCGGTTTATTTTCTTTATCCAAATCCTCCAGCGTCAGACGGGGCAGCCTGGCAATTACCTCCGGGGAATCGGGTTTTTCTTGCAGCGCTTTCAGCTCCCGCGTCTGGCGAATAATGTCTTGCAGCTGCGCCTCGTTGAGTTTGGCCTTGATGTCCGCCAGCTTTTCTTTTTCGGCCGTTTCTTGCCGATGCTGTAAAGTGGGGTCTGGCTCCAAAATGACGGTGCCACGGTGGTTGTTCTCCAGTAGATACTCGCGGATGAGGCCGGGCAAGTACATGGGATCTTTGGTGATGGTTTCTTTTACGGCCGTTAACGGACCTTCAAACTTCAACGGGGCCAACGGATCCAAATCGTAAAGCCAGTTGAACATGGCGCTAAACGTCAGGCCCAGGCCACGTGGGAAAGAGCCGGTGTTATTTTCGCGCAGGCTGAATTCAATGCTGTTAACGGCCGCTTCCACCGCTTCTGGATCAAAGCCTTCGTCAGCCAGCCTGGCCAGCGTGCCCAAAATCAGCCGCTCCACCGCCTCAACGCTTTCGGCTTTCACCCCTTTCATGCCCACAGAAAATGTTCCCTGGCGCATCCGGCTGGAAAAACCGCCACCAATCACGTCGTCACCCAGGCCGGAATCAACCAGGGTTTTGCGCAGGGGGGAACCAGCCGTGCCTAACAAGGTCATCGACAAGATATTCAACGCACGTTGCAGTTCCATATCATCATCAGCGGGCGGCAGCACCCAGTTGACGGTAACGTAACACTTCTGGCTGTTGTCGCTGTCGGCTTCTACGCTGTAGGGGAAGGTGAAGCGCTGCGGTTTTTCGAAGGGGGCGTGGGGGGAAACGGCCGTATCCACCGCCGCCTCATCAAATTCCCGCAAATAACTATCCGCCAACTTCAGCCGCTGCTCCGGATCGTCATCCCCGTAAAACACAATGCGCGAATTCGAGGGATGATAATATGTCTCGTGGAAGCTGCGGAACTGCTCATAGGTCAGATTAGGCATCACCTCCGGATCGCCACCGGAATCATGCCGGTAGGCGTTGTCGGGGAACATCGCCTGCTTAATTTGCCGATACAAAACCCCTTCCGGGGATGAATACGCACCCTTCATCTCGTTAAAGACCACACCTTTATAAATCAGCGGATCGTCTACGTTTTCCAGCTCCAGATGCCACCCTTCCTGCGCCAGATGGTTGGGCGTAATCAGCGGATTCAGCACCGCGTCCAGATAGACGTCCACCAGATTGTAAAAATCCTGCGTGTTCGTGCTGGCCACCGGATACGCTGTCATGTCCGCCGACGTAAACGCATTCAAAAACGTCTTCATCGACCCTTTCACCAGCTCCACAAACGGCTCCTTCAACGGGTACTTCTTTGAACCGCCCAGCACTGAATGTTCCATAATGTGCGGCAGGCCAGTAGAATCCTCCGGCGGCGTGCGAAAAGCGATGCCGAACGATTTATTTTCGTCATCATTTTCTAAGGAAAGCAGCTCCGCACCACTCTTCACATGGCGATACAGGCGGACGGTAACGTTCCGCTCTTCAATTTCTTCTTCGCGTAACAGCTCAAAGCCGTGTGTAATGGTCATCAATTATCCTTCCAATTATCGGTTTACAGGCCGCAAAGGAGTAAAATGCGGCATGTCTGCGTTGTAAATCATTAAAGGATCAATCGTAAAGCGGTATGGGTAAAACGTCAATTTTGTGCGGGAAACGGCCGTTGCCTTATCGCCCATCCAAAAAGTTCTGCAAAATCCGCTTACCGTGCTCGGTGAGAATGCTCTCCGGATGAAACTGCACGCCAACCGTCGGATATTCTTTGTGCCGCACGCCCATTACCTCACCCTGGCTGGTAAACGCCGTCACTTCCAAATCATCGGGAATGGGTTCCTCCACGATGAGCGAATGGTAGCGCGTGGCGTTAAACGGGCTGGGCACGCCGGAAAAAATGCCGTTACTGTTGTGATAAACTCTTGAAACCTTGCCATGCATCAATCGCGGCGCGCGCGTCACCTTGCCGCCGTACGCCTGACCAATGCACTGGTGTCCCAAACAGACCCCAAAAATTGGCGTCGCCGGCCCAAACTCACGCAAAACGTCCAGCGAAATCCCGCCGTTATTCGGATCACCCGGGCCAGGGCTGATGACGATGTGGTCCGGGTTCAGCGCCCGAATCTCCTCCAGCGTCACCTGGTCATTGCGGAACACTTGAATCTCCTGTCCCAGCTCGCCCAGGTACTGCACCAGGTTATACGTAAACGAATCGTAATTATCAATGACAACTAACATAGTGTTTCCTCAACTCACTCACTCTCGTGAACTTCCAAACTGCAAATTATCGCCTCAAAAATTTCTTCAAATTGGTCTTCATCGGCTCGATCTGCCAGGACACCAATCTGAATGACCTGGTCATCAATGACTGTGACACCCGACCATCTCTTCCTATAAGGAGCAAACTGCACAAACGTACTGTAGTCTTGTACTTTCATGACAATAACTTCCTTGTCACAAATTTGAACAGTTGTGGGTCCTTCATAAACATCAGGTACTAACACAGGAGGCTGTTCAGTTAGGCTTATCATGCCAGTTTGCTCATTAAACTCTTCCTGATCGCCACTTTGATAGGCTTGCCACATAGCAACAGATTCCTGGTACTTCAAGTCCATTATCTCTGCTGGTGTATTCTCAATTGTGCCATATTCTTCAATGAGCATTTCAGGCGTTAAAATTCCCACACCCACGCCGACAGTGCCAAGAAAGAAACCCCGCAAGGTACCATCCTTGATCTCAATATCTTCAGCATTTTGAAAAGCCCAAGTTGATTCGTTGTCGTATAAAACTTCCCAGCCAGGTGGATACTCAAATGAAAATGGAGATGCTTCAGAAGCATCCGCATTGAACGTTCTTGGCCCTAATGCGCCACATGCAGACAAGGCAAAAACGGATAGAAAAACCTGAAGAACCTTGTACCATTTGCCCATGTTTTTCAAGGCACCCTCAGATACGCAATGGCCAAAACCGTTCGCATCTGAGGATGCTCACTCCTCACTGATTACCGAACACTGCTTACTGACCTACCGATTACTGATTACCGGTTACGGGAAGAACCAGCCCCATAATCTTCTTCATCTCGCGCAGTTTAGGCATGGAAACGGCCGCAGCCTGTTCCGCCCCCTGCGCCAGAATACGATCCAGTTCAGCCGGATCATCCATCAGCGCCTTGTAGCGGGCCTGCATAGGAGCCAAAAAGTCAATAACTACTTCGGCCACGCCAACTTTCAGGTCGCCGTAGCCACGCGCATCGGCAAAATCGGCTTCAACTTCGTCGTTGGACTTGCCGGTGACTGCTTTGTAGATGCCCAACAGATTGTTCACCCCGGCCTTTTCCGGCGCATCGGAGAAGCGAATCTCGTTGCCCGAATCGGTTACCGCCTTCTTGAACGAGCGCAGGATCTCTTTCGGCTCGTCCAGCAGGCGTACGGCATGGCCACGCGTATGCGCCAGACTCTTGGACATCTTCACCGTCGGGTCATCCAAACCCATCAGCCGCGCCCCGACAGGCGGGATTTTGGGCTCCGGAATGACAAAAAACTCTTCTTCGTAGATGTAATTAAACCGCTGGCCGATATCGCGGCTCAGCTCCACGTGCTGCTTTTGGTCGTCACCCACCGGCACTTCATGGGCGTCGTACAGCAGAATGTCGGCCGCTTGCAGCACTGGATAATCCAGCAAGCCCATGCCCACGCTTTCCTGCTTGGCTGATTTGTCCTTGAACTGGGTCATGCGCTGCAACCAACCAAGCGGCGTGACACAGTTCAACATCCAGCAGCCCTCAGCATGGGCACTGACGTGGCTCTGCACAAACAGCGTCGTTTTGTCCGGATCGATGCCCGAAGCCAGCAAAACGGCCGCTAAAGCACGGGTCTGAAAGTGCAGTTCCACAGGGTCCTGGGGCACGGTAATGCTGTGCAAATCCACCACACAAATGAAGTTTTCCTTCTCATCCTGCCCCTCGACCCAATGCTTCACCGCGCCCAAATAGTTGCCCAGGTGAATATTGCCCGATGGCTGAATGCCGCTAAATACTCGTTTTTTCATCATAAAACACCTCAATTATCTCACTCGTTCCACGCTCTGCGTGGAATGAAGTTTGTGGCGCTCTGCGCCGTTCGGGACGCGGAGCGTCCCAGTGGGCATTCCAACGGAGACCGTTGGAACGAGTTGGGGGAAGACTTACAGCAACCCATCCTCTGCGCGATCCACCGCGACAAAGAGGGCTTTGGCCTTGTTGACCGATTCCTGATGCTCCGTGGCCGGGTCGCTGTCGGCGACAATGCCCGCGCCCGCCTGGACGTGAATCTGGTCATCCTGCATGAGCATGGTGCGAATGGCGATGCAGGTATCCATACTGCCATCGTAGCTCACGTAACCCACGGCCCCAGCGTACAGACCGCGCCGCTCGCCTTCCAGCTCTTCAATGATTTCCATCGCCCGTACCTTGGGCGCGCCGCTGACGGTGCCAGCGGGAAAAGTGGCGCGCATCAGGTCGTATGCATCCATCCCCTGGCGCAGTTGGCCCTCCACGTGACTGACGATATGCATGACGTGACTGTATCGCTCCACCACCATTAAATCGCGCACGTTGACCGTGCCATAATGGCTGACGCGGCCGATGTCGTTGCGGCCCAAATCGACCAGCATGACGTGCTCGGCCCGCTCTTTGGGATCAGCCAGCAGCTCTTCGGCCAGTTCGTTATCCTGGGTAGGCGTCGCCCCGCGGGGGCGCGTCCCGGCAATGGGCCGCACGCTGGCCACACCATCTTCTAACCGTACATGCATCTCCGGCGAGGCGCCAATCACCTGCATCTCCGGCCCAAAGTCAAAGTAGAACATGTAGGGCGACGGGTTCAACATGCGCAGGGCGCGGTAGATGGCGAAGGGATGGGCGCTGGTCTGGCGGCTAAAGCGTTGGCTCAGCACCACCTGGAAGATGTCGCCGGCGGCAATGTATTCTTTAGCCTGGCGCACCATCTTCTCATAGCGGCTCTGCGGCATATTGCTGGTGAGCGTTTCGGCCAGATTTTTGTTGTCGCTGCGCCAACGACGGCGGGGAATGGCAGGCAACGGCCGTAACAACCGCTCGCTCACCCGTTCAATGCGCTGAATCGCTTCCACATACGCCGCTTCTACATCCCCATTTACATGGGTGTTGGCCAGAATGAGCAGCCGGTGGCGGGCATGATCAAACACAACCAGCGTGTCGGCCAGCAAGAAGATGGCGTCGGGGAGGTTGAGGGTGGCTGCGGCCGTTTCCGGCAGTCGTTCAAAATAGCGCACCACGTCATAGCCCAGATAACCTACCGCGCCACCATTGAAGCGAGGCAGACCCGGCAAATCGGCATGGACAAACTGGCCCAGCTCGGCTTTGAGCACGTGCAGCACATCCTCGCCGTCTGTTAATTCCCGGCTGGTTGTTTGCTCGCCAAAGGTGGTGGTGATGAAACGGCCGTTTAAAGCAATCGAACCCCGCGGCGCAACGCCAACAAACGAATACCGCCCCACCTGCTCGCCACCTTCCACTGACTCCAGCAAAAACGACGGCCCTAGCTCATCCATCAGCTTGAGGTACACTGAAACTGGCGTCTCCAAATCGGCGGCAAACTCCCGGTAAACCGGGATTAAGTTGGCCGGACCCGCCGCCAGTTCGCGAAACTGTTCCAATGGTGGTGTGTAAACTTGGTTCATAACCCCTCACTAATTGTGAATGGTGAATAGCGAATTGTGAATTGTTAATGAGGGTTCCGTTCGCAATTCACAATTCTTCGTTCACAATTCACAATTTATAGTTGCGGCAGCTGCGTCATCGCCTCGGCAATCGCCTCGGCCGGATATTCGTAATCTTCTAGCTGCCCTTTCAGGTAAGCATCGTAGGCGGACATGTCGAAGTGGCCGTGGCCGCTCAGGTTGAAGGCAATCACCTTCTTTTCGCCACTCTCTTTGCATTTAACAGCCTCTTGCAAAGCCACAGCAATGGCGTGGGTCGATTCCGGCGCGGGGATAATTCCCTCGGCCCGGCTAAAAGTGATGGCCGCCTCGAATGTTTCAAGCTGCGGCACAGCGCGCGCCTGCACATCACCGTGATTTACCAGGGCGCTGACCTGAGGTGACATACCGTGATAGCGCAGGCCACCAGCGTGAATGGCGGGCGGCACAAAGGAGTGACCCAGCGTGTGCATCTTCACCACCGGGGCCATTTTGGCCGTGTCACCATAATCAAAAGCATAGGTACCCCGCGTGAGGCTGGGCGAAGCGGCTGGCTCGGCAGCAATGACGGTCGTGTTTTTGCCATTGCGCAGGTTCTCGCGCACAAATGGGAAGGCAAAACCACCAAAGTTGGAGCCACCGCCGGTGCAGGCCACGATGACGTCGGGATATTCACCGGCCATTTCCATTTGCAGCAATGATTCCTCACCGATGACGGTCTGGTGCAGCAGCACGTGATTGAGTACAGAGCCCAAGCTGTACTTCTTCTTTCCGCCGGAGGTTGCCGCTACTTCCACCGCCTCCGAAATAGCAATGCCCAGTGAGCCAGGGGAATCAGGATGCTCGGCCAGGACGGAACGGCCGTACTGCGTCCTATCTGTCGGGCTGGCATACACCTCTGCCCCGTAATTCTCTATCACCATGCGCCGGTACGGTTTTTGCTGGTAAGACACCTTGACCATGTAAACTTCCAAAGCCAGGTCAAAGAAGTTGCAGGCCATCGCCAGAGCAGAACCCCATTGCCCGGCCCCGGTTTCGGTGGTGAGTGCTTTGGTGCCGGCTTCTTTGTTGTAGAAGGCTTGAGCAACGGCCGTATTCGGCTTGTGCGATCCTACCGGACTAACACCTTCGTACTTGTAGTAAATGTGTGCCGGTGTGTCCAATGCTTGCTCCAGGCGACGCGCCCGGAACATGGGCGTGGGCCGCCACAGCTTGTACACCTCACGCACCGGCTCGGGAACCTCAATCTGCGCTTCGGTACTTATTTCCTGCATGATCAGGTTCATGGGGAAGAGCACACTTAAGAAGTCTGGCGTTACCGGCTCCAGCGTTTGCGGATGCAGCACCGGTTCCGGCGGCACGGGCATATCGGCATTGATGTTGTACCATGCTTTGGGCAGCTTGCTCTCATCCAAAATGTATTTTGTTGTATCGTCCATTTTCCACTCCTTATCTTTGCCACAGAGCCTACAGAAAAATCTCTGAGTACTCTGTACCTCTGTGGCTAATCCAAAAACAAAAAAGCGCTCTCGTCCCAGCGAAAATATTCGCTACTGGGACGAGAGCGCCTAAAAATTCACTCTCGCGGTGCCACCCGGTTTAAGCTGAAACAAAAAACGCGCCTGTGTTAGCGCGTTGTGTGTTAGCCAGCTCCACTTTCTTCAACCCTTTAACAATTAACCATTCACAATTAATTATTACTTAGGTCTATGCCCTGATAACGGTGGCACTTCCGACCTGGACTACTTTTTTGCGCCGAATTTTGACTACAAATTTTGCCCAGGCAACTCCCCGATCCATTCGACAGCGGCGCTGTTGTGTGTCTTTCAGCTCAACTGTTCCGTTTATTTTCTATCCGGCGGAACAGTTGGACACGCTCTCTAGAACCCGCTATGCTGCGTACTCGTTCGGTTCAACGTCTTTGTTTTTTAAGTTGGTTGGGATGGTAACACGGCCGTTTTGCCCTGTCAAGAATCTATTTTTGTTGCTTTAGCCACAAACGGAAGAAGATTGGCATTAATAAAGCTAGCACCGTCAGCACAATACCAAGCCAGCCGGGCAGGTTAACCGACTCTACTTCTAGCAGCGGTGCGGCAGAGACAGTAAGCGGCAGAAGCAGCAGGCAAAAAGCAAAATAGAAAGCTAAACGAAGTTGTGTTTTCATGAATTTGTTCCTTTTAGTGCCAAATTTCTCGAACAGAACCTTATTATAGACGGCTTGCGTCTATCTGGCAGCAAAAACCTGGAATAGGATTGTAATTTATTTTGTAATGTTGCTTGGCTATAAAAGGGATCAAGGTTTGCAAAAACCTTGACTGGGTAGGGCTGACAAGCATCGTTGCAACAATATGAACACAACGCAGCCACATCGCAGCTAACAACTTGCCCGCATCGGAGCCAACACCGCTAAAGCATTGTACCAACATTATTGCCGCATTGCCGTCTACATTGCAGCCACATCACAGCATTGCACAGTACCTACCCAAACGAGGAAAGAGCTTAGGCCATCTTGTTTTCGTTCCCAACGATAATAAACTGCGGTCTAGGCTCTTTTTTCTTCTATATTTGCCAGAAGGGCCTGCAAACCCAAGCTGTAGCTGCGCCAACCAAACCCCGAAATCTGACCAACACAAACGGCCGCTAAAACGGATTTTTGCCGGAAGGCTTCCCGCGCATGGATGTTTGATAGATGAACTTCCACAGTCGGTAAGTTCACGGCGGCTATGGCATCGCGCAGTGCATAGCTATAATGGGTGAAAGCACCTGGGTTAATGAGTATGCCATCTGCCCAATCTCGGGCGTCATGAATAGCGTCTATCAGAACTCCCTCGTGATTTGATTGTAAATATTGAACTGAGGCCTGCGCCGCTTCTGCCTGTTCAGACAGTCGATTATTGATGTCGGTGAGGGTTAAACGGCCGTATACTTCCGGCTCGCGACTACCCAGTAAGTTTAAATTGGGCCCATGTAGCACCAAAATCTCAATCGACATTTCGTCTACCTATTCGTATCATAACGATCCCTTAAGGCGAGTCAACCGGCAAACAGAACTTCTTACGCCATTTTAACAGCACATAAATTTTTGAAACGAAGTGGGAAGAGAAGCAAATCACAGTAAAACTTCTCTAGAAAATGAACGGTAATTATAAACATTGCCAGGTAAAATGTACATCATGAATTTTGCGCCAATCCAGGCAGCCTGGCAAGCTGTCAAAGATTATTTCTTACCCTCAAGAGTTGAATACAAAAGCCTGGACACAGATTTAAACATCCTCCTGGTGCAAGGGCGTGATCGTATTTTAACGATAATGCTCCGCTTGATTTCATTGATAGGCAGTATCAGCATCCTCGCCATCATGGAAGATTTGCTACAACGAGGGCGTTGGGATTTGGTGTTCACTTACCTTGTTGGGATGCTCGCCATCGGCATCGTTAGCTATCTACGCCAAATTAGCTACACTGGACGCGCCCTTACCTTTTTAAGCATTCTCTATGCCCTGGGCGTTATCGATTTATCATTTTTTGGTATTGCCGAAGATTGGCGAATTTACTTTTCTGGCTTTTCAATTTTGGCAGCACTTTTCCTGGGCTGGCGTGCCGGGCTGTTCGCTTTACTGTTGAGTCTGCTCACTTTTGTCACCCTCGCCTGGCAAATTTCTATTGGGCGCATTGTGATTACAGCGTCCGCTATGCAAAGCCCTATTCCCACTGTAGAAAATATTATCACCATGAGCCTGGTTTTTGCCGTTGGCAATGCCATCATCATCGCTGCCATCATTACACTTTTGCAGGAATTTGAAAATGCAACAAAGAAAGAACGGCAGGCGGTGCTCCAATTGGGACAGAAAACGGCCGAATTAGAAAACTCGCTAAACCGTGAGCAGCAGCTAGCCAGTGAATTAGCCTATACCTTGCAGCGTGAAGAAGAACTCAACAAATTGCGCTCCAAAATGATCACCACCATCTCCCACGAATTCCGCACCCCGCTCACGGTGATCAACAACTCAACCAGCTTGCTAGACAAATATTATGATCGCCTCTCTGACAGCAAGCGCGAAGAGCAATATCATCGCATTCGCCAATCCATTTTTTACCTCACGGATTTGCTGCAAGGCGTTTCGCTTGTGGAAAGTACGCAAAGTAGAGCAGTGCGCCCACGTCAAGAGATGATTCAATTTGGGCAATTGTGTCAGAAGCTCACTACTGAACTCAAGCAAGAAACGGCCGATCCCCCCAACCTAAAAATAGATGTCAATGGTGATGAAGCAACCCCGCTTATTCTAGATTATTATCTGCTAAAGCAAGTTATCGTAAATCTGCTCACCAACGCCCTTAAATACTCCCCCTCCCATTTACCCGTTCACTTACACATCGCTCTCGGCACAAAGCTTACTTTAACCATTACCGATCAAGGAATTGGCATTCCTGAATCCGAGAAAGAGAAAGTTTGGGAACTCTTTTATCGGGGCAGCAACGTCGATGTCCACAGCGGTCTAGGGCTGGGGCTATACGTTGTGAAACAGCTGCTAGAACCTATGGCGGGCACAATCACGCTGTCAGATAATCCCGCAGGCGGCACTATTTTCACCGTTAAGCTGCCCATTAAGCAAATTGCCGAAAGTCTTGCCTAGCAATTTGCCCATTGACGCATCAGACACTGTTTGTTACCATAACGCACCTCAACTTCCCCCCGCGACTCCCGTGAACTTCATCGTTGTTTTGCCGCTGTTCTGTTAGGCAACGGCCGTTTTCAGCCCATCGTAAACACCTAAATCCGGCAGCCAGGTGCCCACCCTGGCCCAACAAAAGAAATCTACCTATGCCATTAGTCGCTCATTCCGCACTACCTACCTTTGAGCAATTACGCCTGCAAGGCCAGGAAGTCCTGTCTCTGGATCATGCCCTGCACCAGGACATCCGTGAACTGCACATTGGGCTGCTCAACATGATGCCCGATGCGGCACTTACCGTGACGGAGCAGCAATTTATGCGTCTGCTGGGCAGCTCAAACCAGATTGCCCAATTTTACGTTTATCCCTTTTCTATCCCCGGCTTGCCCCGCAGCCGTGAGACTCAGGCCTACATTGATGAATATTACGCCAGCTTTGCGCAGCTTAAGGAAGAAGGGCTGGATGCGCTGGTGATCACCGGGGCCAATGTAGCCAATCCCACGCTGGAACAAGAACCCTTTTGGCAGCCACTGCAAGACGTCATCGCCTGGGCCACAGAAGGAGTCACCTCTGTGTTGTGCTCCTGCCTGGCTACCCATGCGCTGGTCAAGCAGCTTTACGGCATCAAGCGACAGCGCCTGCCCGCCAAAAAGTGGGGCGTGTATCCCCATCGCATCACCAGCAAGCAGCACCCGCTGCTGCGCCACATTAACACCCGGTTCGATGTGGTCCACTCCCGCTACAACGCAATCACCCGCGCCCAGCTGGAGGCGGCCGGATTGACAATTTTGGTAGAAAGTGAAACAGGTGGTGTCCACATGGCGGTTAGCCCCGATCAGTTTCGTCTGGTCTACTTTCAGGGGCACCCGGAGTATGATTACAACAGCTTGCTAAAAGAGTACAAGCGGGAGGTGCTGCGCTTTATTGCCGGGGAGATCAGCGACTATCCACCCCACCCGGAAAATTACTTCCCACCAACGGCCGCAGCCATCGCCGACGAATACCAGGCCATCATCCTGGCCAGCCAGGAAGCCGGCACACCCATTCCGCCTTTCCCGGAGGACGCCATCGTCCAACATCTGGACAACACCTGGGGCGACACGGGCAAGGCGTTGTTTAACAATTGGCTGGGGTTGGTCTATCAACTGACGGCGCTGGAACGGAAACGGCCGTTCACCCCCGGCATCGACCCCAATAACCCACTGGGGCTGCGCTAAATTATTCCACCCAGGAGTGGCAGTCCTGAACGCAAGTCATGATGAACTGTTAAATTCAGGACTGCCCATCCTACAGCTAAAGAAAGGAGAAACACCTATCATGAAACCAGCAACCATTGGCATCCACGGCGGCTACGAAACCGACCCGACCACCAAATCCGTCGCCGTTCCCATTTACCAAACTGTCGCTTACGAGTTTGATAACGCTCAGCACGGCGCCGACCTGTTTAACCTGGCCGTACCGGGCAACATCTACACCCGCATTATGAACCCGACGGCCGATGTGCTGGAAAAGCGCGTGGCTGAGCTGGAAGGCGGCGTAGCTGCCCTGGCCGTGAGCGCCGGCAGTGCCGCCGTGAACTACTCCATCCTGACGATTGCTGAAGCGGGCAGCAACATCGTCTCCGTACCGCTGCTGTATGGCGGCACTTACACGCTGTTTGCTCACATGCTGCCCAAGCAGGGCATCGAGGTGCGCTTTGCCGAGGACGACAGCCCGGCCAGCCTGGAAAAGTTGATTGATGAGAAGACTGCGGCCGTTTTCTGCGAAACCATCGGTAATCCAGCGGGCAACATTGTAGATGTAGAAGCCATTGCCACGATGGCCCACAAACACGGGGTGCCCGTCATTGTCGATAACACAGTGGCCACACCTATTCTTATTCGTCCGATCGATTATGGCGCCGATATCGTGGTCCATTCGCTGACCAAATACATGGGCGGGCACGGCAACTCGCTTGGCGGCATCATCGTCGATTCCGGCAAGTTCCCCTGGGCTGACCACGCCGACCGTTTCCCCATGCTCAACAATCCCGAACCATCTTACCACGGCGTGGTGTACACGGAGGCGCTGGGGCCAGCCGCCTACATTGGCCGCGCCCGCACCGTGCCGCTGCGCAACACCGGCTCGGCCATCAGCCCGCTCAATGCGTTCCTCATTTTGCAAGGGATTGAAACATTGGCCCTGCGCATGGAGCGCCACACGGAAAATGCCATGGCGGTAGCCAACTATTTGGACAACCACGACAGCGTCGCCTGGGTCAGCTTTGCCGGATTGCCCAGCTCGCCGTATTATGAATTAGCGCAAAAATATACAAACGGCCGTCCCTCCGCCCTGCTCACGTTTGGCATCAAAGGCGGCTTTGAGGCTGGCGTGAAATTCTACGATTCGCTGAAGCTGTTCAAGCGATTAGTCAACATCGGCGATGCCAAGTCGCTGGCAGCCCATCCTGCCTCCACCACTCATCGGCAGCTCAACGAGGAAGAACTTGTCGCAGCAGGCGTCACGCCAGATGCCATCCGACTGTGCATCGGCATTGAGCACATCGACGACATTCTGGCCGATTTGGAGCAGGCATTGGCAGCGGCCGTATAATTTCAACGGAGGCGCATGCATCCTCAGGCATGTGCTGAGCGGTTCTGCAAGACCCGTTCGCCTCTGAGGATGCTCACGCCTCGTTTTGTGAGGGTAATAAAATGTTTGAATGGACACGTTTGGCAACGTTTATACTGGCAGCGACGCTGCTGATTGTGGTGCCGGGTCCGGCGGTTTTGTACGTGGTCGCCCGGTCGATTGACCAGGGGCGGTTGGCGGGCATTGTTTCGGTATTGGGCATTGCGTTGGGGGCGGTGGTGCATTCGTTGGCCGCGGCGGTGGGAATTACGGCCGTTCTCGCCGCCTCTGCGCTCGCATTCAGTACCGTTAAATATTTGGGCGCTGCATACCTCATCTACCTGGGCATCACCACCCTGCTCAAAAAACCACAATCTCAAAAAGAAATCGTGGTCGAGCCCAAACCGCTGTGGCAAATCTTCCGCCAGGGCTTTGTGGTAAATCTGCTCAATCCCAAAACAGCCCTCTTCTTCCTGGCCTTCCTACCCCAGTTTGCCGATCCGGCACACGGTTCGGTACCGCTACAAACGTTCCTGCTAGGCCTCATTTTTGTAACAATTGCTTTATTCAGTGACAGTATTTACGCGCTCCTAGCTGGGCAGCTTGGGGGTTGGCTGAAACGAAGCCAAACGTTTCAGCAGCGGCAGCGCTACTTTTCCGGATCGGTTTACATTGCGTTGGGGCTGGCCACGGCCGTTTCCGGCAGCAAAACCAAGTGAGCCTATTGGTGAAAACCGTTGGCGATTTGTTTCAGGAAAAACCAGGGCAGTGGGGCTTGCGTGGCGATCCGTACCTTTGGCAAGAGATGATTGACCAATTTGCCAACACCCCTCTGCCGCCAAATAAGGCCGAGTTGGAACAGCTCCTTACGCAAACGTTTGAGACACTTACCGGCCAACCGCTCACAGCAGAAAAGTTCATCCCGGTGGAGCGATTTCCGCGTGGGGGCATGTCTGGTGGCTTTGTTTCACCGGCGTTTTGGCGGGAAACGGCCGTCCCCCTACTGTTGTCCCGGTTTTCAGAGATCGCTTGACATTTATAGACCAGTCGCTATAATTTCAGCCATTAGGTATTCATATGAGCACAAAACGAGATCAGATTATCACCACCACCTGCCAGCTGATTGAAACCCAGGGTTACCATGCCACGGGGCTCAACCAGATTTTGGCGGAAAGCGGCGCGCCCAAGGGTTCGCTTTACTACTACTTCCCCGACGGCAAGGATGGTTTGGTCGAAGAAGCGATTGCCCGCACCAGCCAGCTTATTGCAGCGCGTCTGCAAGAAGGCATGGCGGCATATAAAAGTCCGGCCAAAGCAATTCCTAACTTTTTGCGCAACCTGGCACACTATGTCCAGGCCAGCGGCTTTGAATCTGGCGGGCCGATTACGGCCGTTGCCCTGGAAGCTGCCTCCACCAACGAACGGCTCAATGCCGCCTGCCGCGATGCCTACCAGGCGTGGCAAAAAGTGATTGAGCAAAAGCTCCTCGACAGCGGCTATGAGCCAGTGCGCGCCCGACGCCTGGGCACCCTTGTGATAGCCATCATCGAGGGCGCAACGATTCTTAGCCGCAGTGAGCGTAATGTCGGGCCGCTGCTGGATGCGGCTCTGGAGTTAGAAGCACTGCTATAGTGCTCTTTTTTTATCAAAAAATTATACAGACTGGTCTATATTATGAAATCACCCATTTTAGTTACAGGAGCCACAGGTAACGTAGGCAGCGTGCTGGTGCAGTTGCTACATAATGCTGGTTATACCGTGCGGGCAGCAGTTGTCTCTGAGGCTGAAGCCGATTACTTACCCAAAGGGGTGGACTGGGTTAAGTTCGATTTCACCGACCCAACCACTTATGCCAGAGCGTTTGTTGGTGTAGAGAAACTGTTTCTCATGCGCCCACCGCACATTTCCCAGGTGGAGCGCGACATGAAACCAGCCATCGATTACGCGGCCGCAGCCGGTGTGCAGCAGATCGTTTTTTTGTCGCTGCTGGGTGCAGAAAAGAACAATTTTGTGCCTCATGCCAAAGTAGAAGCGCTGTTGGAAGCAAATTCTGTCCCTTATACGTTGCTGCGCTGTGGCTTTTTTATGCAAAATCTCAGCACCACCCATCGGCAAGATATAAACGAAAACAACGATATTTTTATTCCAGCCGGTACCGGCAAAACCGCATTTATTGATGCGCGTGATATTGCCGCAGTTGCAGCAAAGGTGCTGACTGAACCAGGTCACGCCGAACGAGCCTATTCACTGACCGGCAGCGAAGCACTGGGGTATCAAGAGGTGGCCGCCATGATGTCGGAGGTATTGGGACGGCCGATACGCTACAGCAACCCTCATTTTTTACGTTTTGCCTGGCGGTTGTGGCGGCGCGGATTTCCGCTTAGCTACGTGACCGTGGTGACGGCCATTTATTTGACAACGCGCTTTGGTTTGGCCGAGGCGGTGACCCCGGAAACGGCCGTCTTACTCGACCGCCCTCCCCTTACGATGCAGCAATTCATTTCTGACTACGCGCCAGTGTGGCAAGGAGAAACGGCCGTTATCCCCAACACCACGCTGGAAATTGTTGGAGGCAGCAAACAATGAAGTTAACGATATTTGGGGCCACAGGGGGCACCGGTCAAGAATTAGTCAAACAAGCTTTGGCCGATGGCCATGTAGTCACCGTCTACGTGCGTAATCCCGACAAGGTGACCCAAGAGATGCCACAATTAACGGTGATTCAAGGTAACATGAATGAACCGGAGAACATCGAGCAAGCCATTGCCGGAGCGGATGCGATTTTAAGCGCTCTGGGACCAACGAACAATACGCCAGAACGGCCGTTAACCACCGGCATGGCGCACATCGTGACCGCTATGAAGAAAAACGGCGTCAATCGCTTAATTGCCGCTACAGGTGCAGGCGTAGCGGATCCCCGCGATAAACCACAGTTAAAAGGGCTGTTGTTTGGGCTAGCACTGCGGCTATTTGCCCGGCACGTTCTGGCCGACAGCCAAGGGATGGTGGCGGCTGTTCGCAACAGCGGCCTGGATTGGACATTGGCCCGCGCACCGCGTCTCAACGATGATCCAGGTAGTGGCCAGATCAAAGTTGGCTATGCGGGGCAGGGACCCGGCACACAGCTTGCCCGCACCGATTTTGCCCGCTTCATGCTGGACCAACTGGAATCGGACGAATGGCGGCAAAAAGCCCCTATGTTAAGCAATTAAGGGGCAGCCAAGTACGAGAAGCAAGCAAAAATGTTTCGGGGTAGATCGCAATAAACGCCATGCCCTCTGTGGTAAAAAAGCAATCTGATTTTTGGGCAAAACGGCCGTTTCATGTTACCATTTCCTCCCGGTGCAAATTAGGCACACAAATGAGGAAACCAATGCCTGGCATAACCGGAAAGAAAATCAAAATCGCCGCGCCAACGCGAAAAATAATTTGTCATTCATAGCCTGATCCTTCTGGATTAGGCTTTTTTTTTGCCAAAATGTAACAGCGAATTTTAGTAACCAACGAATTAAAGAAAAATTCGCTCATCACTCTAAATCGTTGTTGTCTTAGGAGAACAACGCAAATAAGAAAAAATCTGCGCTAATCTGCGGATAACATTCAAAGGAGGTTTATGACCGAAACCATTACACTACCCGGATTGGTAGACGTTCACACCCACTTGCGCGTGCCGGGCGGCGAGCATAAAGAAGATTTTCGCACCGGAACGGCCGCAGCCCTGGCCGGCGGTATCACCACCATTTTGGGGATGCCCAACACCAGCCCACCGCTGAGCACGCCGGAAGTGCTGGCCGCCGCCCGTGAGCAGGCAGCCCAAGATATTTTGTGCGATGTGGGCCTCTTTGCCGGGGCCAGCCCGGAAGAAATTAACCGGCTGGTGGAGTGCGCGCCGCGCGCCGCTGCGCTCAAAATTTACCTCAACGACACCTTTGGCCCGCTGCGCGTGGAGGATGTGCCCACGCTGATGGCCTGCTTTGCTACCTGGCCGCGCGACAAGATGATCGCCATGCACGCCGAGAAACAGAGCGTCGCCGTGGGCATTGGCCTGGCTGCCACTTACAACCGGCCGGTTCACTTTTGCCACATCAGCCGCCGCCACGAAATTGAGCTAATCGCCCAGGCCAAAGCCAAAGGATTGCCGGTAACGTGCGAGGTGACGCCGCACCACCTTTTCTTGACCGAAGCAGACGCCACCCGGCTGGGTCCACTGGGCGACATGCGTCCGCTGCTGGGCACGCCGTCTGACGTGGCGGCGTTGTGGGAACATCTGCCCGAAACGGTGGACTGCATTGCCACCGACCACGCGCCGCATACGCTGGCGGAGAAACAGTCGGCCACGCCGCCACCCGGGGTGATTGGCCTGGAAACGTCACTGCCGCTGATGCTGACGGCCGTTCAACAAAATCGCCTCACCTTGGAACGACTCATCGAACTCATGCACACTAATCCCCGCCGCATTTTCAACCTGCCGCAACAGCCGGATACGGCCGTTACCGTCCAGCTCACCGCCGACACCATCACCAACGAAATGGTGCAAAGCAAATGTGGCTGGACACCGTTCCACGGCACCGAAGTGGCGGCTAAAGTGCAAAAAGTGGTATTGCGCGGTGAGGTTGTGTTTGAAGACGGCCGTGTTTTGGCCCAACCGGGCAGTGGAAAATTATTGTCGTAGGTCAAGTTTAAAAACTTGACCAACCCTTTGAGGAGAAACAAAACATGCATACCAAAACTTTAGAACCCTTATTTAACTTTGAAACAATGAACATTCCCACACTCAACAGCAACGGGCTGACGCATCATGACATCTTGTCCGTCTCCCAGTTTGACCGAGAGAAGCTGTCTTACATTTTCAACCGCGCCCGCGAGATGCGGGAGATGGTGGAGCGCGTCGGCGGCACCGATTTGCTCAAGGGCAAGGTGCTGGCCTGCCTCTTTTACGAACCCAGCACCCGCACCAGTTCATCTTTCATTGCAGCGATGGAGCGGCTGGGCGGCAGCGTGATTCCCATTACGCAGGGGGTGCAGTTCAGCTCCATCAGCAAGGGGGAAACGCTATCCGACACGATTCGCGTGCTGGAGCAGTACGCCGACGTGATTGTGCTGCGCCATCCCGAAATTGGCTCGGCGCGGGAAGCAGCTGAGGCGGCCAGCGTGCCCGTCATCAACGCCGGGGACGGCCCGGGCGAGCATCCCACGCAGGCGCTGCTGGATTTGTTTACGATTCGTGAGGAGCTGGGCACGGTGGATGGGTTGAAGGTGGCGATGGTGGGTGATTTGAGGTACGGCCGTACCGTCCACTCCCTCACCAAGCTGCTTCTGCAATACAACGTCAGCCTGCGCTTTGTCGCCCCGGAAATTTTGCGCCTGCCGCTGAAGGTGATGAACGAGGTGATCGATTCCGGTCTGAATGTGCGCGAAACCCACGATGTGGCCGACGTCATCGAAAATGCCGACGTGCTGTATGTGACCCGCGTGCAAAAAGAGCGTTTCACCGATCTGGCCCAGTATGAAGAGGTGAAAAATTATTACGAAATCACCCCGGAAATCATGGCCCAGGCCAAAAAGAAGATGGTGGTGATGCATCCCCTGCCCCGTGTTGGGGAGATTCATGATTCGGTGGACGACGATCCGCGCGCCGCTTATTTCCGCCAGGTACGCAACGGCATGTACATTCGCATGGCGCTGCTGGCAGCGGTGCTGGGCCGGGCCTAATCAACTCCAAATCGTAGCCGCAGATTCTTTCTGCGCTGCAAAAACGCGGAAAGAATCCGCGGCTACGGTTGGTTAACAGGTGATTCGTACGGAACTGCATAGCTGACCTGTTAAGCAAAACACAGGATGAGAAGCGGAAAGAGGGTATCCTTTGGACAGTTAAGTAACACTCTTCTCTATTCCTTCTTCTCCTCTTCTTCTCTTCCGCAGCAAGGCCCCCGCAAGGGGGTCTTGTTGTTTCTGTTGATTTTGCGCCTGCCTTCGATAATATTTAACGTTGAGGCGCGGAGACGCAGAGAGATAAAAACGTATTCTACTGCTCTCTGTGAAACTCTGTGTCTTCTCGGTGCAACTCTGTGTTCCTATTCCTTCCGAATTGTTTTTGTGAGGGGCTTATGACAAAGATTGAGATTAAACCGATTACTGATGCAACAGGCTGTACGGCCGTTGAACAACTACAACTCGACGCCTGGCAAATGGACGACAACCTAGAAGTAGTGCCGGGCCACATGCTGCTGACCTTTCACAAAAATGGTGGCGTGCTGCTGGGGGCGTACGCCGGGGAGAGGCTGGTGGGGTTTGTGGCTGGTTTTGTGGGGCTGATGGGCAACGGCCGTATCAAACACGCCTCGCACATGATGGGCATTCATCCCGAATTCCAGGGACAGGGCATGGGTACCCGGCTCAAGCTAGCCCAGCGCCAGGCGGTGCAGCAGCAAGGGCTGGACCTCATCACCTGGACCTACGACCCGCTGGAAACAGCCAACGCCCGACTCAACATTCACAAGCTGGGCGCGGTGTGTAGCACCTACATTCCCAACCTGTACGGCGAGATTGAAGGCATCAACGCCGGGCTACCCAGCGACCGCTTTCAGGTGGATTGGCACATTAACAGTGCCCATGTGGAAGAGCGGTTAGCAGGAGGTGATGAGGAGGAAACGGCCGTTCCCGAACATCTCATTTTGAACCCGGTGGTGGGGAACGGCCAACCGGCCGACACAACCAAATCTCCCAACGAAGCCCGCCACTTTGTGCAAATCCCCGCCAACATCCGCGCCCTCAAAAACCAAGACATGCCCCTGGCGCTTGCCTGGCGGCAGCACACCCGCCAGCCTCACCGCCTGACAGACATATGCGAAAAATAGGCGGGTCTTTCTCATAATTGAACTCAGGTTAAATTGGCTCATGAAGACAAACCTGC
>PABI01000101.1 GCA_002699125.1 Anaerolineaceae bacterium
CCTGGGAATTGTCAAACGAAAACGAAAAAACGAGACATCTGTGTTTGAATTATGGCCTTTGACAATTGTCTCAAACCCTTAACTTGTAACCGATGGTCTAACACGCGTGTCTTTCAAGTGCGTCGCACCTGGGAGTGAACGTTCACTCCTCTCACTCCTCAAACTGCAAATTCACCAGATCAATAAACTCCCCCAGCGGCGTGTTGTTGCGGATGCGCAGGCGCGGCCAGGTATACCGGTTCTCAAAGCCCAGGTCAGCTCCAGGCGTGGTGGTCACCGCGCCCCAAAACTCAAGACGGTGCAGCATCGCCAGCACATCATCGTCATACCGGCCTGAAGGGAAGGAGAAGTAGCGCGGCGTGTAGCCGATGTGAGCTGTCAGCGTCTCCTGTGGTCCCAGAATTTCCCAGATCAAGTAATCATTGTTGCGGGCGCGCAGGTCTGGGTGGGTGCGGGAGTGTGGCTCAAAGCGGTGGCCGGCGGCGGCCATCTCCTCGATCATTTGCCAGTTCATGTAGCCGGCCCGATTGTTGTCGATAAATTCAGTGACGATAAAGAAGGTCCCCACAAAACCAAACTGTTGCAGAATAGGATAGGCAATCTGGTAATTGTCCAGGTAGCCATCGTCAAAGGTGAGAATGACGGGCTTGGGTGGCAGCGGCTCATGATTGGTGATGGCGCGGGAAAGCGTGTAGAAGTCAATCGGCGTGTGGCCATTGTCGGCCAGGTACTGCATCTGCGCCCGAAAATTGTCTGGCGTCACGGACAGATCCACGCGATATTTGTCAGCATCTTCGGGCGGCACGCTGATGTAATGGTACATGAGGATGGGCACGCGCACGGTACTGCTGATGCCGTCCTGGGGCGTGGGCAGCGGCGGGGGTGGCAAGGTGGCGGTGGCGGTCCACAGCGGGTTGGGCGTGATGGTGGGTGTAGGCGTTTGTGATGGCGTTGGTGTTAAAGTTGGGGATGGCGTTTGGGTTGGTGTGGGCGTATTTGTAGGTGTAGAAGTGGGGGCGATGGTGGGTGTATGGGCCACAGTGGACAATACATTGGATTCGCTGGTGGGTGTGTTGGCGACGGCAACGGCCGTTGCCGAGTCATCTCCCTGGCCCAACACCGCACCCATAAAAAACAGCATGACAATCAGCAGCAAAAAAGAGCCGAGCAGGCCACTGCTGCGGCTGGAGACTGTGTCACGGGAGTCCAAATTTTGCGCCATAGAGGTGGAGAGTAGCGAAGTGGGAAACGGCCGTCAAGCACGATTCATCAACGCTTTAACCACATTAGGATGACGGGTTTTGTTAGGCAGGCATTGGGGCATCTGTTATACTGCACAATCGCATTATCTGATTGGGTTGTTAGGAAGAGGCAACGTTGAGTTCATCCATTGATGAGAAAGCGCTGATTGAACGCGCCAAAGAAGATAAAGAAGCTTTTGGGCAGCTTTACGAAATTTACGTGGATCGTATTTATAATTATGTCTACTATCGTACGGGCAACGTCGCTGATGCTGAAGATTTAACAGCCAAGATTTTTGTGCGGGCCATGAAGCATATCCCCCGCTACCAGGACAAAGGCGTGCCGTTTTCCGCCTGGCTATACCGCATTGCTCATAATCTGGTGGCTAACTGGCACCGGGACAACAGCCGCCGCCAAATTATTGCCCTAGATGACATTACCCATTGGCACGTGGGGGATGAAAGCCCGGAGTTTGCCACGCAGCTTATGGAAGATAAGGCGTTGCTGTTGGCCGCGATTCGTCGTTTGCCCTCTGATCGGCAGGAATTGTTGATTTTAAAGTTTGTGGAGCGTCTGTCGAATGCGGAGATTGGGGAAATTATGGGGCGCAGCGAGGGGGCGATTAAGTCTTTGTATCATCGCACGCTGCTTTCCTTGCGTGAGGATTTATTTGAGCGCAACGGCCGTGCCCCCACTGCTTCCACACCTTCGCGAAAATCCTTTTTCAGACGGCCGTTTTCTCGCAACCGTTAGGCAGATGTGACGTCTGGTGGCTGTTGCTTGACAACTAGATTGTGCTAAAATCCACAAACGAGGCAAAACAACTCACATTCGCTTTGCATAAAGTAAATTTGGTAGACAAATAGAGCTGATAGGAGAAGAACTCTTGAACAAACCTGAGTCGTGGAAAACATGGGTGCCATTACTTGGCCTGTTGGTTTTGTTTGGATTGGTAACGGCCGTTTGGCCGTCATTGGCGAACGCTTTTGAACTTCCCAGCTTTGGTGGTGGTTCTTCTACCAGAATTCCGTTTGAGCCGGAACCCATTCATTTGGAACAATTAAAGGCGACGTTGGCAGCCTCATCATTGCCTGCGCCACTGGCGTCGGCTTTGGCCTCAGCGGCCGCAGCATTGCCCGATACTATTTCGCCGTTTCTGGCGCTTGGCGTTGTGACTGGCGTGGTTATCGGCTCGATTGTGGTTGTGGGCGGCGGCCTGTCATTTCTCATCCGGCTTGTTGCCCGTATGCGGGACAATACGTTGGAGACGGAAACTTTCCAACAGCATCAGCAGGCTTTAGAAAAACGGGTTAATGAGCAAATCAAGCAAATGCGCGACGGCCGTACCACCGATCCGCAGCCGTCACACAAAATGCCCCGCTGGTCGGTTATCAGCAACACGCTTATCACGCTGATGTTTGTTGGTTTTACCACGATGGTATTTGTGCGCAATTTCTTCCCTGAGGGGATTGCGGAGATAGACGGCCGTATTGTCAATGTAACCACCCCTGTTTTTGCTGTGCTTGCCCTTCTCACATTAGTGATTGTGGGTGTGCGTATGCGGCCGCAAAAAATCGAGGCAGTGGATGAAACCGATTCCGGCGGCATCCCCTGGGATTTCATTGCTGTTTTAATCACTGGACTTATCATGTTGGGCCTGGGCATTGGTTTTATGGCTTACATCAATGCTGCGCCCGCCTAAAACACGCGTAAATACAAACCGATTCAACAGATCAAAAAAATTTAGAAGAAGCAGAAGAAGCATTGAAGGATAAAAAGTAGCTATGGGAAAACTCAAGCACGCAATCGCAGTCGCTGTGCTCACGCTCGTTTCAACTGTGGGTCTGTATTTCCTGTTCAGATGGATGTTTAACCTGCCAACGGCCGCAAGTTCGCAGGCAGGTCCCATCGACACCATGTTCCAGAGTCATTTCGTCATGATGGCGTTTTTGTTTGCGCTCATTATGGTGATGATGCTCTATTCCGTCGCTGTTTTTCGGCGTCGCCCCGATGACACCGAGGACGGGCCGCACGTCCACGGCCACACTGGCCTGGAAATCGCCTGGACTGTCATTCCCACACTGGTTGTTGTGGGCTTTGGCATTTATGGCACCGTTGTGTTGGGCGACATTACCCGTGAACAGGATAATGAAATGGTCGTCTCCGTTGTGGGACAGCAATGGTCCTGGAGCTTTGAATACCCGGAACAGGATGTGCGCTCTGCTCGGCTGGTGCTGCCGGTTGACCAACCCGTGGTCTTGGAGCTGGAATCTACAGATGTGCTCCACTCGTTTTGGGTGCCAGAATTCCGCGTGAAGCAAGATTTGGTGCCGGGTGAGGTGAAGAGCCTGCGTATTACGCCCACAGAGCTTGGCAGTTACCGGCTGCGCTGTGCCGAAATTTGCGGCACGAGCCATTCGGCTATGCTGGCTGATGTTGAGGTGGTTTCCCAGGCAGATTTTGAGCAGTTTCTCATTGACGCTTCTTTCCGCTATTCAGATTTGTCGCCAGAAGAGCGCGGCCAACAGTTTTATATTGATTTAGGCTGCAATGGCTGCCATTCTCTGGATGGAACGGCCGGAGCTGGTCCGACATGGCAAGGCATTTGGATGCGCGAGGAAATGCTCACCGACGGCACAGCTGTCACTGTTGATGAGGAATATGTGCGCAACTCTATCCTCAACCCCAATGACCAGATCGTGCAGGGCTTTAACCCCAACATCATGCCCCAGGATTATGGGGAGCGCATCCCCGCTCTGGAAGAGCAGATTTTGGCTAGTGAAGGGGCCGAGCTGGATGTTATTGCTGATATCATTGCCTTTATGCAAACATTGGACCAGTAAGGCTAAGGAAGTAAATCTATGACTACCCTATTAAAGATTGTTCGTTCAAGATTTGCATTTGCCGTGGTTGCGGCCGTTTTTGGCGGCGTCATTGGTGCTGTCCTGGCAGCAGTTTTTCAGGGGCTGTTTACCCTGGAACCAGTGGCTAACTTTGTCAAGTTCATGCTGCAATTCTTGCTGATTCCAACGGCCGTACTCGACTCCGCCTATCCCGCTGCTATCAACATCATTGCCATTTTGCTTATTGTGGGTCATGTGGTTGTCGGGTTGGGCAGCGGCCTGGGGCTGTTCCAAAATACGCGACTCGGCCGTTTCCTCTACTTTGGCTCCGAAACCGCGCTCATTTGGGGTTTGGCCGGGCAAGTCATCGCCTTTTTCCTGGGCAATGGCCTGGTGAACGGCATTCGGGCACTGGCGGGGTTAGAAACTGGCCTGCTGAATGAACCGGCTGTTGTGTTCGGTGGCATCATCAGCATCATTGGTTTCTTAATTGGGGCTGGTGTACTCACCGACTGGCTTCTATGGATTGGCGGTCATGAAACGCCGTTAAAGCATGGCGCACCAGAAGGCAAACCAGAATGGTTCCGCTACTTTACGGTAGATGTCAATCATAAAGTAATTGGTATCCAATATGGGGTTAGCAGTATCCTTGTATTGTTTATTGGCGGTATTTTTGCCATCATCTTCCGCCTGGAACTGGCTCAGCCGGGAATGCAGTTCCTAAACTTTGATCAATACAATACCCTGTTTAGCGCCCACGGCATCGTGATGATCGCCAGCATTTTGCTGGGTGTTGGTGCCATGAGCAACTATCTGGTTCCGCTCATGATTGGCGCTTCAGATATGGCTTTCCCCCGCCTGAATGCATTTAGTTTTTGGATTGGTGTACCCTCCATCATGCTCATCCTGGCCGGAATGGCTGTTGGTGGTTGGGATACTGGTTGGGTTGGCTATGCACCACTCTCCTTGCGTGCTCCACTTGGCGTGCAGTTATTCCTGCTAGGCTTTTACATGAACGGTTTTTCATCTATTGCCAGCGCCATCAACATTATTGTGACTACCATTACCATGCGCGCCAAAGGAATGAGCCTGTTCCGGATGCCCATTTTTGTTTGGGCTGCCGTGGCTGCGGCCATTATTCAGTTCACCGCTACCCAAACTGTGGGTGTGGCGCTGAGCATGACCATCGCTGAGCGAACATTGGGCTTTACCTTTTTTAACCCCGCCAATGGGGGTGATCCCATTTTGTACCAGCATCTGTTCTGGTTTTACTCACATCCCGTGGTGTATGTGTTTGTTCTGCCGGGATTGGGGATTATTAGTGAACTACTGCCGGTGTTCTCGCGCAAGCCGCTGTTTGGCTACCGCTGGATTGCTTTATCCAGCTTAGGCATTGCTCTGGTGGGCTTTTTGGTGTGGGCACACCATATGTTTGTTTCGGGCATGAGTGATGCTTTGCGCATTCCCTTCATGATTTCAACCATGTTTGTGGCTATTCCCACCGGGGTTAAATTCTTTAGCTGGGTAGCCACCCTTTGGGAAGGAAAACTCTCATTTGAGACACCCATGTTGTTTGTGCTGGGTGCAATTTCAGTTTTCCTCATTGGCGGAGTAACCGGCCCAATCCTAGGCACGATCCCCACTGACATGCACTTGCATGATAGTTACTGGGTAGTGGGGCATTTCCATGCCACGATGTTTGGTGGGTTTATCTTCCCCTTCTGTGCCGCCTTGTATTATTGGTACCCCAAAATTACGGGCCACATGTATAAGGAGTCGCTGGGTAAGCTGCACTTCTGGTTGATGGTGCCCGGTTTTTGGGTGATGAGTTTTGGCCAGATGAGCGTCGGTATTATGGGCATGAACCGTCGTTACGCTGATTATGAGCCTAGCCTGGGCATTGAGAATACACAGATCTTAATTACGTTGACGGCTCTGGTCATTGGCTGGTCGCTGCTCATTATGGTGTACAACTTCATTGCCAGCGCCCGCACGGAACCCGTTGCCGATACCAATCCGTGGCGCTCTCGTTCGCCCGAATGGCAAACGCCAACACCCATTCCCGAATTTAACTATGACACGCCATTTGAGGTTGTGGGTGATCCCTATGATTATGGTTTGGCGTCGTCGCAGTATGTGAACATGGCACCAGCTACTGGCGGTGATTAGTTTGGAAACATCTATCTCCTGCAGGTTTTTACTCCAGTTTCGTTTGTTATCGGAACCTGCGGGAGGTTTACTGTGGAGGAGAATTTAACGTGAGTGAAGCGAAAGCATCTGCCCAGCGCACCGGCCTGTATGTCTTTTTAGCCCTGCTGGTTTTGACAATTGCTGAGTCGATTGTTGGCGGGTTAGAGACGCCGATTACGGTTTTGCTGATTATTATTGCCTTGGTGAAGGCAGCTTTGATTGTTTACTTTTTTATGCATGTGTATCGCTTATGGCGTGAGGAGAGTCATTGATGAGTTCAGCAGCTGCGGAAGCGCATCATGATGGCCATCAAGATGGTCATGCTCACAGCCACGAACTGCCCTGGCCACAACAGCTGCGGGCAAACCGGCTGGGACTTTGGCTGTTTTGTGTTTCGGAAATCTTCTTGTTTTTGGGGTTGCTGGCTGCCCGGTTTTACCTGTGGGGCGGCGAACGTCCGGAACTGAGTCAGGGTCTGGGGCTCATTACGACGACGGTTTTGCTCATTAGCAGCTATTTTGTGTTCCGGGGTGAAACAGCGATGGAACACGATGATCGCCAGAAGTTTTTGAGCAGCTTTATGCTGGCGGCCGTTATGGGCTTTATCTTTTTCGTTGGTGTGGTTGTGCTGGAGTGGAACATCTTTGGCCTGGAGCTGGAGCTGTTTGGCATTGAGTGGTTTGGCCATCTGAAACCGACTGATGGCGTGTTTGGTGGCGTCTTTTTTGCCATGACCGGCATGCATGCCCTGCACGTTTTAAGCGGCCTTGTTCTGATTTTGATGGTTTGGAATTTAGGGCGCAAGGGTCACTTTTCGCCAGAGAAGCATTGGGGCGTGGAAGCTTGTGCCATTTATTGGCATTACGTGGATGTGGTGTGGGTATTTTTCTATCCGGCGCTGTATCTGATTGGTACGGCCGTTCACAGCTAAGACCCACTTCCACAAGCGAGTAAACCGACATGGATCCTATCCTGAAGGCGATCTTACTCTCCTGGGATTGGAAAATCGAAGTAATTGTCGTCCTGGCCCTGGCCGGGACGCTTTATTCTAGGGGGTGGTGGCAGCTGCGCCAACGCTCCCGTGGCGGGGCACAGCGCTATCGGCGCACGGTCCGTTCCCGCTGGCGGCTGGCCGTGGGCTGGCGATTGGCATCCTATTGGGTAGGGCTTCTTGCGGTGGCCCTGGCCCTGCTTTCCCCCATCGACGCTCTAGGACAGCAGCTCTTTTTTATGCACATGGTGCAGCATCTGCTGCTCATTATGATTGCTCCACCGCTGCTGCTGGTGGCCAACCCAATGCCTTTTGTGCTGTGGGGGCTGCCCGCAGGCTGGCGGCGCAGGGTTGGCGGCTTGTTTAGCCAGGCGCTGCATCGTGATTCCGGCTTTCGCCGCTGGCTGCGCACGTTGACCCAGCCAGGCATTGTGTGGATGCTGTGGGTCGTTTCGCTCATCGGCTGGCATGATCCCGGCATGTACAATGCCGCGCTCCGTTATGAGTGGATACATGACGTGGAGCATCTTAGCTTTTTTATTGCCAGCGTGCTGCTGTGGTGGCATCTTACCGGGGCCGGACCGCGGGTGCACAAGCAATTTGGGTTGCTGGGTCGCATTGGGCTGGTGATGTCTGTTGTGCCGCCTAACATGCTCACCGGTATTGTGTTGTCCTTTGCCACCCAGGGATATTATTCCTATTATGAGTCGGTTCCCCGGCTGTGGGGTTTTGATGTGTTAACCGACCAGCAGTTAGGCGGGGTCATTATGTGGGTGCCGGGCAGCATGATGTATATTATTGCGGCATTGATTTTAATCGGCCGTTATTTGAGCCAGGAAGATCGCAAACCGCAGCTGCCGGAATCGGAGTGGGCTTCAGAGAAGGCGGTAGCGGCCCCTGGTTTAAAGCAGTAGGGATAGAGCCATCCATGAATTTGCTAAAAAATTTATTTAGCCGCCGTTGGCTGGGCGGGACGTTGCTAGTGCTTTTTGCCATGGCGCTGTTTGTGCGCCTGGGCATTTGGCAGCTGGATCGATTGGACCAGCGCCGTGCCCAAAATGAGACTCTTCGTGCTGTGCTGGAATCGCCGCCGCTGGATTTGGCGGAGCCGCTGCCGCAAGAAGCAGCGGCATTGGAGAACCGGCTGGCAACGGTGACGGGACAATACGATTTTGTTGAAGAGCGGACTTTGCTGCTGCAATCGTGGCAGGGGCGACCCGGCGTGGCGTTGGTGACGCCCCTGCTCATTGAAGGTATGGCGTCACAGGACGGAGGGGAAACGGCCGTTCTGGTGCATCGTGGGTGGGTGCCGCAGGCTGAATATGAGGCCGGGCAGCTAGACAGCTACCAAACGGAGACGGGCGTGGTCCAGGTGGATGGCTATCTGGCCCTGAGCCGGCCGGGGCGGGGCGATTCACCTGAAGTAGCCCCACGGGAGATTTACCGTATCGACCTGGAGGCAATGGAAGCAGCAGTGCCCTATGAGTTGTTGCCTGTCATTTTGATGGAGTCGCCAACGGAGGAATTTGAACTGGAGCCGCCGCTGCATACGGCGCGTGAGGTTGATTTATCGGAGGGGCCACATCTAAGCTATGCCTGGCAATGGTTTATTTTTTGTGTGCTAACCGGTGGCCTGTACCTGGTGTTTGTCCGGCGTTCGGAACGGGAACGGCCGTCTCCCCCCAAAAGTGGATCATCATGAGAAAAAACCAACAGATTTACACGTTTTTTCGTTTTATCCCTCTGTGTAGCTCCGCGCCGACTCTGCGTAGCTCTGTGTTCCTCTTTTTGTTCATCGCTTTCGTGCTCTCATGGCAAACAGTTTTAGCCCACGGCGGCGGCGAGCTGCAAATTAGCAATGCACCCATTGGCGAATACCAGGTTTCTGTGTGGAACAATCCACCGACAGCCCGGGCGGGGCAGGCCATTCACATCACAGTGGGCATTGCCCGGGCCGATACCGGGGAGCCTGTGCTGGATGCGGCCGTTTCCGTCACCATCGTCAATGAACGTGGCGATCCGGTAACGGCGGCGGCGGCCACTACGGAACAATCGATCAACCGGCTGTTTTACGAGGCAGACCTGGACGGCGTTTCCTCTGGTATGTATGAGATGCAGATTGAGGTAACCGGCAGCGACGGCAGCGGAGCGCTTTCATTTCCGCTAACTGTAGCGCCGACGTCATTTTGGCCCTGGCTGGTTGGTGCAGCGGTGGCTTTGCTCGTGGTTTGGTTGGTGCTGCGCATCTGGCGCAGCGGGACAAAACCAGCCGTGTCTCGCCGCCGAACCGCCCGCACTGAGGTTGCCGAAACGGCCGTTCCCCGTTCCCATTCTGTAGATTAAGCGTCGATGAAACGTCAGCTATCTCAGTGACATTTTGGTGACAACTGATTATAATTCCCAGCGAGAAGAAGATAAAACCTACTTATGAGGACTGGCAGTCCTTGGAATATACTTTTTAAGAATGCAACATTTAGGACTGCCAGTCCTAAATCAGTCCTAAATTCTAGAAAAACGCCAGGGAAAACAATATGCGTATTCGACCAAGATTAGAAGAAGGCTGGTCAACACTATTTTTGCTTTGGGCCATGATTATGGTTTCGTCAATGGCCATTGCCCAGGCAGATCTGATTGTTGGTTTGCATGTCATTCCACTGGTTGGCACCGTTGCTTTGCTGGCCGGCACCATGCTGGCGAAAAGCCGTTTCTCTGCCAATACGGCCCATACGTTTGCCGCCATCTATGGTTTGTTTGCCGTGTTTGTCATTGTCGGCACTGTGGATGCTTTTACCGGTATGCCCTGGCGTGACCGCATTCTTGATCCCACAAGTGGCATGATCGGCCGTCAGCTTATCTGGCTGCAAAAGTTGGTGAGTGGCGGCACCAGTCGGGATGGCTTCATTTTTGTGTTCCAGACGTCTTTTATCTATTGGGCGTTGGGTTACACAGCCACCTGGTATACGTTCCGTAAGCCGCGTGTTTGGCGGGCGGTGATCCCCAGCGGCTTGGTGCTGCTGAGTGTCGTTTACTATTATGCCGGACCGCGCCCGCTGGAATTTTACCTGGCGCTCTATTTAATGTTTGCGCTGCTGTTTGTGGCCCGTACTTACCTGGTTGAGCAAGAAAAAGGGTGGCTGGCCAGTGCTATTCGGTACGAAAAAAGCATCTGGTTTAATTTTATTCGGGCTGGTTTCATCGTTTCCTTGCTCGCGTTGGCTTTTACCTGGCGGCTGCCTCCTTTGGCGGCCAGCGCCACGATGGGCGATGCATTGAGCGGCGCCAGAGGTCCGTGGCGCGAGTTTCAGGATAACTGGACGCGCATGTTTTCGGCGCTGCGTACCTATGGCACCAACACGACGGATCCGTACCAGGATACGCTGGTGCTGGGTGGGCCAAGAACGGTGGGGAATACGGCCGTTATGGACATCATCGTGCCGCGAGAACTGCCCTACGTTTACTGGCAGGCCAAGGTATACCACACCTATGAAGATGGCGGCTGGCAAAGCCTGGATGAACCTTATGTGGAGCACTTCCCCGACGAAGGCCCCATTATCCATCCCTTTGCCGCCGATCGTGAAGTCATCACCCAAACGGTCATTTCTTACCTGCCCAATTCCAGCCTGATTTATGGCGCGCCAGACATTATTGATGTGGATCGGCCCATAAACGTTTACGGCAGCCGCGATTCCAGCGGCAACCAGCTGGTGAGCCAGGTGCGCTCCAAATTTGTGCTCCAGTTGGGCGATCAATATGAGGTCACCTCACGCCTGTCACTGGCAGACGCGACAAGCTTGCGTGGTGCCGGCACGGAATACCCGGACTGGGTGCAGCAAACTTATTTGCAGGTGCCAGACAGTCTCACCCCGGAAACATTGGATCTGGCGGAGGAGCTGGCAGCACCGCACGACAACCCATTCGACAAAGCGATTGCAGTACGCGATTATTTGCGCGAGAACATCGTTTACAACGATCAGATACAGGCCACACCAGATGGGATTGACCCGGTGCATTACACGCTGTTTGTGAGCCAGGAAGCATATTGTAATTATTATGCGTCGGCGATGGCGGTGATGCTGCGTTCGCAAGGGGTACCCACACGGGTGGTGGGCGGCTATGCCCAAGGCAGCTTTGATGCAGAGACAAACTCTTACCGGGTACAGGCCAGCAATTCCCACACCTGGGTAGAAGTGTTTTTCCCCGGCTACGGTTGGATTCAGTTTGAGCCAACGGCTTCTATTCCCGCCTGGGATCGCCCCGAGGCCATTGATGAAAGCGGTGGCGGCGGTGATGCGTTTAGTGCCTTTTCGGCGCAGACGCTGCTGAATCGTGAAGAATTGTTAGGGGAAGATCTGGAAGATTCGCAAGACCCGGATTTTGATCCGAATGAAGTCGCCAACTTGCTGGACCAAGAAGATTTGGCGCTCACGGAGCCGTCTTTCTGGGATACATTCCCTGTTTGGCAGGCGATTGGTGCCGCATTGGTTCTGGTTGTGGCTGTGGTGCTTTCTTACGTGGCCAACGAGATGAATAAGCGGGTGGAAGGTGACGTAGATAAAAGCTTCTCTCGCCTGCGCAGTTGGGCCAATTGGCTGGGTTTAACCACGCGGGAAACATATACGCCGTATGAGCAGGCGGAATTGTTGGTAACGGCCGTTCCCGAAGGCAAAGAACCGATCCGCAACCTCACTAAACAGTTTGTCCTCAAGCAGTTTAGTTCCGCCAAAGCATTTGAAGAAGGCTTCAACCCGCTGACTCAATGGCAACAACTGCGCCCCATCCTCATCCGGCAAACGCTGTCCAAGAAGATGGAAGACCTGCGCAACCGGCGCAAAAACCGTCGTAAATATTAGTTTTTGATACGCAGAACAAAAATGGGATGTAGATTTACCTGATCGCGAAGCGGTCGCCCGGCGACATCAGGGATATCAGGCAAATCTGCGTCCTATTGCTCTTTTTTCCACTTTTCGATCCGCCCGTTTTCCCCTAAAATAGCTGGCATGATCCAGTCCCAACTTAAGCAAATATTTGGCTACGACAGCTTCCGTCCGTTACAGGAAGACATTATTCAGAACGTCCTCGACAAGCAAGATTCGCTGGTGGTGATGCCCACCGGCAGCGGCAAGTCGCTTTGCTACCAGCTGCCCGCGCTGGAATTCCCCGGCCTGACGGTGGTGGTGTCGCCGCTGATCTCGCTGATGGAAGATCAGGTAATGCAGTTGAGGGCATTGGGGATTACGGCCGTCTTCCTCAACAGCACCCTGGATCAATTGGAACAGGATTGGACCGCCGATCAGATTCGCTCCGGGGCGGCCAAGCTGCTCTACGCCGCGCCCGAAACGCTGGTGCAGCCGCGCACCCTGGCCCTGCTGGACCAGTGCAACGTCGATTGCCTCACCATCGACGAAGCCCACTGCATCAGCGAATGGGGGCACGACTTCCGCCCCGAGTATCGCCAGCTGGTGGCGCTGCGTCGCCGCCTGCCCGATGCCGTCTGCCTGGCCGTAACCGCCACTGCCACGGAGCGGGTGCGACAAGATATCAAAACCAGCCTGGACATATCATCTGCCCATGAATTTGTGGCCAGCTTTGACCGAGACAACTTGATGCTGACGGTGGAGCCCAAAACCGACGGCCTGGCCCAAACCATCAACTTTTTGCAGGCCCATCCCGACGAATCCGGCATTATTTACTGCGCCACGCGCAAGCAGGTGGACTTTTTGGCGGGTGAGCTGGCCCGGCGCGGCTGGTCGGTGCTGCCCTACCACGCGGGCATGGATGACAACAGCCGCCGCCACAACCAGCAGCAGTTCATCCGCGACGACGTGCCGATCATGGTGGCCACGATTGCTTTTGGCATGGGCATCAACAAGCCCAACGTGCGCTTCATCTTGCATTACGATCTGCCCAAAAATTTGGAAAGCTACTACCAGCAAATCGGCCGGGCCGGGCGGGATGGCCTGCCGTCGGACTGCCTGCTGCTGTTCAGCTATGCCGATGTGCAGACGATCAACTTCTTCATCAGCCAGCAGGACCCCAGCCAGCAGCAGGGGGCGCGAGTGCGGCTGGAGGCGATGCTGGGCTTTGTGGAGACGAATGTGTGCCGCAGACGGCCGTTGCTCAACTACTTCGGCGAGGCGTACAACAAAGAAGATTGCCAGACGTGCGACAACTGCACCACCGAGGCGGGCGATCTGGTCGATTTGACCATCCCGGCACAAAAGTTCCTCTCCTGCGTCAAGCGCACCGGCGAACTGTTTGGTGTCAACCACATCATCGACGTGCTGCGCGGCTCGCAGAGCCAAAAGGTGCTGCAGCGCGGCCATGATAAGCTGTCCACGTATAACATTGGCCTGGAGTTCAGCAAGAAGGAGTGGCAGTACCTGGCGCGCCAGTTTGTGCAGCAAGACTTGATGGTGCAGGACATGGAGTACGGCAGCCTGAAGCTGACGGACAAAGCGTATGCCGTGTTCAAGGGCGAACCGGTGCACGGCACGCTGCCGGATAAGCCGCAGGCAGCCCCCTCGGCCACGGCGCAAGCCAATTATGACCAGAATTTGTTCCAACTGCTGCGCCAAAAGCGCAAGGCGCTGGCCGACGAGGCAGGCGTGCCGCCCTACGTCATCTTCTCCGACCGGACGCTGGTGGAGATGGCTACCTACTTCCCGCAGTCGCGGGCCAGCTTTGGCACGCTGTACGGCGTGGGCGCGGCCAAACTGGCCGATTTTGCCGACGTATTTGTGCCGATTATCCAAAATTATTGTGTAGAAAATGGGATCGAGGAAGTGCGGAAGTCGGCTCCGACGGCCGTTTCCTCTAGCAGCAGCACGCCGGGTGGACGGACGTTGGAGGTGCTGAATTTGTATAATAACGGCCGTACCCTCCCCGACCTCTGCCAGCAGTACAACGTCAAGCGCAGCACTATTTTGAACCACCTGTGGAAGGCGGTGCAGGCCGGCGAATCACTGCGTGCCAGCAACCTGCTGGAACATTCAAACCTTTCGCCCGAGCAGCAGCAGCAAGCCCTGGCCGCCTTCGCCGAACACGGCACCGACTACCTGCGTCCCGTCTACGTCGCCCTCAACGAAACCGTCGATTACGAAGAACTCCACCTGCTGCGCCTCCACTTCGTCAGCTAAGCAACGGCATAGGACGCAGATGAACGCAGATGACGCAGATTTTTCTTAATTATTCTATGCTGTGGCCCGCCTCCTGACCATGCCACAAATTGGTACGGATGGATGCCGACCGCAGTCAAATTCTTTGTTAGAGAGGGAGAACAATTGATTAGGAAAAGCCTATTGTTTGGTATTGCATCGATAGCAGCCATCTCTGTAACTTGCATTTTGATCTTCAAATTAATGACCAATGGATGCATTGGAATTTCTTGTGTAAGGGAAAGGAGCTTTTCAGTGTACGAGCTAGACATTCCCGACACTTATTTCCCGAATGATTCAATCATTAATAAGCTGCTGCCGCTCTCCGAGCCAATGGGGGCACAGGAAGCAGTCAACAAAACTGTGTATTGGGGTGAGCACGGTATTGCTGTGTATAATATTCATCGTTTTAAGAGTGCGAGCAGAGCTACCTCAATGCTTAACGCTCTGAAAGATGATGCTTCTCGGTTTAGGTCCCATAAAGATGTAAATTACACTAGCCAAAAAGCAGATCAATATTTTTCTGGATGTGGATTTTCGGAATTTGGGGGCTATCGTTGTGCAGCATTTATGAGGTACGAAGGTCTAGTTGTTTCGCTTTCGGCAAGAACTGATAATCAAATGACTGAGGAGCAATTCAACCAAGTTGCAAAATTCGTCGATGAATTGTTGTCACAACGATATGATTAATATCTTCTTTATGCTGTGGCCGGTCTCCTGACCGAGTCATAAGGCGGTACAGCGTGACGCCGACCACAGCCGAGTGAGATCTTGTGTTGGTCGAAGCTGCGCTATTGCAAAGTACCTACCCTTGTCATGCTGAGAGCCCGTACTGAGCTTGCCGAAGTATCCTCCGAAGCATCCCTGGAACCTTACAACAGTGAAGATCTTGCCTACAGCCAGGTTTTTGCCCGGCCAAGTTTAGAGGGATTCTTCGCTGCGCTCAGAATGACAATTGGAATGTGCCATGCTGAACGAAGTGAAGCATCCCTAGAGTCGTCCAATGGCTAAAACCTTTCTATGAAGCCATTCGCTGGTTACTCAAATTCGCTGTTGCCGATGGTTTTTGCACCGTCGGTGAGTTTGGTGACGAGGCTGGGGGGCGTACGGCCGTATTCCCCCACAAACGCCCGGTTAATTGATTCGATGAGCTGGGGAACGGCCGTTTCCTCAACCAAAATCTGCATGAAGCCGCCAAAGCCGCCGCCGGCAAAGCGAGCCCCATAACAGCCCGGCACGGCCCAGGCGGCGGCCGCCAATAAATCCAGCTCCGGCGTGCTGTTTTCGTAATTGTCCCGCGAGCTGATGTGGGATTGGCGCATAAGGCGGCCAAAAGTGGTTACATCGCCCTGGCAAAGCGCTGTGGCCCCGGCGTTGGCGCGGGCACATTCGCCCACGACGTGGGCAGCCCGCTTGCGCAGCGTTTCTGGCAGGTGGTGGCCCAGCAGTTCCAGTTCGTCCAGCGAGACGTCGCGCAAGGTTTTCATGTGGGGCAGGTGTTGGCGCAGAACGGCCGTTGCCTCGCGGCACTCAGCTGGACGATCGTTGTAGTGGCTGTTGGTCAGACGCCGCCGCACGCCGGAATCGACCAGGACAACGGCTACATCCGGCGGCAGGGGCAGCAGTTCGTGGCTGAATGTGCGGCAGTCCAGATGAACAAGCTGGTGGACTTTACTGGCGACGCAGGCGTATTGATCCATCATCCCCGAACCGACGCCGACGTATTCGTTTTCCGTCTTTTGGCCGATGTGGGCCCGGCTGAGATGGTCCAGCTCAAAGCCGCACAATGTTTCCCAGGCCAGCAAAAAGGCCATCTCCACCGCCGCCGAAGAGCTGAGCCCGGCGGCCTGCGGCAGGTCGCTGACCAGAACCACGTCCATGCCGACCAGTTCATAGTCGGCTTTTTGTAACGCCCAGGCGACGCCCATCGGGTAGTTGATCCAGTTACCGCCCACGCTGGAGGCATACAGTTCCAGATGAGGCAGTTGGAACGCGGCCGTTTCCCCCAAATTTAGCGCCCGTACCGTTACGCGATTATCGGTCGTCGGCGCC
>PABI01000102.1 GCA_002699125.1 Anaerolineaceae bacterium
AGAAGGGGCGCGTCGATGTATTTCTCGTCGATGAATTCCGGATACACGGGGAGCCTCTCCCTCAGCGTAAAGCCCGCAGCCTCGGAAAGCTCTTTCATGCTTTCGAGCCTGGGCCACGGGGCCTCCGGATTCACGTAGTCTATAGTTATCGGCGAAACGCCGCCCAGGTCGTTCACGCCGGAATATAAAAAGAGCTGATAAGTCCCCGGATTCAGATTGGGCGGAATCTGAACGTTCATGTCCTTTCCGAAGACGAGCCTCGTTATCGCGACTATCTTCAGCATGTCCACGAAGTCAGGGGGCGGATACTTCTCCATGATTATCCCCTGCTTCGGGCAGAAGTTCTGTATGATCAATTCCTGTATGTGCCCGTAGGCATCGTTGAGGTCCTTAATCGCGAAGAGGGAATCCACCCTCTCTTCCCACGTCTCGCCGATGCCGACTAGGATCCCCGTCGTCCACGGGATGTCGAGCTCGCCTGCCGTCTCCATCGTCTTCATACGCTGCTTGGGGACCTTGTCCGGGCATCTGTGGTGCGCTTCGCCTTTTTTCAGGAGGCGCGTGCTTATGTTTTCGAGCATTAGCCCCATGCTGGGATTCGATTTTTTAAACCCCAGGAGCTCGTAATGCGTTGCGAGCCCCAGGTTCGTATGCGGGAAAATCCCCTCTTCGAGCGAGGAGATGCCCATGTCTATGAGGTATTCGGCGGTGGTCTCGTATCCTATCCCGCCTAGGGCGTCCCTGTATTCCCTGTATTTGAGCTCGGGCTTGTCCCCGGTGACGAAAAGAAGCTCAGTACAGCCGAGCTGCGCCCCCTTGGAGGCCATGTCGATAACTTCGTCGGGCCTTAAAAACAGCGCCCCTTCACCGGGCTCGTATTTAAAAGTGCAGTATCCGCAGTGGTTCCGGCAGAGCTGGGTCAGCGGGACGAAAACGTTCCGGGAAAAAGTGAGCACCCTGCCCTTCCCCCTGTCTCTCATTTCGGACGCCGCCAACAGGATATAAGGAAGCTCGTCGTTCCCCAGCCCGGCGATAGCGAGGGCGTCTTCCCTGTTTATCGTCTCGCCGGAAAGGACCTTCTCTATTATGCCGGCTGTCCTTGCGGACGCGGACGCCTCCGACCCTAGCATGTCGGTAATGCCGCGCAAACGGTCGGGAAAGGGAGTATTATCCCCCGAAGGTATGAGAGCTTCTATATTCTTCATATTAAGTGGCTTTCCTCCCGCGGCCCCGCGGAAGAAATCGTTTTAACACCTGTAAGGCGCTTTCACCCCAAGCGTATCAAGTAATATTCTCACAAACGGGCGGATAAAGTCAAGCTGGAAAAAGGCGTCAAAGGAGGGCTGTCACGGTATCGGCCAGCGCCGCCGCCCTTTCGGGCGCGGGCATAAGTATGTCCGTTACGAGGGGCTCGATTCCGAGGCTTTTTATCTCGTCCGCCTCGTGGGCGTCACGAGTATCGATTATCATGACGTCGAGGAAATCCCTGTACAGCTCGGCCACCTGCGCCGAGGCCACCCTGAGCCCGAGCCCCTTCATGAGCCTGTCTGCCGGGCCCTTTAGCGGCACGTCGCCGATAAGAGGGCTTATCGCTATCTTTTTGGCCCCGGATTCACTTATGGCGTCTCTTACGCCCGTTAGGCCGAGAATGGGCCCTATGCTGATTATGGGGTTACTCGGGCAGATTATTATCCCCCTCGCCCCCCGGATGGCGTCCAGAACCGCGGGCGTAGGCGCGGCTTTATCAATATTTTTGAGTACTACGCCCAGGACCTCGGGCTTCATCTTGTTTTTTACGAGATATTCCTGAAAATGCATCTCCCCCTCGGGCGTATCGATCCACGTTTCGACGTCGTCATCGGTCATCGGGAGGACGTTTATGTTGCCCGGGAGGCCGAAAGCGGCCGCTATCCTGGAGGCAGTCTCCGTGGCCGTGACACCCTGCGAGCGGAGGTGAGTCCTTAGAATGTGGGTCGCGAAGTCCGAATCCCCGATATTGAACCAGGTCTCCCCTCCGAGCCTTGAAATGGCCGAAAGGCATTTGAAGGTGTCGTCTTTGAGGCCCCATCCCCTCTGCCTGTCCACATGGCCCGAGAGCCTGTATATGACGGTATCGACGTCGGGAGAGACCCTTAGGCCGTGGATTGTTATGTCGTCCCCTGTGTTTACGACTGCGTTAAGGGATTCACTGCCGATTACGGCGGAAAGGCCTTCAAGGAATTTTGCAGCCCCGACTCCGCCCCCGAGAGCAGTTATCATAAGGTTAAACCTTTAAAGAGAGAAGTTAACTCCTTCCCTCGGCAAATGCGGCCGGGAGATTGAGCGGGTAAGCATATTTAACCCCCCCGGGGCTGTCAAGTTGCCTCGCACAGGGCCGACACCTCACCCCGAGAGCCCCCTCCGGCCCGTTCCCGGCCCCGCCGCGCAGGACAGCCCGTTATTCCCGGCCCGAGTTGAAACTGAAACCGAAGTGATATAGATTTTTATATAAATTATCAGCCCGAGGGGTATATACAGAGATGAGTCTTGACATTATAAGGAGTAAAAACGCCTGGTTCGTAAGGGGCGTACTGATTTTGCTTGCAGTAGTGATGGTGCTCGGACTTGGATTCATGTCCGACGATTTCGCCGGAATGATGTCCACTCCGGTTAACGTAGCGGCCGAGGTCAACGGCGAAGAGATAAGCGCAGCGGATTTCTCCATCATGCGCGACATTATAAAGGCCCAGCTCAGCCCCAACACCGAACTCACGCCCGATCAGATGCTTCAGTTAAACGCCATAGCGCTTAACCAGCTCATAAACACGAAGCTCCTCGCCCAGAAGGCGGAAGAGCTCGGGATCAGGATAACCGACGAAGAACTCGTGGAATCCATAACCTCGAACCCTGCCTTCCAGATAGACGGAAAGTTCGTTGGCGGCGAAATGTTCGCGAACTTCATACGGCAAACCCGGAACCAGTCCGTCGAGGATTTCGAGGCGACCTACAAGGAAGAGATGCTCGCCGACAAGATGTCCGCGATCATACAGAACACGGCGGTAGTCACGGATGAGAACCTTCTGAGCGTTTATACGATGGAGAACGAGAAGGTAAACATCGCGTATATACAGCTCTCTGCGGAAGATTTCGTAAGCGAAGAGAACCCGGCCGAAGACGAGATAAAGAGCTACTACGAGAAGAACAAGGCGAAATTCGTAATGCCCGAATCGAGGAAGATAAGGTACGTCAAGCTCACCCCCGCAGCCTTCGAGTCCAGCATAAAAATCACGGACGAAGAAATAAACTCGTACTATAACGCATATACAGACGAGTTTCAGACCGAAGACGGCAAGGTCCGCCCGATAGAAGAAGTCAAGGGCGACATAGAGGCCAAGCTCAAGGCCGGGCGCGCCGAGGCTGCAAGGCAGCGGCTTTCGGGCGAGGCGGGAAGCGCCTCCGCGAAATCGGTGGACGCTGTGGCGGCCGAATACTCCGCCGGGCCTGTGCTCGAAGCCGGGCCGTTCGGCATGGGCGGCATTCTCGAGGACGTCCCGCCGATAATTACGCGAAGGGCCTTCGAGACCGAGTCCGGGCAGACGTTCCTCACCCCCGTCGGCAGCACCGTCTGGGCCGTCGAGGTAACCGAGATAACCCCCAAGCGCGAGCAGACATTCGAAGAGGCCAAAGAAGAGGCGACTCTTGCGTTAAAAGAGGAGAAGGCAGCCTCGAAAGCGTCCGAAAAGGCTGCAGAGATAGTCAAGCAGCTGAACGCCGCAGGCAGGGCTAATCTTAGCGCCGAGGCGAAAAAGCTCGGGCTCGAAATGAAGGAAACGGGCTACTTTTCCCGGAGGGACAACGTCCCGGGGATAGGCGCGGCCGAGCTAAGGACCGACGCCTTTCAGATAGATCCCAAGCTCGCCGTATCAAATAAGGTCTATACTAATGGTGAATATTTCTACATAGTCTCGTTTAAGGATAAGCAGGGCGCTTCGATGGACGAGTTCCAGCAGAAGAAAGAAGAGATAAGGGCGAATCAGCTCGACCGCCAGCGGGCCGAGATCATGCAGAACTGGCTTCAGGATATGAGGCGGCGGGCCGAGATAATACCGAACGCCCAGTTATTCCCCGCACAGGGATAAAATGCATAAGGGAGCAAAAGGCAACATTGTCTAAGAGAGCTCTTGTCATCGGTTCCGACAGGGATTACTGCTATGTAATTAAGGAGTTCCTGGAGCTGAGAGAGTTATATACGACCGTGGTCTTGAACTACAAGGACGGCCTCGACCGGCTCTTCTATGAGAAGCCGGACCTCGCCGTTTTGGAGCTCATAGACCAGGAGCTGAGCCCGGCGCTCCTCGGCTCTCTCCAGTCATCGAACGACTTCGAGACGTTCGATTTCGCATCGGGCGGCGCACCGCCCCCCGGGCGAAAGCCGATTCTGATTTTCGACGACAAAAGCAGCCTTACCTCCCTTTTCGATTTCATCAAAAAGAACTATTCCGAAAAATCCCCCGCGAAGGGGCCGGCGAACACGGAGAACGAGGGCGACATGGGATCGACCTTCTTCCCCTGCATCCTCGCCGATCTGTACGAGAAGAAAAAAACGGGCCTGCTTTCCATCAAGTCGAACTCCAATCTCGACGTCTACTTCACCGGCGGCGTTCCGACGTTCGCCGAGGGCGGCGACGTCGAAACTGCCATAGGGCGCATACTCCTCGACAGGGGTATAATCGACCGCGAGAGCTACGATAAGGCGATAGATATCTCGGCCAATACAGACCAAAAATTCGGGGAGATACTCTTCAGCATGGGTATCACGTCCCCGCACGAGCTAAGCACATACCTCGAGCTCCAGATAGAAGAGAAGATACTCCGGGGGTTTTACTACATCCAGGGCAGATATGAATTCAGGGAGGGCCCGAATTCGCCCGACTCGGCCGTCTCATACCAGCTGAGCCTCCCCCGGCTCGTATACGAAGGAATAAAAAGACACGTGGACGTCGACGACCTCGTGGACAGAAACCCTGTCATCGAAGTAAAGCCGAGGCTCAAGTCAGAGGTCAACAGCCTCGGGCTCAAGCCCAAAGAGCTCAGATTCGTACAGCTTTTAAAACCGAGGGCTCATTTAAAGGAAGTGCTCGAATCCTCACGCCTCGAAAAGGACGAGACCCTTAAGCTCCTCTACTTCCTTTCGCTCTTCAGGCTCCTATCCATACCGGGCCTGGCGGTGGACAGGGTCGGGCGGGCTTCGATAGAAAAGCGGATAAGCGAAATGGAGCCCGAAAGGGATTCGGCCGCCGTTGCGGATATCGCGGCCGAACAAGCTTCCGACGACGCCCCCGGGGCGGAAGAATCGCCCGTTACCAGCCTTGAAATAGTGGAAGAGGAAGCAGAGGAAAAGGTTTGGGAAATCGAGATGGACGAGGATATCGGCGATATGGACGACTTTGCCCGTAGCCTCGAAGAGAGCATACAGGAATCCGGGGACAGCGAGCTCGTTACAGAAGATAACCAGGAAGAGCTCTCGCTTGAAACAGAGCTCGGCCCGACAGAAGCGGAGCCGGAGCACTCGCCCGACGAAATATCTGAAATAGAGATTGGCGAAACCCGGGAAACAAGCGAAATTCCGGAGATAGAGGAAGACCCGGTCTCCGGCATAGGGAACCTCCTTATCGACACCCCTGATACAGCCGGGGAGGCCTCCGGTGAATCCACCGGCGATTGGAAGCCGTTTCAGAACGACGAGTCGCCGATGCCGTGGGAGGCAGGGCACGAAGAGGTTCCAATAGAGCCGATATCTATAGAATCCGGGGCTGAAGAGACCGGAGAGATATTCGAAATCGAGCTGGAATCATCCGACAACGAAGCAGAAGTTGCAGCCGAAGAAGCGAAAGAAGCCGATTTTTCGGCCCCGCCTCAGTCCGAATCCGCCACAAGCGAATTCTCCGCCGGAGCTGGCGAAAACGACGCCGAGGAGTTATCCCTCGAAGTCGAATCCGGCACATCCGAAGAGGAGACGGAGCTCTCCCCGGACGAGACGTCGGAGATAGGAATAAACGAGACCACGGAAACGAGCGAGACTCCTGAGATTGTAGAAGAGCAAAAAGAAGAAAAGGTGTGGGAGATCGATTTCAGCTCGTTCGACGAGCCGGAAAAGAGCGGTAGTGAAGAAGAATTAGAAACAGACGAGGCGGGCTTCAAGAGCGAATTTCACTTTGAGCAAGACGAGCCCGAGGCATCCCCTGCGGAGCCCGAGGCGGAATACGCCGCCCCGGCCGGCGAGCCTGCGGACGCTGGCGATCCGAACCCGTTCCAGTCATCTGTCGGGCCCGAAACCGAGCCCGAGCTTGTTCTCGACCTCGACAGGGACACAAACCGCGACGAATCCGAAAAAGCGGAAGAAGAAAAACCGGACGACGCCTCGTTCGAGCACAGCTGGGGCGCCGCCGGCAACAACTCGGGCGACGCTTTCATAGACCGCGTCAACGGTTTTTACGAAGGCCTCGAAGCGAAGGACCATTACGAAGTACTCGGCGTCGGGAAAGGATCTTCGAACGAGCAGATACGAGACGCCTACTACAAGCTCGTAAAGAACTACCACCCGGATGTAAACCCCGGTGCCGACCACGACACGAGGGTTAAGGCCGAGGAGATATTCACGCGCATAACGTCTGCATACGAAACACTGTCCCAAAACGACAAGAGAGAAGAGTACGATTCCCAGGAAGAGCTCGCCGATCTCAAGAACCAGGCCAAGTACATATACGAAGCGGAGATGGCGTTTAAAAAAGGCATTACCCTGCTCATACAGCGTAATTACGCCGAAGCGGAAAAAAATATCCGCGAGGCCGTAACGATGAACCCCGAGGAGGCAGCCTACGTCGGCGCCCACGGGTGGACGAGGTATCTCGCCGCAGAGAATAAATCAAGCGTGCTCGCTGAATCTATAAAAACGCTCGAACAGGCTATAAAGATGAACGGGAAAATAGCGGAGAACCAGTACTATCTCGGCTCCATCTACAAAAACCAGAACGACCTCAAGAACGCCGAAAAATGTTTTCAGAAGGCCATAGAGATCGAGCCCGATTACATCGAAGCCAAAAGAGAGCTCAGGCTTATAAACACCCGCAAAATGAACGCGAGGAACGACAAAAAGCCCGAAAAAAGTTTCTGGTCGAGCCTTTTCAAGAGGTAGCGATCCCATCGCCGCCCGTTCGCCCCGCCAAGCTTTTCCCCGGCGGGTTATTTACTTTTGCCCCGGTTTTGATTATCTTGAACGAGACTCTCTGCAATGAAAATAAAGTCACTGGAAATATCCGGCTTTAAATCCTTCTACGATAAGACACGTATCCACTTCGACCACGAGCTCAACGCTATCGTGGGGCCGAACGGCTGCGGCAAGTCGAATATCATAGACGCCATAAGGTGGATTCTGGGCGAGCAGAACCCGCGGCAGCTCCGTGCGAACGTCATGAAAGAGATAATCTCGAACGGAAGCGAGTTCTTAAAGCCCCTAGGCATGGCCGAAGTGTCGCTCGTGATGGAAAAGGTGCCGACCTACGACTTCGAGCAGGTCGAGATAAAGCGCCGCGTGTTCCGCTCGGGCGAGAACGAATACTATTTGAACGGCGTCCAGTGCAGGCTGAAGGACATAACCGACATATTCATAGACACCGGCTCGGGCGCGAGGGCGTTCTCGATTATCGGACAGGGCCGGGTAGACCAGCTCATCACGGCCAAGCCCGAGGACAAGAGAACGGTCATAGAAGAAGTCGCCGGCATAAGGAAGTACAAGCTCAGGCGGCGCGAGACCGAAACCCGCATCAAGGCCACCCGCGAGAACCTCTCCCGCGTCAAGGACATGACGAACGAGGTAAAGCGCCAGATGGAAACCCTGAGCCTCCAGGCCAAGCAGGCTGCCGAGTTCAGGGAGCTTTCCGAGGAAGCCCGAAAGCTCGAATACCGCATACTCCGCGCCAAGACCCGGAAGCTCGAAACGAGGAGACAGAAGGTCCTCGCCGAGAAGGCCACTCTCGACCGCCACGTCTCGGAAGCCGAGGCCGAGATCATCCAGGCGGCCGGGGTGCAGAAGGCGCTCGGCCAGCGCGCGCACGAGTCCGAGGAAGCGCTCAGGCAGCTCGAAGAAGCCATATTCAGGACGAGGACCGAGCTCAACCAGAAGATATCCTCGCAGGAACTTATAAAAACAGAAATATCCAACATCGACAGGTTCATCGAAAAGATAGAAAGCGAAACCGGGCTCATGACGAACGAGCGCGTGAGCCTGCTCTCGCAGATCGACGCCAAGAAGGCGGCCCTCGAAGAAGTCGGGGAAGCCCTCAGGACAGGCCGCGAGGGCATTGCCAAAAGCGAGGAAAAGCTCGCGGGCGTAAAAGCGGGCTTCGCCGAGATAAGGACAGAGCACAGGGAGATAAGAGACTCCCTCTTCAAGACGCTCGACGAGTACAGCTCGCTCAAGGGCGCGGCGCTCGGATACGAAAAGGAGCTGAAAGAGCTTTATTCCAAGAAAGAATCCATAGACAGGGAAATAGCCGAGGCCGGCGAAGAGAAAGAACACATGCTCCTCGAAATCTCGCGTATGGAGCAGATACTCGCCGACTACGAAGCCCGAAAGGCCGGGATAAGAGAGAAGAAAGAAGAGCTCACGGCGGCCATGGCGTCCGCCCGCGAAGAAAGGGCCCGGCACGCGGCCGAGAACGAATCGGCCAGGGAAGAGCTTAAGGAAAACGCTTCGAGACTGAACGCACTCAATCAAATTGAAATAAATTACGAATGGCTCCCCGAAGGCATAAGGGACTTCATACTCGAGAACAAGGGGAACGG
>PABI01000103.1 GCA_002699125.1 Anaerolineaceae bacterium
TTGTACAGTCATTCTTAAATCTAAAAACTAAAAGCGTTTTTTGACTGTATGCAAAAAAAGCAACAGTTAACAAATTTGGAGGAGGTGATGCGATTGCGTTGATTATAGCTTTACTTGCGAGCATCGTAAGATTTATGTTCGTAAAAAGCTGACCAGCGATAAAAAATAAAAAAAGCTGGTCAGAAACTCTCTTGAAAACCCCTATTTATAACATGAGAGGAGGAAGATTTTTCCATGTTTAATACAAAAAAATGGGCACTTGTTGCCCTACTCGTTGCACTCGGTGCAGTTGTGTTGGCCGCTTGTACGCCCACAACCGAAACGGTAACTGTAGAAGTTACCCGTGTTGTAACCGAAACGGTTGTTGAAGAAGGACAAACTGTGGAAGTTACCCGTGTTGTTACTGAAACCGTTGTCGAACAGGTTGAAGTTGAACCAGAAGAGGAACCGGCTGGCCCCAAAGACCTGATCGTTTGTATGGCTCAGGAACCGGACACCATGTATCCTTACGGTGGTTCCATGTTAGCTGCTAGCGCTGTTCAGCATGCTATCTACGAGAATAACTTCACGACTCTGTCCTATGATTATCAGGCACAAGGTCTGGAGAAATTGCCCAGCTTGGCTGATGGCGATGCCGTAGTTGAAAGCGTAGAAGTAAACGCTGGTGACACCGTTGTTGACGCTGCTGGTAACGTTGTGACTGTTGAAGAAGGCGTTTCCCTAACGACAAGCGATGGCGAAACGGTTGAATTCGCTGGCGATCCTGTCATGATGGACCGCATCGTTGCTGACTTCACAATGAAGCCACGTGTTTGGAGCGATGGCACGCCTGTAACAGCTAATGACTCCGTTTACAGCTTCAACGTAAATGCTGATCCTGACACACCGGCCACCAAATTCACGGTTGAGCGCACCACCAGCTACGAAGCTACCGGTGACTTGAGCACCCGTTGGACCGGTCTGCCCGGCTACAAAGATTCCACTTTCTTCATCAACTTCTGGCAGCCCTTCCCCGAGCACGTTTGGGGTGCATTCTCCGCTGCAGAAATGCTGGAAGCAGAAGAAACCAGCCGTCTGCCCGTTGGTGATGGTCCCTTTGCTATCCAAGAATGGATCGCTGGCGACAGCATCCGTCTGACCCCCAACGAATTCTATTATCAAGAAGGTCTGCCCTACCTGGACAGCGTCACCTACAAGTTCATCCCGGACACCAACCAGCTGATCGCTCAGCTGCTCTCCGGTGCTTGTGACATCGGTACGCAGGACGGTATGGATGCTGGTCAGGCACCGTTCCTCATTGAAGCTGAGAACAATGGCCTGCTCACCCCCTACTTCCAGACCGGTACCGTTTACGAGCACATCGACTTTGGTGTGAATAGCTATGGCGACTATGGTGATGGCATTGGCCGTCCCGACTGGTTTGAAGATGTACGCGTCCGTCAGGCAATGACCATGTGTACGGATCGCCAGAGCATGGTTGACAACATCCTGTTCGGCCGTTCCGAAGTTATCCACACCTACATCCCCAGCGTTCATCCGCTGTATCCGTCGGGTGAATTGACCGAATGGCCTTACGACGTAGAAGGCGCTAACGCGATGCTTGACGAAGCTGGTTTTGTTGATGGTGATGGCGACGGTATCCGCGAAGATCCAGCCACTGGCACGCCATTTGCTGTTACCCTTGGTACCACCACCGGTAACGAAATGCGTCAGCAGCTGACCCAGATCTTCAAAGAGAACCTGCTGGAATGTGGTGTTGACGTTGAACTGTACTACCTGCCCTCCAGCGAGTGGTTTGCTGATGGTCCTGATGGTGTGTTGTTCGGCCGTCGCTTTGACCTGGGCGAATTTGCCTGGTTGACCGGCGTTGAGCCAAGCTGCAGCCTGTACATCACTGACAGCATCACCGGTCCAGAAGAAGAAGGCTTTGGTGGTTGGGGTAACTCCAACAACACCGGTTGGTCCAATGAAGATTTTGATGCCGCCTGTAAGCGTGCTTTAGGTGCCTTGCCTGGTACCGAAGATTACGAACAAGGGCACATCGATGCTCAGATCATCTTCTCTGAGCAGGTTCCGGTTATTCCGTTGTTCCTGCGCTTGAAGGTTGCTGCGGCTCGCCCGAACGTTTTGAACTTCGGTGTAGATCCGACACAGAACTCTGAGATGTACAACATCTTCGAGATCGATCTGCAGCAATAAGATTGATTAGTTAGATTAGTAGTGGCAGTGTCAAGCACTGCCACTACTTTTTTATCAGCAAATGTTTGTTACATATGCACATTTCAAATAAGAAAAAAATATAGAAACAATAAATACGTTTCAAAGAGCCTGATTCGTAAAATATATTTTCTGTTCGTTCCCAACTCCTGCTCAAATCGCAAATCAAACACACAAACAAAAGTTATGCTTGACGGTTTGGCTTAGCATTTTAGCTAATAGTTTTTCCCTCAATTTTTCAAATCACCACTCAAAGTCTAAATTAAAGATTCCAGGTGTTGGTAGATAGGTTTGTGGTTTTTATTACTGTATGTGCTGGTTGTGGCGTGGGCAAGTTTGCTTTGGTACAATATTTTCACTCTATATGAAAGGACGTAAGTTCATCTCCAAATTATTTTTGAGCAGACATCATTTGAATATTAATTATCTTATTAAGTATAGGTTTTTACTTCCTTAATTTAGAGATGGACGCAAACATTCTTAACAAGCTGAATAGCACATACTTGATTCCTTTTGTGGAGGTAACAACGTGACGAATTATCTAATCAGACGGGGCTTTCAGATGGTGATCGTGGTGATACTGGCGACGATCGCGATCTACGGGCTGCTCAACGCCGTGCCGGGCGGGCCACTGTCTGGACTCAACCTGGCGGCCGACGCCAAAGACCGGCTCAGCGAAGAAGACATCGCGCGGCTGGAAGCCACCCTGGGCCTCAACAAACCAATCTACCTGGCTTACCTCACCTGGATGGGTGGCGAAGATTGGCTCGATGAAGTCGGCGACGCCATCGGCAACCCCGGGCCGGCCGACAAGATGTTCGAGACCGGCACCTGGCGCGACTATCAATCCCCCACCTGCCAGGACGCCGGCGGCACCAACGAAGGTGCCGACCCCACCCGCCTCAATCCATGTCGCGGTGGCGTCATCCGCTGGGATTGGGGCCAATCCTGGTCCCTGGCCCGTGGCCAAACCGTTACCTCCGTCATCGGCAGCCGGGTGACCAACACCCTCATCCTGATGACCAGCGTCACCGTCATCTCCCTGCTCATCGCCCTGCCGATTGGCATCATTTCGGCCGTGCGGCAATACTCCCGCCTGGACTACGCCGTGACCACCTTCAGCTTCTTCGGCATCTCCATGCCCGTCTTCTGGTTTGGGTTACTCACCATCATCCTGTTTGGGGTGCAGTTCCAGCAGTGGGGACTGCCCTTCTTCCCCACCGGCGACGTCTTCACCACCCGGGTCATCCCCGGCAGCATCCAGGACGTGCTGGGCATCCAGCCCTACTCCGTGGCTGACCGCATGATCCATCTGGTGCTGCCGGTGAGCGTGCTGACCCTGCTCTACCTGGCCGGCTGGAGCCGCTTCATGCGCTCCTCCATGCTGGAAGTGCTGCGGCAAGATTACGTACGCACCGCCCGCTCCAAAGGGCTGCGCGAACGCATGGTGATCCTCAAGCACGCCGCACGCAACGCCCTGATTCCGCTCATCACCATCGTGGTGTTCCAGATACCGGGCATCTTCAGCGGCGCGATTATCACCGAGACAATCTTCAACTATCCGGGGATGGGCCGGCTGTTCATCGACTCGCTCAACCGGGACGATTGGCCGATTGTGATGGCCCTGCTGTTCATCACCGCCATTCTGGTGGTGTTAGCCACCCTGATTGGCGACATCCTCTACACCATCGTCGACCCCCGGATTCGGTTTGATTAAGCACGAAAACAGAACGCAGATGGACACAGATGGACACAGATAACACAGTTTTTTCTACACCTATGCGTTTTTGCCTAACTTATTTACAGAACACACAGGCGCAAAGCGCACGCTGATGAATCCAATAGAACGCTGATTTACCTGATTACTCTGATCAGGCAGATCAGGCAAATCAGCGTTCTATTTCTTAATTAGGAGAGAGCTATGAGCGTAGCAGAACTAGATGTGGATGCCTTACAAGCCGAAGCGCTGCTGACATCCAAACCAGAACACATTTTGATGACCTACTGGAAGCGGCTGCGACGGCATCGTCTGGCCACAGCCAGCCTGGTTATCCTGGGGGTCATCATCGCCTTTGTTGTCATTGGCCCGATGATCATGTCCCGGATGACCTACTACAACACCTCTCGGGGTGAGTTTGTCAACTACACCCGCGACACGCAGGATTTGTCAGCGCGCAACGCCGCGCCGTCGGCGGAGCACCCGCTGGGCACCGATGAACTGGGCCGGGACGTGCTGTACCGGCTGATGGTGGCGGGACAGCTGTCGTTGGTGATTGCTTTTTCTGTGACGGCGGTTGCCGAGACGTTTGGCATGTTTATGGGCGCGGTGTCGGGTTACTTTGGCAACTGGGTGGACAGTCTCATCCAGCGGATTGTGGAGTTTATCATCATCCTGCCCTCGCTGCCGCTGCTGCTGGTGTTGTCCTCGATATTGCGCGACCTGCGCATCTCGTTCCTGCCGCCGGAGTGGAGCCAGGCGTTTGTGATTATCGCCATTTTGGCCGGCTTGGGCTGGACGGGGGCGTGTCGGCTGGCGCGGGCGTCGGTGTTGAGCCTGCGCAACCAGGAGTTTACCGAAGCGGCGCGGGCGTTGGGGATGGGTGACCTGCAGATCATTTTGCGGCACATGATGCCGAACGCGATACCGCCGATTATTGTGAATGCGACGTTGGGTTTGGGCAGTGTGATTCTGGTGGAATCTGCCTTGAGCTTTTTGGGGTTTGGCATTCAGCAGCCGGTGGCCACCTGGGGCAACATGTTACAGGATGTGCAGAAGGACATGTTCACGGCGCCGTGGAAGGCGCTGTATCCGGGGTTGATGATTTTCGTCACGGTGTTGGCGGTCAACTATCTGGGCGATGGCTTGCGCGATGCCCTCGACCCCAGACTTAAACTCTAAGACAATCCATCCATAGGGAAGAGGCAGAGAAAGTGGAGAATAATAGCAAAGACAACATTCTTGAAGTAAAAGGCCTTAAGACTCAATTTTTCACTGAGTCTGGCGTTGTGCGTGCTGTAGACGGCATTGACATTCACGTTAAACGGGGCGAGGTTCTAGGTATTGTAGGGGAGTCCGGTTGTGGTAAAAGCGTGACTTCTCTTTCGATCATGCGGCTGGTTGGACAGCCTGGCAAAATTGTTGAAGGCCAAATTATTTTTGATAATGAAGACCTTCTGCAGTTGCCGGAGTCCAGAATGGTCAAAATTCGTGGTAATCGAATTTCGATGATTTTTCAGCAGCCGCAAAGCTGTTTGAATCCGGTGTTTCGGGTGGGCGATCAGCTGTCTGAAGTTTTGTTTATTCACCAGGATTTGGGCAAAGAAGCCGGGCAAAAACGGGCGGTTGAGCTGTTAAGCATGGTCGGTATTCCGGAGCCAGAATCGCGAGTAAATTCGTTTCCTCATGAGATGTCTGGTGGTATGGCTCAGCGTGTAATGATTGCTATGGCACTGGCTTGTGTGCCGGAATTGCTGATTGCTGATGAGCCGACAACGGCATTGGATGTGACCATTCAGGCGCAGATTCTTGATTTAATGCGTAACTTGCGCTCAAAGATGGAGACGTCCATTATTTTGATTACACACGATTTAGGTGTTGTAGCAGAGATGTGTGATCGCGTTGCGGTAATGTATGCGGGCCGCATTGTTGAGGAAGCGCCGATTGTTGATTTATTTGAATCGCCCAAACATCCGTATACGGCCGCTCTCATTGGCTCTACTCCTGTTTTAGGGCAGTCTGCAAAAGAGCTGGTGACTATTCCCGGATCAGTTCCAAACCTTATTAACTTACCAGAAGGCTGTAAGTTTGCTCCGCGTTGTTTGCCCAGAGTGGAAAACGAACTGGAGATTTGCACTGAAGAAGAGCCAGAAATCAAGGTGATTGCCCCCAATCGTAAGGTGCGCTGCTGGCTGTACGAAGAAGGAGTGGAGTGAGATGGTAGAAGAAGTAGTGAAGGTAGACCGCAGCGCCAAGGCATCTAAGAACAAGCGTGTTTTGGTTGAAATTAAAAATGTTGTTAAATATTTTCCTGTTCGTGCCGGCTTGTTGCAGCGGGTGAGGGCATGGGTCAAAGCGGTTGATGATGTTTCGTTTTTCATCTATGAAGGTGAAACGTTTGGACTGGTTGGTGAGTCTGGATGTGGTAAGACCACAATCGGCCGTACGATTTTACGATTGATTCCGGCAACGTCGGGCAGCGTGGTTTTTGATGGACAGGACCTTTTTGAGTTGAATGCCAGCGAACTGAAGAAGATGCGGCGCAATATTCAAATTATTTTCCAGGATCCCTATTCTTCTTTGGACCCCCGTATGCCAATTGGTGAAAGCATTGCCGAGGGTTTGCGCATTCACACCGATAAAAGTTCGCAGGAGCGATACGATATTGTTGTGGAGATGTTGACGCGGGTTGGTATGCGAGCGGATCATGCGCGTCGCTATCCGCATGAGTTTTCTGGTGGTCAACGGCAGCGGATCGGTATTGCCCGGGCACTGGCGCTACGGCCGCAATTTATTGTGTGTGATGAACCGGTTTCTGCTCTGGACGTATCGATTCAAGCGCAGGTGTTGAACATTTTGCGAGAGTTGCAAAAAGATTTTGGTCTGACTTATTTGTTTATTGCCCATAATTTGAGTGTCGTTGAGCATTTTAGTGACCGGGTTGGCGTCATGTATTTGGGTAAGTTGGTGGAAATGGCGTCACGAGACGATTTGTATCGTGATCCATTGCATCCTTATACGCAGGCGTTGATGTCCGCTATCCCAATTCCTGATCCCACTTTGAAACGACAGCGGGTTATTTTGGAAGGTGATGTGCCGAGTCCGCTGAATCCCCCAAGTGGCTGTCGCTTCCATACGCGCTGTCCTTTGGCTTTTGATAAGTGCTCAGAAGAAGAGCCACCTTTTAAAGATTATGGTGAAGAGCATTATGCTGCTTGTTGGCTGTTGGAAACCGGCGAGAAAGGTGCCAGCAAGTTGACCCGTGAGAACTTGCCTGAGGATGCTCACATCGTTGAGTTTTAATCTCTCAGCATCGTTTGGTCAAGTTTGATGTGATTTTTAAAAAGGTCTGTAAAAACAGGCCTTTTTTCATGTTGTCTTATTGTGTTGGCAGACTCTATAATGGTCGAAAGCAATTAAGATAACAGGATTTATTATGGCAGATGCAAAACAGATTTTAGTCGTTGATGACCATTTCGAGATGCTGGAGTTTTTGCGCTCGATGTTGGAGCTTTCTAACCAGGATTGCGAGGTGCTGGCCGTTCCTTCGGCTGAGGAAGGTTTGCTGGAGCTGCGACGGGCGCAGTTTGATTTGTTGATTACCGATGTGCGGCTGCCCGGAATGAGCGGTTTTGATTTGGTACGCCGGGTGAAAGCGCTGGGGCGTGATATACCGGTGATTATGATTACGGCTTATTCTTCAAGTCAGGGCAAGAAGGAAGCGGCCGACTTAGGGATATATCGTTATTTTCAGAAGCCTTTGGATACGGATAGTGTGCTTACGGCCGTTCACACGGCGCTTCATGGGGAATCGGTTGCTGTGCCGCCGCCAAAGCTGGCTACACCGACTGCAAAACCGACGGCCGTTTCTGATGATTTACAGCGCCGTCTGGATTCGCTGCGGGTGGACACCGGTGCCATGCATTTGACCTTGACAACGGCCGTTGGCGAAATTTTGTTTTCTGCCGGTGACGGGCGGCAGTTTGATTTGAAAAAATTGATGGGCATCGTGGCCGATAATTTGAGCCACAGCTTTTTGCTGGGGGATGAACTGGGCGCAGCGGAACCGTTTACCCTGCAATATCACATGGGGGACGATTTTGAATTTTATTGTGCCAACGTGGGACGGGGCCATTTTTTGACGCTTTTCTTTGATATGGCCTCACGGCGCGGACGAATCGGCACGATTTGGGTGTTTACCCAGCGGGCCATCAAAGATTTACGGGCGCTGCTGCCTTCGCTAGATACAGCTCCCAACCCGGCGAAGGTAGAAAAGGTTAAAGCCCAGATCGTGGAAGAAATGGATACGCCGGTGGCAACGGCCGTTCCCCTACCACCACAGCCGGACCCCATCCCTGCGGCTGAAGAAGAGGAAGAAGACGTTGAATCGCCGCCAGCTGATTATCTGGACATTGCTCCTGATGAACTGATGGATTTACTGTCTGGTGGCAGCGGCCCGGTAGATGAGTCAGCTGACCTGGATGCTTTTTGGGACACGGCGCTCACGGACGACGAAGCAGACAGCAGCACCGGAATTTCGTTGGATGAAGCTTTGCAGCGCGGGCTGGTTGATTTTGATGAAGACAGTAAACAAGGTGAGTGAACGCTAGCCCACGCTGACGGTGTTTTGGAGGACGGCCGTAACTTGTCCCAGTTCCCCAATGCAGGGAAATGACATCTCGCCATACAATTCTTCCGGATCAAAAATGATAGGCATCATTCCTGCTTTGCTGGCTCCGATGCCGTCCGCAAAATAGTTGTCCCCCACATATACACATTCAGCCGCAGACAGATCGGCAAAAAGCGAACGAGCGTGGTTAAAAATGGCAGCGTTTGGCTTCCAGTAACCAATCTCACCCGCAGCCAACGTCATATCAAACCAGTCGGCGATTTCCAGCTGCTCTAACACTTCGTGAAACGGCTGCGAACGGTTAGAGATAACGCCCAAAATGTAGCCCTCCTGCCTCAATTGAGACAATAGCTCAACCGCGCCACTGGCTAACTGAACTGCTGGCACATATTCAGAACCAAACCATTCGCGCACAAGATGGGCGCGCTCGTGTAAGTTGTCTTTTACTGCTACCTTTTCTAACAATTGGCGTGAATAATTTACCCAGAACCCGTCTTCGCCCAGCCGTTTCATTTCTTCAACTAAAAAGGCATCTTGCCCCCAATAGCGATGGGCCCAAATCTTGACGCGGCGGGCCGCGGGTTCATCAATGTAGATTTGTTGTGAGCGGGCAAACTGGATAAATGCTTCTGTGGGGGAGGGGGTTGGAATACGTAAGGTGCCGTCTAGATCGAAAAATATTGCTTTGTAATGGGTTGTCATGCGCACTCCTGACAGAGATTCGGATAGATTATTAAACCATAATAGTTGTTTGAAAGTAAATGCAAATCACAGAAAACCATTTGATAAAGGAAGCATGATTTCTCTGTGGTTTGCTCAAGTAAAAGCCAAATTTGAGCTTGTCTTATTTCAGAAAACTTTTTGGTTTTTAGAAAGGAACCGCTACAATCAGCCAGTTTTGAGGAGAATCCTCTCAAAGAAGGCTTGATATTATGACGGATAATTTTGTAATTGTACCAACTTATAACGAAGCTGATAATCTGGATGATCTTATCTCTCAATTGCTTGCCCTGCCAGTACCTATTGGTGTTATTGTGGTAGATGACAATTCTCCGGATGGCACCGGTCATCTGGCAGATGAATGGGCGGCCCGGCATCCAGGTCAGGTTTTAGTGGTCCATCGCCCGGGCAAATTGGGACTAGGTACGGCCTACATTGCCGGTTTCAAAAAAGCGTTGTCTATTGGGGCTAAGCGAATCATGACAATGGATGCCGATTTCTCACATAATCCGCGTTACATCCCGGATATGATTGCCTTGAGTAAGCAAAAACATGTGGTGATAGGTTCCCGTTATGTGCCCGGAGGCGGACAGAAAAATTGTACCTGGAAGCGTGTTTTGCTGAGTAAGGGCGGAAATTTTGTGGCCCGGACATTGCTGGGTTTGCAGGCACGGGATGCTACGGCCGGTTTTCGTTTATATCGGCGTGAAGTCCTGGAATCTATTCCGCTGAACCAAATCTTCTCCAGCGGCTATTCATTTTTGGTAGAAATGCTATTTTTATGTCAACGACGCGGCTGGCAGGTTGGTGAAGTTCCCATTATTTTTGAAGATCGACGCAAGGGAAAGACGAAGATTTCTCGTAATGAAGTGATCAAAGCGCAGTATACGCTTTTGCGCCTGTTTTTCCGCCGGCTGCGGGGCGGCGAGCCAAGAAGACCAGAAGTGCCCATTTCCTCATCATGATTGACGTTTACTGTAATTTATGTGGCGCGAATGATTTTACCGTTCGTTTTCCGGCCACGATCAATCCCCAAGAAAAAATCAAAGTTGATGCGTTTTCCTGTACCAATCCGGGCTACGGACACCACGCGCAAATTGTGCAGTGCCGGCAGTGCGGGCATGTGTATGCCAATCCGCGCTGGGCTGGCGACGAGATTTTGCAGGCGTACACGGCCGTCACCGATGAAACCTACGTGCAAGAACGAGCCGGACGGGAACTGACCTTCCAGAAACATTTGCGGGCTATGGAAAAACGGGTGGGGGAGGCCAACGGCCGTTCCCTACTGGACGTCGGTGCTTACATTGGCGTGTTTGTAGAAACCGCCTGCCAGGCGGGCTGGCAAGCGTACGGTGTAGAGCCATCTGAATGGGCTGCCAGTGAGGCCCAACGGCAGGGGCTCAATGTCATTCACGGCACGCAAGACGCGCCGGAGCTGCACGGCAAAGAGTTTGATGTGGTCACCATGTGGGACGTGATTGAGCATGTTGATGATCCATCGGGTGAAATTGGCAAAGCGTATGAACTGTTGGCCCCCGGTGGCTGGCTGGTGGTGCACACGATGGACATCAACAGCCTGGTGGCTAAACTGATGGGCGCGCGCTGGCCGTGGTTGATGGACATGCACATTCATTACTTCAGCCAGAAAACGTTAGGGCAAATGCTAGTGCAAAATGGCTTTGAGGTCGTTTGGTCCGGTGCAGAAGGGCGGTATTTGCGCTTGAATTATCTCGTTAGCCGGGTGGAGGCGTTAAGCCGCCCGCTGGGACGGTTGCTGGGCTGGGTGGTGAACGGTTTGCGGCTGGGACACTTGGCCGTACCGCTTAATTTTGGCGATTTATTTACGGTGTATGCCAGACGGCTGTTCTCATGAATCAAATCAAACAGCAGTTGAGCCACCTTGTCGAAAACCGCCCTTTTGTGGTCCTTGCTCTCATTATTGTTGGCGCGTTGTTGATCCAGGGCACCCTGGCTGCGACTAAGACAACAATCTCGCATGATGAAACAATTTCTTATCTCTCGGCGATTGGTCGTCAGGGCGACTTTGAGCAAATCCTCCGCGATAACCAATACCCGGCCAACCAATGGGTGCCCGTTCGCGAGTGGAAAGCCTGGTTTGCCGTTGCCGAGCCATTTTCTTTCCGCCAAATTGGCCTTGATTTAGCCGAGAGCGATATCCACCCGCCCCTTTATTTTTGGACATTGCATATTTGGACCTGGCTTTTTGGTGTTCATGCCTGGACGGGGCCTGCGCTGAACATGGTTTTTCAGGCAGTGGGGGCGCTGGGTTTGTTTGCGCTAGGCCGCCGTATGTTGAAGAATAATTTTGAAGCGTTGGCCGTTGTTTTTATCTGGTTGCTCAGCCCGGCCAGCTTAACGATGGTGCTGGAAGCCAGGCAGTACACTTTATTTGGGATTTGCACCATCTTTTTTGTTTGGTTGGTTGTTGTGGCTACCGACAAAGCTTCTCACCCCACATGGACGCATTGGCTCCTTTTGCTGCTCGCGACGGCGGCGGGGGCATTAACCCATTACCATTTTGCGCTGGTTGTATTTGTGGCCGGACCAGTTTTTGTCTTGAAACTGGTGCGGCGTGATTTCCGGCGCGTGCTTTGGGTGGGAACGGCCGTCCTAATGGGCTACGTCCTCTCATTCATCCTGCACCCCAGATTTTATCAATCGATCCAGGAGTTAAGCCGGCGGCAGGTATTGGAAGCTGAATTTCTTAGTGGCCAATTTGAATTTTTTCAACGTGTCTATTTAGTGGGCAAAACATTTACCGGGTATTGGACGGTATCAGGCATTTTGCAGCTGGCGCTTTTTTGTCTCTTTTTGGCCTCCATCATTTGGGTGGGGATGATTTTTGTCAGAAATCGCCGCCTGGTGCAGGAAACGATTCAGACGAAAAATTTTACGGGGTACGAGCTTGGTTTATTTTTTGTTTGCCTGGCCGGACTTTCCATCCTTTTGTACCTGACGTATGTGAGCCCGATTCATGCCATGACAGAAAGGCATATGAGCGCTGTTTGGCCCTTTTACCCTTTCCTGGCCATCTTTTTGCTGCGCCTGGTTGGGCAGGCCAAAAGAAATAGGCTAACCATTTTGGTGGGCACGGCTGTCCTTCTCTCTGGTTTTTTCATGGTTTGGCAGATGGGAACGGCCGTTGATGAACCTGCCTGGGATGATGTTGTTTATTCAGACAGTCGTGAACGGTTTGTGGTAGATGGCGTGTATCAGGGCATTTTGCCCCGAATATTCTTTCAGCTGCCGGATGATGCCCTCATTTACGTCGCCGCCCAAAATGAACTTCTGGCACAGCCTGAAGCGTGGCTGCCTGCGTTGGACACCAATTCAGTTTACATAAGTGAGCTTTCTTACGACAACACAGAGGACAATCGCGACAAAATTGTGGCATTGATAGCGCAACAATTTCAAGTGACGACGCGTCCCGTGGACAATTGGACAATCGGCCAGCCTTATTTTATTGAGCCGGTCAATGAATAATGCGCACTCTTTGCTGAGAAGATTTCCCCCTGTTCTGTCTCCTCAATGTGCCGTCAGAAAATTAAAAAGACGGAACAGTTAAACTGCAACAAATCGTAAAAATTATCGACCTGGAGCGGTTTGCTTCAGAGAGCACTTTGTCTAATCGTGAAAATTCTCGCTTTCTTAAACACCAGACGGTTGTTTGTCGCCCTGTTTGCCCTTGCCCTCTTTACGATGGCAGTGCGCGAGACGCTGGACCCGGACATGTGGTGGCATCTGCGCACTGGGGAATATATTTTGCAAAATGGCATCCCGGCGCAGGATGTATTTACCTTCACCGTGCCGCAACATGCCTGGGTGACGCATGAGTGGCTCTCCCAGCTAATCATGTGGCTGGTTTACCTGGCCGGCGGTTTGCCGGGGCTCATCCTCTTTTTTGCCGCGCTCACCGCCCTGACGTATTGGCTGCTGTACCTGGCTTGTGCCGGACGGCCGTATCTCGCCACTTTCATTGTTCTATTAGCCGCCATCACGTCCGCCATCGTCTGGGGCGCGCGGCCGCAGATATTTAATTTGTTACTAACGGCCGTTTTTGTCCTCATCGTTGAGCGGGTGAAGGATGGCCAGTGGGGCTGGCGAGCACTCTGGTGGCTGCCGCTGCTGACGCTGGTTTGGGCCAATTTGCACAGCGGCTATCTGTTGGGCATTGTGCTGCTGGGGACGTATGCCGTGGGTGATGTGGCCCAGCGTTGGTTGGCTGCACCGACTGAGCGAACTTTGGATAGGACAACTATTGTCCATCTCTTTGGCGCAACCATTGCTGGCTTTTTAGCTGCGGCCGTTAATCCCAGCGGCATCGAACTGTGGATTTACCCCTTCCTCACTCTGGGCAGTGGGGCGATGCAGGCATACATTCAGGAGTGGCTCTCGCCTGATTTTCACCAAACCTACTTTTGGCCCTTTGCCGGGATGCTGGCGCTGGGCGCGCTGGGCTGGATTTTTAACAAGAATCGTCCCACCATCACGGAACTGCTGCTCTTTTTAGGCACAGGCGCGGCGGGTCTGGTTTCAGCCCGGCACATTCCCCTGTTTGCCATTGTGGCCACGCCGATTATTGTGCGGCATTGGCAAGATGTGATTGCGCGCAGCCGCTTCGCGCCACTTTTGCAAAATTCACCGCCAAAACAGGCCGTCAAGCCGCTGTTTGCCGTTGCAAACTGGCTGATTTTGCTGATGGTGGTGGGAACGGCCGTCCTCTGGAGCATCACCAAAATTAGCAATAACGACACGGCCATTGCCGCCCGCTACCCGGTCGCAGCGGTGGATTATTTGGAAGAATCGGGGCTGGCCCAGGCGCGTGGCTACAACAGCTACAACTGGGGCGGCTACCTCATCTGGCGCGGTGTGCCCGTTTTTGTTGATGGCCGGGCCGACGTGTATGGTGATCCGTTCCTGCTGTTCTACCGCGAAACGTTTGAAGTGCAGTCTACCTGGCAAGACCCGCTGGACGAGTACGAAGTCGATTATGTGTTAATGGAGCGGGGGGCGCCGTTAACGGCCGTTCTCACCGCCAGCCCCGAATGGACAGAAGTGTATGAAGATGAAATCGCTGAAATTTTCGTCCGAGAGTGAGGCTGGTATCACCACGGTAAACCGTGATTGAACATTAAAAACGGCAGAATTGGCACAAAAGGATTCATCGTGCATACTGGTAAGTTCGCCAAAA
>PABI01000104.1 GCA_002699125.1 Anaerolineaceae bacterium
GTTGACATAACCCGGAATCACGTTGTCTTCATGGCTTCAAAATCGCCCAAAGCGGCTCAATTTTCGTTTTTGGTCTCATTTATTATCGAAAGACAAGTTGGAGATTGGAGATTGGAGATTCACTGAAAGATAATCTCCAATCTCTTTTTATTTATGATGACTTTATTGAACAACGGCAAACGAATCATCGCGGGCGTACTTTTTCTGCTGGCGCTGGGCAGCGTTATTGCCGCAGGATATGCTGTCGCGCAGGAAAAGTACACCATTTACATTGACGATGCACCACCACAAACGGTAACCGGCAACTTCAGCACCGTGGCCGAGGTGCTGGCGGCAGCAGGCATTGAGACGCGAGCGGAAGACTTGGTGGTACCAGACCTGGCCGAAACGGCCGTTCCCCACACCGGCATCCAGATTATTCGCGCCCAAAGCATTACGGTTCGCTCCGAAGCCGGGACCCGAACCTACTGGACACGCCATGCCACCATCGGCGCGTTCCTGGCAGAGCGCGGCCTGCTGCCCCAGCGCACCGACCAGATTGTGGCCGATGGCGTGCCTGTCTCCTTTGCCGGCCTGGATCAAACCCCTTTGCCACAAACGTTGGAAATCGGCCGTTTTGTCACCGTTACTATTTTGGCCGGTGGCGAGCAGCAAACGGTGCGCACCGCGACACAAACCGTCGGCGCTGCACTTACCGAAGCCGGCATCGAAGTATATGGCACCGATGGCGTTGAGCCGCCGCTGGGCACCTGGCTCCAGCCCAACATGACTATCCAGGTACAGCGCTCTTTTCCGCTGACGATTGCGGTAGACGGCCGAATCGTCCAAATTCGCAGCCACCACACCAACGCGCTGGACGTGTTGGCCGAAGCCGGGATTGGGCTGATTGGCTACGACTACACGATTCCAGGACCAGACACAACCCTCAAGGCCAACGACACCATTCAGGTAATCCGCGTGACGGAAGATTTTCGCCTGGTGGATGAACCCATTCCGTTCCAAACGCTGTGGCAAGCCTCGCCGGATCTCGATCTGGACACCACCGCGCCAATCAGTGCCGGGCAGCCGGGCATCAAGCGGCAGCGTATTCGCGTGCGCTACGAAAACGGTGTGGAAGTAAGCCAGACAGTAGATGGCGAATGGGTGGCGCAGGAGCCGGTGAACCATGTGATTGGCTACGGCACCCGGATCAACATCCGCACCATCGACACCGCAGAAGGGCCGCTGGAATATTGGCGCGTAGTGCGCATGCGCGTGACGGCCTACACGGCCGCCAGTTCCGGCAAAGCACCCGATCATCCTAACTATGGCATTACCGCCAGCGGCGTGCCTGCTGGAACCGGCGTGGTGGCTATTGATCGCAACATTGTACCGTTCCGTTCCTACGTGTATGTACCGGGCTACGGCAAAGCATTTGCCGGCGATACCGGCGGTGGCGTGCGCGGCCGTTGGATTGATTTGGGCTATGATAAAGACGAGTATCAGAGCTGGTCTGGCTATGTGGACGTTTATTACTTGACGCCCGTACCTGCACCGGAAGACATTAACTATTTGCTACCCACAGCGCTGCCCTAAAATGCATCCCAAACAGCTCCTCACCCATTACCAAATCAAACCGAAAAAAAGCCTGGGGCAAAATTTCTTGTTCGATGAGAATATTTTGGCGCAGATTGTGGCGGCAGCAGAGGTAAAACCATTGGAACCGGTGCTGGAAATCGGGCCTGGCCTGGGCAGCCTGACGCGGCTGCTGGCTCAAACCAATGCGCAGGTAACGGCCGTTGAGCTAGACAACCGCTTCCTCCCAATTTTGCAAACGGAACTGGCCTTCTTTGACAACGTTCACCTCATTCACGGCGACATTTTGGAACAAAATCTGGACGCGCTGTTTGATCGGCCGTACAAAGTGGTGGCCAACGTGCCTTATTACATCACCGGGGCCATTCTGCGCCATCTGTTTTCTGCACAACAAAAACCAACCTGCCTGGTGATGACAGTGCAAAAAGAAGTGGCCGAGCGGATTACGGCCGTTCCGCCGCAAATGAGTCTCCTCGCCATCAGCATCCAGCTGTATGGTCATGCCGAAATCATCACCACCATTAAGGCCGGTGCTTTCTGGCCCCGCCCCGATGTGGATTCGGCCGTTATTCGGCTGTCACTTTTCCCGGAACCGCTGCTCCCTTTTGCCGAGGAAAAGCGGTTCTTTAAGTTAGTCAAAGCTGGCTTTAGCCAAAAGCGCAAACAATTAAAAAACAATTTGCGCCAATTGGGATATAATTCGTCAGAAATTTCAGGCATCTTAGACAAGGCTGGGATAGACGGCCGTCGTCGTGCCGAAACATTAACACGCTCCGAATGGATAACCCTTTACAAAAATTTATGACGTCATTAGCTGATAACACGACCAATTTTATTCAAAACATGCCCAAGGCAGAGATCCACATTCATTTGGAAGGTGCTGTCCAGCCAGGGACCGTTTTGAAGTTAGCCAAACGCCACAAAAAATTAGACAGCTTGCCCAGCCGCAAAGTAGACGGACTGCGTCGCTGGTTTAAATTTGTCGATTTTCCCCATTTTATTCAGATCTATCTGACGATTCAGGACTTGATTCGTACGGCTGATGACTTTGCCTTGATTGTGTACGAAAACGGGGCCGACATGGCGGCGCAAAATATCCGCTACCGGGAAATCACCGTGACGCCCTACACCCACACCGACTACCAGGATAAGGGCATCACCTTCGATGAGTTGATGCACGGACTTGAAAACGGCCGTGCCCAGGCTAAAAAAGAGTTTGGCGTAGAGATGCGCTGGGTGTTTGACATTCCCCGTAATTTTTGTATGGGTGAAAACGGCCGTTACAATCCCAAAATTGCTGACAAAACGTTGGCCTACGCTCTGGAAGGCCAAGATTGTGGTGTCGTGGGCTTTGGTCTGGGCGGCAACGAAGTTGGCTACCCACCGGAACCATTTGCCCATGCCTTTGAAAAAGCCAAAACCAATGGGCTGCTCAGCGTGCCCCACGCCGGTGAAACGATGGGGCCAGACAGCATTTGGGGCAGCTTAAAAGCGTTGCAGGCTGACCGCATCGGGCACGGCGTGCGCGCCATTGAAGATCCCGGTCTGCTGGCAACGCTAAAAGTGCGCCAGATTCCGCTGGAGATAAACCCCACCAGCAACATCTGCCTGAACGTCTTTCCCTCGATGGAGGCGCACCCCTTCCGCCAGCTAGACGAACGTGGCCTGCTGGTTACCGTCAACAGCGACGATCCACCCCTGTTCAATACCTCGCTGGTGCAAGAGTATAATGTCCTGGCTCGCGACTTTGGCTACGATCACTCTGGGTTGGCCCGCATTGCCCGCAATGCTTTTGTGGCTGCCGGCGTGGCGGCCGATGTGAAGTCTAAACTCCTGAAAGAGTTTGATGCGTGGGTGAAAGAACATCGTTAATCATCAGTAAATCAGTGAAAAGTGGCTTACTGGTGCAAAATGCGGTTGAAGCGGCGGCTCAGCAAGTAAATCCATAACAGCTGATTAGCAATGCCAGCCAGTGCCACTAGCCAAACCCCCGATTCGTTTTCGCTGAGCATCCAGAACAATTTTGGAGGCCAATAGGTTGGGAACAAGCCAAACAGCCACTGCCAGCGATCATCCAAAAAGTAAGCCACAAAAGGCAAGATAAACAGAATACCGCCACCTTTCATCAGGGCAAAACCTTGCACTTTGTTGCTGGCAAACGCAGCTAAAAAGAGGGCCAGCATGGGTGCCAGCGGGGCAGTAACCAGCCCCAGCAGCAGCAGTTCACCAAAACTGAAATTGTCAATTCCTGCCAAGGGCAGCGACACGAGCACCAAGATTATGGTTAAAATAATCGGCAGCCCCAGCCGGTAAACCAGGTAATTTGTAAGCGTGAGCGGCGTTACCTGTAGAGCAATCAGGCTGCCTTCATCCCGTTCATCCAGCAGCAAAAAGCCAATGACAACGCCAAAAACAACTGGCGAACCAATCACTAAATAGCTCATGATCATGATACGGTATGGTTCCAGGTCGAACTGGAAACTGGTTTGCAGTTGGGCCACCAGCAGCGGCCAACCATAACGAACCACAACAGCAATCAGCAGGGGAATAAACATCATCCAGCGCAGCATTTCATCCCGCGCCACATTGCGCAAATCGATGGGACCCAGGGCTTTGAATACGGCCGTTCCTTTCACAATACACCTCTGAACTATCCGCAGATTACACAGATTACGCAGATTGGGTCTTATTGATCAAAATCTGCGTAATCTGCGTAATCTGTGGATGACTAAGCTTGCTTCAAAATTATAAACCGGTAAAAAATGTGTTGGCTAATCTTAAACAGCAGGCCAATCCACAGCACGGCGTACAAAACGCCATAAACCATCTGCCAGGCCGCAATCGGCTGAAATGCGCCTTTGAACAGCAAAAGCACTGGCTGAATCGGATGCAGATACATCAATGGTGACTGCCAAAAGCCTAGATAATCCACCAGCGGCAGGGCCAGCGCCGTCGTCATCAGGATAGACGGCATGATGAAGCGGTTGATGCTGTCGTAGCGTGCCACGGCAATAAAGCCGAACAGAATGTTGAAGCAAGCGGTCAATCCAATCCCCAAAACAAGCAAGATTGCGTTGTAATCGAAGCCGAAAACGGCCGTTACAATCAACACGTTCTCACCAATCGTCAGCAGCGTCAGGCTGGCCAGCTTGGCCGCCAGATATTCCCATTGGCGCAGCGGCGTCACCACCAGCCCTTCCAGCACGCCATCCCCTTTTTCTAGCAGGACCAATCCGGCCATGAAGTAAAAGGTGCCAATGGTCATGTTGCCCAGCACAAACACCGGCAGCACCGTGGACAGTTCCGCTTGGTGAAACTGCCACAAAACAATCGTCATCAAAACGGCGATAAAGGCCGCCGCATAGTAGAACCCATTGCGAAATTGCAGGCGCATCTCCCAGCGCACGGCCGTTTGTAAGCGCGTCATGCCAATTCCCTCCCGGTCACTTCGATGAAAATCTCTTCCAGCGTTGCTTCCTGTGTATGCATCGTCTGAATAGCTTCATCGTGCAAGAGCTGTTGGAAACGGCCGTTTTCCGCCAATCCCGCCAGGGCAAACAGCGCCTGCTCCACTTGACCATTTTGCTGAAACGATACCTGCACCTGGGGACGGCCGTACTGCAAGCGCAGCCTGTCCGGCGCATCGATCAGCTTAATTTCGCCATCAACAATGAAGGCCACGCGGTCACACAGTTCATTGGCTACATTCATGTCGTGGGTGGTGAGGAAGATAGTTTTGCCCATCGCCTGCTGCTGCCGGATGATGTCTTTGATACGCCGGGCGTTAACCGGATCTAGTCCGGCCGTCGGCTCGTCCAAAAAAAGCAGTTCCGGACTGTGCAGCAAGGCGCGGGCCACGCTGAGTCGATTTTTCATCCCTTTCGAGAATTGGCTCACCGGCACATCGCCGTCGTTTTCCAAACCGACCAGAGCCAGAAGTTCCTGCGGCGGATGTGTTTTTGCCTGGTAGAGGGCGCTGTAGTAGGTCAGGTTCTCTACGGCCGTTAACTTCAAATAATGGTTGGGCAGTTCAAAGGAGACACCGATATGTTCGTAATAATCGGAACCCCACTCGGTTAACGGCCGTTCCATCACCGTCACTTCACCCTCATAGCCGCGCAGCAGGCCGTTCAAAATCTTCTGCGTCGTCGATTTGCCTGCGCCGCTCGGCCCCAAAAAGCCAAAGATTTCGCCTTCGGCGACGTGGAAGTCAAGCTGGCGCACGGCCGTTTTCTGGCGGCCGGCATAGGTAAAGCTTAAATTGGCTACACGAATCATTTTATTATCCTTTTTACCGCAGAAGGCGCGGAGTTTTCCTACGTTTTTTTCTCTGCGCCCTCCGCGCTCTCTGCGGTTATTTCTTCTTCAACAAATTGCAAAGAGATGAGCGTGACGCCCAAATCGCGCAGGCGGTTGAGGAAACCATACAGAGCACTTTGGTCGGGCAGAACGGCCGTAATCACCGTCTCGTCATTGACATAATGAATAGATACGGCCGCAAACTGGGCCAATCGCGCTTCATCCAACCAACCCTGCACCCGAATTTGGTACGTCATCGCCTCAACTGTTTCCAAGCAAACCTCCAATGCATCCCGACAGAGTTCATCTTTTGCGGGCATGGTTTTTGCTAGATGATCTTTAAAGGGATGCTTCGTTGCACTCAGCATGACAATTTTGGCTTGTCATGCTGACCGTAGGGAAGCATCCCTTCGGGCGACACCCTTCGCGGACATCGCCTTATCAGATTGCCTCCGGTGGGACAGTTCTTAAATCATACGGCCGTACCCAGGCCGTTGTCATTCATCTAAAGTTGAATTAGGGGGTTGATTCGGAGGAAATAATCCGCAGATTGCGCAGATTAACTCAGATTTTTATAAAAGCTGAAGGGCATTGGCCTGGGCCACAGCTTCAGTGCGGCGGGCCACGCCAAGTTTGCCATAAATGTTGTTGAGATGCTTTTTAACTGTGCCCACCGTTACAAACAGCTGTTCAGCAATTTCGCGATTGGAACGGCCGTCGGCCACCAATTGCAGCACCTCCAGCTCCCGCTCGCTCAATGGCTCCACCAATTGCTGCACCGCCTCATCCCGGCCAAAATCGGCCAGCAGCGCAGCAACAAACGCGGGCGCAACGTCCCGCACCGCCGGCAGCAGCGCAGCAACCGCTTCTCCTTCATTGAGGAACAGCCGCCGATAATTTTCGGGCGCAGCCAGGCGCACGGCCGTGGCCAATGCCGCTTCCGCCGCACCCACCTGTCCCAGCGCCTGATGCGCCTGCGCTTGCAGCAGCGAAACGCTCAGCTGCACCAGCCAGCGGCCCGCCTGCTGTACGGCTGCTTCCAGCTCTGCCAGAAAATCGAGCGCTGCCTCCGGCCGGTTTTGCGCCAGCCGCAGCCGGGCCAGGACAACCAAATTGAGCTCTCGTTGATAGTAGCTCACGTGATCCAGGTTGGGAACGGCCGTTTCCGCCCAGCGTTCCACCGGTTCAATCACGCCCTGCCGCAACAAGAGCTCCGCTTCCACCGCCGCCAGCAGCGGCTCGTAGGCATCAAAGCGGGCCTGCCGGATACGCTGCCGCACGGCTTGGATAATTTGCCGCGCTTCCGCCTGTGCCCCCTGCGCCTGCCGCAGCGTGGCCAGGGCCAACTGGCCCGAAATATCAGCGCCCATTAACTTAAATGGCTCGATCAGCGCCATGCCCTGCGCGATGAGCTGTTCCGCTTCGGCCAGCTCATTGGCCTGGTAAACCAGCTCCCCTAACGTCACCAGCGCCAGTCCGGCCATCGGCAGTGCTTGCGCTTGGCCATCGACAAATTCTGCCACCAAGTCACGGCATAAAGCCACCGCCTCGCTGCGTTTGGCCTGCATGTTTAGCGCCTGGGCCAGGTTCACCGTCGCGCCCACCGTCATAAACGGATCGTTGCTGGCGCGTCCCGAGGCCACTGCCTGCCGCAACGTGGCGACGGAGCCAGCCACATCCCCCTGCCCGTTTTGCGCCTCGGCCAGAATGAGCAGCACCATGTTACGGAAAAAATGCTCCGATTCATCCAGCAGCGCCAGCGCCGCTCGCCCCTGAGGAATCGCTTCACCACTGGCAGTTTGAGTCAACGTCAGGCATGCCTGGAGTGAGAGCAGTCGCGGCAGCGTCTGGTCGCCAGCCTGCTGTTGGGCCATCGCGGCATAACGTCCGGCTTCGGCCCCCTGCCCCATCAGCCAGTGCAGCCAGCCAAAATTAGCCGCCAGTTCGGCATCGGCCTCGATTACCCGTGCAGGCAGCGCCGTCAGCCAGCCATGCAGCGTTGCCAATTCGCCCTGTTTAAACGCCGCCAGCGCCGCCCGCTTAATCAGATCGGCCGCTAACGCGATTTCTTGGGCGGCCAGGGCATAGCCAATTGCCTCAGGCAGCAGATTGTTCTCAGCCAGCCAGCGGGCGGCTCGGGCTTGAATGGCCGCCCGCCGTGCCGAGGGTAATTCGCTGCGCAGCAAATCAGCAAAAAGGCGATGGTAACGGAACCAGCGGCGACGGCCGTCCAGCGGAAGCAAAAAGAGGTTGGCTTGCTCCAGCTGGCGCAGCAGTTCGGCGCTGTCGTCGCGCCCGGTGACGGCATCGGCCAATTCTGGGGTGAAGCGATCCAGCACGGCCGTTTCCTGCAAAAAGGCCCGTCGTTCTTCCGGCTGCTGCTGCAAAACCTCCGCCAACAAATAATCCAGCACGTATCGGTTGCTGCCGCCAAAATCGGCCAATCGTGCCGCCAGCGCTTCCTCCTGCCCGGCCACGGCAGAAAGGGCCAGTGCGGCCAGCTGCAAGCCGGCAGCCCAGCCTTCGGTGCGGCGATTGAGGGTGGCAACGGCCGTTTCCGGCAACTCCACTCGCATCGTCTGGCGTAAAAATGCGGCCGTTTCTGCCAGGGAAAATTGCAAATCACGCTGGCGCAGTTCCATCAGTTGCCCACGAGCGCGCAGGCGGGGCAGCGGCAGCGGCGGATCTTCGCGGCTGGTCAGCACCAGATGGGCATTGGGCGGCAGGTGATCGACAAAGAGGGCAACGGCCGTTTGTACCACCTCGTTTTGCATCAGATGATAATCATCCAGCACCAGCAGCAGCGGCTGATCAAGTGCTGCCAACTGGTTAAGCAGCTGCGTCACCAGCGGCTGCAAGGACGGCAGCGGCGTGGGTAAACCGGCCAACAAACCCTGGCCCAGCGTTGGATCCACTTCTTGAACGGCAGCCAGCCAGTAAGCAGCAAAGCGGGCCGGATCGTTATCGGCATCATCTAGCGAGAGCCAGGCGACACAGTTGGGCGGCAACCCTGCGGGCAGGTGCGTGAGCCATTCCACTGCCAGCGAGGTTTTGCCAAAGCCTGCGGGGGCTGAAATGAGGGTGAGGGGGTAATGAAAACGGCCGTCACTCCACAGCCGGTCATTGAGTTTGTTTACCAATTGGGGACGGGCGACGCGAAACGGCCGTAGCGGCGGCATAAACAATTTCGTTTGCAGCAAAGACCCGGCATCAGACATGAGGCAATTATAGGCATGGTGCCCCTGTTTGGCACAACGCCCCATTTTTCAGATAATCGCCATCCGAACATAGAAACGATTTCTACCGCGGAAGGTGCGGAGAACACGGAGAAAAAGCCTCTGCGCTCTCCGCGGTGAAAAATACATCTGGAGAAACCATGAGCAAACATCTAGTCATTGTGGCAGGCAACATTGGCGCGGGCAAAACCTCGCTCACCGAGCGCATTGGCGACCGGCTGGGCTGGCGCACGGCGTACGAATCCGTCATCGACAACCCCTACCTGGCCGACTTTTATGCCGATATGCGGCAATGGTCGTTTCATTTGCAGGTGTTTTACATTGGCCACCGCGCCGAGCAATATTTGCAGCTGGCGCGCAGCCCGGAATCAGCCATTGCCGACCGCAGCATTTATGAGGATGCCTACATTTTTGCCCGCGCCCTGCACCACATGGGCAACCTGAGCGAGCGCGATTACATGGCGTACCGCCGCGCTTTTGATCTGGTGGTGCAAGGCCTGCCCAAGCCGGACTTGCTGCTTTACTTGAAGGCCCCTGTGCCGGTGCTGATGGAGCGTATTCAGCAGCGGGGCCGGGCTATTGAAAGCGGCATCACGGCCGAATATCTCAGCCTGCTGGATTCGTTTTATGAGGATTGGCTGCGATCGTATGACGTGTGTCCGGTGCTGGTGATTCCCAGCCAGGACTTGGACTTTGTCAACAAGCCGCAGCACCTGGACATTGTGGTACAGCGCATTCAGGATAAGCTGTCCGGCCAGGAGAACGTCGTCTTCCCTGACTAAGCCGCTTTACCTGCGTGCCACACCCATGCTATACTTTTGTCCAGTTATTGTGTCCTGCCGTTGGCCAGAAGTGAGCAAGGCGAACGATGCTGTGAATGAGAATGGAAATGGTGGTGTCAGTTAACGGCCGTTTCGTTCTTTCACCGCCCGACAACCCCTAGTCGGCAACCACAGCAATGGTATCGGAGGTCAAAATGAACACGGAAATTCGCGGCACAGCCCACTTTATTCAGCAAGAAAACGCTCGTCTGCAAAAAGAAAATGAACGCTTGCAGCAAGAAGTTGTGCGTATGCGCCTCATCTTGCGCAATCTGGGCAACCTCAACCAGATGGCCATGTCCATCCATCCTGAAACGGACATCGTAATGCTGCTCGACCAAATTTTGCAGTCAGCTCTCACCAGCATCCAGGCAGAAGATGGTTCCCTGCTGCTGGTGGACGAGGAAACCCAGGAGCTTTCCTTTGTGGTGGTTCACGGCGCGGTGCGCACCAAGCTGGTGGGGCATCGCATTCCGTTGGGCGTGGGCATTGCCGGCTGGGTGGCCCAACACGCCGAGTCGGTCATGGTGCCCAACGTGCAAACGGACCCGCGCTTTTCGCCAACGATTGACCAGGCATTTAAGTTCAAAACCCGCTCGCTGCTCTGTGTCCCCATCGTCTTTACCGGCCGGGTACTGGGCGTGATTCAGGCACTCAATAAAGCCAATTATAAAGAGTTCAACAATGCCGATCTGCTGCTGCTAAACGTCATCGCTCAGCTAGCCGCAGCTGCCATTGCCCGCGCCGAAAGCGTCTTGCTAGGTGAAGAGTCATAGGACAATAGTCACATGTTGTCATGCACATATTTGTTGGAGGATGCTCTATAATGCGAAAGTGAACTTTATTTAATTGGTCTGATCATAAAGAAGTGCGCTAATGATAAAACGAGTTTTGCCTATCTTGTTCGCGGCAGCAGTTCCCCTGCTCTTTTTGTTTTCCCTCCCGATCTTTTCACAAACCGTACAATATGTTCAAGCCCAAACCAATGACATCCTGGTTGATAAGCAGCTGCAACGGGCCGATCCGGTTGTGCGCGTGGGGGAGACGCTTACCTTCACCATTCGCATTGAGAATCAATCGGCGTTTACGGTAACAACCCTGCCCTTGTCGGATACGTTTAATACGGCCGTCCTCGGCTTTGCCACCGCCATTCCCGCACCAGACACGGTGAACACAGCCACAGGCCGCCTGGACTGGGCCGACCTGACCACCTTCTTTGGCGATCTTCCGCCAGGGCAGGTAATTACCGTGGTGACGGCATTTATTGCCGAACACCCGGCCACAGCCATCGTGAATCGAGCCGAAGTGCATGATGCGCAGTGGGAAGATGGCGATCTGAGCGGCGGTGGTGATGCTGACGACTCAGGCGAAGCGATTGGCGGCAGCCTGCCTTTGGAAAAACGCATCATGGACGGCATTACACCGACAGCCGGTTTACCGCTCACTTTCACCATTGCCATTACCAACGACGGCGCCATCACCACCACCGCCTTCGCGCTCACCGAAAATTACGATCCGACGATCATCCAGTTCAGCAGCGCCGTGCCGCCGCCCGATTTTGTGGACGAAATGACCGGCATCCTCACCTGGACAGACGTGACCAGCTCCCTGGGCGATTTACCAGCCTTTGGCACCCTCTCGGTGACGGTCGTTTTTACTGCGTTAACTTCCACCACTGATTCGATTAACCAGGCCAGCATTTCCGGCGCGGTAGATTGGTACGATAACGATCTGGCCGGCGGTGCGGACGACGTGCCCATCACCATCATTAACCAACCCGCGCCTACGGCTACGCCTGGCCCCACCAACACGCCGCAGCCAGGTGCCCCCGCACCGACCAGCACGCCCATACCCACGGCTACGGCCACCGCCACGGCCGTTCCCGCCGCCGCTTTTCCTGAGACTGGCATTCCACCCACGGGCATTACACCGTTAACGGCCGTCCTCGCCCTGATTGCCGCAGCATTGCCCGGCGTACTCTGGCTGTGGCGGCAGCGCCGCCGCTTGCCTGAATGATTGATTGGCGCATTGTGCTGGGGGCTTTTGGCAGTGGCCTGGCGCTCGCCCTGTGGTTAGAGGGCCGCTATCGAAGCAGGCAGTCTCATTCTGGAGCAGTTCGCTGGTTACAAGGTACGGCCGTCCTAACGATAGTGATTGCAGCTGCCTTGTTCGTTTTTGCCTACCTGAATCCTCTGTGGCAGCAAGCGGCATCACCCAAACTATTCGCCCAAACGGCCGTACTGCCCATCTCCCAGTCAACAGCTTTACCTCCTCCCAGCGTGTTTGTCATGGCGACGCCTGCACCCCAAACCAGCAGCACATCCATACCGCCCAGAGACACACTAACTCAGAGCGCCTATTTGCATATTCCAGCGTTAGGCGTTTCACAGCCGATTGTGGATTTGCCGCTGGAAAACGGCCGTTGGGATGTCTCGTCGTTGGGAGAAAAGGTGGGCAGGCTGGGCAGCACAGGCACCTTTCCCGGCGACACCCTGGCTCCAGTTTTGGCCGGACACATGACCTTCCCTACCTCGGCTACGCTGGAAACCGGTGCCTTTGCCAACCTGCAATACGCCACCTACGGCACCGAACTGATTTACGAACGCAATGGGGAAGAAACAGTCTACACCGTAACAGAAATCAGCCGGGTGGCCCCAGAGGAAGTCGAGCGCCTCTATCTTGAAGACGGCAACAGCATTTTGCTGGTTACCTGCACTGATTGGGATAGAAACGGCCGTATCTATGCCAACCGCCTGCTGGTCCGTGCCGTTCGCAAACATTAAATATATTGAAATCTCACGCAAAGTCGCTAAGAGAAAAAGCTTTGCGTCTTAGCGACTTTGCGTGACATTTCTTCCGCTTTTCTTTACTCCGCCAGAACCTGGCAGCCCACTTTTTTAGGATGATCGAGCACACGCACCGTGCTGGGCACTTTGCGCACGGCCCACAAAACGGCCGCATCCCCGCCCGCCGCCAGCAGCATCAACGTGGCCCACATCAGCAGCAGCGGCTGCCGCAGCGCCACCGCCAGCAGCCCCGGTATCACCCCCAAAAACAAACCCGGCAGCACGACTGAAATTCGATACGCGGTCGTTTGCAGCGGCTCACGGCAGTGAGCATACGGGGCAAATCCCTGCCAGCTAAAACCAAACTTAATGCGGTTCAAAGGTGCGCCCCCTATCAGCCAAAAACCCACGGCATGCAGCAGTTCATGCCCAATCAAGCTGAGCGCCAAAACCAAAACGAGCGTTAGCACCCCAGCAAATGAAGTGTCTATAAAGGCAGCAAAAGGCCACGCTTGCCAGGCGAGCCGGTACGGCAGCCAAAACAGCAAAAAGGCCAGCGGCAGCATCACAAATGCCATCAGGTTGGCTTGCAGCATGGGAACGGTAGCTTCGTACTCGATGGGAACGGCTGCATCGGCTTTGCTCGGCACGGCCGTTTCCTGTGCCTCATCGGGCAGCGGCGGCAGCGAAATGCGGGTTTTGTCGTCGCGGGCCAGCGCCCCATCAAAAAAGGCAATCAGCCGGTGATTGTACTCTTCTGGCCGCTCGTGCCAGCCCTGGGCGTGACGCGCCTCGGGAATTTGCCAGAAGACGGCCGTTTCCACCTCATCCGCCAAGCGCTGGGCCATCTCCGCCTCCACTCCCTCGCCAGTGGCAATCAGCAGCAGCGGCCGGTCCTTGAGCTTGGTCACAATCTCCCGGTTGGCCGGCAAAGGCTCATGCGCACCAAACCACTGCACCGCCCGCCGGAAAAATCGTTCCTGCCATAAATTAAGCCGCCCCAACAGCGAGTTGGGAAACGGCACGTCGTCTAACGTGGCCGGACTAGGACCGTCCGCCGCTACGGCCCGGATGGCCACCGTTTTTGCCGCCGCTTGCAGGGCAAACAGTCCACCCACCGACACACCCATCACGCCAATGCCCGCTGCATTAACCTCGGGCCGCTTGCTCAGATAGGAAACGGCCGTTAACACATCGTCCACCCCCACCTGGCTGCGCGTAAAACGGCGTCCGCCACTGCTGCCGTGCGCCCGCAAATCAAACATCAAAACGCCGTAGCCGGCCTGCACCAACGCCTCCGCCTGGTGCAGCACCCCCAGCCGGTTGCCGCTATGGCCATGCAGCAAAATAACGGCTGCTTTATTACGCGACGGAATGTACCAGCCAACCAGCTTTGTCCCGTCCTGGCTGGTCAACGTGATATCTTCATAGGTAACACCCAAATTGGTGGGCGTAAAATAGGAGACACGCAAACGCGGTGGACGGGCAAAAATAAAGGCGGCGTAAATCGGCCGTATGCCAAAATACATGATGAGCAGAAAAACCAGCAGTTCCAGGAAAAACATACTTCGATTCTAACGCAATCCTGGCCAAATGACCGACATCCACATGACCACGGTTTTTCAGTAGTCGGTGAAAAAACACAAAAATCACCTCATTCTGGTAAGATGGAGTTTCTCGTAAACCAACAACCAGAAGAGGTGATA
>PABI01000105.1 GCA_002699125.1 Anaerolineaceae bacterium
CACCTGGCAGTTGACGGTGACCGATGCTTACACCTCAGCTGACGCCGGCACGCTCAACGGCTGGAGCATCACCGTTTGTTCGCCGTAGAAATCTAATGTTGTAGGGGCGGTTCGCGAACCGCCCCTACTATGCGCCTTCTCGGGAAAGGGTGCGGCCCCAGGCGTGGCTGGCAAAGAAAACGGCCGCACCAATCTCCGCCACCCGCCCGACGAGTAAAAACGTGCGGCTGGCCTGGAAAACAGAATACGCTACCACCAGCCAGATGCCTACATTCAGCAGCACAAAAGCAATTTTCACGGCCCCTTCTTTACCGCGGCGCTCTTTTTGCCAGTAGCGCGGGAGAATCCAAAAGGCAACGCCCATGGTTAGCTGGACAATCCAGCCAAAGAGCAAAAATTCAATATGGGCGGGCAGCCAGCCCCACAGCGCGGGATGCAGCGGCGCGCCCTTGTGCCAGAGCAGCAGTGCCCCCACGGTAAACCCCAGCAGCAGATACAAAAAAGCGGTGCGGATGATCCATTGACTCAAGCGAGGCATCTTACTCTCCGCGATACCGGTCCTTGACCCGCGGCCAGGACAAAATGACAAAGAAAACGGCCGCAGCCCATTGCAGCAGCGCCGAGACAGGCAGCAGCCAGCCAATGAAGCTGTCTGGATAGGCCCAGGTGAGCGGCTCCGCCACCACGCGCAGCAGCAGCCCTATGTTCAAAAAGATGTAGACCAACCAGGCCAGGCGCTCATTGCCGCGTGGCTGCGCCCGGGTGATGATGGGAAACATCCAGTAAATGACGCCAAAAATCATCTGCGTGACCCAGCCCACCAAAAAGAGGTGGAAATAAGCGGGCGACATCGTGCGGATGGCATCGGGCAGCGTGACGCTGGTGGGCAGGGCCAGCACAAATCCCAGCAGCAGAGCCGCCACAAAATAAACAAGGGCCGATTTGATGTACCAGCGGGTTAATGTGGGCATATTAACTCCTGCCTTCGTTTTCGGCCGTCCAAAATTCCAGCCGGTGTCCTTCCGGATCAAAACAGTAAAAGGCCAGGGCATTCCACCTTCGCTTAAGCGGCGTGGTGGCAATACCCAGCTTTTCAAGTCCCGCTTTCACAGCTGACACGTTTGTGACTTCCAGAGTTAATGTCATTCCTTGTCCTTGCACGGCCGTAATCGTGGCCCGGGCAGCATTGGCAATGCTTAAAAAGCTGGTGGTGGTTAGCTGAAATTCCACAAACCACTCATTGGCAAAGGCAACGGGCAGCTTCAGTCGATCTTTATAGAAAGCAATCGTTTCCGGCCAATGGTGGCAGTATAAAATGGTGTTCGTTCGTTTGGGTTCAATCAATGAGTTCATCACTTCATTTTACCTGATTCAAAAATCTTCTGTAATTCAGTTCAATAAACGAACTGTCATGCCCGCGCAGGCGGGCATCCATAAGTCGTGAAGCCGGGCAAGAAATGGATTCCCGCAAAAGCGGGAATGACAACCTTAGGCAACATGTTTGCCCATTGCTCTGGGGATTGATACGATTTGCCTGGCAATAGCTACAACCATAAAGAAAAATAGAACGCTGATTTACCTGATCACTCTAATCAGGAAGATCAGGTAAATCGGCATTCTATTCTTGAAGGAGCGCTTTTTTGCTGAAATCGCTGTGGCGGCAAACGGCCGTTCGTCATTCCCTCATCATTTTCTTGGTGCTGCGGCTCTTTTTAAGCGGCTGGGCAATGGTGGCGCTGCAAGTCAGCCCGCTGCCAGAAGAACCAAATGAGGCGATACGGCCGTATCTCAACCAACCCATCCTAAACGAGGGCGCTGCCGGGCTGCTACTGGGGCCGTGGCAGCGCTTCGATGCCTTGCACTACACCCGCATCGCCGCCGAAGGGTATGCTCATCCTGAAGATTCTGTCTTCCCACCCATTTACCCCCTACTGATTTGGGCGCTGGGTGGCCCGTTTGGTGAGCTGCTAAGCAGCCCGCACGCGGCGCACATGGCCACCGGCATTTTCATTTCCAACGCGGCACTGCTGGGGCTGTTCATTTTGCTGCACAAAGTCGGCAGCGGCCTGCTCGGACCAGAACACGCGCCCCGGCTGCTGCTTTATTTTGCCCTATTCCCTACCGGATTTTTCCTCTTTGCTCCGTATTCGGAATCGCTTTTTTTGCTGCTGACGCTGGCATCGCTCTGGCTGGGGTTTAACAACCGGCTGGAATGGGCTGGACTGCTGGGGCTGCTAGCAGCGCTCACCCGGTTGACAGGCTGGGTGCTCATCGTGCCGCTGGCTTACCAGTTTTGGCGGCGGCATTTGGGGCAGGGGGCCTGGAAAATTGGTCCGATCGGCGGTTGGTATCCGAAACTGTATGCGAAGGCAGCGGCCGTTTTCCTGCCCATGATCGGGTTTATACTGTTTGTCCTGTACCGCAGCCTGTTGGGGCTGCCCGGCTTAAGCCACATCTATACTGAATATTGGTTCCAGCGCACCGGCATCCCCGGCACCGATTTGCTGCGCGCCTTGCCGGGCATGGTGGGCCTGGGCACGGGCCGCGCCGGAGAGTTTACGCTCTGGTTTGACTTTTTTGTCACGCTGCTGCTGTTGGTAACGACTGCGTGGGCCTTTTTCCGCTGGCAGCGTCGGCTGGGCTGGGGATTATACGCCGCCATGCTGCTCTTTTTTATGCTGCTGCCCAGCTCCGAATTTAAGCCACTTTATTCGTTTTCTCGTTATGCCCTGGCCTTTTTCCCCACCTTTTTTTTGTTGGCTACGGCTGGGGCCAACGGCAAAGTTCACCGGCTAATTTTGTATCCATTCATCATGCTTTACCTTTATTTTTCTGCTCAGTTTTTTGTATGGGGCTGGGTAGCTTAAGGGAGAATTGGAATATCAAGATGAGTGTCACAACGCAAACTATTCAACTACAAACAGAAGGCAATGCCGATGTACTGGACATCACCAGCCAGGTGGTACAGGCTGTCAAGGTCAGTGAGCTGCATGACGGCATTGTGACGATTTTTTGTCCTTCGGCCACCAGTGCCTTAACGACCATCGAATATGAGTCAGGCTGCATCAGTGATTTGCGCCGCCTGTTTGACGAAATTGTGGACCCGGACCGGCATTATGCGCACAATGCGCGCTGGCACGATGGCAACGGCCACAGCCATGTGCGGGCCGCGCTGCTGGGTCCTTCGTTGACGGTGCCGGTTGTAAACGGCCGTCTCACCCTGGGCACCTGGCAGCAAATCATCTACGTTGATTTCGACAATCGACCGCGGCAGCGGGAGCTAATCGTTCAGCTGCTTGGTGAATAAAGATTATTTGGTTCTGCTCACTATAATGCAGTATGATTGCCGTCATGACGCTAAAAATTCGCCCAGAAACGGCCGTAGACGCCGATCAAGTATTCGCAGTTGAAGCCGCCGCCTTTGACCGTCCAGCCGAAGCGGAGCTGGTACAAAAATTACAGCAGAGTGGAGTAGACACCATTTCCCTCGTGGCTGTGCTGGATGATGAGGTGGTCGGGCACATTTTATTTTCGCCCATGACAATTAAAAACGATGAGGAAGAATGGACGGCCGTAGGCCTTGGCCCTGTTGCCGTCTCCCCTGATCATCAAAACAAAGGCATCGGCTCAGAGCTGTGCCGGGCCGGTCTGGCCGCCTGTTTGCAGGCTGGGTACGAACTGGCTTTTGTCCTTGGCCATCCAAATTACTATCCACGCTTTGGCTTTACGCCGTCTGCGCCGCTTGGTCTGCGCTGCGAGTTCAATGCCCCAGACGAGGCATTTATGGTGACCGAACTGGTGCCCGGCGCGCTGCAAGACAAACGCGGCACGGTTTATTATCATCCGCTGTTCCGCGGCGTTTAAATGTACCTAGGACTGGCAGTCCTGGTTTCGATAGGATTAAGCTCATTCGAGATCAGGACTGCCAGTCCTAAACCACACAGATTGCCTGAATTTCCCCATGTCTCACAAATATGCTCAATTTGAACTGGAACGACGGTGGCTTTTAGACACGCTGCCCGGTTCGCTGCAAAACAGCCAGGATTATCAGGTAATCGAAGACCGCTACATCACCGGCACGCCGCTGCGCCTGCGCCGCATGACCAATGCCAGCGGGCAGGTCACCGCCCGCAAGCTGACGCAAAAATACCAGGCAGATGATCAAACCGCCTACGCCACGACCATCACCAATTTTTACCTGGATGAAGCCAGCTATGCCCTGCTAGAAACTCTGCCAGCCCAGATTTTGGTGAAGAAGCGGTATAAGTTGGTGGACGGCCGTTTCCAATTCAGCATCGACCAGTTCAGTGGCCCGCTCGCCGGTTTAATCCTGGCCGAAATCGAGCAGCCAGACCTGGCCAGCCTGATGACGATACCACAGCCCGCCTTTGCCTTGCGCGAAGTGACGGAAGATTCCCGCTTCACCGGCGGCGCGCTGGTGCAGCTAACAGCAGCGCAATGTCATCAGCTATTATCTGTTTGACCCACGCGACAGCCGGACTATAATTCCCTCGCACCTTTCCCATTAATCCCCAAATCGCATGGCAGCAACCCATTACCAAAACAAAGGGAGACCTATGTACAAAATATTGATCTCAGACAAACTGGGGCAGGCTGGGCTGGATCGGCTCGATCTGGCCAAAGATGCCCAATACGATATGAAGCCCGGCCTTAGCAAAGAAGAGCTGATGGCCATCCTGCCCGAATATGATGCCCTCATCATTCGCAGCGGCACCAAGGCCGATGCCGACATCCTGCAAGCAGGCACCAAGCTAAAAGTGGTAGGACGGGCCGGCATCGGCGTGGACAATGTCGATGTGCGCACCGCCACCATGCGGGGCATCATCGTCATGAACACGCCGCAGGCCAACAGCATCGCCACCGCTGAGCAAGCCATTGCCCTCATGCTGGCTGCCAGCCGCCACACAGCACAGTCTCACGCCTCGCTCAAAGACGGCGAATGGAAGCGTTCCCAATTTGTGGGCACGGAGCTGTACCGCAAAACGTTGGGCATTATCGGCTTTGGCCGGATTGGCCGCCTGGTAGCCAAACGGGCCCAGGCATTTGGCATGGAAATCCTGGCCTACGATCCCTATGTCTCCGAAGAGGTCGGGCAAGATTTAGGCGTCACCCTGGTCGATCTGGACGATTTGCTGCCACAATCCGACTACATCAGCCTGCACACCGCCTTGCTGCCCGAAACGGAAAAAATCATCAATGCCCAAACCATCAGCCAGATGAAGCCGGGCGTTATTTTGATCAACGCGGCACGCGGCAAGCTGATTGATGAAGAAGCACTGGCTGAAGGGCTGAAGAACGGCAAAATTAAAACGGCCGCACTCGACGTCTACCAAAAAGAACCGCCAGAAAGCAGCCCGCTGATCGGCCTGCCCAACGTGCTGCACACGCCCCACCTGGGGGCCAGCACCGAGGAAGCGCAGCGGGATGTGGCCACCCAGATTGTGGACCAGGTGCTGGACGCCCTGCGCGGCACCGATTTCCGCAACGCCATCAACTTGCCCTTCCAGGCCGGACCAGACTTTGCCGAAACACGGCCGTACATGGAGCTGGGTGAAAAATTGGGCCGGCTGCACTGCTATCTGGCCGATGGCGCCATCCGCCGCGTTGAAATTGAGGGGCGAGGCGAAACAGTCAACGAACTGATTAAGCCAATTGCTGCCGGGCTGCTCAAAGGCATTCTGGAAAAATCAATCAGCGATCAGGTTAACTACATCAATGCGCCGCTGCTGGCCGAGGAAAATGGCATCACCGTGGCCCAAACCAAAGCGGCCAGCTCTTTGGATTACTCTAATCTCATTTCCTGTCGCGTCACCTGGGATGGCGGCGAGCGCACCCTGGCCGGGATGCTCTTCGGCGGTGTGGAACCACGCATTGTGCAGGTAGATGATTACAAGCTAGACGCCCGCCCCGACGGCCACGTGCTGGTGATGCAAAACAAGGACGTGCACGGCGTCATTGGGCAGGTGGGCACCATTTTGGCCGCTTACGAGGTCAACATTGCCGAATGGCGCATGGGCCGCGACAAGCCCGGTGGCGAGGCACTCTCGTTCATCAACCTGGACAGCCAGCCCGGCAAAGAAGTGCTGGAAGCCCTGAAAAAGATTCCGGCCATCACCCAGGTAAAACTGATCACCCTGTAAAAAGAATAGAACGCAGATCAACCTGATTGACCTGATTTTGATCGCTTTTCAATCAGGCCAATCAGGGAAATCTGCGTCCAGTTATTTTCAAACGAAAACTAACGGCGGCGGAACCAGGCGAAGGCTATGAGCAAAGCAGCCATACCAGCGCCACCCAGCAGCCAGACACCTAAATTAGAATTGGGCACTTCGGCAACCGCCGTTTCCCCTTCCACAATCGCCCCCTCATCCCCGGCAGCTAAATCAACCGCTTCCGTTGCCGTAGGTGCCTCAACAGCTATTTCGGGATCGGGTGTCGGCGGGAGGTCCGTGGGCGGAACGGCCGTGCTCGTACTCGTCACCGTCGGCGTGTTGGACGGTTTAGGCACCGGCACCATGTTGGTGGCCGTGGGATACGGCGTTTCGGTTGGGCCAGATGGTTCGGTGGGAATCGGCGTGCCCGCTGCGGTTTGTGCCGCACCGGTTTCTGCGTCTGGCGTCTCTGTGTCCTCGCCACCGGCACTGGTCGCACCAGGAGTTGGCGTGTTTGCCGCCGCCACTACCGGCGGCGCAGCAGTGCCACCCCCACCATCTGTCCCACCTTCCACCAGGAAGACCGGTGCACCACCCATGTAACATTCGCCGGCGCAGCGCGCCCCGTTCAGCCGCACTTCATAATTGCCGCCGGTGGGCGTGATAGGTGTTTCCGCCCCGGTGATGGGATCCACCAGAACGGCCGCATCGGCCAAAGCCGGCACGTTTAGCGTCACGCTCAGACCGGTGCGCGCCCACAGCACCCGCGTGGTGCCCTGCGGCCGGTCAAAGCGCACAATGGTGTAGTTGCCGGCCTGCTCCCGCTGCACCGGGTAGGTAAACCCGGCCAGATACTTGATTGTGTTCTGGTAGGCAAAAAAGGCAGGACGTTTGCTGAAGTCGTACGGCCGTACCAACCCCCACGACTCATCCCCCGGCGCAATATTTATGTCAATTAACTTGTACACCGAAATCCGTCCTGCTCCCGAGTAAAAGCCCAGGGCAACCGCCTGCGTGATATACCACGCTTGCTGCTCCAAATCGAGCTCAAACGCCTGCACCTGCACCGGCCATTCCGGGTCCGTGCTGGGGCGGGCATTGGTCTCGTTGATCCACACTGGCTTCAGCGGGATGCCCGCTTGCTGCTGGGCCGCAAACGCATTGCCCACAATTTGCGGAATCGTCTCCGGCCGGAAGTAGATGTGCAGCGAAATGATGTCAAAGTAATAATTATTGGCTGCGGCGTCGGGATCGGCGGCCACCATTTGCAAGAAACGGCTCAGCCAGCTGGGATCGTGCCAGTAAGTCATGCCGCCCAGGTGAATTTTGGCATTGGGGTCCACCTGCTTGATCGACATGTAAGCCACTTTGACCAGCTGATAGTAATCGGCCATCGAACCGCTGAACTCGTGCCCGTACACGTCGGGGGCGATGTCCGGCTCATTCCAGATGATCCAGTTGTGCACGCCGTGGCCGCTGTAGTACGAGGCCACTCGCCGCGTGTAGTTGGCCCACAAATTACCCGGATCATCAATGGGCAAATAGAGGCCACGCGGCACGCCGGAAGCCGGTTCGCCATCCGTGGCCCAAACGGGCGTGTTTTTGAGCAGGCCCGTCACCTGCCGCCCCTGTGCCCTGGCTTCGGCCAGCCACTCTTCATGGACATGCAGCGTGTTCCAATCGTTGGGGCCGGTGGGCTGGATTTCATTCCAGTAAAAGAGGATGCGCTCCCAGCCAACGCCCAATTCGGCCGCTTCGCCCGGCGCCCAAAACGACTCCACCGCGCCAAAACGGGGATCACGGGCCGATTGAGCAGTGGCGGCGGGAACGGCCGTTTCCGGCCACACCCACACGCCAACCAGCAAAAACAAAATGAGTAATTTGAACCAATGTTTACGATTTCTCAATGAATATGCTCCCTATCAAGCAATTCCCTTCACTGCCCAGGCTCTGGCAACCAGAGAAATTGAGCCATCCTGATTAATTGGCAGTGAATTGTGAACTTTATTTTTAAGTCTTTGTTTCTCTCCTGGCGTCAGGCTCATGACGTAAGCAGGCGCCGGCCCCACGTATCCCAGAAAAGGCGTCCAAAAATCAGCAAAATCCTGAAAGTGCGTGACGACCTCAATAGGTATAGCCTCAATCTGCTTTAAGCCACAGCGGCGCACAAGGGACTCAAGCTGCCCGTCGCGGCAAAGCGGAAACCGAACGCCCTCATCCAAAGCTTCAGCTTTTTTATCCAGCGCTACAGTGGCATCCCAAAAATAGCGCAACATTTCCATACCCTCGGCATAGTCCCACAGAAAAATCCCAATGGCGCCGCCTGGCTTCACCACCCTTAACATTTCGGCCACGGCCGTTTCCGGCTGGGGCACAAAATTCAAAACAAGGGCAGAGACAACGGCATCAAACTGATTCGCCTCCAGTTCCAAAGATTGAGCCAGACCAACCCGAAACTGCACGGCCGGATCAGGCACCGATTGCCGGGCAAATTCAACAAATTCAGGTGAGGGATCAACGGAAACGATGTTTTGGGGCCGATTTGTCTCCAGAATCTGTTTGGTAAGCGAACCCGTGCCGCAGCCGACATCTAGCCATCTACTGTTTGGCGGCACGGCAAGCCAGCTCAAAAACTCACGAGCGACTAAATGACTCCAGCGACCCATAAATCGCTCGTATGAATTCCCGTTTTGCCAGGCATCATTCATATGTTGTTAAATTCCTTTACGCATGATTTGCGCAAGGGATTATAATACGGCCGTACTCATCCGGGTACTCTCATCACAAATCGTAGAGGGATCGTATGCGTAAAATATTAATCGTTTTCTTTTCTACCAGCCTCACACTCGCCGTCATCGCCGCCCTTTTTGCCACACTTAAACAAACCAGTACTCCCACCGCCCAGGCCGCACTGCCGCCAAACCACCCAGTACTAAGCCCCAGTGGTCCTGCTCCCACCCCCACACTTTCTACCACCACCATGCTAGACTTCTTCCAGCCGGGCACCCAACCCAACCACATTACCGACACCATCGACAGCCCGGAAAGCTGCATCGGCTGCCACGCCGGCTACAGCAGCCAGGTGGACCAACCCAGCGAAAATGAACCGTGGACCGGCTGGGCAGGCAGCATGATGGCCCAATCAGGCCGCGATCCCGTCTTTTACGCCGCGCTGGACATCGCCAACGCCGATGCCGCCTTTGCCGGGGAGTTTTGTCTGCGCTGCCACTTACCTAAAGGTTGGCTGGAAGGCCGTTCCGCCACCGTCGATGGCTCAGCGATGACGGCAGTTGACCAGGAAGGCGTTCAGTGTGAAGTATGTCACCGGCTGGTTGATCCCATCACCAGCAGCGAAAATCCCGAACGCGATCTCACCGTGCTGGCGGCCATCACCAGCCCGGTCACCATTCCCGGTAACGCCAACCTCATTGTGGATACGGCCGATCACCGGCGCGGCCCCTTTGACGTGGTCGCCGACAATGGTTTCGATCCGCATAATCCGGCTGCCGCAGCGCTGGACACGTTCCAATCGCCTTACCACCAAGACGCCGCCCTGTGCGGCAGCTGCCACGACATTAGCAATCCGCTGCTCACCTGGGATGAGCCGAGTCAAAGCTACGTCCTCAACGACGTTAACCAGCCGTTCACCGACACCACCGCCATGTTCCCCGTCGAGCGCACCTACAGCGAATGGCGGCTCAGTGACTTCAACACGCCACAAGGGGTTGCGCTGCCCCAGTTTGGCGGCAACAAAAGCAGCGTTTCCACCTGCCAGGATTGCCACATGCGCGACGTGACCGGCGTCGGCGGTGCATTTTTTGGCAATGCGGCCAACAGCCCCGTCCGCGATGACCTGCCCCTGCACGACCTGACCGGGGCCAACAACTGGGTGCCGCAAATCATTCCACAGCATCCCGCCTTTAGCGCCACCTTCAGCACCGAACCGTACGCCGCCGAACGGCTGGACGCGCTCAACGCCGGCATCGATCGGGCCACGGCCATGCTGCAAAATGCCGCCGAACTGGACGTCTCCCTGACAGGCACGCAGCTCGTCGTGACCGTTACCAACAACAGCGGCCACAAGCTGCCTACCGGCTACATTGAAGGGCGGCGCATGTGGCTGCAAGTGGCAGCCTATGACGCCGACGGCATGCTCATCTACAGCTCCGGCGCGTACGATGCGGCCACCGGCGTCCTCACCGAAGACGCGGACCTTCAGCTATACGAAGCCAAGCACGGCATCTCGGCTGATTTGGCGGCGCAATTGGGCGTGCCGGCGGGTGAATCGTTCCACTTCATTCTCAACAACGAGATTTTGCACGACAACCGCATCCCGCCGCGCGGCTACATATTTGCCGATTTTGCAGCCGCCGGCGCTGCACCCTACACCAACGGCTCGCCCGACCCCACCCGCTACGCCGACGGGCAGTATTGGGACACGGTCAGCTACACCCTGCCTGCCGAGCCGGAGGTGGTGATTGTGCGACTGCTGCACCAGGTGGCCTCGCAAGAATACGTAGAATTTTTGCGCGATGAGAGCCCCTTCTTTGGCGATCCCGCCAGCAACGGCCAGATTTTGTATGAGTTGTGGGAAGATAACGGCCGTTCCACCCCCACCGTCATGGCCCAGCAAGCCATCGGCCTGGAAATCTATCTGCCCTTTGTAAACCGGTAAGCGCTATGCACTGGCAAAATTGTTGGCACCAGACGAGGCCTGAGCCTGTCGAAGGCCGGCCTTCGACAGGCTCAGGCCTCGCTTCGTTAGACTCAGGCTCCACTTGGCATTTTCGGCTACAATCGAAAATCAGCTAAAATAGCGGGATGAATGACCTCCAGTTAAGACCAGCCCAGGAAAAGATTTTAGAGTACGAAAACGGCCGTCTCGCCATCAGCGCTGTCCCAGGAAGTGGCAAAACCTTCACCCTCTCTCTCCTCGCGGCGAAGTTGATTGGGAACGGCCGTATCGACCCCAACCAGCAGCAAATCCTCATCGTCACCTACCTCAATTCCAGCGTCGATACCTTTAAAGTGCGCATTCGCCAGCGGTTGGAAGCCGAAGAACTGCCGCCTGTCGGCTTTGACGTGCGCACGCTGCACAGCCTGGCATTAGAGATTGTGCGCACCGCCAACAGCGGATTGGGCGAAGAGAGCGGTCCGGTGGTTTTGGACGAAGGCCAGGGCACGCATTTTCTGGCACGCGCCGTTGATGGCTGGATCGAAGCCCATCCCGGCGAATGGAGCCAGTTTCTGCCCGACGATTCACCGCAAACCCGCGCCCGCTGGCGTGACGTAACGCAAAAAATGGCCAAAGCGTTTATTCGGGCGGCAAAGAATGAACGATACCGGCCCGAGCAAATTATGCAAAAGCTGGAAAGTGGCAATTTTCAAGAGAGTGAAGACATGCTGCCAATCACTGAAGCGCCGCTGCTGTGGATGATGTGCGGGATTTACAGCCGTTACCAAACCATCCTCGATCGGCAGGGATCGCTGGACTTTGACGACCTCATCTGGCAGGCGGTGGAACTGCTGGACCAGCGCGCCGGGCTGGCCGAGCAGCTGCGCCGGCGCTGGCCCTACGTGTTGGAGGACGAAGCGCAGGACAGCGTGCCGCTGCAAGAAGCCCTGATTAGTCGATTGACAGGCGAAAACGGCAACTGGGTACGCGTCGGCGATCCCAACCAGGCGATCACCAGCACCTTCACCGCCGCCCACCCCCGCTTCTTCAACGCCTTCGCCGACCGGCCCGACGTACTCTCGCGCCCCCTGCCCAACAGCGGCCGCTGCGCCCCGCTCATCATGGGTGCGGCCAACACGCTGCTGCATTGGGTCATGGACAAACACCCCGTGCCCGAAGTGCAAACCAACACCTTCCGCCGCCAGGACATCGAACCCACGCCGCCCGGCGATGCCCAGCCCAACCCGCCGGACAGCGAAGCGGACATTCGCATTCGCGTCTACAAGCACCGCGAGGATGAAGAGCTGCCCCAGGTGGCCAAACTCTCTGTTCGCTATACGCAAAAGCGACCCGACCATACCGTCGCCATCCTGGTGCCCACCAATAACCTGGGCCACCAGATCGCCGAACACCTGGACGAGCTGGACGCCGACTACGACAACCTGCTGCGCGGCGGCACCCGCGAGCGCGAAATCGCCGCCGCCATGCACGCCGTCCTCACCGTCCTGGCCGATCCGCTGGACACCAAAGCCATCACCGCGGCGCACGCCAGCCTGCACGCCCTGGGGCATCCCGCCGCCCTGCTGCCGGATGAGGAATTGGAGCAGTTCCACACCCTCCTGCGCAGCGTCCACCAGCCAGAAGCGCTGCTCTACCCCCACGACGACAATGGCGCAGCCCAGGCGCTGCCCGCTGGGGTGGCGACGGAAACACAAACCCAGGTGGCGGCCCGATTTGCGGCCTTTTTGCAGGGATTGCTGGCGTTACGGCCGTTACCCATCGACGACCTCGCTTTAGCCCTGGGGGATGAACTGTTTGCCTGGGGTGACGTGCACGAAGGCGACCTGGCCATCGCCTACCAGATCGCCACCCTGCTGCGCCAGTGGCGCGACAGCCAGCCGGATTGGCGGCTGCCGGAGCTGGTCGCCGAGCTGGGCAACATCGTCAGCGGGCGGCGCAGCCTGCCCCTCAGCAGCCCCACCGATTTTGGCTACGAGCCGGTGCCGGGGCGCGTCACGCTCACCACGCAGCACAGCGCCAAGGGGCTGGAGTGGGACGCGGTGTTTATGATTGGCGTGGACGGCTACTGGATTCCCAGCAATTTAGACTCCTACTTCCTGGGCGTCAGCGACATTTTGGGCGGCGATCCCACGGCCGAAGTGGTGGCCCAGTTACGTTATTTGATGGAGGGAGATGCGGGGATTTATGACGGCCGTTCCGCCACCGAATCGGCCCATATCGACATCATTGCCGAGCGGCTGCGCCTGCTGTACGTAGGCATCACCCGCGCCCGCCGCTTCTTGCAGCTCAGCCGCAGCCGCGCCACCCGCAGTTACAACAAAGAGCGCGACGCCGAACCCGCCACGGTGATGGGCGTGTTGTACCGTTATTTGCAGGAAGTGGGAGAGTGAAAAGCGTCACAGCTTCCTAGGATTCGCGTTTAAATCAAAATGATAGTATTTCTTATCAGCGTGGAGGAAATTTGTTTTGGACAATTGGTTTTGGGTTGTCATCATTCCATTCGCTATCGGTCTTATACTCCTTTTTGTTGAGTACCGATCAGGAATATTTGTTCCCAAGAAAAATCTTAAGGTTGAGATTTTAGTTGATGCTCCATTATTTAGCGTTCATGTTTATAAAGGGTATGAAGGAAAAATTGACGTCTATTTTGATGGAGTACCTGTCGACAATTTATCAATTTTTGCTTTGAGATTTTCAAATGCTGGACGAATGGCTATTAAATCCGAAGATTATGAAAAGCCACTAAACATCAATTTTGTTCATCCGACTTCAATAAAGCAAATTGATATTGCATCGTCCAACCCGAGTAATCTACCTATAACTTATCTTTCGACAATAAAATGGGTACTTTTCGAGATTTGATAACCGCCATATATAGGGCTATTAAGAAGGCTGGCCCAATA